>DASYBB010000200.1:0-245251 GCA_036501025.1 Streptosporangiaceae bacterium
GGGTCGAAGACGATCTGGCCGGTCGTGCGGGCCAGCCAGGGCTCGAGTGCGATGGTCAGGCCCGGCTCGAGCCTCATGCCGCGGCCCGCACGGCCCCGGTTGGGGACGTGCGGGCTCTCGTGCATGGTCCGGCCGAGCCCGTGACCGCCGAACTCGGTGTTGACGGGATAGCCGTAGTCGTGGGCGACGGCCCCGATCGCGGCCGAGATGTCACCCAGCCGGTTCCCCGGCTGGGCGGCCCGGATGCCGGCCTCGAGCGCCTCCTCAGTCGCGCGGATGATCCGCAGGTCGGCATCGTCCGGCGTGCCCACCACGACGGTCCGGGCCGAGTCGGCCACCCAGCCGTCGATTCCGACGGCGAGGTCCATGCTCAGGACGTCTCCGTCCCGCAGCACGTAGTCGTGGGGCAGCCCGTGCAGGACCGCATCATTGACGGACAGGCAGATGACGTTGCGGAACGGACCGTTGCCGAAGGACGGCGCGTAGTCCCAGTAGCAGGACTCGGCGCCGCGCTGGCGGATCCGGTCGCGGACATGCTGCTCCAGGTCGAGCAGGTTCACGCCCACGTCCGCGAGATCGCCGAGCCCGGACAGCACCTCGGCGACGAACTGCCCGGCGACCTGCATCCGGACGATCTCGCCGGGCGACTTCAGCTCGATCACGATAGCCTCTCGGGGTTGACGACTCGGTATAATAATACCACTTGCGCGCTTGCCGGTATTTCAATACCGGCCGTAGTGTGGCGGCATGGTTCGTCATCCGCTCACGCCCGAGCAGGTCCAGGCTGGCCAGCGCCTCGGGGTGCTGCTGCGCGAGGCCAGGGCCGGGCGGGATCCGCGCGACATCGCCCGCGCGGCGGGCATCTCCCCAGAGACGCTCCGCAAGATCGAGACGGGCCGCCTGCCGAGCCCCGCGTTCGGCACGATCGTCTGCCTCAGCGATGCGCTGGGCCTGCCGATGCAGGAACTGGCCGCGGCCTGGCGGGCCGGCCGCCCGCTGGAGGCTGCGTCGTAGCCTCGCCAGCTCGGGCGCTGCCGGCCAGCGGCCGGACACAATTGTCCAACCGGAAGCCACTCGGTATTTTCGCCGTATGGCGGACATCTTTGCTGACCTGCGCGCTGAGTACGAGCAACTGGACGGCATCATCACCGCGCTCGCCCCGGCCCAGTGGGCGCAGCCGTCGGCGGCTGCGGGCTGGACTGTGGCCGACGTGGTCCTCCACCTGGCCCAGACCGAGGAACTCGTCCTCGCCTCGGTCGCCGGCGATGAGACCGCCTTCCCCGTACCTTCTGCTGGCCGGGTCGATGCCCTGGCCGAAGCCAGCGTCGCCGCCGAGCGGCGGATCAGCCCAGACGACCTGCTGAGGCGCTGGCGCACGGCCGCGGGCACCACCCCCGATGCGCTGCGATCTCAGCCGGGTGGCACCCGCTTGCAGTGGATCACTAACCGCATCTCCCCGGCCGCCCTGGCCACCACCCGCCTGGCCGAGCACTGGGCCCACGGCCATGACATCGTCAGCCCGCTCGGCATCCCCTACCCGGACACGGCCCGGCTGCGCCACATCGCCTGGCTCGCCCATCGCACGCTGCCGTACGCCTTTTCCGTCGAGGGCCTCGACGGCGGCCCCGTCTACTGCGAGCTCACCGCGCCTGATGGCGAGATCTGGAAGCTAGGCGACCCCGCCGCTCCGTCCGTGATCACCGGGCCGGCCGGGGAGTTCTGCCGGGTCGGCGCCCGCCGGCTGGCCGTTCGCGACTCGACGCTGACCGCGACCGGGCCGCACGGCGCCCGGGCACTCGCCGTCCTGCGCAACTACGCCTTCTGACCGCCGCCCCTCCCCGCATAGCGAACGTCGTTTGCGAACACCTCGCTGGGACTGTTACCCTGTTCGCGAACGACGTTTGCGAACAGGAGAAACCATGGCCGGTCCCGCATCTCAGCCGACCCGGTACGCGCAGAACGGGGACGTGCAGATCGCCTTCGAGGAGCTGGGCGGGGCGGACGGCGAGCCGCTGCTGGTGGTCATGGGCCTCGCCGTGTCGAGATTCTGGTGGCCGCAGGGCCTGGTCGACGAGTTCGTCCGCCGCGGATTTCACGTCGTGGCCTACGACCAGCGCGACGCGGGCGAGTCGACGCACTTTCCCGACGCCGGGGCGACCAGCCCGATCGCCGCCGTCCTGCGCCGTCGCTCGACCGCGTACTCGGCGGAGGACATGACCAGCGACGCGATTGCCGTCCTGGACGCCCTCGGGTGGGACGCCGCGCACCTGTTCGGCCATTCGATGGGCGGGCAGCTGGCCCAGCGCACAGCCCTGCGCCATCCGGGCCGGGTGGCCAGCCTCACGTCGTCGGCCTCACTGCCCGGCGACGTCGGCAGCCTGAGCGCCGGCCGCTACATCCACCTGGGCCTGGTGGCCCGGCTGGCGCGGCTGAAGGTCCCGGAGGGACGCGAGGGCGACCTGCAACTGGGCCTGGCCGCCGCCCGCGCCATCGCCTCACCGGGCTATCCCTTCGACGAGGCGGCCGTCCGCCAGCGGATCGAGCGGGACCAGGTCAGCGGCGTGCGTGACGCGGCCGCGCAGAGCCGCCAGGCCGGCGCCAAGTGGCACGGCGGGCGGATCGCCGCCATCCGGGTGCCGACGCTGGTCCTGCACGGCGCGGACGACCCGCTGCTGCGCCCGGCCGCGGCCCGGCGCACCGCCGCGGCGATCCCGGGCGCGCGCCTCGTCATCCTGCCGGGCGTCGGCCATGACCTGCCCGCCGAGCTCTTCCCCCAGGTGGCCGACGAGGTCCGGGCGCTCGCCGATCGGGCCGCCGCGACCCCGGCCCGGTGATCAAGGCGGTCGCGGTGAACTGCGGGTTCAGCGCATGTCCGACCGCTGGTCCACGACGCTCGTCGCGGAGGACGGCGAAGCCGTCATTCCACCGTGGCCGCGAAGAGGTCCAGTTTCCCGGTCCGGGTGTCGTTCCACACGAGATGGAAAGCCCCAGCGCCGCTGGCGATGCCCTGCCAGTCGCCGATCCACCAGATGCCGTACTTCCCGCGGGAGGCCGTCGTCGGGTCGAGGGGATTAAAGGGAGCGGTCGTCACCCGTAGCGGCGGCCCGAAGCGGAGTTCTCCAGCTCTTGAGACAAGCAGGACTTCGTCCATACGGCCGTTCGCCAGGGCAAAGGCGGAGATCGCCACCCGGCCCGCCGCGTCGACCGCGACGTTCGGCTGGAAGTAGATCACGCCGTCGTCGGGAGTCGCGGTCACTGGCTTGGACCAGGTCCGGCCGCGGTCGCGGGATGTAGTGACCATGATGTCCGAGTGGGCAGATCCCGGCTTGTGCGTGGGAAATGCGACGTAGAGGGCATCGCCCCGGGGAGAGATAGCGACCGTTGGGCCGCTGTTGGGCCTGACGTCGCCGGGCAGTGCGATGGCCGCCGCTTCGGCCCCCAGACGGACCGGCGCGTCAAAGCTGTGTCCCGCATCGGTTGAGCAGACGGCGACAACCTGGCCGATCATGTCCCCGGACGAATCCTGCTGGGTTGTCCAGTCGCAGACCGCGCACACCAGGCCGTCCGGTCCGGCGGCCAGCTGGGGGCCCGCGCTCACCAGCGAGGGGGACCTGGCCTCCCCCAGTATCCTGCACGGCGTCTCGAAGCTCCGTCCGCCATTGGTGGAGCGGGTGAAGTCGAGAGCCGTGTGTGACGCACCGGCGCCCCAGGCGACGTAGACGTTGTGCCGTGACGGGTTCTGGCCTTGGTCGGCGGCCACCCAAGGGTGATCGCTATATATGCCCTCGACCAGGGTCACCGGTGCCGAGAAGCTACGCCCGCCGTCGTCGGTCCGCCACACGTACACGGCGCGGTTAGCGTCGAGGTGCGTGGAGGTGAGGTTGGAACCATGACCAGAGCGCGCGGCGCAGACATAGCCGCGGCCGTCCCCGCCGAAGGCGACGGTCACGTCGTCGCCAGCCGGACCGGCCGCAGGCTGCGCTGGCATGCCGCCGATGTGCCAGCTCGCGCCTCCGTCAACCGAGAGATAGGTCACGATGAACTCAGGAGTGAACGGCGAGCCTTGGCAAGCGACAAGGAGCTGGCGAGGGTGCAGGGGGTTCGCCGCAAGAGACGGACCAACATGCTCCCCGTACCGGTCGCGACTGACGCGGACGTTCAAAGCGACCGTCGATGCCGGGCTTGCCGACACAGGGGATGCCATCTGGTCACAGGACGGAAGCGCCGTCAAGGCCGCCGCGGCGGCTCCGCCACGGAGCAGGCTCCGGCGGGAGATCAGATCATCGATCCGAAGTAGCGAGGAATGTTCACTCATGGCTTGCTAAGCCTCCAAATCGGGCTCGCAGGTCTCTTCCTGACTGCATCAGGTGTAGACGGCGACAGGTGACAGCCGGGTCACATCTGTCACCTGGCTGTCACCTCTGGCCGACCGCACGGCCAGAACCTGCCATGCTGGGAAACAGGTGACAGCCCATGCGAGTCCTGATAGTGGAAGACGATGACCGGCTGGCCCAAGCGGTGGCGGCTGGGCTGCGCCGCCGGGGCATGACCGTCGATGTGGCCCTCGACGGCAGCGACGCCCTGGACCGGCTTGCGACTGGCCGACCCGACGTCGTGGTGCTGGACCGGGACCTGCCCGGCGTGCATGGCGACGAGATCTGCCGACACCTGGCCAGGGAGCGCTCGGAGAGCCGGATCCTTATGCTCACCGCCGCCCGCTCGGTCCGCGACCGGGTCGAAGGCCTCAGTCTGGGCGCGGACGACTATCTGCCCAAGCCGTTCGACTTCACCGAGCTGGTCGCCCGTATTCAGGCCCTGGCCCGGCGCCCTGGCGCCCGGCCTCCTTCTGGGCTGGGCTACCGGGATCTCGGCATGGACCCGGCCCGCCGGATCGCCACCCGCGGCGGGCGGCCGCTCCCGCTGACCCCGAAGGAATTCGCGGTGCTGCAATGCCTGCTCAAGGCCGACGGACGGCCAGTCCCCGCCAGGGAACTGCTGCAGCGGGTGTGGGATGAGGCCGCCGACCCCGTCACCACCACCGTGAAGACCACCATCGGCAGGCTGCGGGCCAAGCTCGGGGATCCGCCGGTCATCGAGACCGTCCGGGACGGCGGCTACCGCATCGGAGGATCATGATGCTCCACTTCCACCGCCCGGACGCGGCCCACCGCCGACTCTGGCTACCCCGCCGCACCGCCCGCCTGCGGCTGACGGCCCTGTACGGCGGGCTGTTCCTCGGCTGCGGCTCGATCCTGCTCGCGGTCACCTACGTGCTGGTGGAGCAAGCGATCGATCCTCCCGACTTTTGCGGTCGCCTGCGGCAACTGGCCAGCGCTCCCGTCGTGGATGCCTGCTCCCAGCGGCGCTCGACCCAGCTAGCGACGGTGCTGGCGAAAGAGATAGCCGGGAGCGACCTGAGACAAGTGCTGATCCAGGCGCCCGCCGCGCTGGCGATTGTCACCGCCCTCGCCCTCGCCCTCGGCTGGTTTGTGGCCGGCCGGATGCTACGCCCGCTGACCACGATCACGGCCGCCGCCCGCCGGATCTCGGCCAGCAACCTGCACCAGCGCCTGGCACTACATGGACCCGATGACGAGCTCAAGGCCCTCGGCGATACCCTCGATGACCTGTTCGCCCGGCTTGAGGCCGCCTTCGAGGCGCAGCGGCATTTCGTCGCCAACGCCTCACACGAGCTGCGCACCCCCCTCACCCGCGAGCGCACCATGCTGCAGGTCGCGCTTGACGACCCCGGCACCGCCACCGAGACATGGCGGAACACCGCCCTGGACGTACTCGCCTCCAACGCGGAACAGGAGAGCCTCATCGAGGCGCTGCTCGCCCTGGCCACCAGCGAAGGCGGCCTTGACCGGCGCGAGCCCGTCGACCTGGCCGCCATCACCTGCGAGGTTCTGCTCGCCCGCCGCCCCGAAGCCAGCCGCCGGGGACTGCGCGTCCAAACCGCAATCCAGCCGGCAGTCCTCGACGGTGACCCGCTGCTGACCGAACGCCTGGCGGCCAACCTGATCGACAACGCTGTCCGCCACAACGTCCCCGACGGGTCCCTCACGGTCACCACCGCCGCCAGAGACGGCCGCGCCACTCTCTCGGTGTCGAGCAGCGGGCTAGTCATCCCGCCTGCCGAGGTCGGCCGACTCTTTCAGCCCTTCCAGCGGCTGAATCCGCGCGACACTCCCAACAGTGGCGCCCACGGCCTCGGCCTGTCCATCGTCCGTGCCATCGTCGCCGCCCACGGCGCCGCGATCACCGCGCGCGCACGCCCCCGCGGCGGCCTAGCCGTCGATGTCACCTTCCCCCGCACCGCGAGCCCGCCAGCGGCGGAGCCAGACCGCAACTCGCTCATAGTCCTCTGACCGGATCAGATCGGCGCCATGTCCACGAAGCGGCTGTAGTGCCCCTGGAAGGCCACGGTGACGGTCGCCGTCGGGCCGTTGCGGTGCTTGGCCACGATGAAGTCGGCCTCGCCCGCCCGGGGCGACTCCCGTTCGTAGGCGTCCTCACGGTGCAGCAGGATCACCATGTCCGAGTCCTGCTCGATACTGCCCGATTCGCGAAGATCAGAGAGCATCGGGCGCTTGTCGGTGCGCTGCTCCGGACCGCGGTTGAGCTGGGACAACGCGATGACGGGCACGCCGAGCTCCTTGGCCAGCAGCTTGAGCGACCGGGACAGCTCCGAGACCTCCTGCTGCCGGTTCTCGACCCGCTTGGGCGAACTCATCAGCTGCATGTAGTCGATGATCACCAGCTTGAGATCATTGCGCTGCTTCAGCCGGCGGCACTTGGCCCTGATCTCCATCATGGACATGTTCGGCGAGTCGTCGATGAACAGCGGCGAGTCGGCCACCTCGCTCATCCGGCGGGCCAGCCGGGTCCAGTCCTCGTCGCCGAGCTGGCCGGTCCGCATGGCGTGCAGGCCGACCCGCGCCTCGGCCGACAGCAGCCGCATGGTGATCTCGTTGCGGCTCATCTCCAGGCTGAAGATCACCGTGGTCATCCCCGCGTGGACGGCGGCTGACCGGGCAAAGTCCAGGGCCAGGGTCGAGTTGTGGGTCGGGATCCAGGTGCGCCCGGCCAGGTACATGTGATCGGCGTTATCGACCTGGACACAGCGCACCGGCACGCTCGCCACGGGCCGGACATCGGCGACGAGCCGGCTTCGCCGCTCCGAGTGAACGGCCGTGGTCTGCTGCGCCAGCTTCCGGGTCAGCCAGAACACCTTGTCGCCGGGAGTGAAGGCGACCGCGTAACCCGCGGCGGCCGTCATCGTCGCTCGGTAACCCAGGCTGAGGATGAGCTCGAGCGCGTCGGCCGCGAGGCGGCGGCCGGTGACCATGAGCTGGACGGTCCCGGCCCGGTCCACGTGCCCGGTGGCGTCGAGCAGGCCGGCCAGGAGCGCGCGCCGCTGGGCCTGCGACGCCCGCAGGTACGGCGCCGGGATATGCCTGTCGCTCAGGACGCCCAGCCCGCCCAGCACCGCCCGGGCCGCTTCCTGGCCCGCGGCGCCGTCGGACCCGGCCAGGCCGATCGCGTAGCACCGATCGTCGCCGGGCACTGCGACCGCCTCGAGGCCCTCGGACTCGACGGCCAGCGCGATCTCCGGGTCGCCGGTCGCGATCCATGCCCCGTCATCCAGGCCGCAGCCGAGCCACGCGCCGAGGGAGTAGGGCGGCATCGGAAGGTTCTGCGCCGGAAGCTCGGCGGGCTCCGCCACCGCCACGGCGGGCCGGACCCGGCCATCCGCCGGTGCCCGCAGCGCTACCGCCAGCTCGGCGGTGGTCACGATCTCCGGGCGGCCCGCGACGCCGGCGAAGGTCGTGGTCCGCCACTGGTGGCCGGCGTCGGCCACGATGACCGTCCCGTCGCTGAACTCCACCTCGAAGCACGGCCGCCCCGTCATGACCTCGGTCGCCGCGACCACCCGGGTCGGCCGGCCGTCGGCTCCCAGGAGGAAGTCGCCGACCTGCGCCTCGCCCATCGTGGTCCAGCCCGCGGGCGTCGGCAGCGGCGTGTCCAGCGCCAGCGCCTTCCCGATGGCCGGGCGGGCGGCCACCACGACCATCTGCCCCGGGTGCAGCCCGTTGGTGAGCGCGTCCAGGTCCGCGAACCCGGTGGGCACGCCGGTCAGCGAGCCGCCGCGGCTGCCGATGGCCTCGATCTCGTCCAGGGCACCGGGCATGATCTCCGAGAGCGGCGCGTAGTCCTCGGAGACCCGGTGGTCGGTGACGCCGTAGACCTCGGCCTCCGCGCGGTCGACCAGCTCGTCGGCATCGCCGTCGCCGGAGTAGCCGAGCTGGACGATGCGGGTGCCGACCTCGACCAGGCGGCGCAGGATGGCCCGCTCGCGGACGATCCGCGCGTAGTAGCCGGCGTTGGCGGCGGTCGGCACCGAGGCGATGAGCGTGTGCAGGTACGGCGCGCCGCCCATCCGGCCGATGTCGCCGCGCCGGGTCAGCTCGGCGGCCACCGTGACCGCGTCGGCGGGCTCCCCCCGCCCGTACAGGTCCAGGATGACCTCGTGCACGATCTGGTGGGCCGGCCGGTAGAAGTCGGTGCCCTTGATCACCTCGAGCACGTCGGAGATCGCGTCCTTGGACAGCAGCATGCCGCCCAGCACGCACTGCTCGGCGGCCAGGTCGTGCGGCGGCGTGCGCTCGAACTCGTCGCCGCCCCGTGGCGCGATCTCCGCGACAGTCACCCGGCGCACCTCCCCGTGTCGTGCTCGCCCGTGCCGTGCTTACCCGTGCCCGGCGGACGGCCGGAGCGCGGCCGGGCGGACGGGGTCAGGGACCCGTTCTATCGAACGGTTCCGACAGTCTCCCGCCGGCGGCCGCGAGCAGCCACTCGCGGTGTGCACAGGCCTGTGGACAGGCTGTGCAGACACGCCGCAATTGCTGTGCGCAGCATGGGGACAGGTCTGTGGAAATTGCCGCCATAACGACGAGCTGGTGTCCGCACCCTGCGGAAACGTCCTCCACCCCCTGTGCGAAAGAAATACTTCTCCGTCCCCCGGTGGGTCGCGATGGCCGGAAGTTATCCACATTGGAACTTAACGTCCTACGTCAGATGTCAAAGTCGGGCCAGCGCGGCCCCGCCCGGCCGGATCTCGCCGAACGGCAGGCGGGCCGGCGCTCAGCTCCCTATGGTTCGAGTATGTGTTCGATAGCGGGGGAGAGTGCCGGGTGCGGGCTGGGGCCGCCCCGCCCGGCCGAGCTGGACCGGCTCGACGCGGCCATCGAGGAACTGGCCGCGGCCGCGCAGCGGCCGGACGCCGCGGCGTCCGACCTCACCGCCGGCCTGGCCCGGCTGTGGCGGATGGTGGCCGACCTCGACCCGGAACTGGCCCGGCGGCTGGCCGGGTACGGCGGCTGACGGGCCGCCCGGCGCAAACCCGCCCGCGCACGCAAGATCCCCCGGCGGGACACTCCCCGCCGGGGGATCACTGCGGTACCTAACGGCGGCTCAGGACGCCGAGACCTCGACGTTGAGCGTCGCGCTGACCTCGGGGTGCAGCCGGACGGCCACCTGGTGGGCGCCGATCGTCTTGATCGGGTTCGGGACCTCGATCTTGCGCCGGTCCACGGCCGGGCCGCCGGCCGCCTGCACCGCGTCGGCGATGTCAGAGGTCGACACCGAGCCGAACAGCCGGCCGCCACTGCCGGCCCGCGTCCGCAGGTGGACCGTCATGGAGGCCAGCCGGGTCGCGGCCGCCTTGGCATCGTCCAGGCCGCGGATCTCCCGGGCCGACCGGGCGCGCCGGATCAGCTCGATCTGCTTCTCCGCGCCTCGGGTCCACTGCATCGCCACGCCCCGCGGGACGAGGTAGTTGCGGCCGTAGCCGGCCGCTACCTCGACCACGTCGCCGGGCTCGCCCAGGCCAGTGACCTCCTGGGTCAGGATGAGCTTCATGGGCATACCGCTCATGGGTCGCTACCTCCCCGGTCTCAGCGAGCCGTGCTCGTGTAGGGCAGCAGCGCCATCTCGCGCGCATTCTTGATCGCCGTGGCGACGTCGCGCTGGTGCTGCGTGCAGTTGCCGGAAACCCGCCGGGCACGGATCTTGCCGCGGTCGGAGATGAACTTCCGCAGCAGCCCGGTGTCCTTGTAGTCCACGCGGGTGATCTTCTCCTGGCAGAACAGGCAAACCTTCTTCTTAGGCTTGCGAATGGGTGGCTTGGCCATCGTGGTGCTCCTCAGCAGAGCCCCGCCCGCGGCGGGGATGGTCGGTTACGGATGAATTACTGATACTGGCCGCGGCCCGGCGGCTAGAACGGCGGCTCGTCGGAGAACGAGTTGTCGCCCGAGTCACTGCTGGCCCACGGGTCGTCGTTCGGGCGGCCCTGGCCCTGACCGCGGCCGCCTTGGCCGCCGCCGCCCTGACCGCCGCCGCCCTGACCGCCGCCGTAGCCGCCGCCCTGGCCGCCGGACCGCTGGGACCGGGTGACCTTGGCCGAAGCGTTCCGCAGCGACGGGCCGACCTCGTCGACCTCGATCTCGTACACGGTGCGCTTCTCGCCTTCCTTCGTCTCATAGGACCGCTGCCGCAGCCGGCCGGAGACGATGACCCGCATGCCGCGCTGCAGCGACTCGGCCACGTTCTCGGCCGGCTGCCGCCACACGTTGCAGGTCAGGAACAGGCTGTCGCCGTCCTTCCACTCGTTCGTCGCCCGGTCCATGAACCGCGGCGTCGACGCCACGCGGAAGTTCGCCACCGCGTTCCCGGTCGGGGTATAGCGGAGCTGGGGATCGTCGACGAGGTTGCCCACGATCGTGATCTGGGTGTCGCCTGCTGCCATCGCGGTTCTCCCGGTCAGTCGGGTCAGTGCGGCCGGGCTCGCGCCCGGGTGCCGGACAGCGCCTAGTGCACGTCCGGCCGCAGGATCTTGGTCCGCAGGACAGCCTCGTTCAGGTTGAGCTGACGGTCCAGTTCCTTGACGGCATCAGGCTCCGCGTTCAGGTCAACGACGGTGTAGATGCCCTCGGACTTCTTGTCGATCTCGTAGGCCAGCCGGCGCCGTCCCCAGACATCGACCTTGTCCACAGTTCCGCCTGAGGTCGTGACGACCCGCAGGAACTGGTCGAGCGAGGGCTGGACCGTGCGCTCTTCGAGCGCGGGGTCGAGGATGATCATCATCTCGTAGCGGCGCATGCGCTTACTGCCTCCTCTGGACTCACGCGGTCACGGTCTCTCCGTGACAGGAGGAGCCGCTCACCGGACCGCCATTCTGGCCCTTGACAAATAGGCCAACATGGTGATCGTTTGCGGCCCGGTCAGCTTACCAGCCGGGCCGGACAGCCGGCACCGGACCGAAATCACCGGCCATCCAGAACGGGGCCGTGCCCGCCACTGCAGCCCTCCCGCGGCCGCGGCCGGGCCGGGCGGCGCGGTGGGTTCCATTCTCCCGCCGGCGGGAAGAAACTGAGCTAAGGCAGCTCCGCGTGAACGACGTATTCGTCAAGGTGGTGGCAGTCATGCCCGAGGCCGTCCAGACCCAGTCACGCCGCCCGGCGGCGGCCCGGCTGACGCTGAACAGCGATGGCCGGCCGCATCCGGTGGTGAACGGCCTGACCTTGTTCACCCTCGTCATCGGCATCGTGGCCTTCGCGCTCGGCCTGGTCGTCCGGGCGCACTTCGCGGCCACGGTGCTGGGCATCGCCGGGTTCGTCGTCGGGCTGGGCGTCCAGCTGAACTCGGCGACCCGCGAGCAGCGGGTCCTGATCGTCACCGGGATCATCGCCGCGTTCGTCGGCATGGCCCTGGGCATCGGGCACGGCGGCTTCTCCTAGCAGCGCGTTCTCCTGCGGGCGGGTCCGGCCGGCCTGTCGGGCCCGGGCGCTAGGCTCGGTCAATGACCACGATCGGCATGCACCTGCATGATGGCGACCCGCTGACCGAGGCCCTGGCCGCCCGGGCGGACGCCGTGCAGTTCTTCCTCGGTGACCCGCAGGGCTGGAAGGCGCCGGTGCTGCCCGGCGAGCCGGCCCAGGTCACGGCGGCCTTCGCCGACGCCGGCGTCAGCGGCTACGTGCACGCGCCGTACGTCATCAACGTGGCGTCGCCCAACAACCGGATCCGGATCCCGAGCCGCAAGC
Source organism: Streptosporangiaceae bacterium (assembly GCA_036501025.1). GTDB lineage: Bacteria > Actinomycetota > Actinomycetes > Streptosporangiales > Streptosporangiaceae > DASUBV01. Next base: position 12,108 of record DASYBB010000200.1, read on the forward strand.
TCCTCGACCAGCAGCTCAAGGCGGCCGCGTCGATCGGCGCGCGCGGGCTGATCGTGCACGGCGGCCACGTGACGGCCGGCACCGACCTGGAGGAGGGCTACGACAGCTGGCGCAAGGCGGTGGAGCGGATCGAGCGGCCGCTGCCCATGCTGATCGAGAACACCGCCGGCGGCGACGGCGCCATGGCCCGCAGCCTGGAGGGCATCGCCCGGCTGTGGGACGCGGTCGGCGATGCCGGCGGCGGCGAGGTGGGCTTCTGCCTGGATACCTGCCACGCGCATGCGGCCGGCGAGGACCTGGCCACGATCGTCGACCGGATCAAGGCCATCACCGGCCGGATCGACCTCGTGCACGGCAACAACTCGCGGGACGAGTTCGGCTCCGGGCGGGACCGGCACGCCGGGCTGGAGTCCGGCCAGATCGACCCGGCCCTGATCGTGGGCGTCGTCCGGGCCGCCGGCGCCCCGGTCATCTGCGAGACGCCGGACCCGGTGGCCGACATGGCCTGGCTCCGCGGCCAGCTGGCCTGACCCGCCCGCCTACGTTGTAGGCGGCGTGCCCCCCGTGCCGCCCGATGGCGGCGGGGAAGCCGGCGGCGTCGGCTGCGGCGGTTGCGGCGGCGGCGTGAACTGGCACCGCCCGGATATGCCCGTCGTCGTGCAGATCGAGGCCGACGGCGTCGGCTGCGGCCCGAATCCCCCGCCGCCGCCGCCCGGCCCGCCCGAGGGCGTCGGGGCCGGCTTGCTGGCCTTGACCGGCATGGGCTGGCCGTTGCCGGTCACCTGGTTCCACAGGTCGAATCCGTTGTAGTCCGGCGTCCCGAACGCGGCGGGCGGCAGGGTGCCGAACGTGGTCGTCATGTAGCTGTGCCAGATGTAGGCGGGCCACGCCCCGCCGTACCCGCCGGTCGTGTTGCCCGCGAGCCCGGGCAGCACGTCCAGGGTCTGCTGGCCGGGGCCGCTGACGCTGTTCTGGCTGTTGGTGAACAGCGTCACGGCGAGCGACTGCTGCGGGATCGCGCCGATGAACCAGGCGTCCTGCGCGGTCTGCGTGGTGCCGGTCTTCCCGATCACGGTGTAGCCGGGCCAGGCCGCCTGCGGGTAGGCCGTGCCGCCGGGGATGTTGTCGGCCGACAGGGCGTAGTCCACGTCGGCGGCCTGGGCGATGCTCAGCACCGGGCGCGTCACGATCTTGAGCGGCAGCTCGCCGGTGGACCTCACGATCCTGGTGACCACGTGCGGCGTGTGGTAGACGCCGCCATTGGCCAGCGTGGCGAACAGGCTCGCCTGCTCGACCGCCGTGAGGTCACCCTCGCCCAGGGAAATGGCCACCGAGCCGGCTGTCGATGCCTTGCTGTTCTGGCCGAACTGGCTGTACAGCTGCGTCAGGTCGTTGCTGGCGGTCGAGTTGAAGGGGTTCTGCCCGACACCGAACTTCTTGACCACGCCGAGCAGGTTCTGCACCCCGACCCGGTGGGTGAGATCCTCGAAGCCGGGGTCGGAGGAGATGGCCGCCGCCTTCTGGACCGAGAGCGGCCCGCTGTTCTCGCCGGCCTCGTTGAATGGCAGGTAGCCGCCCGTCTTGGGGGTCCGGCTCGATATCTCCAGGCGGCCATCCGGCGTCTGGCTCTCCGGGATCCACAGCGGCGAGTACCCGTTCATGACGCTGGTCTGCACGTCCATGCCCTGCATCACGGCCGCGGCCAGCACATAGGGCTTGAACGAGGAGCCGACCTGCTTGGGGTCCTCGGCCATGTTCAGGTCGCAGAGCACCTGCTCGCAGTTCTTGACCCCGTACCCCGGGCCGCCGTAGATGGCCTCGATGGCGCCCGTGGCCGGATTCTCCAGCACGGCGCCGACGTGGGCGTACGCGGGCAGGCCCTGGCCGTCCTCCGCCATGATCCGCTTGTCGGCGTTCACGGTCTGGTTGAGCTGGAACATCTTCTCCTGGCTGAAGCTGGTGTAGATCTTCAGCCCGCCGGTGGCGATCTGGGTCGCGGACAGGTGGTAGGTCGAGGTGAGCTCCTGCTGGACCATCTGCATGAGATAGCCCTTGTAGCCGTCGAGCGACGCGCTGAAGTGAAGGTGCACGACCGGGAACTTCTGCGCGGCGGCCTGCTCCTGCGTCAGCGCTCCGTCGCGCACCATGTTCTTCAGCACGTACTGCCAGCGGCCCACGAGGGCCGAGTACGAGGCGCCGGCACTGGGGTCGGTGTTGAAGTAGCCCGGCGCGTTGGGCATCGCGGCCAGCATCGCGGCCTGGGAGACAGTCAGCTTGCTGGCCGGCTCGCCGAAGTAGACCTGCGCGGCCGCGCCCACGCCGTAGGTGTTCTGGCCGAACGGCACCGTGTTGAGGTACTGCGTCAGGATCCAGGACTTCGACTTGCTGTGGGCCAGCTTGATCGCGACCAGCGCCTGCTTGAGCTTCTGGGTCGCGGACTTGTCACTGTTGTCGGCGTTCGCGAAGCCCGAGTAGTAGTTCTTGACGAACTGCTCGGTCAGCGTCGTCCCGCCCTGGCTGACGCTGCCGCCCTTGACGTCCTCGTAGGCGGCGCGCATGATGCCGGTGATCGAGATCCCGCCCTCGGAGAAGAACTGGCGGTCCTCGGCCGCGATCATGGCGTTGTTCATGATTGCCGGGATCTGCGCCGACGTGAGGACCTGCCGGTTCAGGCCTCCGTCGCTGATCGTGCCGATCGTCTTCCCGTTCAGGAAGTAGACCGTCGACGGGGCGGCCGTGGCCAGCGCGCTGGTCTCGGTCGGGAGGGACGTCTGCTCGTAGGCGACGACGAACGCGACCAGGCCGAGCACGGGCACGCCGAGCATGAGCACGATCGCGACCCCGAGCGCCTTCTTCCAGGTCCAGCGGCGCCACCAGTCGCCCGACTTGAACCAGGCCCCGAAGCTGCGCCGCTGGCGCCGCGGACCCTGGCGGGGGGCGAGCCCGTTCGGGCCGTCCGGACCGCCGCCGCCGCGGCCGCCGCCGCCGCGCCCACCGCGCCCGCCGTCCCGGCCACGGCCACCGGGGCCGCCGCTGCGGTAGGCCGTCCTGGTGTCGCCGTCGCGGGACGGCCGCCCGTAGCCGGAGCCGGGGTAGGTCTCACCGGAATAGCGATCCGGCGCGGGCCGGGCCGACCGGGTGCCGGCACCGGACCGGGCGCCGGCCCGCGGGCCGGGGTAGCCCTCGCCGTCCGGGCCACCTCGCCCGTCACGCGTGCCGCGGACGCCGAGGCGGTTGCGAAGATCGTCGGCTACCTGCCCCGGCCCGGACGCGCTCGCCGCCGGGTAGCCGCGGCTGCCGCGGGGACCCGGCGCGGCCGGACCGGGCCGCCGGCGGCGCCCGGCCCCGGCCGCGGGCCGGTCATCGTCACTGCGGCTGTACTCAGTGCCCGCGTAGTCAGCGCCACCGCCGCGCCTCCCGCTGCCATGGCGGCCGGGGCCGCCCGGACCTGAGCGGCCGTAGCCAGCGTTTCTGCCGATACCGAACTCAGCACTGCCGTAATCGCCGGCCGAATCCTGCCTGTACGGGCCGGGCACGTCCGAGTTGCCCACGTGTCCTCGCTGGTCTGGGTGAGACGGTCACTACGGAAGCCGCCATCCGCCGGGGACCACGTTACCCGGAGGTACCGCGCCATCTCGGCGCATCTCGTGACTTACCTAGCCGCCCCGGGAAAATGGCTAGTACCGGTCAGCGCCGGTAATGGCTTGCCCAGCGGGCTGGCCTGCTGCTTACTCCCCGGCCCGGGCGCTGCGACCGCGCCGGGACGTCGGCTCGCCCGTCCCCAGGACGTAGGACGATGCAAGGTGGTTCCACGCGCAACTCTGGCAGACCTCGACCACGTAGACCTGGAACTCCGCGTATTCGGCGGCCATCTCGTCCAGCTCCGGGCCCTGCTTGACGCGTCCCTCGTACCGGCCCAGCTCGTCGCCGTAGACGTAGGTGACGTGCGTGAGCTTGGCCTTGCGGCAGATCGGGCAGGTGGTATCGGTGGCCTCGCCGTGGAATTTCGCGGCCCGCAGGAGGTAGGGGTGCGCGTCGCAGACGTCGGTCACGGTTGTCCGGCCGGCGAACACGGAAGCTATCGTGGCGCGCCGCGCCAGGCCGTAGTCCACCACCGATCGCCTCATGCCCGCCAGAGTACGACGGAACTGGCCGCAGGCCGATACCTGGCCTCATAAAGGTGCCTCTGACCTGGCACGGGACACTGGTGCTTGCCAACTCCGGCGGCCTGCGCATATCTTGATGATGTATCGACTCGATACATCCGAATGATGTAACACAGTGATGTAACCCAGTGATGTAACACGGCGATGCAACGGTTCCGGTCTAGTGCTCTACACGGGGGACGCGGTGGCGACGGGCGATGAGCGGCGGGAGGTGCGAGCGGCATGAGCAGCCAGCGTTCGGGTGTTCTTGAGCTCGCCGTTCTCGGCGTGCTGCACGAGACCCCGATGCACGGGTACGAGCTGCGCAAGCGGCTCAACTCCCTGCTCGGGGCGTTCCGGGCCTTCGGCTACGGGTCGTTGTACCCCTGCCTGAAGGACCTGCTGGCCAAGGGCCTGATCGCCGAGGATGCCGCCGGCCCCTCGGCCAAGCCGCTGGCCGGCCGCCGGTCCAAGATCGTCTACCGGCTCACGGCGGAGGGCAAGGAGCGGCTGCAGGACCTGCTCGGCCAGTCCGGGCCGGCGTCCTGGGAGGACGACGGCTTCGGGGTCCACTTCGCCTTCTTCGGCCTCACCCAGGCCGACATCCGGCTCCGGATCCTCGAGGGCCGCCGCAGTCGGCTGGAAGAGCGGCTGGAGGCATTCCGGGCCGCGGCCACCCGGCGGCGCGAGCGGGTGGACAGCTACACCCTCGAGCTGCAGCGGCACGGGCTGGAGTCAGTGGAGCGCGAGGTCCGCTGGCTGAATGAGCTCATCGCCTCCGAGCGGTCCGGCGCCGCCCCCGCACACGCAGAGCCAGTACACGCAGAGCCAGTACACGCAGAAGAAGACAGCTGAGCGAGTACGGACGGCCATAGCGGCCGGATTTGTCGTCGCCACAGCACAGATAAGGAGCACACCGGTATGGGTTCGGTTCGGGTAGCGATCGTGGGCGTCGGGAACTGCGCAAGTTCCCTGGTCCAGGGCGTGCATTACTACAGGGACGCCGACCCGGCGAGCCGGGTGCCGGGCTTGATGCACGTCCAGTTCGGCCCCTATCACGTCCGCGACGTCGAGTTCGTCGCCGCATTCGACGTGGACGCCAAGAAGGTGGGCCGGGACCTGGCCGAGGCGATCGGCGCGAGCGAGAACAACACCATCAAGTTCGCCGACGTCCCGCCGACGGGCGTGACGGTCCAGCGCGGGCCGACGCTAGACGGGCTGGGCGAGTACTACCAGGAGATCATCACCGAGTCCGACGAGCAGGCCGTCGACGTGGTCGCGGCGCTGCGGGAGGCCCGGGTGGACGTCCTGGTCTCGTACCTGCCGGTGGGCTCGGAGGCCGCCGACCGGTTCTACGCCCAGTGCGCGATCGACGCCAAGGTCGCGTTCGTCAACGCGCTGCCGGTGTTCATCGCCTCGGACCCGACGTGGGCCCAGAAGTTCACCGATGCCGGCGTCCCGATCATCGGTGACGACATCAAGTCCCAGGTCGGCGCCACCATCACCCACCGGGTCATGGCCAAGCTGTTCGAGGACCGCGGCGTGGAGCTGCTGCGCACCTACCAGCTCAACTTCGGCGGCAACATGGACTTCATGAACATGCTGGAGCGCAAGCGCCTGCAGTCCAAGAAGATCTCCAAGACCCAGTCCGTCACCTCCCAGATCCCGCACGAGATGGCCCGCGCCGACGTCCACATCGGCCCCTCGGACCACGTGCCGTGGCTGGATGACCGCAAGTGGGCCTACGTCCGCCTGGAGGGCAAGTCGTTCGGCGACACCCCGCTGAACCTGGAGTACAAGCTCGAGGTCTGGGACTCGCCCAACTCCGCCGGCGTGATCATCGACGCGGTGCGCGCCGCCAAGATCGCCAAGGACCGCGGCATCGGCGGACCGCTCATCTCCCCCTCGTCGTACTTCATGAAGTCCCCGCCGCAGCAGTTCAGCGACGACGACGCCCGGGACAACGTCGACCGCTTCATCAACGGCGAGGTCGATCGCTAGCCCAGCCGCGCCACCATCGGCGGAAGGTCCCGGCCCGCTCAGCCCGGCTGAGCGGGCCGGGCCCGCTGGCGGGCCTGCAGGTCGCGCAGGCTGGTCATGGCCGGGACGGCCGCGGCCAGCGCCTCAGCCTGGTCGGCCGGGAGCATCCGGATCAGCTCGGCCAGCCGCCCGGCCCGGGCCTGCCGCCGGGCCTGCAGGTACTCGGCCCCGGCCGGCGTGAGGGTCACGAGCACGACCCGGCCGTCGTCGGGACTGGGCCGCCGCTCGGCCAGCCCGCCCCGCTCCAGGCCGGTCACCAGGGTCGACATCGAGGGCTGGGCCACCCCCTCGATCTCGGCCAGGTCGGTGAGCCGGCACGGCCCGGCGCGCTCCAGCGTGGCCAGGGTGGCCGCGGCGGTCAGGCTGATGTCGCGCGCCCCGCCCCGGATGGCCAGGGCAACCAGGCCGTCAATAGCGGTCGCAATGGCATTTTCGGTCTCGTGCATGCGCACAGCTTATGTATATAGGCTCCCTATATAAGAGGCTCGACGTAGTCTTAAGACATGTCGCATCAGGCGGACGGCCGCGCGGGGCAGATCCCGGGCCCGCCACAGACGCGAGGCCGGCCGGCTCGATCGTCATTCGTGGCCGACCTGCGGGCCGTGCTCGGCGAGCGGGACTTCCGCAAGCTGTTCGCCACCCGCCTCGTCTCGCAGACGGGCGACGGGGTCTTCAACGCCGGCCTCGGGGCCTACGTCTTCTTCAGCGCCCAGAGCTTCCCCGACCCCGGCGCCGCGGCGGTGGCCTTCGCCGTCCTGTACCTGCCGTACTCGCTCGTCGGCCCGTTCGCCGGGGTGTTCATCGACCGCTGGTCACGGCGGCAGATCCTGGTCTGGTCCGCGCTGACGCGGTTTGCCTTCGTGGCCGTGGCCGCCGCCTTCGTGGGCACCGGCACGTTCGGCCTGCCGCTCTACATCGGCGCGCTGCTGGTCCTCGGGGTCAACCGGTTCTTCCTGTCATCGCTGTCCGCCGCGCTGCCCCACGTGATCAGCTCGGACAAGCTGGTCATGGCCAACTCGGTGGCTCCGACCTCGGGGACCGTCGTCTCCTTCCTCGGTGGCATCGTCGGGATCGGCGTGCACCTGGTCACCGGCGGCGGCCAGTTCGGCTCCGCCGTGACGCTCCTGGCCGGCGGCGTGTGCTACCTCGCCGCCGGGCTGGTCGCCACCCGGATGCCCCGCGAGCTGCTGGGACCCGCCCGCGAGGAGGTCGTCGCCGCGACCGCCACCGGCATCAGCGCCGAGCTGGCCATCGTGCTGAGCGGGCTGGTGGCCGGCGGGCGCCACGTCCTGGGCCGCCGGCGCGCCGGCGCGGTCCTGATGGCCACCGCCAGCAGCCGGTTCCTGTACGGGATCCTGCTGCTGATGTCGGTCCTGCTCTACCGCAACTACTTCTACCGCGACTCCGGCAGCAACTCGGCGCTCGGCCACTACCTGCTCATCGTGATCGCCTCCGCCATCGGCTACGGCGCCGCCGCCGTCATCACGCCGATCGCGACCCGGCGGATGGCCAAGATGACCTGGATCACCGTCCTGCTGGCCGGGGGCGGCATCGCGACCGGGATCCTCGGGACCGGCTTCCGCCAGCCGGGCTTCCTGGTGATCGGCTTCGTGCTCGGCGTCGTCGCCCAGGGGGTGGCCATCTGCTCGGCCACGACCCTGCAGCAAGAGGTCGGCGACGACTACCGCGGCCGGGTCTTCTCCCTGTACGACATGCTGTTCAACGGCGCGTTCGTGGCCGGCGCGGCCCTCAGCGCGCTGTTCATGCCGGACAACGGCCACTCGTACGCGATGCTGCTGATCGTCGCGGCGGGCTACGTGCTCGCGGCCGGCGGCTACTGGCTGATCAGCCGTCAGCCCGGCGGCGGGCCGGCCGGCCCGGCCGGCGGCTCCCCGGCCGCCGCCACGCCGACCTCGGCGGCCCAGCCCAGCAGCTCCTGAACGGCCCGCTCCCGGCCCAGCGGCCCGTGCTCGAGCCGCAGCTCGCGCAGGTAGGCGTAGGCCCGGCCGACCTGCGGCCCCGGCGGTATGCGGAGGATGGCCATGATGTCGTTGCCGTCCAGGTCGGGCCGGATGGCGGCCAGTTCCTCGCGCTCGGCCAGCTGCGCGATCCGTTCCTCCAGGCTGTCGTAGGCGCGGGCCAGCCGCTGCGCCTTGGCCTGGTTCCGGGTCGTGCAGTCCGCCCGGGTGAGCGCGTGCAGCCGGGACAGCAGCGGGCCGGCATCGGTGACGTAGCGGCGCACCGCCGAGTCGGTCCACTCCCCGGCGCCGTAGCCGTGGAACCGCAGGTGCAGCCCGACCAGGCGGGAGACGTCGGCGGTGACGTCCTTGGGGAACCGCAGCCGCTGGAGCAGCCGCCGGGCCATCTTGGCCCCGACCACCTCGTGGTGGTGAAACGCGACCCGGCCGTCGGGCAGCCGGGACCGGGTCCCCGGCTTGCCGATGTCATGCAGCAGCGCGGCCAGCCGCAGGACCAGGTCCCGCTCCAGCCCGTACCGGCGCTCCAGCCCGATGGCCTGGTCCAGCACGGTCAGCGAGTGCTGGTAGACGTCCTTGTGCCGGAAGTGCTCGTCGGTCTCCAGCTGCAGGTTCGCGATCTCCGGCAGGACCTGATCGGCCACGCCGGACTCGACCAGCAGCGCGATCCCGGCCGAAGGGCCGCCGGGCCGCGGCGACCGGAGGAGCTTGGCCAGCTCCGAACCCACCCGTTCGGCCGAAACGATGGCCAGCCGCGGAGCGAGCTCCGTCATGGCCGCCCGGACCTCCGGGCTGATGGCGAAGCCCAGCTGCGCGGTGAACCGGGCCCCCCGCAGGATGCGCAGCGGATCGGCGTCGAAGGACTCCTGCGGGCTGGCCGGCGTCCGGAGCAGCCGGGCCTTCAGGTCGGCCAGGCCGCCGAACGGGTCGACCAGCTCGTAGCCGGGCAGCCGGGCGGCCATGGCGTTCACGGTGAAGTCGCGCCGGGACAGGTCGTCCTGCAGGGACGTGCCGTACTGCACCTCCGGCTTGCGCGAGCCGCGCTCGTAGTGCTCGCTGCGGTAGGTCGTGATCTCGAAGGTGTCGCTGCCCTTGCGCAGCCCGACCGTCCCGAAGCCGATCCCGATCGTCCACACCTGGTCGGCCCAGCCCGCGATCAGCTCCAGCACGCGCTCCGGCGGGGCGTCGGTGGTGAGGTCCAGGTCGCCCGGCCGGCGCCCCAGGAAGACATCCCGGACCGACCCGCCGACCAGGGCAAGTTCGTGACCCGCGACGGCAAACAAGCCGCCGAGCTCCGCGGCGAGCGGGGATACAGTAGCCAGCAGCGTGGCGGCTGCCTGCTGTTGTTGCTTGCTCATGGGCTGCTGCTCGCTGGTCGATGTCACGGGCGCTGAGGTCACGGGCGCTGATTTCACGGGCTCTGAGGGTAGGTCCTGACCGCGATCCGGCGGAAGCCGGGGAGGCCGGAGGGTAGATGCCGGACATTCTCAGCGGGGCGCCGGGCCTCCGGTGGCTGGCTGCCACATTGCCCGACTCACCCGCCGTGCGGCAATAGCATTTCGGCCATGCGATCTTGCCGCGCTGCCGCCCCGCGCTTGGCCAGCCTACTGGCCCGGCTGATCCTGGGCGGCGGCCTGCTGGCCGGGCTGGCTCTGCCCGCGCTGGTCACACCGGTGCTGGGTCCCGCTGTCCCGGCGGCCGCCGCGGCCAAGGCCACGGCCCAGACGACCGCCACGTCGGCGGGCCGCCCGCCCGCCGCGGTCACCATCACCTCGGTCAGCCCGACGTACGCCCGGCCGGGCCAGAAGATCCGGGTCTCCGGCGTGCTGCGGAACACCTCGGCGGCGCCGGTCCGCGCGATCACGGTCCAGCTCCGCTCCTCCAGCCAGGCCATCACCGACCGCGACGACCTCGAAAACTACGCGTCCGGTACGGGTCCCTCGGACGTGCTGGAGCCCGGCGCGCTGACCCGGATCGCGGGGCCGGTCCCGCCCGGCGCCAGCGTCCCGTGGTCGGCCGTGCTGCCGGTCAACGAGGTCCACATGAGCGTGTTCGGCGTCTACCCGCTCGCCGCGGAGGCGGCCACGAGCACCGCCACGCTCGGCACGAGCCGGACCTTCCTGCCGTTCTGGCCGACCGGCCGGGGCGCCGTCCAGCCGCGCGAGAACATCGCCTGGATCTGGCCGCTGATCGACACCCCCGACCAGGGACCGTGTCCCGGACTGCTCGACAACAAGCTGGCCGCCAGCCTCAGCAGCGGCGGGCGGCTGGCTGACCTGCTGAGCGCCGGCAGCAGCGCCGCGGGGCGGCAGGCCAAGCTCACCTGGGTTGTCGATCCGGCGCTGCTGGGCAGCGCGCAGGCCATGGCCGGCCCCGGTTCCTACCTGACCGGGGCAAGTGCCGCCTGCGCCCCGGCCACCAGCCACGCGGCCAGCGCGCCGGCCGCGCAATGGCTGTCCCGGCTGCGCTCGGCCGTGGCCGGCCAGCCGACCGTCGCCACCCCTTACGCCGACGTGGACATCGCCGCCCTGGTCCAGCAGAACCTGGACGGCGACGTGCACCGGGCCTTCACCGACGGCCGTTCCCTCGCGTCGAGCATCCTGAAGCAGAACCTCGAGCCCGCACCCCCCGCCGACCCGCCGTCGGCCGCGGCCCTGACCACGGCCCTGGCCTGGCCCGCCGACGGGCTGGCCAACTACCCGATGCTGGAGACGCTGGCCGCGGTGGACGGCATCAAGACCGTCGTGCTCAGCAGCGGGGCGATGCCGCCGGAGGAGACCCTCTCGTACACGCCGAGCGCGGTGTCGACCACGCCGGACGGCGAGGGCGGCGACATGCGGGTCCTGCTGGCAGACAGCACCCTGACGCAGATCCTGGGCTCGGTCACCGCGCAGTCGGATCCGGCCGGCGCGTCCTTCGCCGCCCAGCAACTGTTCCTGGCGCAGACCGCGATGATCGCGGCCGAGAGCCCGCACCTGTCCCGGGCCATCGTGGTCGCCCCGCCGCGGCGCTGGGATCCGCCGGCCGGACTGGCCAGCGGCCTGCTCGCCGACACGGCCAGCGCGCCGTGGCTGACCCCGGTCAGTGCGGGGACCCTCGCGGCCGACCAGAACGCGACGGGGCAGGTGGCCCGGCAGGCCCCGACGACGATCGGGCCGAACCTGACCAGCGGGTCGCTGCTGCGCGGGGCGGCCGCGGCCGACCAGCGGGCGGCGCTGGTCCAGAGCCTGCGGGTGACGCCCGCCCCGCGGCTGACCCAGTCCGTCGCCGCGATCGAGTCCTCGGCCTGGCGCGACTCGGCGGCCGGCCAGCAGCAGGCGCGGGCCATGCTCAGCCGGGTCCTGAAGTACCTGGACGGTCAGGCCACCCAGGTGACGATCGTCGAGCCCGGCCGCGACACGCTCGGCGGGCAGACCGGGCCGATCCCCATCTCGATCGATAACAAGCTCAAGTACGCGGTCAGGGTCAAGGTCAAGTTCACCGTGAGCCAGGACCGCGGCGGTGGCTTCGCGGTCCTCAGCCAGCCGGGCCTCATCACGGTCCCGCCCGAGACCATCATCACGAAAAAGGTCAAGGTCAAGGCGTCCTCTATCGGATCAACGACGGTCAGCCTGCGACTGCTCGCCCCCAATGGCCAGCCGCTGCCCGCCCCGCCCGTCAACATGACCGTGCAGTCGACCCAGCTCGGCACCGTCACGCTGGTCGTCCTCGCCGCGGCGCTCGCGGTGTTCATGATCGCCTCGGCCAGCCGGGCGATCCGCCGGGGCCGGTCCTCCGGCGGGGCAGCCGCCGGCGGCGCGCCGGACGGCCCGGGTCCCGGCGCCCCCGGAGCCGCGCGCCGTGACAGCCGTGACAGCCGTGCCGATGGCCGCGACGGCCGGGAGGCCGATCGCGGTCCTGATCATGACGATCATGAGCCCGATCGCGGAGCCAGGGCCGCGACGAGCGGGCAGGCCAGCCGGGGGGCCGGCCCGGGCACAATGAACGCAACCGGCCGAGGCGGGCACGAGCAGGCCGAAGAAACCGATAACGTCGGTCATGACCGCGCCGCGCCCGCACCGGCCGGCACCGACCTCGCTGCGACGGAGGACGCGGATGACTACGCCCGGGTCCCAGGCTGGGCCGACCGCCGGTGACGGCGACTCCGCGGCCGACTCGCCGGACTGGACAGTAGCGCCCGGCCTCGCCCGCCCCTACGCCCACCCGGCCCGCGAGTACGTCACCGTCACCGAGCCGTCACCCGGCGCGGCCGCTGGCGCCGGCGCCAGCGGCCAGACCGGCTCCGATGTCGACCTGCCGCCCGGCTGGCCGGGCGCGCCCGACCCGGCGGACGAGCCCGCGCCCCCCGGCGGAACCGGCTGGTCCGACTACCACCGCCCCGGCTACGACCAGGCGGGCTACAACCGGGCCGACTACAGCCGGCCGGGCTACAACCGGGCCGGGTACGACCAGGCCGGCTACGACCGGGCCGGGTACGGCCAGGCCGGCTACGACCGGGCCGGGCACGACCAGGCCGGCTACGACCAGGCCGGGCACGGCCAGGCCGGCTACGACCAGGCCGGGCACGACCAGGCCGGCTACGACCAGGCCGGCTACGGCCAGGCCGGGCACGACCAGGCCGGGTCCAGCCAGGCCCGGCACGACGCGGCTGGCTACGGCCGGGCCGGATCGGGCTGGTCGGACGTCGGCCCCGGCGACCACCTGGGCTCAGAGACCGGCGAGATCCCGCTCCCGTCCGACACCTGGCCCGGCCCCGGTCTGGAAGACGCCGCGAGCGACGGGCCGGACTCGGCGGCTCCCCGGCCGGGCGGCCGGCGCTCGGCGAGTGCCACCGCGACCGCGACGCAGAGCCCGCCCGCGGGTGCCCGCCCGGCGGCGGGCGACACCGGCCCCCCGGCCGGCTCCGGCGGAGCGTCCGCCTCCGCCGACTCGTCCGGCGCGAGCATCGTGCGCTCCAGCGGCATCATGGCCGTCGGGACGCTCGCCTCCCGGGTCACCGGCTTCGTGCGCACGGCCATCCTCATCTACGCCCTCGGCACGCACGACCTCGGCAACGCCTACCAGCTGGCCAACACCGTCCCCAATGCGGTCTACAACCTGGCCCTGGGCGGGGTCCTGACCAGCGTCGTAGTGCCGCTGCTGGTCAGCGCGGCCAAGCGCGACTCCGATCGGGGCGAAGCCTACGACCAGCGGATCTTTACGCTCGGCGTGCTGGCCCTGGGCGTGATCACGGTGGTGGCGACGGCAGCGGCCGTGCCGATCACCGACCTGTACGGGCACGGCATCGGCAACGCCGCGACCTACCACCTGACCGTGCTGTTCGCGTACTTCTTCCTGCCGCAGATCTTCTTCTACGGGGTCAGCTCGCTGGCCGGGGCCATCCTCAACGCCCGCGGCCGGTTCGGCGCGCCCATGTGGACGCCGGTCATCAACAACGTCGTCGTCATCGTCATCGGCGGCGCGTTCATGCTGATCGCCGGGCTGAACCGGACCCCGCAGAACATCTCCACGGCCGAGATCCAGCTGCTGGGGATCGGGACCACCCTCGGGATCGTGGCCCAGACCGTCGCCCTGGTCCCGTCGCTGCGGAAGGTCGGGTTCCGGTGGCGGCCACGTTTCGACTTCCGGCGCGCCGAGGTGTCCGAGATCGGACGAATGGGCGGGTGGATGTTCGGCTACGTCCTGACCACCCAGGTCTCGTTCCTGGTCACGGCCGTCGTCGCCAACCTGGCCGGGGCGAAGGTATCGCAGGCCGACCCGGGCGCCGGGTACGCCGCGTACGGCAACGCCTGGCAGCTGTTCCAGCTGCCGTACGCGATCGTCGGCATCTCGGTCATCACCGCCATGCTGCCGCGGATGAGCTCGCATGCCGCGTCGCGCAGCTTCGGGCTGGTCCGGGACGACTTCTCCGGCGCCGCCCGGCTGGCGTCGGTCATCGTCGTGCCTGCCGCCCTGGTCCTGGCCGTGCTCGGGGAGCCGCTGTCGGAGGCCCTGTTCGGCTACGGCAGCACCTCGGTCGCGAGCGCCCGCTACCTGGGCGAGATTTTCGCGGTGTTCTCGCTCGGCCTGCTGCCCTACATGGTCTTCCAGCTCCAGCTGCGGGTGTTCTACGCGATGCACGACAGCCGCACGCCGGCCCTGATCGGCCTCGCCGCCATGGCCATGAACATCGGGGCCAACCTGCTCGCGCTGGCCATCCTGCCGGCTCACCTGGTCGTGGCCGGCCTGGGGGTCGGCTTCGGCCTGGCCAACCTGACCGGCGCCGTCATCGCCTGGCGGGTGCTGAGCCGGCGCATCGGCGGGCTGGACGGCCCCGCCGTAACCAGCAGCCTGGTCCGGATGCACGTCGCGTCCCTGGCCCCGGCGCTGTTCGCCGTAGCTATCTCGCTGATGGTCGGCGTCCTGCTCCCGACCGGCCGGCTCGGCGCCTTCGTGATCCTCGCTCTGGCCGGGTCGGGCGGCCTGCTGCTGTACGTCATGTTCGCCCGGGCGCTGCACGTGCGCGAGCTCGCGGGCCTGACCGAGACGGTGAGCGCCCGTTTCCGCCGCTGAGCCGGCGGCGGTTCCGGTGAATCGGGAGGGCCGCGGAGATGTCGGGAGTCGGTACAGCACGTCTCCGAGCGGTAACGGTTTGCGAAGCGCAGGCCCGCGAGCCTGCCAGCGAGCCCCAGGCCGCCTAGCATGTTGTGCGGCATCATTGTCTTGTCTGGTCGTCTTGATCACGTACGGTCCCGGAGGGAGTCGAGGGTGGGCCGGCCCTTGAACTGCGACTTATGAGCACGTTCATCTCTGAGCCGGGTACCAGGCTCGGCGGCCGTTACCGTCTTGAGGACAGGGTCGCCGGAGCCAGTGGCTGGGTTGCCTGGAAAGCCATTGACGAGATCCTGGCGCGCGCCGTCACCGTGGTGACGTTCGCGGACGGGTTCCCCCGGGTCGAGGAAGTGCTGACCGCCGCGCGGGCCTGCAGCCGGCTGACGGACGCCCGGCTGGCGCAGGTTTTCGACGTCGAGGACACCTGGGACAACGCCTACATCGTCATGGAATGGGCGGCCGGCGACACCCTGGAGGACCTGATCGCGGCCGGGCCGGTCGATCCGGTGGCGGGCGCCCGGATCATCGCCGAGGCGGCGGACGCGATGTCGGTGGCCCACGCCGCGGGCATCGCCCACCTGTGCCTCACGCCCGACTCGCTGCGCTGGACCCCCGGTGGCGGGGTCAAGGTGACCGGGATCGGTACCGACGCCGCGCTGTTCGGGACCACGGCCGAGGATCCGGAGCTCGCCGACACGCGCGGCCTCGGGCGGCTGCTGTACGCCTTGCTGACCGGGATGTGGCCCGGCCCCGACTACCCCGCCCTGCCGACTGCCCCGTTCACCGACGGGCACCCGCGGCGCCCCCGGCAGGTACGGGCCGGCGTTCCGGCCGGGCTGGACGACGTGGCCTGCCAGGCCATGCAGCTCACCGGGCGCGACGCCGGCGGCACCCTGACCTCGCCCAGCCAGCTGGCCCGCGCCCTGCTGGCCGAGCTCCCGCCCGAGGAGATCCCGCCTGCGGCCCAGCAGAACAGCCGCCGGCCAGCCGCCCAGCGCCAGGCCGCCCAGCGCCCGGCGGGCGAGCGCGACTTCTGGGACGAGACCGCCCCGCCGACCCGCGCGCCCAGCCGCGCACCGGAGTGGCGCGAGCCCCGCCCCGAGCGCGGCGGCCGGCCGGCGGGACGGATCGTCCTGATCGTGGCCCTGGTCCTCGTGGTCGTGGCCGGTGTGGCCGTGGCCGCCGTCAAGCTGCTGGACAAGGGCGGCTCTCCGCAGCCCGCCGCGGTGCATCATGGCTCGACGCCGACCACTGGCCCGATTGTGCTGAAGCCGATATCGGCGCATGGCTTCGACGCCCTGAACCTGTCCGATTCCGGCAACGAGAACGACGACCAGGCGGCCAACGCCATCGACGGCAACCCGGCCGGCTGGACCTCGCAGGACTACGCCACCGCCGCGCTCGGCAACCTCAAGGCCGGAACGGGCCTGATCCTGGACATGGGGCGGCCAGTCAAGCTGAGCTCGGTCACCATCCAGTTCGGCGCATCTGCTGGCGCAGACGTGCAGATCAAGATGGGTAACTCGAACACCCGCAGCACGGACAACCTGCAGGCGATGCGGACCGTGGCCAGTGGCACTGACGTGGGCGGCACGTTCGACTTCCGCGCCACCACTGCCGGAACCGGCCAGTACATCGTGATCTGGTTCACCAAGATGCCGCCGGCCGCCAGCGGCGGGTTCGCGGCCAAGATTTTGTCTATCATCGTGCGGGGCACAGCCACGTCGAGTTAGCCGGGCCACCCCGCAACGCCGAGCGGCGGCGGAGGGGAGGAGCGACGCAAGCACCTGATGCGGGCGCGGCCCGTGCTCCGCTTCCGCCGCCCGATAACCCCGTCCCTGATGCCGAGCTGCTCCGTCAGCATGTCGCCGGCGACCCGGACGCGTTCGGCGTGCTGTTCCAGCGGCACCGGGAGCGGCTGTGGGCGGTCGCGATCCGAACCCTCGGCGATCCCGAGGAGGCCGCGGACGCGCTGCAGGACGCGATGATCTCGGCCTTCCGGCGGGCCGGGGGGTTCCGCGGCGATTCGGCCGTGACCACCTGGCTGCACCGGATCGTGGTCAACGCGTGCCTGGACCGGCTGCGCCGCCGGGCCGCCCGGCCGGCCACCACAGGCGCCGACGAGCAGGTCCTCGAGATCCTCGCCGCCGACGGGGGCCAGCGCGACCCGTCGGCCGATAGCGATACGTCGCTGGACGTGCTGGCCGCGCTGCGACTCCTCCCCCCGGACCAGCAGGCCGCGCTCGTCCTGGTGGACATGCTCGGGTTCGGGGTCGCGGACGCGGCGGAGGTGCTCGGGGTGTCTGTCGGCACCGTCAAGAGCCGCTGCTCGCGCGGCCGGGTCCGGCTGGTGCCGCACCTGGCCCACCTGCGGAACCGATCCGCGGCCGGGCACGTCCAATCTGCGCAGGAAGGGGGGAGCGACCAGCCATGACCCGCCATGTCAGCACCGAGAAGCTGGCCCGGTACCGGGACGGCGAACTGAGCCGGGCCGGGGCCAGGTCCGTGGCGGCGCATCTCGCCGCCTGTGCGCGCTGCCAGGCGGACGCCGACGCTCTCGCCGGGCTGCCGGACCTCCTGGCCGCCACCCAGCTGCCGCCGATGCCCGATCACCTGGCGGCCCGCATCCAGACCGCCCTGGCCGCCGAGTCCGCCCGCCGGACGGCCGGCGAGCCCGAGCAGGCCCCCGCCCGGCTCCGCGCGGATCGGCCATCCGGCCGGCGGTCGCGCCGACGGTTCGGCCCGCGGACGGGTCTGCCCCGGTGGGTGGTCACCGACGAGCAGGCCCGGCGGCACGCCCGGCGTCCCGGCCTGGCCCGGGGCATCCTGACCGCCGTGGCGACGGTGGCGATCCTCGGGGGCGGCGGGTACGCGCTGTTCGCCACCCAGGGCGATGGCTCGGGCAGCACGGCCACCGCCAGCGGGTCGAGCGCCTCGCGCTCGGACGTCAACCCGGCGGCCGGCTCACCCGGGTCCGCGCCCTCCGCGGGCTCCGCCGGGGTGAACCCACCCGCCGTGCGCAATGGCGGGGTCCGGCCCGGGGCCCTCGCCGCCCCGGACTTCGGCCCGGTGGTGCAGTACCGCCGCGACGGCCAGGTCGACAGCTTCACGCCCGTCCGCACGTCTACCGATTACGTGGCCGCGGACCTGAGCCAGCAGGCGTCGGCCGCGCTGGCCAAGGTCCGCAGTCCGGGACCCGCCATCCCGGGCTCGGCCGGCACCACCGGATCGGGCGGCCATTCCCCCGCGGGGCAGGGCACGACCGGAGGCGGCACCAGCGGCGTGTTCAGGGCCGCCACGCTGGCCCAGCTGCCGGGCTGCATCGGCCGGGTCACCGGCGGCCAGTCGGTGCTGCTGGTGGACCTGGCCACGTTCCAGGGCGCGCCCGCCATCATCATCGTGACGGGCCCGCCGGGCTCGGCCACCGGGACCCAGGTGTGGGCCGTCGCTGCGGGCTGCTCGAGCTCCGGCGACCGCGTGCTCGCCCACCACCAGCTGCCCCCGCCCGCGCCCTGACCGCCCGGCCAGCGGCGCCTTCGCCCGCCGGGAATCTCCGGGTCCTAGGATCGGTTGACGCCGGTGCAATCGAGAGGGGCAGGAAGACAAGTGACCGAGGTGCGGGACGTCATCATCATCGGGTCGGGGCCGGCGGGCTACACAGCCGCCCTCTACGCGGCCCGCGGCAAGCTGAACCCGCTGCTGTTCGAGGGCTCGGTTACCTCCGGCGGCGCGCTGATGAACACCACGGAAGTGGAGAACTTCCCCGGCTTCGCGGACGGAGTGCTTGGCCCGGAGCTGATGGACAACATCCGCAAGCAGGCCGAGCGGTTCGGCGCGGAACTAGTTCCCGATGACGTGACCGAGGTCGACCTGACCGCGACCCCCAAGGTGGTCAAGGTCGGCGAGGACACCTACCTGGCCCGGACCGTGATCATCGCCACCGGCTCGCGGTACCGCGAGCTCGGCGCGCCGGGCGAGAAGCGGCTCTCCGGGCACGGCGTGTCCTGGTGTGCCACCTGTGACGGGTTCTTCTTCCGCGAGTCCGACATCGCGGTGATCGGCGGCGGCGACTCGGCGCTGGAGGAGGCGACCTTCCTGACCCGGTTCGCCCGCTCGGTCACCATCGTGCACCGCCGCGACAGCCTGCGCGCGTCCAAGATCATGCAGGACCGGGCCACTTCGAACCCGAAGATCAAGTTCGCCTGGGACAGCGTGGTCGAGGAAGTGGTCGGCGAGGACCGCGTATCAGGCCTGCGACTGCGTAACGTGAAGACCGGCGCGGAGAGCGTCCTGCCGGTCACCGGGATGTTCGTGGCCATCGGCCACGACCCCCGCAGCGAGCTCTTCACCGGGCAGTTGCCGGTTGACGAGGAGGGCTACCTCCTGGTCGAGCATCCGACTTCCCGCACCGCGATCGACGGCGTCTTCGCCGCCGGCGACGTGGTGGACCACATCTACCGGCAGGCGGTTACGGCTGCCGGGACTGGCTGTGCCGCCGCGCTCGACGCGGAGCGGTGGCTTGCTGATCATGAGGCCTAGATCCGCACCGCCGCGCGCCGCACGGCGCGTGTCAACCAAGGAAGGAAGTCCTGAACCGTGGGCGCAACCAAGCCTGTAACTGACGCGACCTTCGAGGCCGATGTCCTCAAGAGCGAGAAGCCGGTCATCGTTGACTACTGGGCCGAGTGGTGCGGGCCGTGCCGGCAGGTGTCTCCGATCCTCGAGGAGATTGCCAGCGAGCACGACGAGATCTCGGTCGTGAAGCTCAATGTCGATCAGAATCCCAAGGTCAGCCAGCAGTACGGGATCATGAACATCCCGACCATGAGCGTCTTCAAGGGCGGCGAGGTCGTGAAGGAGATCGTCGGCGCCAAGCCGAAGTCCGCGCTGCTGCGCGACCTGGCCGAGTTCCTCTCGCAGTAGCCCGCTCCGAGTCCGCGGACTGCTTGCCTACCCCTTCTGCAGGGGTGGCGGGCGCTTAGCCCGCTGCGACCCGCCTGGGGCTCCGCGTGGCCTACTGGGTCCGCATGACGGCCCCCGTCCCGCAGTGACTGCGGGACGGGGGCCGTTTTCCGTCGGCCAGGCACCGAGGGCGAGCCGCTCTGGGGTGGTCCGTGGGTCGCTGGCTTTGGCTGGGTTGATGATGACCTCGTGGTTCTTTTCCTCGCCTTGAGTCCAGTTGGTCGAACTGGTTATCGGTCTGTAGGAGAAATGTCAGATGCGGTCGCTAGTCTTATCTATGAGATCAGCCGAGCGGCGAAGCGCCGAGGCTGGCGAGCGACGTGATGTCAGGAGGTGACCCCGTGTCCCAGCAGGGTGAAGTCCCGGAGGGCAGCTCAGGGCCGGGTCCGGAGCCTGACTTTCGGGTCGTTCCTGGCGGTGATGAGCTCGGCGGGCTTCCGGTCGTGGCGCCGGTGGGGGATGGGCTGCGGTGGTCGTTTGAGCTGGACCTGGTGTCGGCGCTGGAGGCGCTGGGGCGGCCGCTGCGGGACTGGGAGGGCGTGGACCAGGAGGAGGACCTGGCCGCGGAGGTGGCCTCGCTGGGGTTCACTGACTTCCCGCCTGAGCCGTCCGACGGGCCGCACGGGCCGCCCGGGCCGGCCGGTGGCTTGCGCGGGCGGGCTGATGGCTTGCCCGATGCGTGCGACGCCGCCGCGGGCGCGGGCTCGGGCGAGCCCTGTGATGGCGCTTTCGGCGGGCGGCCCGGGCTGCCCGGTGTCCCGGCCCGGCGAACCGGAGCGCGGCGCGGGCGGGGCCGGGATCTGGGCGGTGCGGTGGCGGAGGTGCTGTCGGCCGGGCCGGGGCTGGCCGCGTGGCTGGCCGGGCAGGATCCCGGCACCGCCGCCGGCGGGGACCTGGCCGGGATGGCCGGGGCCTTCCGGCGGCTGGCGTCCTGGGCGCAGGCGGGCGAGCTGGACCTCATCGCCCGCCTCGCCGCCCAGTCGGCGGCCGCCGACCCGAACGCCGGGTTAGCGGCCGACGGGCGGCCGGCGTTCGTCACCGGCGACGCCACCGCCCAAGTCGCCCTCGAGCTCACCATGTCCCGGCCGGGCGCCGAGGCGTGGGCCGGGCTGGCAGTGTCCCTGCGGTGGCGGCTGCCGGCGACCGCCGCGGCGCTGGCGGCGGGCCGGATCGACACCTACCGGGCCAAGATCATCGCCGAGGCCGTCATCCCGCTGTCTGACGCCGCCGCCCGCGCCGTCGAGGATCGGGTCATTCCCCGGGCCGGGGAGCAGACCTACGCCCAGCTGCACGCCGCGGTCCGCCGCGCGGTCATAGCCGCCGACCCCGACGGCGCCGAGCACCGCCGCCAGGCCGCCGAGCGGCGGGCGAAGGTAGGCCTGTACCCGGGCCAGGACCACACCGCCAGCCTGGGCGGGTACTCCCTGCCCGCCCCCGAGGCCACCGCGGGGTACGCGCGGATCTGCGCCATGGCCGCCGCCCTGCAGGCCGCCGGCGCCGGCGGCGGCATCGACTTCCTGCGCGCCCAGGTCTTCCTCGGCATCCTCCTGGGCACCCTCCCCCCGATCCCGCCGCCGCCCGGCGTTCCGCCGGATGAGGACCCGCCGCCTGGCGGCCACGACGACGGCTGGGCACCCGGACCGCCCGGCGAACCACCCCACGACGCCAGCGATCCACCCCACGACGCCTGCGATTCGCCGCGCGGCGGCGACCCTGACCCTGCCGGCTCAGACACCCCGGCCGGGAGCAGCCGGCCCGGCGGCGACACCCCGTCTCCCGGCGGCCCATCCGGCACCGGCGGACCGGGCGGAGCGGCCGGCCGAAGGCACCGCCCCCCGCCCGGACCGTGCCCTGCCGGACCCGGACCAGAGCCGGGCTCCGCACCAGCACCGCAGCCCGGTTCCGGGCCAGCCCCTGCCAGCGACCCGTGGCCGGAGGTCCCGCCGCTGTCGGACGCCGACCTGCCCGACGACGACGGCTACCGCGACACCGGCCCGCCACCCGGGCATGCCCAGTGGTACCCCTTCCGCGGCGACCCCCTCGACGACCACCACGCCGGCCCCGGCATCCAGTGGCCCTGGCCGCCCATCCCCCCGCACGTCCCCGCTCCGCCCCCCACCAGCCCCGCGGCCCCCGGCACCGGCCCGCCCCCCACCAGCCAGCCCGGCGGGCGACCCGCCCGGCCACCCCCGGCCGGCCTGCTCGACCTCACCCTGCCCTGGACCGCCTTCACCGGCACCACCGACGCCCCGGGCACCCTCGGCCGGATCGGCCCCATCACCGCGCCCGAGGCCCGCCGCCTCACCGGCCTCGCCCTCACCGACCCCGCCACCCAGTGGCGCATCATCCTCACCGACCCCCACGGCCACGCCACCGCCGTCACCCGCATCCCCCGCGCCCGCCCCGCCCAGGGCACGCACGACCCGCCGCCCCCCACCGCCCGAACCACTGGCCTGACCGGGATCATCGGCCGGGTCACCATCGTCATCCCCGCCGACGCCCTCGACACCGCACCCAAACCGAGCCAGCGCCTTCCCGATGGGATTTACGCGCGGCTCCTGAGCGCTGCCCGCCGCGCCCGCGACCACGCACACGAACAAGAGGCCGCCAATGGCGACGCCTCCGGCGGCTGCGCCCACACCACCGCCACACCCGCCTACCGCCCCCCGCCCAGAATCCGCGAGCACGTCACCGCCCGCGACCGTACCTGCCGCCACCCCGGCTGCGGCCAGCCCGCCTGGCACGCAGACCTCGACCACACGATCGCCTATGACCAGGGCGGCCGCACCTGCCCCTGCAACCTCGGCGCCCTGTGCCGCCGCCACCACCAGCTCAAGCAGCACCCCGGCTGGACCCTCACCCAGCCCGTACCCGGCACCTTCCGCTGGACCACCCCCAACACACGCACCTACACCACCCACCCCCACCAATACGACGTGGACTAGCACGGCAGAGGGACCGTCAGAGAGGACGCGGGCGGTGTCCGCGGCTGGAGGGCGGGCGATCTTCGAGCTGAGCGGGCTACTGGGCACACGAGGCGGCCCCCGTTCGCAGCAACGGCGGAACGGGGGCCGTTTCCCGTGAAACGGGCTGTGCGGGGCTGGCCCGCTACAGCTGCGTGGTGACTGCCTTGACCTCGGTGTAGTTGTTCAGGACCTCGTGGCCCATCTCCCGGCCCCAGCCGGACTGCTTGTACCCGCCGAACGGCAGGGCCGCGTCGAACACGTTGTAACAGTTGATCCACACGGTGCCGGCCCGGAGCTTCTTGGCCAGCGCGTGCGCCTTGGAGATGTCCCTGGTCCAGATGCCGGCCCCGAGGCCGTAGGTGCTGTCGTTAGCGACCGCGGCGATCTCGTCGAGGCTGCGGAACGGGGCCGCCACCACGACCGGGCCGAAGATCTCCTCGCGGACGACCTTCATGTCCGGCCGGGTGTTGGTGAGCACCGTGGGCTCGATGAAGTAGCCCCGGTCGCCGTAGCGGCCGCCGCCGGACAGCGCGGTGGCCCCGTCAGCCTTGCCCGACTCGAGGAAGCCGCTGACCCGGCGGAACTGCTCGTCCGAGACGAGCGGTCCCATCTGGGTGGTCGGGTCCATCCCGGATCCCAGCTTGATCGACTTGGCGATCTGCGCGACTCCGTCGACGACCTCGTCAAACCGGTCCTCCTGGACGAACAGCCGGGATCCGGCGACGCAGCACTGGCCGTGATTGAAGAAGATGGCGTTGGCCGCGCCCTCGACCGCGCCGTCCTCAGCGTCGTCGAAGACGATGTTGGGGCTCTTGCCGCCCAGTTCCAGGGTCAGCTTCTTCAGGTTGCCGGCCGCGGCCTGGACGATCATCTTGCCGACCTCGGTCGACCCGGTGAAAGCCACCTTGTCCACGTCATTGTGCGCGGCCAGGGTCGCCCCGGCCGTCTCGCCGAAGCCGGGCACGATGTTGACCACGCCTTCGGGCACGCCGGCCTCGGCCAGCAGCTGGCCCAGCAGCAGGGCCGTCAACGGTGTCTGCTCGGCGGGCTTGAGCACCACGGTGTTCCCGGTGGCCAGCGCCGGACCCAGCTTCCACGCGGCCATCAGGAGCGGGAAGTTCCACGGGATGATCTGCCCGACCACGCCCACCGGCTCGCGCAGCGTGTAGGAGTGGAAGTTGGCGCCCGGCATGTAGGGCACCGAGATGTTGATGGTGTTGCCCTCGATCTTGGTCGCCCAGCCCGCCATGTAGTGGAACAGGTCGGCGGCCAGCGGGACATCGGCCGCGGCGGCGACCCCGAACGGCTTTCCGTTGTCGAGCGACTCCAGCTGGGCCAGCTCGGCGACGTGCTCGAGGATGAGGTCGCCGATCCTCCAGATGATCCGTCCGCGCTCCGACGGGGTCATCCGACTCCAGGGGCCTTCCTCGAACGCACGTCGTGCCGCTCGGACCGCGCGGTTGATGTCCTCGGCGTCGCCCTCGGCGACCGTGGCGAGCACCTCGCCGGTGGCCGGGTTGAGCGTCTCGAACGTCTTGCCTGATGCCGCATTGGCCCACTGCCCGTCGATGAACAGCTGCCGCGGGGTGGCGACGAAAGCCTCTACCTGGCGATCCAGCGTGACTGTGCTCCCTGTCCACGTTGACTTGGCCGCTCGGCACACACGGACTCAGGCGCCGGCCCGCAGAGTCTCGTCGCGACCGTGTCCTGGCGTGCTGGCCAGGATCCTGGTAGTCACCATGAGACTACGGAACCAAAGCGGAGGCAAGGGCCCATAGCGCCGCGAGTCAGATCGCCGCGAGCAGCGCCGCGTCCAGGAACCGCAGCGCCGCCGAGACGGTCTCGTACCGCCATAGCGCGAGGGTGCGGTCGAATCCGGCCGCCGTCCCGAGCCGCTCGGCCAGGGCCCCGGCGATCGGGGCCAGTTGCTCCCGCTGCGCGGTGAGCAGCGGCTGCGGGTCCGCCGCGGACCGGTCCAGCAAGGCGAGCTT
Organism: Streptosporangiaceae bacterium; assembly: GCA_036501025.1. GTDB lineage: Bacteria > Actinomycetota > Actinomycetes > Streptosporangiales > Streptosporangiaceae > DASUBV01. The sequence goes on from DASYBB010000200.1 coordinate 36,779, forward strand.
CACCATCAGCTCGGACCGCACGTCGCGGATGTGCCGGACCGGCGTGGCGAGCCAGGCCGCGGCCGCCCGCCGACCATCCGGCGTGGCCTCGACTACAGAGCGGACCGGTCCGAGGCTCGTGCTCTGCTCGCCAACCGTATGCACCAGGCCCAGTTGCTCCAGGCGGCCCAGCCCGCGGTAGATCACCGGCTTGGGGACCCGCCACACCTGACCCAGCTCACCCTGGTGCCCGAGCAGCCGCGCAATCGCGAAGCCGTGGGTGGATCCCTCGCTGGCCAGGCAGAGAACCAGCCACTCGGTCAGCGAGAGCGCCGGGGATTGCGGTGCGGTCATGTTCTGAGGCTATAGAGGGGAGAGCGGACCCGGTGCCCGACTTCGGGCATCGGACTTGACCCGCTGCCCGGCCGGAAATCAACTAGGAGGCAGCGCCCGTGCCGCGCCGGCCGGGTGCGCGCCGAGGCCGTGCCATCTCGACTGGAGGTCCGTTATCCCGAAGATCCTCATTCTCACTGGTGACGCCGCGGAGTCGCTGGAAGTGATGTATCCCTAGCAGCGGCTGCTGGAAGAGGGCTATGAGGTTCACATCGCCGCGCTCTCGGTCAAGAAGCTCCAGTTCGTCGTGCACGATTTCGTCGACGGATACGACACCTACACCGAGAAGGCCGGCTACACCTGGCCCGCGGACGTGGCTTTCGCCGACGTGGACCCGGCCGACTACGCGGCCCTGGTCATCCCAGGCGGCCGGGCGCCGGAGTACATCCGTCACGACGCCGACGTGCGGCGCATCGTCCAGCACTTCATGAACGGCGAGTACCCCGTAGCCCAGCTGTGCCACGCTCCGCTCGTGCTGGCTGCGGCCTCGACCCTGTCCGGCCGCCGGACGGCCGCCTACCCGGCGCTCGAGCCCGACGTGACTGCGGCGGGCGCCGAGTTCGTGGACAGCTCGGCGGTCGTCGACGGCCGGATGGTCTCGGCGCGGGCCTGGCCGGATCATCCCGCGTGGATGCGCGAATTCGTCAGGATCCTGCGAGCCAAGGCCCCGGCCGACCCGGCCTAGCGAGCCTGTTTCACGTGAAACGCCGCGGGCGACCCGGCTCAGGCGGCTAGGCCACGGGCTGGCTCGGCTGCGGCGCGGTCTCGCGGATCGCGGCGGCGAAGGCGTCCACGTCGGCGGGGGTGGTGTCGAACGCCGTCATCCAGCGGACGATGCTCTCCTTGCCGCCCTCCTCCGCCCACACGTGGAAGTTCCAGTCCCGCTGCAGGGTCTCGACCTGGTCGCGGCGCAACACGCCGAACACCGCGTTCGCCTCGACGGGATGAGCGAGCCGGAAGCCGGGCACGCCCGCCGCGCTCTCGGCCAGGCGCCGGGCCATCGCGTTGGCGTGGGCGGCATTGGCCCGCCACAGCTCGCCGTCGAGCAGAGCGCCGAACTGGGCAGCCAGGAAGCGCATCTTGGACGCCAACTGCATGAGCTGCATGCGCTCGAACGGCATGGCCGCGGCAAGCGGCTCGTTCATCACGATGATGGCCTCGGCGCCCAACGCCCCGTTCTTGGTCCCGCCGAAGCTGAGGACGTCGGCATGAGCGGCGAGGTCGGCCAGCGTGCAGTCCAGGTACGCCGCCGCGTTAGCCAGCCGCGCCCCGTCGACATACAGCAGCAGGCCGCTGGCGCGGCAGAACTCGCTGATGGCCCGCAGCTCGTCGAGCGTGTAGCAGGTCCCGACCTCGGTCGCCTGCGCTATCTCCACCGCACGGGGCTGGGCGCGATGGGAGTTGCCGCGCCCGGCCAGCCGGCTGGCGATCAGGTCCGGGGTCAGCTTGCCTCCGGGGGCCGACACGGTCAGCAGCTTGCTGCCGAGTACGCGCTCCGCGGCCCCGCACTCATCTCCGTTCAGGTGCGCCGACTCGGCACAGATGACGGCCTCGAAGGGCCGCAGCATGAGCCCGAGGCCAAGTACGTTCGCCGCGGTCCCGCCGAAGACGAAGAACGCCTCCGCGGCGCCGAACTCGGCCCGGAGCGCAGCCGTCACCTCCAGGGTCAGCGGATCGTCGCCGTAGGCGGTCGCGTCGCCGGCGTTGGCGGTCATGAGGGCGCTGAGGACGGCCGGGTGGGCACCGGCGTGATTGTCGCTGCCGAAGCTCTTGCGTTGCTCGCTAGTCACGAACAGAGCCTAGCGATCAAGACGCCGGCCCCGGCCCGCGAGCCCCGGCCGGCAGGGGGATTGCGGCCCGCGCCAGTGAGGGTCGAAGCGCGTTGCGATGGGTACGATGTCCCCCGTGGCCAGCCGCGCCAGTCCCGGCGGACCTGGCCGAGGGCCATTTCGCGATGGCGGGACAGCCATCCGGAGCGTTCGACCACAGGGGTGCCACGTGTCGCGCCGTCTTGCGAGCATCACGCTGGATAATCTCGACGACCTCACGCCCAGATGCCGGCGCTGCGTCTTCTGGGAAGTCGATCCGGTCAGCCAGGCCCGGGCGCTGGAGGACGGCGACCCCGCGCTGGAGAAGGAAGCCTGGCTCTCCTCGGTGCTGCTCGAGTGGGGCAGCTGCGGGAAGATCATCTATGTGGACGGGGTCCCGGCCGGGCACATGATGTACGCGCCGCCGCTGTACGTCCCGCGGTCAGCGGCGTTCCCGACCAGCCCGGTCAGCGCCGACGCCGTCCTGCTGATGACCGCGCACGTGCTGGCCGAGTTCTCCGGCGGCGGCCTCGGCCGGATGCTCGTGCAGGGCTTGGCCAAAGACCTGACGCGGCGCGGCATCAGGGCCATCGAGGCGTTCGGCGATCTCAAGTGGTCGGGCCCGTCGTGCGTCGTGCCCGCCGACTACCTGCTGGCCGTCGGCTTCAAGACCGTCCGGCCGCACCTGCGCTACCCGCGGCTGCGCCTGGAACTGAAGACGGCGCTGTCGTGGCGCGAGGATGTCGAGGTCGCGCTGGAGCGGCTGCTCGGCTCGATGTCCTCGCCGGAGCGCGCCCTGCGCCTGGCCTGAGCCGCGCCAGGCGCCGTCAGGTGCCGCGCGTCGTCAGGCGCCGACGCCGCCGTCAGGCCCCGCGGCCGCGGGTGATGCCGGGGGACATGCTCCTGACGATGCGCTCGAGGTCATCCACTGAGGCGAACTCGACGGTGATCTTGCCCTTGCGCTGTCCCATCTCGACCTTGACCCGGGTCTCGAAGACGTCCGACAGCTTGGCCGCCAGGTCCTTCAGGGCGGGCGCGACGGGCGGGCGCCCGGTCCGCCGCGGGCCGGCGGGGGCGGGCCCGGTCGGGGCGCCCATCGTCACGATCTCCTCGACCGCCCGCACGGAGAGGCCCTCGGCCACGATGCGGTTGGCCAGCCGCTCCTGGGCGGCCGGGTCGTCCACGGACAGCAGCGCCCGGGCGTGCCCTGCGCTCAGCACGCCGGCCGCCACCCGCTTCTGCACCGCGGCCGGCAGCTTGAGCAGCCGGATGGTGTTGGAGATGTGCGGCCGCGACCGCCCGATGCGCCGGGCCAGCTCCTCGTGGGTGGCCGAGAAGTCATCCAGCAGCTGCTGGTAGGCGGCGGCCTCCTCCAGGACGTTCAGCTGCTCCCGGTGCAGGTTCTCGATGAGGGCGTCGCGAAGCAGATCGGTGTCGGAGGTCTCCCGCACGATGGCGGGCACGAGCTCCAGCTCGGCGAGCTGGCAGGCCCGCCACCGCCGCTCGCCCATCACGATCTCGTAGCGCCCCGGCATGATCTGGCGGACGACGATGGGCTGGAGCAGCCCCACGATGCGGATGGACTCGGCCAGCTCGGCCAGCGCGTCCTCGTCGAAGATGTCCCGCGGCTGCCGCGGATTGGGCGTGATCGCCCCGACCGGCACCTCGTCGAAGTAGGCGCCCGCCACCACCGCCGGAGGGCGCTCGGCGCCGGGCGTGGTGCCGTCGTCGGAGACCGCGCGCAGGACCCGGGACTCCCCGGACGCATACGCGGGGGAGCCGGGCGACCCCTGGCCGCCGGCCCCGGTGGCGCCGGGCGACAGGCCCGCGGCGGGCGGGCCGGCACCGGGCGTGGTGCCCGGGGCGGTCGGGATCAGGGCACCCAGTCCCTTGCCGAGTCCCCGCTTCGGTTGCGGCATCGTCTCTCCTCGCTCACGCCGCGCGTTGGCGGACGCATGCCGAGTTACATGCTGCCAGGCGCGGCACTTGGCTAGCTAGCCGCTCGCTGTCCATTGCGAAACGCGATTTCCCGCGCGGCCGCCAGGTACGCCTGCGCGCCGCTGGAGCCGGGATCGTAGGTCATGACGGACTGGCCGTAGCTCGGCGCCTCGGACACGCGCACGCTGCGCGGGATCACCGAGCCCAGCACCACGTCGCCGAAGTGCTGGCGCACCTCCTCAGCCACCTGCGAGGCGAGCCGCGTCCGCCCGTCGTACATAGTCAGCAGGATCGTGCTGATGGACAGTCCCGGGTTGAGGTGGCTGCGCACCAGGTCGACCGTGCGCAGGAGCTGCTCCAGTCCCTCCAGGGCGTAGTACTCGCACTGGATCGGGATCAGCACCTCCGGGGCCGCGACCAGGGCGTTCACCGTCAGCAGCCCGAGCGAGGGAGGGCAGTCGATCAGGATGTAGTCCAGGTCGGAGGCGTCGTACTGGGCGACGGCCCGGGCTAGCCGGGCCTCGCGGGCGACCAGCGGGACGAGCTCGATCTCCGCGCCGGCCAGGTCAATGGTCGCCGGCGCGCAGTACAGGTGCTTGAATCCCTCGACCCGGCAGACGACCGCCGACAGCGGCTGGCCTTCGACCAGCACGTTGTAGATGGAGCCCACGCCGGAGTGGTGATCCACGTCGAACGCGGTCGAGGCGTTGCCCTGCGGGTCCAGGTCGACGACCAGGACCCTGGCCCCGTGCATGGCCAGGCTCGCGGCCAGGTTCACGGCCGTCGTGGTCTTCCCGACGCCGCCCTTCTGGTTGGCGACGGTGATGATCCGGCAGGTGCCCGGGCGCGGCCACTGCTGGCCACCGGACCTCGCTACCACGGCAGCCTGCGCCGCCCTCGCGATGGGCGTATCAGCCGAGCCGCCCGATCCTGCCGCCATGGGGACATCATCCTCGCTCTCACCAGATCTGCGTTCTGTCACCCCGGGCGCCGCTACCCCCGGCGCCGCCACCCCCGGCAGTGGGGCTCCCGGCTGCCGTGCCCCGTTCGCCGCCGCGGGCGTCCAGCCCCCGTACACCGGTGCCCCGTGGTGGTGGACCATGGCCCCGATGACCGCGGTTTCACGTGAAACTCCCGACAGCGCCTGCCGGAGCCGCTGCGGCGGGACACGCCGGTCCAGGCGGGCGGGACGGCCGGCCGGGCCGCCCGGGCACGGCGGCCAGCCCACGCCGTCCCGCGGCGGAGCCTCGGTCCGGCCGGGCCGCCGGGGCCAGCCGAGTCCGGCCGTGGCCGCCATCATCCGCCGTTCACCTCATCAGCTCTATCGCCAGGGCGCCGGGCGCGCCGTCCCGGTCGCTCGCCGCTGTCTCCATCATGAGCCGCCGCCGTGCCGTTCGCACGTCAACTCACGGTCTGCCCGCATTAAGTCATGGCCCGCTTCTGCACTGAGACCGGGCCGGGCCCGCTGGCCTCATGCCAGGCCCGCTGGCCCGGCGATGGCATCCCCCGGATCACCCGCCGGCGCCGCGGTACCCGGACGCGGCGGCCGCTGGCCACCGCGCCGGCGATCCCGCCGGCTCCCGGCCGGCCGGGCCGCCTTTCGGGCCTGGGAACCGGGCGGACGGCCGGCGGCCGAACGCCGCCGGGCAGGCGCCCGGAACCTGACTACTGTGGCAGGCGGATCGACCTCGTCGCTACCGACCTGAAGAACCTCCAGGTCAGTGACACCCAGCTGGATCAGCTCCGGCCCGGCCTGGGCAACCTCGTCGCGCGCTCCGGCACCCTTGATGGCCAGCACGGTGCCGCCCGGCCGGCACAGGCCGACGGCCCACCCGGCCAGCTTGCCCAGGGGCGCGACCGCGCGGGCCGTAACGATGTCGGCGGAGATCTCCCGGGCCAGGTCTTCCGCCCGTCCGCGCACCACCTGCACGCGGGGCAGGCCGAGCTCGGCCACGCACTCGGTCAGGAACGCCGCCCGGCGCGCCATCGACTCCACCAGCAGCACGTCGCACTCAGGCCGCAGCAGGGCCAGCACGATGCCGGGCAGGCCCGCGCCCGAGCCGAGGTCGGCCAGCACGCCGCGGGCGGGCACCAGCTCAGCGACGACCGCGCAGTTGAGCAGGTGGCGGTCCCAGATCCGGGCCGCCTCAGCCGGGCCGATCAGCCCGCGCTCCACCCCCGGCCCGGCGAGCAGGCCGACATAGCGGGCGGCCGCGGGCAGGGCCGGGCCGAACAGGGCCGCCGCGGCCGGCGGCGGCTCCGGCAGCATGGAGTTCCGCACCCGTCCGATCAGCCGGCGGGGAGCACGACAACGCGGCGGTTGGGCTCCTCGCCCTCCGACTCGCTGCTCAGTCCCGCGTCGGCCACCGCATCGTGGACGATCTTCCGCTCGAACGGGTTCATCGGCCACAGCCGCTTGGGCTCGCCGGTCCGCTTGACCTCGTCCGCGGCGTCTCGGCCCGTCTCGGCCAGTTCCGTGCGCCGCCGCTGCCGGTAGCCCCCGACGTCGAGCATCATCCGGGTCCGCATGCCCGTCTGCCGGTGCACCGCGAGCCTGGTGAGCTCCTGGAGCGCCTCGAGCACCTCTCCGCGCGGCCCGACCAGCTCATCCAGGGTGGCACCGACTACCGAGACGAAGGCCCGCTCGCCCTCGACGTCCATGTCGATGTCGCCGTCCAGGTCCGCGACGTCGAGCAGGCCCTCGATGTAGTCGGCCGCTATCTCGCTCTCGGCCTCCAGGTCCGCCACCGAAAGGCTGGCGCCGCCGGCCTCACCCGGCGCCGCGGCCCGCTCTCCGCCCGCGGAGTCGCCCTCATCCGGGCCGTCCGCCTCCTCGAGCTCATCGGCGTCATCGACGTCGGCGTCGTCCAGGTCGGCGTCGTCTTCCAGGTCAGGCACCTGGTCGGCCTCGTCCAGCGGCTCAGTGCCCGGCACGTCCTTCTCCTCGTCAGGGTCGGCCACCACGTTCTCCCCTTGCCTCACGCCAGGCCCTCCTCAAGATCCATATCTCCATACGCCAGCCACATCGGCGTCACGACCTCAGTTCCTGACCCGGGCGCGCGCGCCCGGGTATCCCGCGGCCGGGCTCGCCGGCCGCTAGGCAGCTTGCCTCCGGGCCGGCTCAGCGCTTGCCGCTGCCGCCCGAGCGCTTGCTCCGCGACTGGCGCTGGCGCTGCTGCCGGACGAGCTTAACGTCGGGCTCCTCCGGCTCGGGCGCAGGCTCCGGCTCGCTCCGGCCGCGGCCGAGCTTGCGGAGCATCGAGCCCGCGCCCGCGCCGTTGGCCTGGGCATCGCCCGCCCGGCTGCCCGTCTGCGTCTTGCCGCTCGCGGCCCTGCTGGCCGCCGCCCCGCCGCTGGCCGGCTTGCCGCTCGCGGCCGACTTGGCCGCGGGGGCCGCCTTGCCGTTCGCGGCCGGCTTGGCCGAGCCCGAGGCGGACCCGTTCACCGCGCCGCCATTCTGCCCGGCCCGGGCCCGCGGCGCGCGCGAGCTGGAGATGCCCTTGGGGGCCAGGGCAGGGGCCGGCGCACCGTCGGCCACCGGGCTCGGCGGCGTCCACGGATACCGCTTGAACAGGGCCCACTGCTGGGCCAGCGTCCACAGGTTGGTGGTCACCCAGTACAGGACCAGCCCGAACGGCCAGTACAGGCCGGTCAGGGCGAAGAACGGCATGATGTAGGCCATGTACTTCTGGGAGTTGCCCATGGGGTTATCGGGCGACGCCGCCGGCATCATGCCGCGCTTCATGCTCTGCCGCACGGTCAGGTAAGTCGTTGCCATGCTGACCAGGACCGCGAGCAGGATCACGGCCTTGGCGTGCAGCGGCACGTGGAGAGTTCCGGTGAACAGGAACTTGTCGGCGATCGAGACGCCCAGGATCTTGGCGTGCTCGGCCGCCGTCACCATCTCCAGGGTCAGGTGGTACTTCGGCACCTGGCCGGGCTTCCACTCCGCGATCGCCCGCAGGACGCTGAACAGGGCGAAGAACAACGGCAGCTGCGCCACGACCGGGAGGCACCCCATCAGCGGGTTGACGCCCGCCTCCTGGTAGAGCTTCATGGTCTCTTGGTTGAGCGTCTGCTTGTCGTTCTTGTAGCGCTTGCGCAAGGCCGCCATCTGCGGCTGGAGCGAGCTCATGGCCCGGGTCGTGTGCATCTGCTTGATGAACAGCGGCACCATGACCAGGCGCATGGCCACGACCAGGATGATGATGGTCAGCGCCCAGGTCCAGCCGCTGGAGGCGCCGAAGATCGGGCTAAGTCCGTCCCAGATCTTGGTGACGATCCAACCCACGGCGTCATACAGGATGTTCAGTGGGTTACCCACCGGCTAGCTCCCTTGCGCTTTGCTCAGAAATCTCGGAGTCCGCGGCCCGGCGCCGGGCCGGCCTGGCGGGCGGTACCGGATCCAGGCCCCCGGCATGGAACGGATGACAGCGGCCCAGCCGCCGCGCCGCCAGCCAGGACCCGCGCAGGGCACCGTGTACCTGCACTGCCTCCAGCGCATAGGCACTGCACGATGGGTAGAAGCGGCACGATGGCGGGAGCAGCGGGCTGATCAGCCGCCGGTACCCGGTCAGCAGCATGACCAGCACCCAGACGCCGGCTGACCGCCGGCCGGGCGCTTGCTGACCGCCTGTGGTCATCCCGAGTACCGTGCCCTATCCTGCCGCCGGAGCAGTGCTGCGATAACCAGGTCGAGTTCGGCGGCGAGATCCTCCTGGCGTGCCGTCGCGGCGCGGGGATTAGCGCGCAACACAAGCAGGCTACCTCCCGGAAGTGACGTGAGGCGCCCACGGGCCAGGTGGCGGAGGCGCCGCTTGACCCGATTGCGGACCACCGCGGGACCGACCACGCGCGAGACGATGAAGCCCACCCGGGCCGGGTCGCCGGACGGGCCGATCAGCAGGTGACCGGCGAGCAGCGGCTTTCCGGCCCGGATGCCGCGCCGCACGGCCAGCGTGAACTCCGCTGAGCGGCGCATTCTCGCGGCCGCGGGGAGCATCGGCCGTCACCCACCTCCGACGACCGTCAGTCAGACGCTGACGCGCGCGCGGCCCTTCCGGCGCCGCGCGGCCAGGACGGCCCGGCCCGCCCGGGTGCGCATGCGCAGCCGGAAGCCATGCGTCTTGGCACGGCGACGGTTGTTCGGCTGGAACGTACGCTTGCTCACCAGATACTCCAGGGCTGCTGCACTAGGGAAAACCTGCATGACGGGGAAATCCGGCATTTCAGGCCGCCAGTCCGTCGGGGCGAGGCATGCTTCACCCGCCCCGGACTAGCCGGGCTAAACAACGCTACGCGGTCCCGGCCGCGCGGGTCAAACTGGCTGGTCCGGCGCCCGGCCGGGCCGCGGCCCGGCGAGCCCGCCCGGCTTGCGATTACGGCCGCCGCAGCGCAGCATGACCCTGGCCGTTTCCCCAACGTGCCGGGAAACGGGGCCTAGTCTGTGGATACCGGCGCCGTACCCGGGGACTCGGGCCGTCCCCGCGCTGACCGGCCCGCCGCGGCGGCGGCGCACAACCTAGCGCAGCGCACCTTTGCAACGTGCACATGCTGTGGAAAAACCTGTTGATCACTTGTGGGGGCGCGAGGTGAGCTGCATATGAGAGAAGACGACCTCGCAGCGGTGTGGGCCCGGTCTCTGGCTGACCTGGCCGACATGCAGATCGAGCCGCACCAGCGTGCGTGGCTCCAGCTCACCCGGCCGCTCGGCCTGGTCGAGAACACGGCCCTGATCGCCGCGCCCAACGACTTCGTCAAGGAGCAGCTGGAGACGCGGCTGCGGGCGCTGATCACCAATGCCCTCTCCCGGGAGCTGGACCGCAGCATCCAGCTCGCCGTCACGGTCGACCCGGCCGCCGCCGCGGCCACGGAGCCGCCGGCCCGCCGGGCCGAGCCCGGCCGTGCCCCGGCCCAGGTCCAGGCCAGCCTCGACCACGCCGACGCCGGCTCGGCCAACGGCGGCCACCTGACCACGGACCTCGCCGCCGCCGGCGAGCGGAGCTCTTTCTCCGGCGGCCCGTTCTCCGGCGGCGGGCAGCCCGGCACCGGGCGCGGCCCCGCGGCCGGACGCCACCCCGGCGGCGACCTGGACCGGCGCGACGCCGCGGACCGCCACGACGCCGCGGACCGGCGGAACGCCGCCGCCCTCGGCCTGGCGCCGCCCGCGGGCGGCGCGGGGACCCGGGCCGACGACCGGGCCGTGCCCGCGGCCCGGCCGAGCTCCGACGGGACGGGCCGGGGCGCCCACCTGAACGGCGCGGACGACGATCTCGACGACCGCCGCCGCGACCGCCGGGATGACCGCCCGGCGGGCCGGGGCGGCCCATCGGGCCTGCCGCCGATGGCCGGCCCCGGCGGCGGGTCGGGCCTTGGCCAGCCGCCCCGGCCCGCGGCGGCCCGGCTGAACCCGAAGTACACGTTCGAGACCTTCGTGATCGGCTCCAGCAACCGGTTCGCCCACGCCGCCGCCGTCGCGGTCGCGGAGGCGCCGGCCAAGGCGTACAACCCGCTGTTCATCTACGGCGACTCGGGGCTGGGCAAGACGCACCTGCTGCACGCCATCGGGCACTATGCCCAGAGCCTGTACCAGGGGCTCAAGGTCCGCTACGTGAGCTCCGAGGAGTTCACCAACGACTTCATCAACATGATCCGGGACGGCAAGCAGGACGGCTTCCGCCGCCGCTACCGGGACGTCGACGTGCTGCTGGTGGACGACATCCAGTTCCTGGAGAACAAGGAAGGAACCCAGGAGGAGTTCTTCCACACCTTCAACACGCTGCACAACGCGAGCAAGCAGATCGTCATCTCCAGCGACCGGGCGCCGAAGCGGCTGGTCACCCTGGAGGACCGGCTGCGCAGCCGGTTCGAGTGGGGCCTGCTGACCGACGTCCAGCCGCCCGAGCTCGAGACCCGCATCGCGATCCTGCGCAAGAAGGCCGTTCAGGACCGGCTGAACGCGCCGCCCGAGGCCCTGGAGTACATCGCGAGCCGGATCTCCACCAACATCCGCGAGCTGGAGGGCGCCCTCATCCGGGTGACCGCCTTCGCCAGCCTCAACCGGCAGAGCGTGGACCTCCAGCTGGCCGAGTTCGTGCTGAAGGACCTGATCCCCGAGACGCACGGGCCGGAGATCACGGCCGCGACGATCATGGGCCAGACGGCCTCGTACTTCGGCCTGTCGATCGAGGACCTGTGCGGCACCTCGCGCTCGCGGGTCCTGGTCACCGCCCGGCAGATCGCCATGTACCTCTGCCGCGAGCTGACCGACCTGTCGCTGCCGAAGATCGGGCAGCAGTTCGGCGGCCGCGATCACACCACCGTCATGCACGCGGACCGCAAGATCCGGTCGCTGATGGCCGAGCGGCGGTCCATCTACAACCAGGTCACCGAGCTCACCAACCGGATCAAGCAGCAGGCGCTGTCGGGGTGACCGGGTCGTGACCAGTTCTTCCACAGGCCGTCAGCTGAGTAGCCTGAGCAGCGACTACTACGCTTCGCATTCAATCGGACACGAAATTCGGTCGGAGTGCACAATCGGCGCACACAGGCTGTGGATGAATCTGTGGACAGCCTTGGGATCGCCGGCGGATAATCCCGGCCAACCCGGGGGCAACGCCGCGGTTACCGGCGGGCAACGGCCGGGTGTCCACAGCGCGCACCCGGGCCGTACCCGGGCCGGGAGCCGGGCTGTGGACGTGACTCGCCGGCCTGACCTGGCCGGACCCGGGATATCCCCGGGATCCACCGACCCTATGACGACTACGTTCCTCTATCTAGAAAAGAATCCACGTACCAAGCAGGCTGGCGGGCCGCGGCGCAGCGCCCCGGCTCCCGGCCGGACCGACCGCAGATCAGGAGGCGGCGTCAGGTGAAGATCGTCCTTGAACGCGATGTGCTGGCCGAGGCAGTGGCCTGGACGGCCCGCGCCCTCCCGGCCCGGCCGACGATCCCCGTACTGGCGGGCATCCGGCTCCAGGCCGGGTCCGAGCTGACGCTGTCGAGCTTCGACTACGACGTGTCGGCCCAGGCGACCGTCCCGGTCACCACCAACGAGGAGGGCTCGGCCCTGGTCTCGGGCCGGCTGCTGGCCGAGATCAGCCGCAGCCTGCCGGCCCGCCCGGTGCAGATCGTGGCCGAGGCCGGCCGGGCCGTGCTCACCTGCGGGAGCGCCACCTTCAACCTGCTGACCATGCCCGAGGACGAGTACCCGGCGCTGCCGGCCATGCCGCCCGCCGCCGGGGTCGTCGGCAGCGACGCGTTCGCGACGGCCGTCGGGCAGTCGGCCATCGCGGCCGGCCGCGACGACACCCTGCCCGCCCTGACCGGCGTGCGGATCGAGATCGAGGGCGACACGCTGACCCTGATCTCCACCGACCGCTACCGGCTGGCCGTGCGCGAGCTGCGCTGGAGCCCGGAGCGCCCCGACGAGTCGGCCGCGGTGCTGGTCCCGGCGCGGGCGCTGAGCGAGACGGCCCGCGCGCTCACCGCCGGGGCGCAGGTGTCCATCGCGCTGGCCCTGCCCGGCGCCGACGGCGCGGGCCAGGGCGGCGACGGCATGATCGGCTTCGAGGGCGCCGGGCGGCGGACCACGAGCCGGCTGCTCGGCGGCGAGTTCCCCCGGTACCAGGGGCTGCTGCCGACCAGCCAGCGGTCCATGGCCGAGATGTCCACGAGCGTGCTGGCCGAGGCGGTCAAGCGGGTGGCGCTGGTCGCCGAGCGCAACACCGCGGTCCGCCTGGCGTTCAGCACCGGGCAGCTGCTCCTGGAGGCCGGCACGGGCGACGAGGCGCAGGCCGAGGAAGCCCTGGAGGCCAGCTTCGAGGGCGACGACCTGGCCATCGCGTTCAACCCGCAGTACCTGCTGGACGGCCTGACCGCCATTGACTCCGATACGGTCCGGATCGCCTTCACCGACCCCGGCAAGCCGGCCCTCATCACCGGCAAGCCCGGCCCCGACGGCCAGCCTGACTACCGCTACCTGCTGATGCCCATCCGCCTCGGCGGCTAGCGCCAGCGGCTAGTCTCAGCAGCCGTGCACCTGACCCGCCTGGCGCTGACCGACTTCCGCTCCTACGCGGCGGCCGACGTGCGCCTGGAGCCGGGCGCGACCACGCTCACCGGGGCGAACGGCCAGGGCAAGACGAACCTCGTCGAGGCGGCGTGTTACGCCGCGACGTTCAGCAGCCACCGGGTGGCCGCCGACGCGCCGCTGGTGCGGCACGGCGCCGAGCGGGCCATCATCCGGGCCGCCGTCACCGGCCCGGTGCGGGACAGCCTGGTGGAGATCGAGGTCAATCCCGGCCGGGCCAACCGGGTCCGGCTCAACCGGGTGGCGCTGCCGCGGCCGCGCGAGGCCCTCGGCGTGCTGCGCTGCGTGCTGTTCGCCCCCGAGGACCTGGCGGTGGTCAAGGGCGACCCGGACCAGCGGCGGCGGTACCTCGACGACCTGCTGGTGGCCACGCGGCCCCGGTACGCGGGGGTGCGGTCGGACTACGAGCGGGTCATCCGCCAGCGGTCGGCGCTGCTGAAGTCGGCCCGGGCGCGGGGCGGCGGCGTCCCGCGCGGCCTCGAGGTCTGGGACGACCAGCTGGTCATGACCGGAGCGGAGCTCACCGCGGGCCGCCTCGCCCTGGTCGCGGCGATCCGCCCGCACGTCGCCATGGCCTATAGCGCCGTGTCCGGAGCGGCCAGTGACTCGGCGCTGCGCTACCGGCCGTCGTTTCGAGGAAATGAAGAGCCCGATCCGGAGCCGGACAAGCTCGCGGCCGCCCTGCGCGCGGAGCTGGAGGGCCGGCAGCGGGCCGAGCTGGAGCGCGGGGTGTGCCTGGTCGGGCCGCACCGGGACGAGCTGGAGCTGAGCATCGGCGGGCTGCCGGCCCGCGGCTACGCCAGCCACGGCGAGTCCTGGTCGATGGCGCTCGCGCTGCGCCTGGCCGCGTTCGAGGTGCTCCGGTCCGACGGCGAGGATCCGGTGCTGATCCTCGACGACGTGTTCGCGGAGCTGGACGCGGGCCGCCGGGGCCGGCTGGCCGGCCTGGTGGCGGGCGCGGAGCAGGTGCTGGTGACCGCCGCGGTGGGCGCCGACGTGCCGCCCGAACTGTCGGGCCGCCGGCTTACCGTGGCGGACGGGGTGATCGCCGATGACTGATCCGGGTCCCGCGGACGGCCGCGAGCGGATGCGGCTGGCCCGCGAGGCGCTGGCCAGCGCCCAGGCCGATGCTCTGGCCAGGGGAAACCGGCCCGCACATCCGGGCGCTAACCGGCCAGAACGCGGCGCTTCCGCCGATTCCCCGTCACACCGCCCGGCCGGCCGGGAGCGGCGGGAGGACCCGCAGCCGCTGACCGCCGCCCTGGACGGGCTGATCGGCGACCAGGGCTGGGCGCAGCGGGCCGCCACCGGGTCGGTGTTCGGCAGGTGGGCGCAGATCGTCGGGCCCGACCTGGCCGCGCACACCAAGCCGGAGACGCTGAGCGATGGCGAGCTGACGGTGGCCGCGGACTCCACGGCGTGGGCGACGCAGCTGCGGCTGCTGGCGGCCCAGCTGGTCCGCCGGCTCAACGCCGAGCTGGGGGACGGCTCGGTGCGCCGGGTGAAGGTCCGCGGGCCGGCCAGCGGCGCCGCCCGCCGGCCGGGCGAATGGCGGGTGCGGGGCAGCCGCGGACCCCGGGACACGTTCGGCTGAGGCTAGTGGTTCGCCCAGGTAAAATAAGGAAGCGCACCTGGGCGGACGCATGAATTATCTGGCGTCGGCTGGTGCCTGCCTGTTCCAGGAGGAGCTTCGACCTTGTCCTACGACGCGCGTTCCATCACCGTTCTGGAGGGCCTGGAGGCCGTCCGCAAGCGCCCGGGTATGTACATCGGCTCGACGGGCGAGCGGGGCCTGCACCATCTGGTCCAAGAGGTCGTGGACAACGCCGTTGACGAGGCCCTGGCGGGGTACTGCGACCGGATCGAAGTTACCCTGCTGGCCGACGGCGGAGTCCGGTGCTACGACAACGGCCGCGGAATCCCGGTCGACGAGCACCCGATCGAGAAGCGCCCGGCGGTCGAGCTGGTCCTCACCACGCTGCACGCGGGCGGGAAGTTCGACAGCCAGTCGTACGCGGTCTCCGGCGGCCTGCACGGCGTCGGCGTCTCCGTGGTCAACGCGCTGTCGGCCCGCCTCGACGTCGAGATCCGCCGCGACGGCTACGTCTGGTACCAGTCGTATGCCGTCAGCGAGCCAGTCTCGCCGCTGCGCCGGGGCGAGCCGTCAAGCGAGACCGGGACCATCATCACCTTCTGGCCCGACCCGAACATCTTCGAGACCACGGAGTGGTCGTTCGAGACGCTCCGGCGCCGGCTCCAGGAGATGGCGTTCCTGAACCGCGGCCTGTCGATCACGATTACCGACGAGCGGCCCGAGCACAACGACAACGGCCCGGCGGTAGTCAGCTACAAGTACGACGGCGGCATCGCCGACTTCGTCCGCTACCTCAACGCCTCCAAGGACCCGGTCCACGAGTCGGTGATCGACTTCGGCGAGGAGGGCGAGGGCATCGCGGCCGAGGTCGCCATGCAGTGGACCGGCGCGTTCTCCGAGTCGGTGCACACCTTCGCGAACACGATCAACACCGCGGAGGGCGGCACCCACGAGGAGGGCTTCCGGTCGGCGCTGACGACCATCGTCAACCGGTGGGCCCGGGAGCAGAAGCTGATCCGGGAGAAGGACGACAACCTCACCGGCGACGACGTGCGCGAGGGCCTGACGGCCATCATCCACGTGAAGCTGTCCGAGCCCCAGTTCGAGGGCCAGACCAAGACCAAGCTCGGCAACACCGAGGCCAAGTCGTTCGTCCAGCGGGTGTGCAACGACCACCTGCGGGACTGGTTCGAGCGCAACCCCGGCGAGGCCAAGGCCATCGTCATCAAGTCCACGCAGGCCGCGCGGGCGCGGATCGCGGCCCGCCAGGCCCGCGACCTGACCCGCAAGAGCCTGATGGGCGGCTCGGGCCTGCCCGGCAAGCTGGCCGACTGCCAGTCCGGCGACCCGGCGCAGTCCGAGATCTACGTGGTGGAGGGCGACTCGGCGGGCGGCTCGGCCAAGGGCGGCCGGGACCCCCAGTTCCAGGCCATCCTGCCGATCCGGGGCAAGATCCTGAACGTCGAGAAGGCGCGGATCGACCGGGTGCTCAAGAACACCGAGGTCCAGGCGATGATCACCGCCCTGGGCACCGGGATCCACGACGAGTTCGACATCGCCAAGCTCCGCTATCACAAGATCATCTTGATGGCGGACGCCGACGTGGACGGCCAGCACATCACCACGCTGCTGCTGACCCTGCTGTTCCGGTTCATGAAGCCGCTGATCGAGGCGGGGCACGTGTACCTGGCCCAGCCGCCGCTGTACAAGATCAAGTGGGAGGGCCGCGGCGTGCCGCCCGGCTACGCCTACTCCGACCGCGAGCGCGACGCGCTGGTCGAGGCGGGCATCGCCGAGGGCCGCCGCGACCCGCGGCCGCACGGCCGGATCCAGCGGTTCAAGGGCCTCGGCGAGATGAACGCCGTCGAGCTGTGGGAGACCACGATGGACCCGGCCGGCCGGGTGCTGAAGCAGATCACGGTGGATGACGCGGCCCAGGCCGACGAGATGTTCACCGTGCTGATGGGCGAGGACGTCGAGGCCCGGCGCGCGTTCATCCAGCGCAATGCCAAGGACGTCCGGTTCCTCGACATCTGAGGCCGGGCGCGGGCGCTTGTCGTGAGTGGACTGTGAAGGGATAGCACGTGACCGATGTGACCTTGCCTGATGCGGCGGCCGGCGGCGGCGGGGACCGCACCGAGCCGGTCGACATCCAGGTCGAGATGCAGCGCAGCTACATCGACTACGCGATGTCGGTCATCGTCGGGCGGGCCCTGCCGGATGTCCGGGACGGCCTGAAGCCGGTCCACACCCGCATCCTGTGGGCCATGTACGACGGCGGCTACCGGCCCGACCGCGGCTACAACAAGTGCGCCCGCGTCGTCGGCGACGTGATGGGCAACTACCACCCGCACGGCGACTCCGCCATCTACGACACCCTGGTCCGGCTGGCCCAGACCTGGTCCATGCGGATGCCGCTGGTCGACGGGCAGGGCAACTTCGGCTCGCCGGGCAACGACCCGGCCGCGGCCATGCGGTACACCGAGTGCCGGCTGACCCCGCTGGCCATGGAGATGCTGCGGGACATCGACAAGGAGACTGTCGATTTCCGGCCCAACTACGACGGCCAGTCGGCCGAGCCGGTCGTACTGCCGGCCCGGTTCCCCAACCTGCTCATCAACGGCTCCGAGGGCATCGCCGTCGGCATGGCGACCAAGATCCCGCCGCACAACCTGCGCGAGGTGGCGGCCGGCGTCCAGTGGTACCTGGACAACTACGAGGCGACCGACGAGGAGCTCCTCGCGGCGCTGATGGAGCACATCAAGGGCCCCGACTTCCCGACCGCGGCCCAGATCGTCGGCCGCCGCGGCATCCGGGACGCCTACGCCACCGGGCGCGGCTCGATCACGATGCGGGCCGTCGTGGAGGTAGAGGAGGACCGCCGGGGCCGCACCTGCCTGGTCGCCACCGAGCTGCCGTTCCAGGTGAACCCCGACAACCTGGCCCTGAAGATCGCCGAGCTGGTGCGCGAGGGCAAGATCGCCGGCATCGCCGACGTCCGCGACGAGAGCAGCAACCGCGCGGGCCAGCGCCTGGTCATCGTCCTGAAGCGGGACGCCGTGGCCAAGGTCGTGCTGAACAACCTGTACAAGCACACCCAGCTCCAGGACACGTTCGGCGCGAACATGCTGGCCCTGGTCGACGGCGTGCCGCGCACGCTCCGGCTGGACCAGTTCATCCGGTACTGGGTCACGCACCAGGTCGAGGTCATCGTCCGGCGGACCCGCTACCTGCTGCGCAAGGCCCAGGAGCGGGCGCACATCCTGTCCGCCCTGCTGAAGGCCATCGACCAGATCGACGCCGTGATCGCGCTGATCCGGGCCAGCGACTCGGCCGCGGCCGCCCAGCAGGGCCTGATGGGCCTGCTGGACATCGACGACATCCAGGCCCGGGCCATCCTCGACATGCAGCTGCGCAAGCTCGCCGCGCTGGAGCGCCAGCAGCTTGTGGATGAGTACGAGGAGCTGATGGCCCACATCCGGGACTACGAGGAGATCCTGGCCTCGTCGGAGCGGCAGCGGCAGATCGTCTCCACCGAGCTGGCCGAGATCGTGGCCAAGTTCGGCGACGACCGGCGGACCGAGATCATCGCCTACGACGGCGACATGTCGATCGAGGACCTGATCGCCGAAGAGGACATGGTCGTCACGATCACCCGCGGCGGCTACGCCAAGCGGTCCAAGACCGACCTGTACCGGGCGCAGCGCCGCGGCGGCAAGGGCGTGCGCGGGGCGCAGCTGCGGACCGACGACATCGTCGATCACTTCTTCGTGACCACGACGCATCACTGGATCCTGTTCTTCACCAACAAGGGCCGGGTGTACCGGGCCAAGGCCTACGAGCTGCCCGACGCAGGCCGCGACGCCCGCGGCCAGCACGTCGCCAACCTGCTGGCGTTCCAGCCCGACGAGCGGATCGCCCAGGTGCTGGCGCTGCGCGACTACGAGGTCGCGCCGTACCTGGTGCTGGCCACGTCATCCGGGCTGGTCAAGAAGTCGCGGCTGACCGACTTCGACTCGCCGCGCTCGGGCGGGATCATCGCCATCAACCTGCCGCGTGAGGACGACGAGGTCATCTCGGCCGAGCTGGTCTCGCCCGACGACGACCTGCTGATGGTCAGCCGGCACGCGCAGGCCATCCGGTTCCACGCCGACGACGAGGCGCTGCGGCCGATGGGGCGCGCGACTTCCGGCGTGATCGGGATGCGGTTCACCGACGGCGACCAGCTGCTCGGCATGTACGTCATCCGGGCCGGCGCCGACGTCCTGGTCGCCACCGGCGGCGGCTACGCCAAGCGCACGCCGGTGGACCAGTACCCGGTGCAGGGCCGCGGCGGCCGCGGCGTGCTCACGGCCAGGGTGGTCGAGGCCCGCGGCGAGCTGGTCGGGGCGCTGATGGTGCACCCCGAGGACGAGGTGTTCGCCATCACCTCGGCCGGCGGCGTGATCCGGACCTCAGCGGCCGAGATCAAGCAGTCCGGCCGGCAGACCATGGGCGTGCGCCTGGTCAACCTGGGCGAGGGCCAGAGTCTGGTGGCAATCGCCCGGAATGCCGAGTCGCTCGAGAATGGCAGCCTGGAGGCTGACCCGGACGACGAGAACGGCGTGGCCGCGGAAACCGATCTGGCGGTGCCGGATCGTGACGAAACCGATACATCCGGCTCGGCAGACGCCGAATCCGGCAACACAGAGTAACCGCAGGCCGGAACCGGATGGCGTGTAAGGTGCCGGATGTGACCTGATCATGCCCGCAGTTGCGGGGATCGCGGTCTGCGGGGGTAGTAACAAAGCCATCGGTGCTGAGCTGCAACGAATCGACATTTTCAAGCGTCTCACTACTGACGGTACAGAAGGCCGGCAATACGTCTGGCGAGCAGAGCACGCATCCTGGGGATAACCTCGACTCAGGAGACGCGTTCGGAGGAGGACGGGGTGGAAAACCGCTCGGAGCCACAAGGGTGGCTGGCCGACGGCAGTCCTGGCAGTGCCGATCCGGCGCAGGACGCCGATCAGTCCGCAGGAGTGAAGACTGCCTTGTCAACCGCAGACACGCAGGCAGCGGACGGAGATGCCGACGCCGGACAGGCTGAGGCGGAGCAGGCCGTCCCCTACACCAACGGCAGCACGGCCCACGCCGGCGGCGGTTCCGCCAACGGGAACGGCAGTGCGTCGTGGGACAACGGCGCGGCCGCGCCCTCGTACGAGAGCACCTCGCCGTGGGACAGCCCCAGCACGGCCAGCCCGAGTGGGTCGACGGTCCCGCCCGGCTGGGGGTCAGCCGCGACGGAGCGGGCGCCCGCGGACGCTGACGTGATCACCGGATTCGGCGGGTCCGCCGCCGGGCCGGGCAGCCCCGCCGCGGCCGCGCCGTACCCGGCGCCGCAGGCGGCGTCCAGCTTCCCGGCGCCCCCGGTCCCGTCCCGGCCCGCGCAGCCGTCCCGGCCGGGCAAGGCCAGGCGGCCCCAGGGCGGCTCCACGGCGCCCCGCCCCGGCGCGGGCCAGGCCCCGGGTGGTGCATCCACCCGCAAGGCTCAGCTCACCGTGTCGCGGATCGAGCCGTGGTCGGTGATGAAGTTCAGCTTCATGATCTCGCTCGTCGGCTGGGTCATCCTGTTCGTGGCCGTGGCGATCATGTACTTCGTGCTGTCCAAGCTCGGGGTTTTCCACAGCATCGAGAACACGGTGGGCCTGGTGACGGCCAGCAAGGCGCACTCGGGCACGAACGCCGCCAGCTGGTTCGCGGCCTCCAGGGTTCTCGGCTACACCATGCTCGTCGGGGCCGTGAACGTCATCCTGATCACGGCGCTGGCCACCGTGGGCGCGGTGCTGTACAACCTCGTCACCATGCTGGCCGGGGGGATCGAGGTCACACTGAAGGAGACTGACTGACCGCGACGCGCTCTCAAGTTGCGGTCATCTCAGGTTGCGGTAATCTTTCACCTCGTGCCGGGCAGATTTGTCCGGCCCGCGGCGGGCCTGTAGCTCAGCTCGGTTAGAGCGCTTCCCTGATAAGGAAGAGGTCGATGGTTCAAGTCCATCCAGGCCCACCCCGTAGGACCCCAGGTCAGCAGCGTTCCGCCTGACTACTCATGATTCGTCACCATCGCCCTGTGCCATATCCGTGCCAGATGGGGCGGCGTCGGTCGGGTCAGCGAGCCGCTTGCCAGGGTGGCGCTCGCGCCATCGCGTGAGCGACGCGCCCTTGGGCGCGCCCTTGATGGTGATCTTCCCCGGTGAGACCTCGGCACCTATCAGGAGGACGGGGAAGAGTGCCAGCGTCCGGGTCAGGGCGACGTACTGTGGTTGGACGCCCTGCGGAAGGAGCCGTCGTGACAGAGCCGAGCCCATCGCAGCATCCTGGGAACCAGGTGCAGGCCCTAACGAGGATCCGGAGTGTGGGGGGCGCCCTCGTGTTCTCGGTGATGGCCGTGCTGGGGGTCGTCGGCCTGGCTACGGGTCATATGGCCAGCGGGCTTGTTGCTCTGGTGATCGGCGGCCCCATGCTGATCGTTGTCATCGTCAGGCTGGCTGGCCGTAGATAACCCAGCCGCGAGATCGGCGAGCGGCTGTTCGGGGTGATTACTTGGCTTCGGGACGAAGGAGTCACGGTAAAGATCGACTTGACGGTCGTCGGCCCGTTAGGTCGGCCCGGACCTCGGACTACGCTGGCCGGATTTTGGCCGCAGGAGGCCGCGTAACGCCGACAATCGATGCGCACTGCTGGGCGGTATTTCACCAGGTCAACTGACGCGTGAGCTGGTGGCGGACCTGCTCGCAGGTCTCTACGGATCAGAAGGTAGGCGGCCGAGCCACCCAGCTCGGCGGCGTGCCAGACGCGCGCCAGATCGGCCAGAGACGTGAGGTATCCGGCGGTCAGTAGCGGCATGACTTCACCTGGCCGAGCTGCCGGACGACTGGTGACAGGCCCGCCTGAGATGAACTGATAAGGAAGAGGTCGATGGTTCAAGTCCATCCAGGCCCACCCAGGTCAGAGCACTAGGGGCCACCCGCTGGCCCTAGTGCTGGCCCTAGAATTACTAGGGCCAGGCCCTGTTTTCGAGCTAGCTGGGACACCCGGCACCACGTGCGACAGACCCCCGGAGGCCTAATCTCCGGGGTCTGTCTCTGTCTCAGCGGGATCAGACCGCCTGTACTGCCTCTTCCTGGCCCTCAGGGGCTTCGTAGGCATGCAGGCGGCTCACGGCCTGATTCATGGCCTTGAGCACGTCCGCCCGGTCCTGGGCGAACAGGTGCCCGTAGATGTTCTTAGTCGTCTCAACCTTGCTGTGCCCCATCTGGTAGGCGACCTTCATGTCCGACGCCCCCGAGGCGATCATCAGGGACGCGCACACGTGCCGCAGCTCATGGGCGGTGTACTGGACGATGCCATCCGGTCCGCCGCGGTGTAGCCCTGGGCGAGCTTGAGGTACCTGCTCCACATCGCGTAGCCGAGGTAGCCACCCCGCTCGCCGTTGATCAAGGCCACGGCGCGTCGCGCCGCCGTGCCGCGCACCGGGCTCTGCCTAATCGAGGCCCGCCCGGCGCGCGGGCAGCGGCGATCAGCTCGGGGTCTTTTTGCCGCAGGGAGAACAGCGCCCATCCAGCGGCGAGCACTCCGGCTACGGCCAGAAGCCACCATCGGTCCTTCAGAAGGTCTGGCGCAAAGAGCGCGACGGCGCCGGCCGCGACAGCCCAAAGCGCCCAGAGCTTCCAGGAAGCGACGGACGAAGCCTCCTGCGTCCTTCAGAAGAACGGGGTTGGCACGAGCGTCGCGAGTACTAACGGCAGGTGTGAAGTTGGCGAGGCGGGCGAGGGTGAATGCGGATCGGCCGCCGGTCGCGGGTACGGGGTTTCACCTGAAGGGAGAGCCGGAAGGTCCGTGTATTTGCTTGCGCATATATACGCTCAGGCATATGCTCACCCCCATGACGACGACAAACGTGTTGGAGGCCATCACCGATCCGACGCGCCGCCGCATCCTGGACGCGGTCCGGGGCGGGGAGTGTTCGGTGGGTGAGCTGGTGGAGATCGTGGGCATGCATCAGCCCGGTGTCTCCCGGCATCTGAAGGTGCTGCGCGACGCGGGGCTCGTCGAAGCCCGCAGCGATGCGAACCGGCGTCTCTACCGTCTCCGGCCGGAACCGCTGCGTGAGCTGGATGCGTGGCTGGAGCCGTACCGGGTCGAGTGGTCGAACCGTCTCGACTCCCTGGAACGGCACCTCGAACGCACCGCGGCACCCGCCGGGGGCACCACCCCGACGAAAGGACCTGCATCATGAGTACGAATCTGACTCCGACGCGTTTCGGCACGATCGAACGCACCCCGGACGGCGGGCTGATCCGGTACGACCGGCAACTCGGCTTCCCGGTCGAGGAAGTGTGGTCGGCAATCACCGAGCCCGCACGCCTGGCCGACTGGTGGCCACCGTTCGCCGCCGACGTCACCGTCGATCTCCGGGTGGGCGGGTCGATCTCCTTCCCCTGGCCCGACGGCGGCGAGACGCACACGATCACGTTCACGATCCTGCGCCTTCAGGCCCCGACCCTGCTGGAGCACAGCCACACCAGCCCCGGCTCCTGGATGCGGTACGAACTCGAATCCCTCGACGACGGCACCGGCACCCGGCTCCTCGCGACATACTTCGTGTCCGACCCCGACCTTGCCATCGAACGCGGCGACATCGTCGGCGCCCACTACGGCCTGGACCGCCTCGAAGCCGCCCTCGCCGGGCACCCGGAACCGGTGGACATGAAGGTCTTCGCCGAACTGCAGACCGCCTACGCGAAACTCGACCTCGCCGCACCTCAAGCATAGAAACGGAGCCCGACATGACCAGCAACCAACTCGGGAAGACCACCGCACAGGCGTCGGATGAGAGATCAGCGGGACATGCAGATGGCGCAACCACCTTGCCGGAGGCGATGACTGGCAGGGCGAGCCGCGCGAAAGCGGCCGTCGGTGACAAGCCGGTCTTCGCGTACATCGCGAGCCTTCCACAGCCCCAGCGCGGCATCGCAGAAGCTGTAGACGTGCTGGCGGCGACGACGCTGCCCGGTCTTGAGCGGTCCGTGAAATGGGGGATGTCGTACTACGGCGTCGGCGACGGATGGTGTTTCAGCTGTGGCGGCTTCGCCGGCCACGTCAAACTCATGTTCGTCAACGGCGCGGCCCTCCTCGACCCCGTGCCGCCCGTGACCCCAGTGGGGATGGGAAAGGCAACGCGAGGCGTGGAGCTCAAGACGCTGGAGGACATCGATGAGTCTCAGGTGGCGGCCTGGATGAGACAGGTGACATCCGTTCCCGGCGTCGGCGGAAAGAGGCGCTGACCCCACGGCGTGCAGAGTTGAGGTTTGCTGCTGCTACGTCGTGGCTGCGGGTGACAATGGCGCGAGGCGGCTGAGCGTGCGCGCCGCGTCGTAGGGCGGTTCCTCTGAGTCGAGCATGCGCTCTGGTGCTGCACTGCATCAGCATGAACGTCGAGTGGCTGGTCGCGGTATCCGCGACGATGGACCGCATCCGGCATCATTCGCGGGCCGCGTTCGATGCCGCGCGGGTTCCCGAACCCTGACCGTGGCGACAGCTTCCGCATTCATCGCCGAGCAGATGCACGTGCTCGTGACTGAGCGCCGAGAGCAGGCGCTGGCCGTCATTGCCCTACCTCATGGGTTGTCTCTTCTCCCGAGAGCTTGCGGGCGAACTCGCTGAGGCTCTTGATTGCATGCCCGCCGACCAGATCGCGGACGACCTGGTCGACTTCCTCACAGGGAGGCTACTCAGCGCCTTGTTCCTGCCAGGTGCGGGAGAACACGATGGGCACGCGGCCACCCGACAAGCCATCGAGCGGCTGTTGCGGTCGAGTATCGAATAGCGGTTGGGGCCGATCCTTGATGAACTCGTGGCCCGAACCGAGACGCGCCAGAGGGCAGCGGGATACTTTCGCGTGCACGCACTTCTCTTCGTGGTGCTCGGAGCGCTCGCACGCAAGCAGGCACGCAGACTGGTCTGGCTCCGAGTTCACCGCTGCCTCACGATCGCACGTGTCGGTCCGCCTTTCGCCGTGCTCAGGCAAGTCATCGGGCGGGCCGGGGTGACCTGCCTATAGTCGTGGCATGGGGACAGAGCCGGCTCATGCGCGAGTGACGCTGGCCGAGTTGCTGGCTGTCCTGTCGCTGGCCGCGGACCTGGGCATGGGCCAGCCGATGGAGCACGTGCTGCGCCAGTGCCTGATCGCGCTGGGGCTGGCCGAGCACCTCGGCCTGGACCGGGAAGAACGGGAGGTGGTCTACTACTCGTCCCTGGTCGCCTGGGTCGGATGCCATGTCGATGCCTATGAGCAGGCGAAGTGGTTCGGCGACGACACTGTGCTGAAGACCGACTTCCGCCGGACAGACTTCGCGACCTCGGCCTCCCGGCCGCTGTTCATGCTCCGCCATCTCGGTCTCGGCCGGTCGCCCGGCGAGCGGACCAGGCTCGGAATCACGTTCCTGGGCGAGGGTCGCCGGGCCGCGGCAGCGATGCTGGACAATCACTGGACGGCGGCCGACACCCTGGCGGCGCAACTCGGGCTGGCTCAGCGCGTCCGCGACAGCATTGAGCAGACCTTCGAGCGCTGGGACGGCAAGGGCGTCCCCAAGGGAATCAGGGGCGAGGAGATACTGCTGGCCGCACGGCTGGTTGCGCTGGCCGACGTGGTCGAGGTGTTTCACCGTGCGGGCGGCACCGAAGCGGCGATCGAGGTGGCCCGGCAGCGCCGCGGGACCCAGTTCGATCCCGCGATCGTCGACCTGTTCACCGCCGAGGCACCGGCGCTGTGCGCTGCGCTGGATGACACCAGCACCTGGGACGCCGTGATGACGGCCGAGCCCGCCCTCGGCGTCCGGCTGGGAGATGAGCAGGTCGAGGCCGCGCTGGAGGCCATCGCCGACTTCACGGACGTGAAGTCGCCGTACACCATCGGGCACTCGCGCGGTGTGGCCGATCTCGCGGGTGATGCGGCCCGTATCTTCGGACTCAGCGAGCAGGCCGCCCGTCAGCTTCGCCAGGCGGGACTGGTTCATGACCTCGGCCGGCTGGGCGTGCCGAATACGATCTGGGACAAGCCCGGGCCGCTCACTCACGCGGAGACCGAGCGGGTGCGCCTGCACCCGTACCTCACTGAGCGCATGCTGGCCTGCTCGCCCGCCCTCGCCTCGCTTGGCTCCGTCGCGGTCCAGCATCACGAGCGGATGGATGGCTCCGGCTATCCGCGGGGACTGTCGGGGGGCGCGATCAGTCCCGCGGGCCGGCTGCTCGCCGTGGCTGACTATTACCGCTCGCAGACAGAGCCCCGGCCGCACCGCGAGGCGTCCGACGCCGCCGCGGCCGCCACTCAGGTCCGGGCCGAGGTCAAGGCCGGGCGGCTCGACGCGGAGGCCGCCGTCGCGGTGCTCAGCGCCGCCGGCCACCTCGCGGCTCGCAGGCCCGCCCGGCCGGACGGCCTGACCAGCCGCGAGGTGGAGGTTCTCCGGCTCCTCGCGCGGGGCCTGTCGAACCGCGAGATCGCCGAGCGGCTGGTCATCTCGAGAAGGACAGCCAGCCACCACGTGGAGCACATCTACGCCAAGACGGGGACCGCGAACCGCGCGCTGGCCAGCCTGTACGCCGCCAGCCACGGCCTGGCCGGCGAGCCGCAGCCCTAGCCGGGCAGTTTCTGGTAACCCGAGCACAGGATCCTCATCCAGCTGATCCGCTCGCCGTCGGTGCTGTAGTAGGCCTGCTGCTCGACCAGGTACACGCCCTCGGCGTTGCGCACCCGCAGTGCGTAGCCGACTCGCGTGCGATCGGGCATCTGCCTGATGGTCACCGACTCCAGCGCCTCGATGTCATCCGCACTGCCGAACCACGTGCCGAGGATGACATCGCCGATCACCTCGTCCGGTGTGCCGGCCTGCCAGTGGCGGCCGGGGGTCAGCGCCTGGAAGTCGATCGGGTCGGCCAGCAGCGAGCGGAGCGCGGCGCTGTCCTTGGCCGCCAGCGCCCGGGCGAAGTGTCCCCCAGCGGTTGCCATCGCCTCCCCGGTGCCCTGATCAGTAGCTGAACGTCGTGGCTGCTTCATCGCCGATCCATTCCCACAGCGGGACGGTGCCGCCCAGCGCTGCGTTGTCGAGCAGGGCCGCGTCGTCCAGACGCCGGGCGTTGAAGCAGATCGGGCAGACCAGGTAGCGGCCGCCCGCGGCCTCGTACCGCTTCGTCAGGTCGGGCAGGGACGGGCACCCGTCGCAGGCCACGCCCTGAGCCATACCCTGGATCGCGAGCCGGGTCGCTTCCTTGGTGCAGAACATCAGGGTCGGGCGGCCCTGCTCGGCTGCTGCCACGGCGACGAGCAGGGCAACCGTCACCTTCTCCGCGTCTTCCAGTCCGGTCGTCAAGCTGATCACGGCTTTGCTGGCCACGTCATCTCCTCATCCGCTCTTCCCGCCAGGCGGCATGCCCGCTGGTAGTTACTGAGCCTGGCCGGGACGGGCCGCGAGCGCATGGGCCAACTGCCCCATCTTCCTGACCGCCTGTTCCTCGGCGGCAAAAAGTGATATCACTTTAGACAGACACATCGGGTCGGCCGATGCCACAGACAGGAGGCGTCCCGATGCGCCTACCCCAGGACGGCATCGCTCCGCGAGGCCTGCGCGGGTGGTGGGCAACTCCCCGGCGGGGAGTCCCCGCTGCGGGACGAGATATCCCCAGGCCTGGGCGATGCCTGCGTACACCAGGGCCGCCGCGCTGTCGTGATCAGTGGGGATACCCCCGAAAATGAGCTGGAACGCGCCGCGCACGGCGGTCGATGACCATGCCCCGGCCTGCGCGAGCGTCTCGGCCACGGAGCCCAGGTCTGCGTCCCGCCGCTCGATCCAGGCCAGGCCACCAAGGTGCATCAGCGTCGTCAGCTCGTTGCCGTACATGCCGGGGCGCAGCAGCGCGCCATTCAGCCGCTCGATCAGGTAGTCGCGGATCTCGCGAACAGAACGGGTGCTCTGGGGAGACGCCACGGCGTCAGCCTCCCATAATCCAGCGTCGAGTCTCCGCCGGCCGGCTTAGCCCGCAGGACAGGCTCGTCTGTCACGTTCCTCGCCCGGCTCCGGTCATACCAGGTAACGGCGAGACCCCGCCGGCGTGACACGGACGACACAACGGAGGACCGCACGATGGAGGCACGGATGAAGAACCCGGCCGGGATCATCCCGGAGGCCACGCAGGCCATCAAGGCGCTGGCCGCCAGTTTCCACGGCCGAGGGGTACCTGAGGAGACGCTGGCCCTTATCCACCTGCGGGCCAGCCAGATCAACGGCTGCAGCTCGTGCGTCGCGGCCGGCGCGGCCGGGGCCAGGAAGGCAGGCGAGACCGAGGAGCGGCTAGCGACCGTAGCCGCCTGGCGGGACGCACCGTATTTCACCGACGCTGACCGGGCCGCGCTGGCCCTGACCGAGGCCGTCACCCGGCTCGCCGACCGGCCGGACCCGGTTCCGGACGAGATCTGGGACGAGGCCGCCCGGCACTACGACGAGAAAGGACTCGCCGTGGTGCTGCTGGCGATCGCCGCGACCAACGTCTTCAACCGGCTCAATGCCCCCACCAGGCAGGTGGCTGGCGTCTGGGCCTAGCACGCCATGGCGAGAACCACCCGGCGGCGGCGCGGGTCAGCGCGCCGCCGCCGGGTCCCGGAGCGTGGCCGGCGGCTCGGCATCAAGCTCAACCTGGACCTCGACCTCGTCGCCGGTGGCGACGCCGGCCGCTCGCCGGGCTCCGGAGGCTCGACTTGGGATCGGAATTTCACCATGTGCGCCGCTATCTTGCTGGCTCAATGGATCGGGGTGGCCCCGATGTCACATCGGCGCGGTCTCGCCGGTCAGTTGTTATGACCGGCCCGGAGGGGGGATTGTGACCGATGGCTGAGCAGGACTGGGTGAGCGCGCGGTTCGCCGAGCACCAGGACCGCCTGCGGGCGATGGCCTACCGGATGCTCGGGTCGCCGGGCGAGGCCGAGGATGCCGTGCAGGAAGCCTGGCTGCGCGTCAGCCGCGCCGACGCGAGCGCCGTGGAGAACCCCGGCGGGTGGCTGACCACGATCGTCGCCCGGGTATGCCTGAACATGCTCGAGGCCCGTCGCTCCCGGCCCGAGGTCCCGGCGGGCATCCAGCCGCCGGAGCCCGCCCGGCCCGGCGGCCATCGGGCCGGGCCCGAGGACGAGGCGCTGCTGGCCGACTCCGTCGGCGTGGCCCTGCTGGTGGTCCTGGACACCCTGACCCCGGCGGAGCGGCTCGCGTTCGTGCTGCACGACGTTTTCGACGTGCCGTTCGACGAGATCGCAGCGATCCTCGACCGCACCCCGCCCGCGGCCCGCCAGCTCGCCAGCCGCGCCCGTCGCCGGGTCCAGGGCGCGAGCGCCGCGGGCACGACGGATGTGCCCCGGCGGCAGAGGGTCGTCGCCGCCTTCCTGGCCGCGTCCCGGGGCGGTGATCTGGGCGCGCTGCTCGCGCTGCTCGCCCCCGACGCCACCCTGCATGCCGACCTGGCGGCCGTGCGGATGGGCGCCTCGGCTGAGGCCCGCGGCGCGGAAGCGGTGGCTGGCTTCTTCGCCGGCCGCGCCGCGGCCGCCCGGCTAGCGCTGGTCGACGGCATCCCGGCGGCCGTATGGGCACCCGCCGGCCGGCCACAGGTCGTCTTCAGCTTCACCATCGCCGCCGGGAAGATCGCCGGCATCGGGCTCATTGCCGATCCGGACCTGCTCGGCGAGCTTGACATCGTCTTTCTCAGCAGCGCGGACTTGACCTCAAGCGCGCCTGAGGACGGATGATCAGCCCATCGTCGATGAAGGAGCAGTGATGGAACCGCCACGCAGCAGGTCGCAGCGCCAGCGGGACACCCGAGGCCGGCTCGAATCCGATGTGGACGCCTGGATCTCTTCCGCGGACGCCGCGGGTGACGCCTACCTGCTGCCGCTTTCGTTCCTGTGGGACGGCGCCGGCGTAGTCATCGCCACGCCGGGCTCCAGCGTGACCGGCCGCAACCTGAGCCGGGGCGGCCGGGTCCGAGTCGGCGTCGGGCAGCTGCGGCACGTCACCATGATCGACGGGACCGCGGAACCGGTGCACGATGACCCGACGAAGGACGCGTTCGCCGCCAGGCACAGCTGGGACCCGCGCGAGGAGGACAGCGACTACGCGTTCTTCCGCGTCGTCCCCGACCGGATGCAGGCCTGGCGCGAGGTGAACGAGCTGACCGGCCGGACCCTGATGCGCGGCGGCGACTGGCTCGCCTGAACCTTCGACCAGCCGGCCGCGATCAGCTTTCGAGCGCGGCCAGGAGGGGCTCGATGGTGGTGAGGGCCTGGTCGACCAGGGCGCCGAGCGGGGTCGCGCCGTGCTCGGCCACCCATCGCCGGGAGGCAGTGAACACCACGCCGGCGAGCACGAAGGCGTTGAGCTCAAGCTGGTAGTCGTTGGCCGGGCGGCCGGTGCGGCTGGCGAGCAGGCCAGTCAGGAGCTCGATGGTCCGGCGCTCCTCGCCGGCGTAGCGAGCTTCGAGGGCCGGGACCGTCGCGACGAGCCGCATGCGGGCGAGGGTGAGCTCACGATCGGCTTCGGCCGCGGCGACGACCGCTCCCAGGGCAGCGCGGATGGTCGCGGTCAGCGGCTCGCCGGCGGGTCGCGTGGCGATGGTGGCCTCGAAGAGCGGGGAGGCGTCGTTGTCGAGCACGACGTCTTCCTTGGTCGGGAAATACCGGTAGAACGTCGTGGTAGACGTCTCGGCGGCCTCGGCGATCTGCTCGACGGTGGTCTGCTCGTAGCCCCGGGTCTCGAAGAGGCGCAGCGCCGCGGTCTGGATGGCGCGGCGGAGCTTGATCTTCTTGCGTTCCCGGAGACCGGGGGGCGGGTTAGTCGGTGCGCTCATTGGGTCGATCTTTGCTCACCGCCGCGGCGCATTTGCGGCTGTGCTACCGGAAGCCCGGCACGGCACTGGCCGGCCGCAGGTCATGCCTGTAGCACGACCTCATAAAGGTCAACCGGGGTAGGAGCAATGCCCACCTCGGCACTCGCCTCGGCGCGGATCTGGGCGCCCTGGGACTCGAACTGCCGCAGGTCGTCGTGGCTGTCCCACAGGGAGATGCTGACGAGCTTGCCGCTCTGGCGGTCAGCGAGCAGGTAGAAGCCCCTGAATCCCGGAGCTTCACGGGTGCCGGGGACCCGCTCCTCGCTGAACTTGATGAGACCGGCCAGCTTGTCGGCTGTCGTGTGCGCGGAGTTGACGCGAGCGAGCATGACGTTCCTTCCGGGATCGGGCCAGGTGGAGTCGCCTAGGTTGCGTTATGGGTCGTTCTCCACTTTGGGTCATAGACACAAACAGTAGTCTGCCCCATATTCTAACTCTGTCAAGCCTGAAGCGGCCCCGCTGCCCCGATGAGCCGTCGGCGGGCAGGCCGAACGCGGCGGGGTACAGCCAGCGCGCGATCGCGACCGCGGCCTCGGCGTTGCGCGGGCCGGGGGTGACCTCGTCGTAGGCCAGCGCGAGGAAGCACCGGTTGCGCACCGCGGTGAGGTTGCGGGTGATGGGGCCAGCGCGGTGGGCATGGCCAGGCCCGGGCCGGTGAACGGCGCTGACTCGCCGCTGTCGTAGTCGAAGACGGTCACCGGCTTCAGCCCGGCGATCTTGGCCCGGGCGGCGCCGACCCGGGCCTGCATGCCGCTGATCACCTTCGCGGCCCAGGCCCGGACGTTGAAGATCTCACCCAGGTTGCGCAGGTCGGTGGAGGTGTCGCTGATGCTCACCGACGTCGTGCCGGGCGGGACGTGCGCGCACGACTCGGTCAGGGCCAGCGTCTTGATGCCGAACGGCGCGAGGGTCTGCGGGGTCAGGCTGCCCGCCTCCGGGCCGTAGTTCCAGCCCGCGAACAGGAAGTCGGGGTGCAGGCCGACCAGCTCCTCCTTGGTGAAGTAGTCCGAGGAGACATCGCGCACCCGGCGAAAGCCAGCCAGGTACGCCGATGGCACCGGCTGGCCGGCCGGCCCGTCGCCATTCACCCCGAACGTCCCCGCCATCCGGGACTCCAGCCCCAGGGCGAGCATGTCCTCGGTCGTGTTGATGTCGTTGGACACCGCCCGCCGCGGGGCGCGGTCGGAGGTGACCGACGTCCCGCAGTTGGTGACCGTGACCGGGTACGCGGCCGCGGCGGCGGCGGAGCCGCCGCCTGGCGTCGCCGCGGAACTTCGGCAGCCGGCCAGGCTGGCTCCGGCGGCGATCAGCGCCACGAGGACGGGCATCCGGGCTGACCGGACCCGGGCGGCGCTGGCCCGGAACGAAGGACAGAAGGACACGGGGGATGGCCTTTCAGTTGCCGGACCCGGTGCCGGACCCGGCAGCCGGGGCAGGGGGAGCCGGACGGGCGGGCCGGTCAGCGGGCGGCGGGTCAGCCGGGTCAGCCGGGATCCGGGTGCGCCGGGGGATCAGGTGGGGAGTCCCGGTCTCGGGGTGCTGGATGACCAGGACGTCGGTGCCGTAGGCGGCGCGGATCAGGTCGGCGGTGAGGACCTCAGCGGGCGGGCCGCTGGCCACCAGCGACCCGCCGGAGATCAGGTGCACGGTGTCGCAGAACAGTGCGGCCAGGCTGAGGTCGTGGATGGCGGTCGGCCCCCTGCGCCACGGCCAGCGCGATCAGCACCCGCTGCTTCTCGCCGCCCGACAGCGTGCTGAACCCGCGCCCGGCCAGGTCCGCGCAGCCGACCTGGGCCATGGCCTGCTCGACCAGCGCGCGGTCGGCCGGGTCGTCCCGGTCGAACGCCCGCTTGTGCGGCGTCCGCCCGATCATCACCATCTCGGCCACCGTGAAGTCGAACTCGAGGGCGAATTCCTGGGCGACCACGGCGATCCGCCGGGCCGCGTCCCGCGGCCGCATGGCCAGCAGGTCCGAGCCGTCCAGGAGCACCCGCCCGGCGGCCGGGCGGTGCACCCGGTAGATCGCCTTGAGGATCGTCGACTTCCCGCTGCCGTTCGGGCCGAGCAGCCCGGCGAAGGGGCCGTCGGGGACCGTGAGGCCGATGCCGGACACGATCCGCCGCCCGCCGATGTCCACCGCCAGGTCCGCGAGTTCCAGGCTCATCCCGAGGCCCCGTACCGGTAAGGGCGCCGCCGGATCAAGACGATCAGCACCGGTGCCCCGATGAACGCGGTAATCACGCCGATCGGCATCTCCTGCGGCGCGACGATGACCCGGGCCAGCAGGTCCCCGGTCACCATGAACGCCGCCCCGAACACCGCGCCGACCGGCAGGACCCGACGGTGATCCGATCCCACCATCAGCCGCACGATGTGCGGGACGACCAGCCCGACGAACCCGATGACCCCGCTGACGGCCACCGCCACCTCGACGCCGAGCGCGGCGGCGGGACCGGGCCCGAGGGCCAGCGCGTTCAGCGCCCGTCCCCGGGTGACCAGGTAGCCGATGGCGGCGGCCAGCACGACCGCCGGGATCGGCAGCTGCGGCCAGCTGGCCAGCCCGAACGACCCCAGCGGCCAGAACAGCACCGCCTGCGTGGCCTGCGGGTTGCCGCGGAAGATCAGGAAGCTGGTCACCGACTCGAACAGCGCGGACAGCACCACGCCGCACAAGATCAGCTGTGTCGGGGCCAGCGCCCGCCCCGACCGCGAGACCAGGAATACGCGCCCATGGCCCCGACCGCCCCCAGCACGCTGCCGGCCGAGATCGCCCACACCCCGAGCGACGCGAATGCCCCGAACAGCAGCACCGCCGTGGCGCCGACGCTGGCCCCGACGACACCCCGAGCAGGAACGGATCGGCCAGCGAGTTGCGCACCAGCGCCTGCACGACGGTGCCCGCCGTGGTCAGCGCCGCGCCGACGACCGCCGCGAGCAGCACCTGCGGCAGCCGGATCTGCCACACGATCGCGTCGGTCACGCCGCCGCGCGGATGGCCCGCCAGGTGATCGACGATCACCCCGACGACCGCCGCCGGGCTGAGCGGCACCGATCCGATGCCGACCCCGAGAATCACTGTGACCAGCAGGAACGTGGTGCACCCGGCCAGGGCCGGACCCAGCGGTATCCGCCTCCGGACCGCAGCCGACCCGGCTGTGGCGCCGGCCACCGGTGGTGGGGTCACCCCACGAACCGCCCTTCCTTCGAGGGCCATTTCGCGACACAGCGCAGGCGACCGGGCTCGCCCCCGTTGCGGGGGACCACCGTTGCGGGACAGCGCCGGGATCTCACCGGACTTCGCTGGCACTGCATCACCGCGATCCTCGACCGCGGCAGCGTCAACGTACGGTTCCCCCGAGCACCCCGTCAAGCACTCGGCGAGCCGGGCGGCTACTGGCCGTCGAGGAGGGCCGCGATGGACTCGCTGGCCAGGCGGTAGCGGATGACCCGGCCGTCGCGCTCGGCCGTGACCGTCTGGGTCGCGCGCAGGTGGCGCAGCGTCTGGGACACCGTGGTGTCCTGGATGCCGGTCGCGGCCGCGAGGTCCGAGACGCTGATCGGCCCGGCGGCCTTGATGCAGGTCAGGAGCATGAGCCGGGTCGGGTCACCGAGCAGCGCGAACTGCCGGGCACGGGCCTGGATCGCGTCGGGGCCATCGAGGGCGGCGATGGCCTGGCACACCCGCTCGCCGTCGATAACCCGGTGATCGGACCGTTCCGCTGGCAGCAGATGCATATGTCCACTGTTCCATATCCGGGTGCCGCGCCTGCCCCGCCGTTACCGTCGTGAGAGGTGACCGCCGGCCTGAAAGGCACGTCCGTGATTATCTGGATCAACGGCGCGTTCGCCGCCGGCAAGACCACGCTCGCCGAAGAGCTCGAGCGGCGGCTGCCCGACCCGATGCCGTTCGACCCGGAGTACGTGGGCTACATCCTCGCCAAGTGGGTGCCGCCCGCTGACAGCGGCGACTTCCAGGACATCCCCCTGTGGCGCAGGCTCGTCGCCGAGTTCGCCATCGGCATGTCGGCGGACTACGGCCGGCCGCTGATTGTTCCCATGACGCTGGTCAATCACGGCTACCGGGCGGAGATCTTCGGGCTGATCGGCCGGGCGGGCATTCCGGTGCTGCATGTCTTCCTGGATGTGCCCGCCGCCGAACTGCGCCGCCGGATTGACGCCCAGGTCGTCGTCCCGGGCAATCCCGAGCAGGATGCCGAGGCCCGGGCGTTCCGGCACCGTAACGTCGAGGCCGGCGTCCAGGCCCGGGCCGGCCTGCCGGCGGACACGCTGATCCTGCGGAGCGACCAGCACACGGCGGCCGAGCTCGGTGACCTCGTCCTCCAGGCGGTGGCCGCCGCCGGAAAGGGCGGGTGATCCGGGCCCGCGATCCGCGTCGCGTGGCGCGCACCTGGCAAAATAGGCGGGGATGGACAGTATTGAGATCACGGCGATGACTCCCGCGCACGCGGCCGCCGTCCTGGACATTTACCAGGCCGGGATCGACGAGGGCGACGCGACCTTCGAGACCCGCGCGCCCGGCTGGAGCGCGTTCGTGGCCGGGAAGCTCCCCGGTCACCGCCACGTCGCGGTCACCACGGCCCGGGCGGGCGGCGCCGGCCGGTCCGGGGCGTCGGTCCTCGGCTGGGCCGCGGTCTCGCCCGTGTCCAGCCGCAGCGTCTACGCGGGCGTAGTCGAGCACTCGGTATACGTGCATCCCGCCGCCCGCGGCCGCGGCGTCGGCCGGCGGCTGCTGGAGGCCCTGATCGCCTCCACCGAGGCGGCCGGGATCTGGACGATCCAGTCCGGGATCTTCCCCGAGAACACCGCCAGCCTGGCCCTGCACGAGGCGGCCGGGTTCCGGGTCATCGGGACCCGGGAGCGGCTCGGACGTCATCACGGCCGGTGGCGCGACGTCGTCCTGATCGAACGGCGCAGTCCGGTCATATAGGCCGCCACGCGTCCCCGCCCGAGCCCGTTACAGTAGGCGCCGTGCTCCTGACCGTCATCGGCTGCTCCGGATCGGCGCCTGGCCCGGACTCGGCGTGCTCGTGCTACCTGGTGGAGCACGACGGCTTCGCGCTCCTGCTCGACGTGGGCAACGGGGCCTCCGGCCCGCTGCAGCGGCAGGTGGCTCCGCAGGACGTGAGCGCGGCGATCATCTCGCACGCGCACTCAGATCACTACGTCGACCTGGGCCAGCTCCAGTACCTGCGGAACGTGGCACAGGCGCCGCCGCTGCCCGTCATCGCCCCCGCGAACCTGCCCGAGCTGCTGCTCATAACCGATCCGAAGAGCTGGGCGATCACGCTGGCCCAGGCCGGCCCGGTTCAGCTCGGCCCGCTCGCCGTCCGGCTGGCCCGGGTCGCGCACGGGCAGATGGAGTGCTGGGCCAGCCGGGTCGGCGACGCCCTGTGCTACACGGCCGACACCGACCCGTGCCCGGCGCTCGACGAGCTGGCCGACGGCTGCGGCGTGCTGCTGGCCGAGGCGTCCGGCCTGGACGGCGACGACCTGCCCCGGCACCTGACGGCCGGGGACGCGGGGCGGCTCGCGGCGCGGTCGGGCACCCGCCTGCTCGTGCTCACCCACCTGCGGCCGTGGCAGGATCACGGCCGCCTGCTGGCCGAGGCCACCGCCTACGCGCCGTGCCCGGTCATCCTGGCCCAGCCCGGCCTGCGCGTGGCGCTCACCACGGGCCGGCCGCCCGCCTGAATCGCCCGCGTGGGTTCACGTGAAACCACGCCCGGCCTGATCGGCGGCGGCCCGCGCCCGCTCGGCGGACAGCTCCCGCTCGGGCGCATTCTGGGTCAGCGCCGCGGCCCGCTCGAACTCGGCGCGGGCTTCGCCGGCGCGGCCCAGTTTCAGCAGGAGATCACCGCGCACGCTGGGCAGCAGGTGATAACTGCGCAGCGACGGCTCGGAGGTCAGCTCGTCGACCAGGTCGAGGCCCGCCTGCGGGCCGTAGGCCATCGACACCGCCACCGCGCGGTTGAGCTCGACCACCGGGGATGGGCTGCGCCGGGCCAGCACCGCGTAGAGCGCGGCGATCCGCGGCCAGTCGGTGTCCTCCGGCCGGAACGCCCGCGCGTGGCAGGCGGCGATGGCCGCCTGCAGGGCATACGGCCCCTCGGCCCCGCCCAGCTGCTCGGCCCGCTCCAGCGCGGCCAGCCCGCGGTTGATCAGCAGCCGGTCCCAGCGGGCCCGGTCCTGGTCGAGCAGCAGGACCAGCTCGCCGGACGGCCCGGACCGGGCCGGGATCCGGGACGCCTGGATCTCCAGCAGCGCGACCAGCCCGTGCACCTCGGGCTCGTCTGGTGCCAGCCCGGCCAGCACCCGCCCCAGCCGCAGCGCCTCCGCGCACAGGGCGGGGCGCATCCAGTCGTCGCCCGCGGTGGCCGAGTACCCCTCGTTGAAGATCAGGTAGATGACCTCCAGCACCGACGCCAGCCGGGCCGGCCGCTCCGCCGGGCCGGGCACCTCGAACGGCACCCCGGCCTGGGTCAGCGTCTTCTTGGCCCGGACGATCCGCTGCGCGACCGTCGGCTCCGGGATCAGGTAGGCCCGCGCGATCTCGGCCGTGGTCAGGCCGCCGAGCAGCCGCAGCGTCAGCGCCGCCCGGGCGGGCACGGCCAGCACCGGGTGGCAGGCGGTGAAGATCAGCCGCAGCAGGTCATCGTCGATGTCATCGGAGAAGGCCCGGTCGAAGTCGGGTGTGACGGCCTCGCCCTCCGCCTCCAGGGCCCGCCCGATCTGCGCGTACTTCAGCCGCAGCTCGCGATTGCGCCGGAACAGGTCGACCGCCCGGCGCTTGGCCACGGTCATCAGCCAGGCGCCCGGATTGCGCGGGACGCCGTCGCCCGGCCACTGCTCCAGCGCCGCGACCAGCGCGTCCTGGGCCAGTTCCTCGGCCAGGCCGACATCCCCGGTGTACCGGGCCAGCCCGGCGATCAGCCGCGCGGACTCCATCCGCACGACCGACTCGATCGCCGCGTGCGCCGCTGAGTCCGTCACGACAAGCCATCCCACCACCGCCCGCCGACGCGATCAAGGCCGCCGGCCGCCCTCAGCTGCGAGTCCAGCTGCCCGGACGGCCGGCGGGCGCCCCCGCGCGGGGCGGTGTCACGGCATGAAGACCTCGCGCAGCCGGACCTCGCCCTCGCCCGCGATGGCCACGAACCGCTTGGACCACTCGATGGCCTCGGCCCGGTCGCGGCACTCCATCAGGGCCCAGCCGCCGATGAGCTCCTTGGACTCCGTGAACGGGCCGTCCAGGACGGTGATCTTCCCATCGGTGTTGACGATCTTCGTCAGGCTCTCGATCGGCCCGACGCCGCCGGTGGCCAGGAGCACGCCCGCCTTGGTGGCTTCCTCCATGAACGTGTTCATCTCGGCAAAGTCCTCCGGCCCCGGCGGCGTCATCGGGGTCGACGGGTCGCCGATGGTGTATCCGAGGAATCGCATGGTCGTCTCCTTCGCTGGTGCTCCAGTGGGGACCGGATGCGGAGCTACATCGTGCCCGGCCTGCTTGTGCCCATGCGTCGAACGCCGCGGCCCCAGATCGACACGGGCCACGACCGACTTCACGAAACTTTTGCCGCCGCGGGCAGCCCGTTCTCAGGCGTTGGCGTGCAGCGCGGTGTTCAGGCCGCCCCAGGCGGTCTTCTGGGCCAGGGCCTCGACCGTCCCGGTGCGGGAGTTCCGCCGGAACAGCAGTCCCGGCGTGCCCGACACCGCCGCGGCCTTGGCCACCTGCCCGTCGGGCAGGGTGACCAGGGTCCCGGCCGTCACGTACAGGCCGGCCTCGACGGTGCAGTCGTCGCCCAGGCTGATGCCGATGCCGGCGTTGCTGCCCAGCAGGCAGCGCTCCCCGACGCTGATGACCTGCTTGCCGCCGCCGGACAGGGTGCCCATGATGGCGGACCCGCCGCCGATGTCGCTGTGGTCGCCGACCACCACGCCCGCGCTGATCCGGCCTTCGACCATGGCCGTGCCGAGGGTGCCCGCGTTGAAGTTGACGAAGCCCTCGTGCATGACCGTGGTCCCGGCGCCCAGGTGCGCGCCGAGCCGGACCCGGTCCGCGTCCGCGATGCGGACGCCGGGCGGGATCACGTAGTCGGTCATCCGCGGGAACTTGTCCACCCCGGTCACCTCGAAGGCGATCCGGGCCGCGCGCGCCGCGCTGCGCACCCGGCCGACGCGGTCGGGCACGACGGGGCCGAGCGTGGTCCAGGCCACGTTGGCCAGCAGGCCGAAGATTCCGTCCAGGTTCGCGCCGTGCGGTCGGATCAGCCGGTGGCTGAGCAGGTGCAGGCGCAGCCACACATCGTGGGCGTCGGCCGGGGGCGCCGACAGGTCGGGGATCTGCGTGCGCACCGCGACCACCTCGACCCCGCGGAAGTCGTCCCGCCCGATGCCCGCGGCCGCCTCGCCGCCGATCTCCTCGAACGCGGCGCCCGGCTCCAGCCGGGCCGTGCCGGCCGGGCCGCCGCCGCCCGGCTCGGTGAGCCGGGGATCGGGAAACCAGGTGTCCAGGACGGTGCCGTCGGCGGCGAGGGTGGCGAGGCCGACGCCGGCGGCCCCGGACGATGCGGTTTCCACAGCGGGGTTCTCAGCGCTCACGTGCCCACCCTAGCCAGCCGACGCCCCGCGCAGATCGCAGAGCGCCAGGACCGGCGGCGGGCGGCCGCGGAAATAAGAGAAGCCTTAATCTGCCATCGGCTCCGCCGCCGCGGCCGGCATAGTGTGGAGAGCGGACGGACTTCCGGCTGGAAAGGTAAGCCAGGCATGAGCAATGAGCCGAATGAGGCACTTGACGTGCTTCGCGAGGTCTGGAGCGCTCAGGGTCAGGACAGCGCCGCCGTTGACGAGGCGTGCGGCACGAGCCAGGGCTGCAAGCGGATGTCGGACGTCGGCTTCGACGGCATGGCCGGTCCCGATGGCGACTTGCGGGCGGCCTGGAAAGCGAAGCTGGAGCGCGAGGGCAAGCTGGGCGCGGAGGGCGGCAGCGTCCGTGACCTGATCCTCGGGAACGCCCAGGCCCGCTGACTGTGGACCGCCCTACGACCGTCGGCGAGCTCGCCGAGATCCTGCGGCAGGGCGGCTACCTGGCCGATCGCGGCCTCGCGACGGCCCTGTTCGTAGCGATGTCCCTGGACCGGCCGATCCTGCTCGAGGGCGAGGTCGGCGTCGGCAAGACCGAGGTGGCCAAGACGCTGGCCCAGGTGTTCGGCCGCCAGCTGATCCGGCTCCAGTGCTATGAGGGCATCGAC
Source organism: Streptosporangiaceae bacterium (assembly GCA_036501025.1). GTDB lineage: Bacteria > Actinomycetota > Actinomycetes > Streptosporangiales > Streptosporangiaceae > DASUBV01. Next base: position 76,814 of record DASYBB010000200.1, read on the forward strand.
ACGAGCCAGGCGCTGTATGAGTGGGACTACGCGCGCCAGATGCTGCACATCCGGGCGCTGTCCGAGCACCAGGTCGCTGACGAGCAGGCTGTGGACAAGCTGTTCGGGCCCAAGTACCTGCTGGAGCGGCCGCTGCTGGCGGCGGTGCGGGCCGGGGACCGGGCGGTGCTCCTGATCGACGAGATCGACCGGGCCGACGACGAGTTCGAGGCGTTCCTGCTGGAGCTGCTGTCGGACTTCCAGATCAGCATCCCGGAGGTCGGCACGATCAAGGCGGAGACCCCGCCGCTGGTCATCCTCACCTCGAACCGCACCCGCGAGCTGCACGACGCGCTGAAGCGGCGCTGCCTCTACCACTGGATTGGCTACCCGGCCCTGGAGCGCGAGGTCGAGATCGTGCTCATCCGCGAGCCGGGGGTCTCCAGCGAGCTGGCCCGCAAGGTCGTGGCGGCGGTGCACCGGCTGCGCGAGCTCGACCTGGCCAAGCCGCCCGGCGTCGCGGAGACGATCGACTGGGCCCGCACGCTCGACTTCCTGGGCGCCGGCGACCTCACCCTCCAGGCCGCCACCGACACCCTCGGCGCCGTGGTCAAGGAACGCGACGACCTGGACGTGGTGCGCGACAACCTGGCCGAGATCACGTCCGGTGCCTGAGGGCAGCGCCGGGCTGGGCGGCGGGTCGCCGTTCGTCACCCTGCTGGTCCGCTTCAGCCGTGAGCTGCGGGCGGCGGGCGTCGCCGTGGGCTCGGGGGACGTGCTCGGCTACTGCGCGGCGATGGCACCGCTGGACCCGACCGACCTGCTGGACCTGTACTGGGCCGGCCGCGTCACCCTGGTCGCCAAGCACGATGACATCGCCGTCTACGACCAGGTGTTCCGGCGGTTCTTCCTCGGCGGGGCCGAGCCGGTCCGCGAGCTGGTCACGCTGAAGGCGCGGGTCGAGGCGGAGGTCGACGCGACCCTGGTCGCGCCCGCGACCAGCCCGGACGGCGAGGGCGACGAGGAGGAGGCGGTCCTCGGCTGGATGGCGTCCGACGTCGAGGCGCTCAAGCGCAAGTCGTTCGCCGCCTGCACCCCGGCCGAGCTGGCCGCGCTGCGGCGGATCATGAACCGGATCCGGCTGACCCCGCCGCGGCGGCGCACCCGGCGCACCGTCCCGGCCCGCTCGGGCCGCGTCCCGGACCTGCGCCGGACGGTGCGGGAGACGATGCGACTGCACGGCGAGCCCGCCGAGCTGTACTTCCGGCGGCGCCGGATCCGGCTGCGACCGATGATCTTGATCCTCGACATCTCCGGCTCGATGGCGGACTACTCGCGCAACCTGCTCCAGTTCGCCTACTCGGCCAACCGGGCGGCCGGCCGGGTCGAGGTGTTCTGCTTCGGCACCCGCCTCACCCGGGTCACCAGGGCCCTGGCCACGCGGCGCCCGGACGACGCGCTGGAGCGGGCCGCGCGGACGGTGTTCGACTGGGAGGGCGGCACGCGGATCGGCGAGTCCTTGGACACTTTTGTCCGGGACTGGGGCCGGCGTGGCCTGTGCCGCGGCGGCGTCGTGGTGATCTGCTCCGACGGCCTCGACCGCGGCGACCCGGCCGTGCTGGCCGCCGCCATGGAGCGGCTGTCGCGGCTGTGCCACACACTGGTATGGATGAACCCGCACAAGGGCAGCGACCCGAACTTCCGGCCGAGCACGGTGGGCATGATGGCCGCGGCGCCGCATGTCGACGTATTGCTGTCGGGGCACGACCTGAGCAGCCTGGAAGAGCTCGCGGCGCTGCTGCCGACGCTGAACTGAGCCGCCCGCCGCGCGGTGATGGGGTAAGGAGCATCCGGTGAAGTGGAGCGTGGGGATCGAGGCCGAGGCCGACGCCGTGCTGACCCGCGAGCAGATCGTGGAGCTGGCCGACGCGGTCGCCGCCAGCTCCGGGATCGCCACCGGCATCGGCACCCAGCGCTACGGTGCCCAGCTGCTGGTCGAGGCGGCCAGCCGCGAGCGGGCCATCGAGCAGGCCACCGCGGAGTTCACGGCGGCCGCCGCCCGGGCCGGCCTGCCGCCGGCGCCGATCGTGCGCACGGAGGCCATCAGCGAGGAGGAGGACCTCGAGCCATGATCCGGCTCGGCTCGCTGGCCGGCTACCCGTTCGAGGGGCCGCGGCTGCTCGGCGGCTGGACCCCGCCGGCCACGGCGGCGGTCTACGCCGTCATGTACAAGCCCGACCCGGAAGCCAAGCCCGAGCAGTACGCCGTGATCTACGTCGGCCACGCCGACGACCTGACCGCCGTGCGCTTCCCGTTCCAGCACCCGCGGGCGCACTGCTGGATCAAGCGGGCCGGATCCCGCTGGAAGGTCTACATCGGCACCTACGAGGTGCCCGGCGGCAGCACGGCTCACCGGGAGCAGATCGCCCGCGAGCTCATGGCCGTCTACCAGCCCCGCTGCAACGAGGAGCGCTACGACCAGGCCTGGAAGGACCACTGGATCGGCGACTACACCGCCCCCACCACCGCCCCGCCCGCCCGCCGCGGCCCCGACGGCCGCCCCTCCGCGAGTACGGGCTGAACGCCCCCGCTGAACCTCTCGCCGTGCTGATGTCCGCGTCAATTCGGATCATAACGGGCAAGGCGGAAATAAGTGATGGCTGCTCCCAAGCGGCTGGTGGCGGTCGCCATCGCAGCCGGACTGTCCCTCGCCGCCCTGGCCGGATGCGGCAGCCCGGCGAACACCCCGGCCAGCCTGGCCGCCCGGCCCGCGAAACCGGCCAAGCCCGCGAAGGTCCCGATGACGACCGCGTTCGTGAGCACGAACATGAGCATCACGGCCGGCGCGGCCACCAGCGTCCACGTCGATGGCTTCTACGTCTGGCCGGGCGTACGGCTGACGGTGAACATCGGCCAGCAAGTATCCGGCCCGCTGGCCGGCGTGATGACCGAGTTCGGCATCACGACGTCCTTCATCGGCACCGGCGGCCGCCTGTACGCCCGGTATGACATGTCGGTGAGTGCTATCCCCTGCTTCTCGTCGACCCGGGCCAGTTCGAGCTGGCCTTCAGCCAGTGGAATCACGTGCCCGTCCCGGTAGCCCCGCCCCCCGCCGCCATCACCGACATCTATGCGCAAGGATTCTCATGATCGTGACCGAGATACCGCAGGAGAGCCGGTAATTCGGTCTCGATCATGGCTGCGGGGCTCAGCCGCGGGTGACGAAGCCGACGGCCTCGCCCAGGCGGGACCGGCGGCGGCCGGACGCCGGGCGGGCCACCTCCGGGACGGCCGGAGTCTCGGGCCGCGGCGTGACGCCGGCGACGATCCCCTCGGCCATCCCGTACAGCAGCGGCAGCGCCCCGGCCACCACGCCGCCGGCGCGGTTGATGTGCTCCACGCCCGGCTTGATGACCTCGGCGTGGCCCGCGATGGTCCGCACGAGCTCGGCCGACTCCTCCAGGTGGCCCGCGATCCGGGTCAGCAGCGTGCCGACCCAGAACAGGTAGACCGCCAGGCCGGCGACCAGCAAGACGATGTCACCGACCGTCAGCACGACCAGCAGGGTCATGTCCGTACCTTTCCGAGCACGCGGCCAAGGAACAGGTGGTGCTGGAGGCCCTCGGCGAGGACCGCCTCCACCCCGCCGGCCACCTGGGGGATGAGCTCCGCGTCGGCCGTGTTCTCGGCAGCCGCCTTCAGGGTGTCCCGGACCGTGATCACCCGGCGGTCGATGCGCTTCACGAAGTAAATGAGCAGGCTCAGCAGGGCCGCGACCGCGAGCACCACCACGAAGCCGACGATGATGGCGCTCACCCACAGGGTGTGCGTCGTCTGCGACAAGGCCAGCGTGTGCATGGCTACCCTCCCAGCCGGGCGCGGCCGCGCTGCAGGCCGCCGATGATGATCGTGGCGTGCTCGATGGTGGTGCGCAGCGCCCCGAGCGGCGCGGTGTTGGTGACCGCCTGCTCCAGCGAGTCGTTGATCTTCGGGGCCTCGTTGCCGATCGAGCGGGCCAGCAGCAGGATCGGCACCACCAGCGCCACGACCACCAAGACGATCACGACGCCGATCGTGTATCCCAGGATCCAGCCGAATGTGCTGGTGGTGGCCGCGGCGGCGTGCACCGCGCCGGATGCCTCAGTCATGCGCGCACCTGTCCCTCCGTAGCGGCCCGGGCCGCGGCTCAGACCGTTTCACAGAAGTCCCTGACCGGCTTCAGGCTGGCGTTCACCGACGTGAGCCGCTCCGGCACCGGGCTGGTCAGCGCCGCGACGGCGGCCACCCCGCCGGTGGTGGCGACGAGCGTCGCGCGGATCGCCCGCAGGTGGAAGATGACCCGCAGCAGGCCCACCGCGACGACCGCGATGATCAGCGCGGCGACGACTACGGTGAACCAGGCAGCAGCTGGCATGGCGTTCCCCTTTCCTCGTCAGCCGAGAAGCTTCGCGACCGAGCCGGCGTACCGGACCGCGCCCACGGAGACTTCCTTGATGGTCTTGTCGGTCGTGGCCAGCAGCTCGGGCACGCCGTCGAGCTCGCCGATGAGCGTGACGCCCCCGGCCAGGATCTGGTCGGTCGCGCCGCGGATGCGCTCCAGCGCGGCCAGCACGCGGTTCAGCAGCGCGATGACCACGGGCAGGATCACGACCAGCAGGATCGCGTTGCCGATCCACCACCACACCATGACGCTCTCCTCAGCTCGCGGGTGCCCGGTAGGGCAGGAAGAAGCGGCGGAACACGCGGGTCAGGGCCAGCTGCAGCGCCATCAGGCCCAGCTTCAGGCCGCTGGCCGGGCGCGCCGCGGCCAGCTCGGCGGCCGAGACGCCGCGCTCGGCGGCGTCGATCCGGCGCATCAGGTTGGCCGAGAAGTCCCGCATCAGCACCGCGGTGACGTCGGAGATCATGCCCCGGCCGTACTGGGCGGCGGCGCCGGACAGCTGCAGGTCCTGGGAGACGGCCACCGTGGTGCCGCCGCGCCCGGACGGCGACAGCCGGGCCGTCACCACCATCGAGGCCTGGCCCCGGCCGCGGACCTCCGCGCCGCTGGCGTCGACGACGATCCGCTTGGCCGCGTCGTCGCGCTCGGTGATGTGGGCCTTGCCGGCGAACTGGAGCTTGACCGGCCCCATCCGCACGGCGACCTGGCCCTCGTACTGATCGTCGCCGAGGTCGCTGGTCAGCTCGGTGCCGGGCAGGCAGGCCGCCACCTGCGGGATGTCGTCGAAGAACCGCCAGACCTTGTCGACGGGCTGCGCGACCTCGAACTCGTTGCTGATCAGCATCGCGAATCCTTCAGGTAGACGGCCGGATCGGCTTCGAAGGACCGGCGGCAGCCGGCCGTGCAGAAGTAGTAGATGGCGCCCGCGTGCTCCAGCGGGTAGCTGGACGGGCTGGCGTCGATGGTCATCCCGCACACCGGGTCGGCGGCCCGGTCCGGGACCGGAGCCTGCTGTGCGGCCGCCAGCGCGGCGGTCAGGGCACCGGACGCCCGGACCTGGACCAGCTCGGCCAGGATGGCCACCGCGATTTCCTGGTGGGTGGTCGGCCCGAGGTCCAGGCCGGCCGGCACCCGGACCTGGTCCAGCTGGTCCTGCGGCACGCCCCGGTCGGCCAGGTAGCCGAGCACCGCGGCGCCGCGCTTGTGCGAGCCGACCAGTCCCAGGTACGCCGGCCGGGCGGCCACCGCCTGCTCGACGATCTCCTCGTCGCCGTGGCCCTGGGTCGCGACGACCACCATGGAGCTGGCGCTGGCGGCCGAGGTGGTGAAGTCCTCGCCGGCGATCAGGTCCGCCCGCCAGCCGACCGCCCGGGCCAGCTCGGCCAGTTTCTGGGCCATCGGCGAGCGGCCCACCACGACCAGGCTGGGCGCGGGGAGGACCGGCTCGATGTAGACCTCCAGGGCGCCCTCGCTCTGGCACGAGATCGGCACCACGGCCATGCCGTCCGGCACGGCCGCGCCGAACTGGTCCGGGCTGCCCAGCAGGAGCAGCCGGGCCGTGCCGCTGGCGATCACGTCCCGCGCCTCGCGGATGACGGCCGGCTCGGCACAAGCGCCGCCGATCCAGCCGTGCACGTCCCCCACGGCGGTGATGATCGCCCGCGACCCCTGCTGGCTGGAAGACGGCCCCTGCCGCCATACCACGGTCGCCAGCGCGAACGGCTCACCGCGCCGGGCCAGGTCGGTGGCCTGCGCCAGCACGTCCCAGCTGTCCATGGAGAGCTCCCTCAGTCGCCGGTCTTCACGGGCGGGGCGCCCGACACGTCGTGGCCGGTCGTGATGGCCTGCCAGACCCGGTCGGGCAGCAGCGGCATGTCGACGTTGCGGACCCCGGTGTCCGACAGCGCGTCCATGACCGCGTTGACGAACGCGGCCGGCCCGCCCACGGCCGCGCACTCGCCGATGCCCTTGGCCCCGATCGGATGGTGCGGGCAGGGCGTCATGATCTCGCTGTGCAGCTCGTACCCCGGGGTCTCCCAGGCGGTGGGGATCAGGTAGTCCATGTAGTTCGCGCCCACGCAGTTGCCCTCGGCGTCGTAGGTCTGGAACTGCATGTTGGCCATGGCGTAGGCCTCGGTCAGGCCGCCCATGATCTGGCCCTCGACGATCATCGGGTTGATCCGGACCCCGCAGTCGTCCACGGCCACCATGTTCAGGACGTCCCACACCCCGGTGGCCGGGTCCACCTCGACGGTGACGAAGTACGCCGCGAACGGCCAGGTCAGGTTGGGCGGGTCGTAGTAGGAGACGTTCTCCAGGCCGGGTTCCATGCCGTCGGGCATGTTGCTGTAGGCGGCCATGGCGCATTCCTGGATGGTCACGCCGCGGTCGGGGGCGCTGCGGACGTAGAACCGGCCCAGCTCCCACTCGACGTCCTCCTCGGACACCTCCAGCAGGTGGGCGGCCAGCTTGCGGGCCTTGGCCCGCACCTTGCGGGCGGCCATGGCCACCGCCGCCCCGGCGACCGGGGTCGACCGCGAGGCGTAGGTGCCCATGCCGAACGGCGCGGTGTCGGTGTCGCCCTCCTCGACGACGATGTCCTCGGCCGGGATGCCCAGCTCGTGGGCCACGATCTGGGCCCACGTCGTCTCGTGGCCCTGCCCCTGGGTCTTGGCCCCGGTGCGGACGATGGCCTTGCCGGTCATGTGCACCCGCAGCTCGGCCGAGTCGAACATCTTGATGCCGAGGATGTCGTACTCGCGGCTGTTGCCGGCGCCGAGCGGCTCGGTCATGGTGGAGATGCCGAGGCCGAGCAGCCGGCCCTCCTTGCGGGCCGCCTCCTTGCGCGCCTTGAAGTCCTCGTAGCCCACCGCCTTGAGGCCGACGTCCAGGCACTCGCCGTACTGGCCGGAGTCGGTCAGGAAGCCGAACGGGGTGCGGTGCGGGAAGTCGTCGTCGCGGACGAAGTTGATCCGCCGGAACTCGGCCTGGTCCATCCCGAGGTCCTCGGCCGCGGCGTGCATCATCCGCTCCTGGAAGAACATGGCCTCGGTGACCCGGAACGAGCACCGGTAGGCCACCCCGCCGGGCGCCTTGTTGGTGTACAGGCCGCGGGCCATGATGTGCCCGACCGGCACGTCGTAGGCGGCGAAGGTCGAGTGCATCAGCCCGATCTTGAACTTGCTGGGCTGCGCGTCGGAGAAGAACGCGCCGTGGTCGGCGTCAGTGCGCATCCGGACGGCCAGGATCTTGCCGTCGCGGCGCAGGGCCAGCTCGCCGTCCAGATACACATCGCGGGCGAAGCCGGTGGAGATCAGGTTGCCGGTCTTGTCCTCGATCCACTTGACCGGCCGCTCCAGCAGGATCGAGGCCAGGATCGAGCAGACGTAGCCCGGGTACACCGGGACCTTGTTGCCGAACCCGCCGCCGAGGTCGGGCGAGATGATCCGGATCATGTGCTCGGGCAGCTCGGCGACCAGCGCGACGGCGGCCCGGACGATGTGCGGGGCCTGCGTCGTCATGTACACGGTGAGCTTGGAGGTGGACCGGTTGAAGTCGGCGATCGAGCCGCAGCACTCGATCGGCGAGGGGTGCGAGCGCGGGTAGTGCAGCTGCAGCCGGGAGATCACGTCGGCCTGATCGAAGGCCCGGTCGGTGCCCTCGCGGTCGCCGACCTCCCAGTTGTAGATGACGTTGTCGTGCTGGTTCTCCTTGTCGTCCCGGATCAGCGGGGCGTCCTGCGCCTGCGCCTGGGCCGGGTTGACGATCGGCGGCAGCGGCTCGTACTCGACGTCGATGAGCTCGCACGCGTCCTTGGCGATGTAGGGATCGTCGGCGATCACGCAGGCCACTTCCTGGCCCTGGAACCGCACCTTGTCGGTGGCCAGCACGGCCTGGGTGTCGTAGGAGAGCGTCGGCATCCAGGCCAGGTTGCGGGTGGCCATCATCTCGCCGGTCAGCACCAGGTGGACGCCCGGTACCTCCCAGGCCCGGCGGGCGTCGATCGACTTGATCCGGGCGTGGGCCAGCGGGCTGCGCAGGATCTCCATGTGCAGCATGCCGGGCAGGGTGATGTCGTCGGTGTAGTTGCCCGCGCCGCGGATGAACCGGTTGTCCTCGACCCGCTTGCGGCTCGCGCCGAGCCCGCCGATCTTGATCTCGTCCAGTGCCTGCGACGTCACGACTGTCCCTCTCGGAGCTTGTCGGCCGCCCACAGCACCGACTTGACGATGTTCTGGTACCCGGTGCACCGGCAGAGGTTGCCCGACAGTGCCCAGCGGATGTCTTCCTCGGTCGGGTCCGGGTTCTCGTCCAGCAGCTGCTTGGCGGCCAGCATCATGCCCGGCGTGCAGAAGCCGCACTGCAGGCCGTGCTCCTCCTTGAAGCCCTCCTGCAGCGGGTGCAGCTCGCTGGCGGTGGCCAGGCCCTCCACGGTGGTGATGGCGTGCCCGTCGGCCTGGACGGCCAGCATGGTGCACGACTTGATGGCCCGCCCGTCGACCAGCACGGTGCAGGCGCCGCAGTTGGTCGTGTCGCAGCCCATGTGCGTACCGGTCAGCCCGAGGCCGCGGCGGATCAGGTGGGACAGCAGCAGCCGGGGCTCGACCTCGGCGATCTTCTTCCGGCCGTTGATCGAGAACTTGATCCGGTTGACCGGTACCTCGCCCGAGTCCTCGTCGCTGAGGTCGTCGTACACCGTCGTCATCTCAGGCTGCCCTCTCCGCGTCGGCCGGGCCGGCGGCTGGCGCCGCGGCGGTCAGGATGCGCACGACGAACGTGCGCACGATGTGGCGCTTGTACTCCGCGCTGCCGCGGTGATCGGACTTGGGCCGGGCCGCGGCGGCGGCCAGCGTCGCGGCCTCCTCGATCACGGCGCCGGTCAGCTGCTGCCCGGTCAGGGCCTGCCCGGCCTCGGTCGCGGCGATGGTGGACCCGCCCACCCCGGTCAGTGCCAGGCCCGCCCGGATCACGACCGCGCCGGACAGCTCGAGGGCCACCGCGACCCCGGCCGTGGCGAAGTCGCCGACCCGGCGCTCCAGCTTGAGGTAACCGCCCGCCCGGGTCCCCTGGGCGGCCGGGATCACGGCCTCGACGGCGATCTCGTCCGGCGCGAGCACGTTCTGGAACGGCCCGGTGACGAAGTCGGCCACCGGGATGGCCCGCCGCCCGCCCGGCCCCTGCGCGATGACCGAGCCGCCCAGCGCCATGGTCACCGAGGCCCAGTCGCCCTGCGGGTCGGCGTGGCACAGCGAGCCGACCAGGGTGCCCCGGTTGCGGACCAGCGGGTCGGCGATCAGCGGCGCGGCCGCGGCCATCGTCGGCTGGGTGTCGCGCAGCAGCCCGGACCGCTCCAGCTCGGCGTGCCGGCACAGGGCGCCGACGTGCAGCGTGCCGTCCGGGTCCTGCCGGTGGTAGGCCAGGTCGGGCACGTTGTTGATGTCGACGATGAGCTCGGGCGAGGCGAAGCGCAGCTTCATCAGCGGAACCAGGCTCTGGCCGCCCGCCAGCACCTTGGCGTCCTCCCCGCCGTCGCGCAGCAGCGTGAGGGCCTCGCCCAGCGACCGGGGGGCCTCGTAGCGGAACCGAGACGGATACATCCGACCTCCTTGCCTGCGCCAGCGGGCCTTAGTCCCGGGACTCGGGATCGCGGACGGCCACCGGGTAGCTCTCGTCCACCGGATCGGGGCGCGGCTCCTGATGCGGCGGCCACGGCCCGGATACCGGCTGGCCGGCCACCTTCAGGAAGTCCATCAGTTCCGGCCACGCATAGACCGTCGGGCTCTTGCCGGTCTTCGGCGTGTGCTCGACCAGCTCGAACATCCGCGGATTGCCCTGACTATGCCCGTCAGATTCGATGCGCATGCGCCCGCTCCTGCCTGGCGGCGCCACCGGGGCGCCGTCGTACCCGATGGCACTGATAGTTCCCCTGTACCCCAGGGCCCGGCAACGCGCGAATAAGGTGTCGCTTAACTTGGCCGCCGGGCGCCCTCCGGCGGCCCCCAGAACCGGGCAGAACCGCCCGTTCAGCTCCAGATCGTCACGTACACCGGCGGCCGGAACCGGGACGGCGGGACGCCGGCGGCCGGGGCGCGCATGAGCTGCATCGCCTCGGGGGTGCCCAGGAACCGGCGGAACGCGCTGGCCGCGGTGCTGCGGTGCTGGCGCTCCAGCATGGTGACGTGCCAGCAGGCGTCGACCGGCAGGCCGCGCAGCTCGACCAGGGACAGCTCGCCCCGGCGCAGCTGCTGGGCGACCAGGTGCTCCACGGCCGGGGCCACGCCCGCCCCGTCGGCGGCGGCGGCCCAGGCCGCGGTCTGGTTGGGGAACACGCCGATGCGGTCGTCGGGGACGCCGAGCCGGGCCAGCAGCTGCCCGGTGTCGCTCTCCGGGTCGGCGCCCGACGGGTCGACCAGCCACCGCCACTGGCCGGGGCGGCCGGGCGGCCGGGCGCGGCCGGCCACGACCACCAGGCGGTACCGGAAGATCGGCTCGGTCACGATGGCCAGCGCGGAGTCGGCCGCCGCGCTGGAGCCGACTGCCACGTCGGCCAGCCGGTTGGCCACCAGGACGCCCATCTCGCTGGTCGCGGCCACGCCGGTGGAGATGTCGACCGAGCCCGCGTACCGGCGGGCGAACGCCTCGCTCAGCGGGCTCAGCACGAACTCGCCGATCGCGGCGGTGGCCACCACCCGGAGCTGCTCGGGCGCCCCCTGCGCGGCCCGGACCGCGGCGTGCGCCTCGGCCCCGAGCACGACGATCTGGGACGCGGTGGCCAGCAGCCGGGACCCGCCCGCGGTCAGCGTCATGCCGCCCGGCCCGCGCGTCACCAGCTGGTCGCCCAGGTGCTGGCGGAGCGCCGTGAGCGCCTGGGACACGGCCGGCTCACTGACCCCGAGCGCGCTGGCCGCGGCCGTCACCGAGCCGAGCCGGGCGACGAGCACGAACGCGTTCAGCTGCGTGAGCGTCATGTCACTGCCGATTATTACCCACCGACGGCATTGGGCCGGCCCGCCCGATAACGCTCTTACACTCAGGGCATGCAGGTTCCGGCCCACGTCGAGTACGAGCGGGCGGCCTCCGTCCAGCACGCCCTTGGCCTGCTGGCCCGGTACGGCCCCGAGTCCCGCGTGCTGGCCGGCGGCCACAGCCTGATCCCGATGATGAAGCTGCGGCTGGCCCAGCCCGAGACGCTGATCGACATCAACGGCCTGGCCGAGCTGTCGTTCCTGCGGCTGGCCGGCGGCGAGCTGCAGATCGGGGCGCTGACCCGGCATGCCGAGCTGCTGGACTGCGCCCTGGCCGGCGAGCACTTCGCGATCCTGCACGACGCCGAGCGCGTGATCGCCGATCCCATCGTGCGCAACTGGGGCACCATCGGCGGGTCGCTGTGCCAGGCCGACCCGTCCGAGGACCTGTCGGCGGCGTTCGCGGCCCTGAAGGCGACCATGGTCATCCAGGGGCCGGGCGGCACCAGGACCGTCCCGGCCCGCGACTTCCACACCGGTCCGTACGAAACTGTCGTCGCCCCCGGCGAGATCCTCACCGAGGTGCGGATCTCGCTCCGGTCGGCGGACCGGGGCCGCGCCCTCGGGAAGGGCAGTGCTTACGAGAAGGTCGGCCGGCGGGTGGGTGACTGGCCGGTCGGCGCGGCCGGCGCGGCGCTGTGGCTGGCCGGCGGGACCGTGGCCGAGGCGGGCATCGGGCTGTCCGCCGTCGGCGCCCGCAACTTCGCCGCCGCCGAGGCCGAGGAGTTCCTGCGCGGCGCCCCGGCCACCGAGGAGTCGTTCCGCCGGGCCGGCGAGATCGCCGCGCAGCACTGCCGCCCGGTCGCCGACCAGCGCGGCCCGGCCGACTACAAGCGGCACCTGGCCTGCGAGCTCACCATCCGCGCCCTGCGCACGGCCGCGCGCCGCGCCGCGGGCCAGCCGTGAGACGTTGTACCCATGCAGATCACCGTGTACGTCAACGGCGCGGCCTGCACCGCCACGGTCGAGCCGCGGCTGCTGCTGATCCACTTCCTGCGCGACGACCTGCGGCTGACCGGCTCGCACTGGGGCTGCGATACCTCGAACTGCGGGGCCTGCGTGGTCTGGCTGGACGACACCCCGGTGAAGTCCTGCACGGTGCTGGCCGTGATGGCCGACGGCCGCCGGGTGCTGACCGTCGAGGGGCTGGAGCAGCGCGGCCGGCTCGACCCGGTCCAGGAGGGCTTCGCGCGCTGCCACGGGCTGCAGTGCGGCTTCTGCACGCCCGGCATGATGATGACCGCCCGGTGGCTGCTCGACCGCCAGCCCGACCCGTCGGCCGACGAGATCCGGGAGGCCATCTCCGGGCAGATCTGCCGGTGCACCGGCTACGAGAACATCGTCCGGTCCATCGAATGGGCCGCGAAGCACGAGGCTGGCGCAGATGACAGCTGAGCCGGTGACCCCGCACGCCTACGGGCCGGTCCGCCGCAAGGAGGACGCGCGCTTCATCCGCGGCAAGGGCCTGTTCGTGGACGACATCCAACTGCCCGGCATGCTGCACGGCGCCATCTTGCGCAGCCCGCTGGCCCACGCCCGGATCGTCTCGGTGGACGTCGAGTCCGCGCTGGCCCATCCGCACGTCGAGGCGGTCATCACCGGCGAGATGCTGGCCGCCCGCGGCCTGGCCTGGATGCCGACCCTGTCCGGCGACGTGCAGGCCGTGCTGGCCACCGACAAGGTCCGCTTCCAGGGCCAGGAGATCGCGTTCGTGGTGGCCCGGGACCGGTACTCGGCCCGCGACGCCCTGGAGCTGATCAGCGTCGAGTACGAGCCGCTGCCCCCGGTGGTCGACGCCGAGCGGGCGCTGGACCCCGGCGCGCCGGTGGTCCGGGACGACCTGCCGGGCAAGGCCGACAACCACATCTTCGACTGGGAGGCCGGCGACGAGGCCGCGACTGCGGCGGCGTTCGCCGCCGCCGACGTCGTGGTGACCCAGGACATGCTGTATCCCCGGTCGCACCCGGCGCCGCTGGAGACCTGCGGCATGGTCGCCGACCTGGACACCGTCAGCGGGAAGCTGACGCTCTGGGCGACGACCCAGGCCCCGCACGCCCACCGGACGCTGTACTCCCTGGTCGCGGGCATCCCCGAGCACAAGATCCGGGTCGTCTCGCCCGACGTCGGCGGCGGTTTCGGCAATAAAGTGCCTGTCTATCCTGGTTATATCTGCGCCATCGTCGGGACCACGCTGACCGGCCGGCCGGTCAAGTGGATGGAGGACCGGTCGGAGAACCTGATGTCGACCTCGTTCGCCCGGGACTACCACATGCACGGCGAGATCGCCGCGACCCGCGACGGCAAGATCCTGGCCCTGCGGGCCAGGGTCCTGGGCGACCACGGGGCGTTCAACGCCACCGCCCAGCCGACCAAGTACCCGGCCGGCTTCTTCCACATCTTCACCGGCTCCTACGACCTGCAGGCCGCGCACTGCCAGGTCACCGCCGTGCACACGAACAAGGCGCCGGGCGGCGTGGCCTACGCCTGCTCGTTCCGCATCACCGAGGCGGTCTACCTGGTCGAGCGGATGGTCGACCTGCTGGCCCGGGAGCTGGACATGGACCCGGCCGAGCTGCGGATGATGAACCTGCTGCGCCCCGAGCAGTTCCCCTACACCGGGCCGACCGGCTGGGAGTACGACTCAGGCGAGTACCCGCGGGCGCTCAACCTGGCCCTGGACATGGCCGGGTACGCCGACCTGCGCCGCGAGCAGGCCGAGAAGCGGCTGCGCGGCGAGTACATGGGCATCGGCCTGAGCTTCTTCACCGAGGGCGTCGGGGCCGGCCCGCGGGAGCACATGGACATCCTCGGCTTCGGCATGGCCGACGGCGCCGACCTGCGGGTGTTCCCCACCGGCAAGGCCGTGCTGGCCATCTCCGTGCAGACCCAGGGCCAGGGCCACGAGACGACGTTCGCCCAGCTCGTGGCCCAGGAACTGGGCCTGTCCCCGGACGACGTCGACGTCGTGCACGGCGATACCGACCGGACCCCGTTCGGCCTCGGGACCTACGGTTCCCGGTCGACGCCGGTATCGGGCGCGGCCGCGGTCATCGTGGCGCGCAAGGTCCGGGAGCGCGCCCGGCTGGTGGCCGCGGCGATGCTGGAGGTGTCAGCCGACGACCTGGACTGGTCCGACGGGGCCTGGCGGGTGCGCGGCGACCCCGGGCAGTCGGCCCGGATCCCGGAGATCGCGATGGCGTCGCACAGCTCGCTGGAGCTGCCCGAGGGCGTCGAGGGGCACCTGGACGCCGAGACGGTCTACAACCCGCCGAACCTGACCTTCCCGTTCGGGGCCTACATCTGCGTGACCGACGTCGACCCCGGCACGGGCGTGGTCAAGGTGCGGCGGTTCATCGCCGTGGACGACTGCGGGGTGCGGATCAACCCGATGATCGTCGAGGGCCAGGTGCACGGCGGCCTGGCCGACGGGGTCGGGATGGCCCTGATGCAGGTGATCGCGTTCGACTCCGACGGCAACTGCCTGGGCGGCTCGTTCATGGACTACCTGCTGCCCACCGCGCTGGAGTGCCCGTCGTGGGAGCTCGGCGCGACCGTGACGCCCTCGCCGCACCACCCGATCGGCGCCAAGGGCGTCGGCGAGTCGGCCACCGTCGGGTCCCCGGCGGCGGTGGTCAACTCGGTGCTCGACGCGCTGGCGCCGTTCGGCGTCCGGCACGCGGACATGCCGCTCACCCCGGCCAACGTGTGGTCCGCCATCCAGGGCCGCCCGCTCCGCACCGACCTGGCGGTCTCGTGACCGGGCCGCGTGACGCATGATGGACAACGTGACGATCATGACGAAACGGGGCCGCCCCTGATGAGCGAGCTAGCCGACCGGCTGCCGGACGTGGCGGCCCTGATGAAGGCCCTCGACGCCGCCGGGTACCTGGCCGACGAGCCCCTGGCCACGGCAATGTTCCTGGCCGCCCGGATGGGACAGCCGATCCTGCTCGAGGGCGAGCCCGGCGTGGGCAAGACCGAGGCGGCCAAGGCCCTGGCCACGGCGGTCGACACCCCGCTGATCCGCCTCCAGTGCTACGAGGGCCTGACCTCGGCCGAGGCCCTGTACGAGTGGAACTACCCGCGCCAGCTGCTGGCCATCCGGCTGGCCGAGGCGCGCGGCGAGGCGCCCCGCGAGGCCGACCTGTTCAGCGACGAGTACCTGCTGGAGCGGCCGCTGCTGGCCGCCCTCGATCACCCCGGGCCGCGCCCGGCCGTGCTGCTCATCGACGAGGTCGACCGCGGCGACGACGAGTTCGAGGCGTTCCTGTTCGAGCTGCTGGCCGAGGCGGCCGTCACCATCCCCGAGCTGGGGACGCGGCGGGCCGCCCACCCCCCGGTCGTGGTGCTCACCTCGAACCGGACCCGGGACCTGCACGACGCGCTGAAGCGCCGGTGCCTGTACCACTGGATCGACTACCCCGACGCCGGCCGGGTGGCCGCCATCATCCGGCGCCGCGTCCCCGGCGCGCAGGCCCCGCTGACCGAGCAGGTCGCCGCCGGCGTGTCCCGGCTGCGCGGCCTGGACCTGGCCAAGCCGCCCGGCGTGGCCGAGGCGATCAGCTGGGCGAGCGCGCTGCACCTGCTCGGCGCGACCAGCCTCGACGCCGAGGCGGCGCAGCGGACCGCCGGGGCCGTGCTGAAGTACGCCGAGGACCTGCAGGCGGTCCGCGAGGCCGGCTTCGAGGTGCTGGCCGCGGAGTCGCATGGCTGATGCGGCGGCAGCTGGCCGGGCCGGGCCGGGCGACCTGGCCGAGGTCAGCGCGCGCTTCGGAGCGGCCCTGCGCCGGGCCGGGCTGCCCGCCGGGCTCGGCCGGTGCGAGCGGTTCGCGGCCGCCGTCACCGTGGCCCGGCCCGCCACGCTCCGCGCCCTGTACCTGTGCGCCCAGGCCACGCTGGTGTCCAGCCGGGACGAGGCCGAGATCCTGCGGGTCGTGTTCGGCCGGGTGTTCGGCGCGCTGGACGGGCCCGTCGGCCCCGGCCTGCCCGGCGACCCCGGCCCGGCCCAGGCCGTGCCGCCGCGCCCGCAGGCGGCCGGCCCCGCGGCCGAGCGCGCCCCCGAGGACCTGCTGGCCCGGGCGGCGGAGGCGGCCCGGACCCACGCCGGCGCCACCGCCGACGAGGCCGGCGCCGAGCGCGACGAATCAGCCGGCCCCGAGGTCGACCACCCCTACCTGGGCAGCACCGCCGAGCGCCTGGCGGCCCAGGACTTCGCCGAGCTGTCCGACGCCGAGCTGCGGTCGCTGGCCGGGCTGATGCGCGGCGTCTCGCTGGCCGTCCCGCTGCGGCGGTCGCGCCGGGACCGCCGACGGCCGGGCGGACCCCGCACTGACCTGCGGTCCACGCTGCGCCGGGCGCGGCGCACGGGCGGCCAGGCGTTCGAGCTGATCGGGCGGTCCCCGGCCCGCCGCCCGCGGCGCATGGTCGTGCTGTGCGACATCTCCGGCTCCATGGAGCCCTACGCCCGGGCCATGATCCAGCTGCTGTACTGCGCGGCCGGCGGCGCGCGGGCGGAGGTGTTCACCTTTGCCACCCGGCTCACCCGGCTGACCCCGGCCCTGGCCCGGTCGCAGCCCGGCCCCGCCCTCGACCGCGCCGGGAAGGCCGCCCCGGACTGGCGCGGCGGGACCAAGATCGGGGCGGCGCTGCGCGAGTTCAACGACTCCTGGGGCCGCCGGGGCATGGCCCGCGGCGCGGTCGTCCTCATCGTGTCGGACGGGTGGGACACCGGCGATCCCGAGATCGTCCGCCGGGAAATGGAGCGCCTGTCACTCGTAGCGTTCCGTATTGTCTGGGTTAATCCCCGGACGAAGGCCACCGGCTATCAGCCGCTGGCCGGCGGCATGGCGGCCGCCTGGCCGCACTGCGACGCGGTCGTCAGCGCGCACACCGTGCAGGCCCTCGGCCAGCTCACCGCGGCGCTGGCCGACCCGGCCCGGCGCCGGGCCCCGGTCCGGGTGCCGGTGAAATCCCGTTGATGGGACCCCGGTAACAGCGTCTATTGTCGGGATGCGCCCGCCGGCGGGTGCGCGGGCCGCGGCCCGGACACGGTCAGGTCAGGGGGATGGCGGGATGGGCCACGTCGAGGCGGCTCATCTGAGCCATGTCCTGCCCGATGGGCGGCTGCTCCTGTCCGATGTCTCGTTCCGCGTCGGCGACGGCCAGGTCGCGGCGCTGGTCGGGCCGAACGGGGCCGGCAAGACCACCCTGATGCGCCTGGTCACCGGGGACCTCACCGCCCAGTCCGGGACGATCACCGCCAGCGGCGGCCTGGGCGTCATGCGGCAGTTCGTCGGCGGCATCCGGGACGAGTCCACGGTGCGGGACCTGCTGCTGTCGGTCGCCCCGCCGCGGGTCCGCGAGGCCGCCGCCGCCCTGGACGCCACCGAGCTGCTGATGATGGAGCGCGACGACGAGCCCACCCAGATGCGCTACGCACGGGTGCTGACCGAGTACAACGACGCCGGCGGGTACCAGGCCGAGGTCCACTTCGATGCCTGTTGCGTGGCCGCGCTCGGCATCAGCTACGACACCTGCCAGTGGCGCACGGTCGCGACCCTGTCCGGCGGCGAGCAGAAGCGGCTGGTGCTGGAGTCGCTGCTGCGCGGCCGGGACGAGGTCCTGCTGCTCGACGAGCCGGACAACTACCTCGACGTGCCGGGCAAGGTCTGGCTGGAGCAGCAGCTCGCCGCGACGTCCAAGACCGTCCTGCTGGTCAGCCACGACCGGGAGCTGCTGGCCGCCTGCGCGCAGCGCATCATCACCGTCGAGGACTCCCACGTCTGGGTCCACGGCGGCGGGTTCGCGACCTACGCGCAGGCCCGCCGCGAGCGCGGCGAGCGGCTGGACGAGCTGCGCCGCCGCTGGGACGAGGAGCACGAGCGGCTGAAGGAGCTCGTGCGCATGTACCGGCAGAAGGCGGCCTACAACTCCGACATGGCCTCGCGGCTGCACGCGGCCGAGACCCGGCTGCGCAAGTTCGAGGAGGCCGGGCCGCCGGAGGAGTCGCCGCGCGACCAGAACGTGCGGATGCGGCTGCGCGGCGGCCGCACCGGCAAGCGCGCCGTGATCTGCGAGCAGCTCGAGCTGACCGGCCTGATGCACCCGTTCGACCTGGAGGTCTGGTACAGCGAGCGGGTCGCCGTCCTCGGCTCCAACGGCTCGGGCAAGTCGCACTTCCTGCGCCTGCTGGCCGGGGATGAGGTGCGCCACGAGGGCGTGGCCCGGCTCGGCGCCCGGGTCGTGCCCGGCATGTTCGCCCAGACGCACGCCCGGCCCGACCTGGACGCAAGGACGCCGCTGGAGATCCTGATGACCGAGCACGCGCTGCTCATCAACGAGGCCATGGCCGCCCTGTCGCGCTATGAGCTCCAGGTGTGCGCCCGGCAGCCGTTCCGCAATCTGTCCGGCGGCCAGCAGGCCCGGCTCCAGATCCTGCTGCTGGAGCTGGGCGGGTCGACGCTGCTGCTCCTGGACGAGCCGACCGACAACCTCGACCTGGCCAGTGCCGAGGCCCTCCAGGAGGGCCTGGAGTCATACGCCGGAACCGTGCTGGCCGTGACCCACGACCGCTGGTTCGCGCGGTCGTTCGACCGGTTTCTCGTATTCGGGGCCAGCGGGGACGTGTACGAGGCCCCCGCTCCGGTCTGGGACGAGACTCGCGTCGAGCGGCAACGCTGACGGTGGCTTGCTAGGCTCATGGTTCGCCGTGCGGGCGGCGGGCGCCGTAGTGCTGCAGCCCGCAGAGCCCGGATCTGAAGGAGTGCACGTGAAGAAACTGCTCGTGATTGCCCTGCTGGGACTGAGCGCCTTCGCAGTCTGGCGGAAGGTCCAGGCGGATCGCGCCGAGCTGGACCTGTGGACCGAGGCGACCACCGCAGACGACTAACCCTCCGCCGGCGGCAGCGCGGCGGAGGTCGGGGGTGAGCGACGTGGGTGGAGCCCGGCTGGCCTGCTTCGGCCTGATCGGCACGACGGTGGCCGACGACGGCATCCTGGAGCGCGCTTACGCCGAGGCGATCGCGACGCAGGGGGTCGTGACCGGGACGACCGCCTACGCCCGGGGCATGGCCCAGGTCCACCGGTCGCGCGGCAAGGCCGTGATCGACGTGCTGCGCGAGCTCTTCCCCGAGAACGAGGCCCGGGCGCAGGCCGCCTGCCTGGCCTTCGACAAGTCCCTCAGCGGCGCCGTCCAGCGGTTCGGCATCCACCCCGTTCCCGGTGCGCCCGAGGCGCTGGACGAGCTGGCCGGGGCCGGCTGGCGCAGCTGCGTGATCAGCTCCGTCTCCCGGCGCCAGCTGCACGGGATGCTGGACGCGCTCGGCTGGCACGACCGGTTTGACCTGGCCGTCAGCGCGGACGAGGTGCCGCGCGGGTGCCCGTGGCCGGACCTGGTCCTGCACGGGATGCTGAATCTGGGCGTGGACGACGTCCGCGATACGGTCGTCGTCCAGGCGACGGAGAGCGGCGTGCTGGCGGGGCGCCGGGCCGGCGCCGGGCTGGTCGCCGGGGTGCTGACCGGCGCGCACCCGGCGGCCCGGCTGCGGTCGGCCGGGGCTACGCAGGTGCTGGGCACCGTGGCCGGCGTCCCGGCCATGGTGGCGGGCGGTCTGGCGGCGGCGCTGATGGTGCCGCGGCCGGCGGACGCGCCGGCGGTGCCGTCGCCGATTGAGGGCGCGCCGATGCGGCGGGCGGACTCGGCTGAGGTGGCGCGGCAGTCCGGCCCGGCGTGATCGCCGGCGAGGTGCCGGCGTGAGGCAGGTAAAGGTAGCCTTGGACGGCACGCCTTGGGGCTATAGCTCAGCTGGAAGAGCACCTGCTTTGCAAGCAGGGGGTCAGGGGTTCGAGTCCCCTTAGCTCCACTCACTTTCTTGGGATATTTCGCCAGTTCAGAGGCTCATCTGTGCGGCCTCGACCCACCATTTCTGCGCCTGCGGTGCGCGGCTGACGGATGGCTGGGAGGAATTTGGGAGATCATCTTCTCCGGGTTCCGGGCTCTGAGGTCTGGTGTCATCGGCTCATGGCGGAGTCCGTGTGGTTCCGCTGGGGTCGGCAATTTGGACGCCCGGATCGGTGCGAGCAGCTCGTCCAGGAGTGGGAGTGACGAGCGCGGGTGCCGGGCGGCTCGCTCGTTGAGGGAGGTCTCCCAGCGGGCCTGGAGGGCGGTGGTGAGGTCGTCGCGCATCCTGTCGGAGGCGTGGGCGTAGAGGCCGCGGATGCCGGGGACCTGATGGCCGAGGCGCTGTTCGGCGAGAATCTCGGGGATGTTCTCCTCGGCCATCCAAGTCTTGTGGCTATGCCGCAGTCCGTGCGGGGTGAGACCTGGTCGGATCGGGAGCCAGCAGGCGAGGGGGATGCTGTCGGGGATGACCGGGATGCCCCGGCCGCGAGGAGGCGCGTATCCGGATTCGCCAATGCCGCTGCCCGTCGCTAAATTGCCGGGCTCTGAAAGGGTTGGGGCCGGAGGCCAGGCCGCGACTGGAATGCCGGGCCAGGTGGTGGCGTCGGCGATGACCAGACGCCCGGGACTGCCTAACGCCCCAAGGTAGCGACCATCGCAGGCCGGTCTGAAGATACGACGGGCATAGTTGCTGCGCCGGTAGTGGCCTCCGTCAGGACCCAGGAACACGTACTGGCCGGTCCCGCCGTGCTCCTTGGCGCACGGACAGCTCTGGTGGGGGTGCTCGCGCAGATGCCGGTCGATCAGGGTGGCGAGGAACGGCGGCAGGTCGACTGGCAGGCCAGGTTCCCAGCGGGGACTGCGGTAGGAGTCGTCCTTGGGCGGGATCCGGTGGAACTTACCTCTCAGCTCCCGGAGCTGCCATTCAACATGGACCTGATCGGGGCGGGCGAGTATGGGCAGCCGAATCTGAATCGGGGCTTGATACCGCCCGTCGGCAGGACATGTACGTCCGCGAAGGAGGATCGACTACGAGCGAGGTCGGTTTCCACCGGCTGCTCGAAGAATTTCTGGGCTGGTCGCTACCATTCGTCCCCGGATATTCTGGTGAGACTATTCGACTGTACCTCGAAATTCTTTTTCCCCTCTTTTATATCGAGCAGAAGTTCGGCTGGGGGGGTGTCGCCCCTCGTATACCGACCCATTATCGGATCCGAGATCCTCTCAACCGCGCGGTCGAGTTCGTGCTCGGCTTGTCGACGCTTGACCTGATTCGCGCACGCGAAGCGCTTAAAGAAGAGGAGGGGGTTATCGCTGCTGAGTGGACAGCTGCTATCGGACGACTCGGAGGCGCTGCCAACGCAGAAAACCTGCGACTGATTCTTCCGGACGCTCGGCCCGTCGGGGCCGGCCGACGATCGCCTGCGATGTTTGAAGCCCTTGATAACGAGCGCTGGACTCATTTGGAGACAGTTGAATCGCTCTGGCAAGAGCGTTTGTCGGCGATGACGGACCAGATTCTTCCTGCGGGCGAATTGACTGACCGCAGCCGTGCCGGCCTAGCTGACGCCGAGGCGCAGGTACGCAAACTTGGTGCGGCCGTCCGCGAACTTAGGGAGCAACTGGCAATCTCTGGAGCTGATCTGGACGCACTGGCTAGCCGTTTCGCTGGGGTCGAGGCAGACAGACGGCAATTGATGGACGTACAGCGCATTCGTCGCCTCGGAGGCGAGCTTGACTTGCCACTCATTGCCGAGGGACGCTGCCCGACCTGCCAGCAGGAACTGGACGGGCGGGGCGTGGCTTTCGGCACGGTCAGCAGTTCGGAGGAGAACATCGCCTTGCTCGACGCCGAGCGTGTCACGTTGCAGGCCATGCAAGCCGCGGCCCAAGAGCGAAGCTCCCGCCTGCAGGAATCTGTCCGGGCCGCGGAAACGGACCTCGAGGCAGCCCGAGATCAGGTACGTCTGCTGCGTGATGAACTGGTCGGGCCGTCTAACGCCCCTAGCGCAGTCAGGTCCAGGAACGCTTGACACTCGAAAGCCGCGTCCGCGGGGCCAAAGCGGTTAGAGACACTTGCGCTGCGGTCGAGCACGATCTAGACGAGTTGTCCATCCGGTTTGATGATACCAGGGCAAGACGAGCGATCCTTGGTGAAGAAACAGCCAGCCCTGAGGACGTAGGCACCCTGGCCGCTTTTCGTCGCAGCTTTCAGCAGCAGATCGAAGCATATGAGCTCAGAAGCGTCCCGCCAGGTGAGGTGACGATCGACGACCGCACCCTACTGCCGGTCGATGACGGCTTCGAATTGAGCTTCGATATGGCACTAGGAATTAGCGCCTCGGACGCGATCCGTACAAAGTGGGCGTACCATACGGCGATATTTGAGACGGCATCTACACGGCCGCGGGGCCGACACCTCGGTGTTCTGACGCTCGATGAGCCTAGGCAGCAAGAGACAGACCATCGAAGCTTGGCCGCGTTTCTCAACAGACTCAATACAGATCGAGATCTCGGACAAGTAATCTATGCGACTAGCGAGGCTGCTGACGTGCTGGCTGACGTCCTTCGAGGGATTCCTCACAATTCTCTTCCGGCATCAGGGCGGCACCTTTTGGTCCTTGATAACGATTAGAGATCAAGTGGCGAGTCCAGGCGAGCTGAGTTGATCGTCTGGGCACAGTGCCCTCCGAGATCGACTGGGAGGAATTTGGGAGGCTACACCTCTGCGGCCCGACCCAAGTTGGTCTCAACTAGATCGGAAGAGCTCACGAGCTGCCTTTCGTCAAAATCAAGCGGTCATCTGGAACACTGCGCCACTTTGCAAACAGGGGTCAGGGGTTCGAGTCCCCTTAGCTCCATCTGATTTTTACGTCGCTGCTCGCTTGGGCGCGGGACCGTCCCTTAGCCTGCCACCGGGCGTGACCTTGAGGGACTTTGACTATTGCCGTGAGCGCGCCGGTCAGAATTTTCAGGCGGCGACGACAGCGACGCCGCCGATCGGGGCAGGTACCGCGTCGCGATTTTCATATGTCGGAGAAGAACGTGGTGTCGACGGAGACGTCCTCAACCGTGCGTGTTGCTGTCCGGACTCCGAGATCGTACTTCTTCAACAGATCGCAAAGCCGATCGCCGTCGATGAGGTCGATTGGTGGCGCGCCGTCTCGAGTTGCTTCCTTATTGGCGTCCGCGGTGAACGTGCCGGTAGTGATAAGCAGGCCCTTGTCGCCACGGCCTGCCATAGCGCCGCGGAAGTCGCGGACGGCGCTTGGGCTGACGCTGCCGCGGTAGCGCTTGCACTGGAAGAAGACACGAAAGCTCATCAGGCCGAGCTGATAGATGCCGAGGCCGTCGATTCCGCCGTCGCCGCTCCCGCCGGTGACCTTCACACTGCCGAAGCCTGCTTCGCGAAGGAGCCGCCTGGCCAGCCGCTCGAAGGCATCCGGGGCGATAGACATGAGCTGTTCGAGCAACTGCTCTTTCCAGTGGGGCTCTGCGGATGACTCGGCATCGTCGGGCTCTTCCTCATCATGCTCATCCCGCGAAGACTTGGCATTGCGGGCTGCCCGCAGGTCAGTCAGGTAGCGTCCCCGGAGCTCGGCGATCTGTTCGCTGAGCTGAAGATCAGTGGCAGCCGGGCTGGCCAGCAGTGCGGTGCCGTCCTCGGTTAGGGTCCAGACACCCCGGGAGCTGTTGGTCAGCAGGCCCATCCCCTTGAGGACGGTGCGTGCCCAAGCAAGCCGGTACCCGATTTCGGTATCAGGGCCGTTGCGATGCAGCCCTGACTGCTGCGCGTCGCTGAAGCCCTCACGCTTGATGACCGTCTCCATGATCTCGACGATCGACGCCGACCCGCCTAGTTCGGACACCGACCGCATGGTGGGCAGCAGCAATTGGTGATAGCGCGGCAGGTTGACACTGGTCATTGTTCGCCAATCTTCCACATCTCGGATTGTCAATCTCTGTCATTGTAATGCCTGCTAGAAGCGACCTGTAGCCATATCGGCATGGTTCATATTCAGGCACTTCGCAGCCGCCCCGCCACTGGGCTGGGCGTATGAAGGTGAAGCTTCGCGACCAGCAAGCAGCAGGCCGTAGCAGTCCTGGGCTGGTTCGCCGTCGGCAACTGTCACCACTAGGTCTGGGTCTGCCTAGACGAGTAAGTCCCAATGCTTACTGGGATGCGAGCGGGTGAGGGTCTCGTTGCCGGTGTGTGACCAGCGACATCGAGACCCTCATCACCGCACTGTATGTGAAGATTGACGACGAGCTGGGCGGGCCGCGCTGGCGGGGCAGGCCGCCGGTGCTGACCGATCCGGAGCTGGTGTGCCTGGCGGCCGCGCAGGCGCTGCTGGGCTTCACCTCCGAGGCGCACTGGCTGCGGTATGCGCGCAAGCACCTGGCGGGCATGTTCCCGTACCTGCCGCAGCAGTCGGGGTACAACAAGCGGCTGCGGGCCGCGGCGGGCCTGGTCCGGCGGGTCATCCGGCTGCTCGCCCGGTCGA
The DNA here is from genome assembly GCA_036501025.1 of Streptosporangiaceae bacterium. Taxonomy (GTDB): domain Bacteria; phylum Actinomycetota; class Actinomycetes; order Streptosporangiales; family Streptosporangiaceae; genus DASUBV01. Next base: position 101,663 of record DASYBB010000200.1, read on the forward strand.
GTGACTTCTGGCTGGATGACTGCTGGATCGCCGATTCCACCCCGGTGCCCTGCGGGATGTCGCGGCCGACGGTGCAGCGGTCGGAGCTGGCCGGCTGGGCCGGGTATGGCTACTGCGCGTCGCACTCGCGGTTCTTCTGGGGGCTGCGGCTGTACCTGGTCTGCACCCCGGCCGGGATGCCGGTCTTGTGGGCGCTGGCCGACCCGAAGCTCGGCGAGCGCGAGGTGCTGGCCGCGATGCTGGAGGTCGAGGCTGACGTGCTCGCTGAGCACGAGGGCATCTTGCTGATCACCGACAAGGGCTTCGCCGGGCGGGACTTCGAGCAGCTGCTCGCCGGGTACTCGATCACGCTGCTGCGGCCCCCCCGCGCCGATGAGCAGGCCCGCCACGGCGAGCCGCTGCTCAAGAAAGTCCGCCAGCTCATCGAGTCGGTCAACGACACCCTCAAGGGCCAGCTCGACCTCGAAGGCCACGGCGGCCGCAGCCCCGCGGGCGTCACCATCCGCGTCGCCCAGCGCATCCTCGCGATGGCCGCCGCGATCTGGCGCAACTACCAGACCGGCGCCCCCATCACCCGCTCACTGATCGCATACGACCACTAACCAAGGTTCGGACTTACTCGTCTAGGGCTGAGCAGGCCGCTGCAAGCCGAGTCGGGGCCTCGCGGGGTAGAGCCGGTCGATCCGGTCCGAGTGCACGGCGTAGATGTACGGGCCGGGCGTGCCAACAGCATCGAGGATCGCCTGGCTCGCGGTTAGGAACCGGCTGGCCATCTCGCCGGACGACAGGTCACCCCGGGTGATCACGAAACATTGGGCCGCATGCTGGATGACTGTAGAGATCTCTGCGGATCGGTAGCGGATGCGCTTGTCCTTCATCAGGATCGGCCAGCCGCGGAGCGCCGCCTCGCGTATCCACTCTGGGTCAGGGACTCGCTCATCCTCGGGCACCCCGTAGTGCTCGGCTAGCGTCACCAGGTCCCATCCGGCCGCACGCAGCAGAGTCGGCACCGCGACGCGCCCGAGGCTTCGGTCCAGGAAGAACTTAGGCTGCTGTTCGAGTGTTGACACGCAGCGCGTCCTCAACCTCATCGCGGGACAGCCCGAACTCTACAGCAACCACATCGACCGGCTCGCCGGCTCGGAATAGGTCAATGACGTCGTCCAGTCCTGCGCCCCCCTGGGTAAACCTGGGGCGCCCGAAGGCGTGATCCGGGTCGATGGTCACATCGGCCACGCGGTACTGCGGGAGGTGAATCAGCCGAGCGTAGCCGTCAGCCGCGAAGTCCACCCGGCGCAGATAACGGTCCACGACCTCGGCGAAAACTCGCTGGTTGTTACGGACGACGACCAGTTCTCGGACCGACTCGCCCTCCGGAGTGCCGTCGGCGTGCTGGGCGTAGTCGTACAGGATTTCCGCCCCGTCGGTGAACAGGCGCTTGCTGGCCAGGGCGTATTGGAGGCCCAGTTCGCGGTGGAGGGCGTCAACCGCCGGGCGTATCCGCTGCATGGGAACACCCGCCTGCCGGAACGCGGCCAGCGCGTAAGCCTCTGCCAGGCCGATGAACGGCACTGCCGCCTCGTGTCGGTCCCCTGGGCGGGTAGCGGTGATGACAGGGCCGCTGACCACGACGCCAGCGCCGGGCCGTCGGCGCTCATATCCATACGCCCAGTTCGCGAGGGTGGACGGTGGCACGTCAAGGTAAGTGGCTGCCTCGCCGATGCCATACAGCGGCGTCGAGAACCGGTCGACACTCACGTCCTCACCTCCAGCCATAGGACTCAATCCTCCCAGACCCAGCCTTCTTTTCACCGCAGGCAGAGCGTGTCACGCGGTATCCAGGGCCTCCGCCCGCGTCGATGGTGGTTTGGGTTCTTACCCAGCATCGGTCAGGAGTTGGCCCGCTCGATGCGGCCTAAGGCACTCGTGGCCGTCGGACTCGTGCAACCTCGCAGCTGGGATCTCAGCACGTCGACCTCGCAATCCGGTCGCCACGGGTCGAAGCCGTGCTCGACTAGCCAGCGGACCCGCCCACAGGCTTCGCAGCGACCACCACCCGCGGATCACGTCGAGGTCGACGCAGGTGCCGTAACCGGCGGCGGCGTCGCCAAGGTGCTCATGGTGTCCGAGCGTGAGGCTGGCGAGGTCGTACGGGCACCGCCCTAACCCGCCTCGGACCAGTCGGCCACGCAGGTGGTCACGTCACCGTCGACGAACACGTGGGCGACCTGCAGGTCGCCCACCTGCAGGTCGCCGTGCATGAACACCAATCGAGGCTCCGGCCGGGCCGTGGCGGCAGCGGCGCGCTGTACAGTACCCGTGCGCGGCACCCGCCGCGGCCTACGCGGTCGACGGCTCGCCGAGGCGGCCCAGTGCCGTCCCCAGGAGGGTGCGAAGCGCAAGCACGGGATTACGTCGGTCTGTCCCTGATCAGCGTCGATCTTCAGGTACACATAGCCGACGCGCAGGGTCGCGCGCTCGTGATGGGCGACGACCTCGACTTCCCCCACGCCGGCCATATCGAGCGGGATGACCACCGAGGTCGCCGGGTTTACCGGGTGCGACGGCACGGCTGACCGCGGCCCACTGCCCGGCGGCCTCGTGCACGACACCAACCGCTGATGGGCGGGCACTGCCTCGGGCCGCCGTGCCTGGGCGCGTGGATCGTGAAGTCCAAGTGGCAGGTCGTCGCGGTCGGGTGACTCGACGCGACCGAGACTGCCGGTCCGACACCGGTAGATCCCGACGGCTGCCCACACTACTCGGCCGCAGTCAACTGGGAGGAATTTGGGAGGCCATACCTCGCGTGAGTCTTCCTGAATGGCTCTCAGCTGTAGCGAACATAGCCTCTGAGCTGGCCTTTTCCTGCCATCGCTGATGGCCTGGCCATGTGATCCTGCTTTGCAAGCAGGGGGTCAGGGGTTCGAGTCCCCTTAGCTCCACCAGGGCTGACCACAGTAGGGGCTACAGCTAGGCGGCTTCGCGGTACGCGAGCAGGAGCGCCACGTCGTCGTCTGGTTCATGGCCGACGTAGCGGGTTATCTCGTCGCCGAGCTGGTCGACTCGAGTGGCGGGGTCGGCAGGGGAGCGGAGCGAGGCGCTGCTGGCGAGGGGGAAGAACTCGCCGGCCTTGTTGCGAGCCTCGCTCGCGCCGTCAGTGTAGAAAAGAATCCCGCTGCCGGGCTCGAACGGGATGGTGACTGGCAGGCGCGGGACATCAGCGAGGTCGGCTAGGCCGAGTGGCAGGCTGGCACCAGGTGGCTCAGCGAAATGGGGCTGGTCTGCGCCGAGCAGGAGCGGCGCGGGATGGCCGCAGCTGAGCACCTCGATCTTGTCGCCGTCCGTGCTGATCTCGGCCAGAACCGCGGTCACGAACTGCTCGTCGCCCAGCTGGCGGGCCAGGCTGGTCTCGATCCGGGCCACGATCGCGGCCAGGCTGCCCTCGTCGTAGGCAGCCTCGCGGAACACGCCGAGCACGGCCGCTGCGGACGCTACTCCGGGCAGTCCTTTGCCCTCTACGTCGCCGACGATCAGCCGCATATGATCGGGGGTCGTCACGACCTCGTACAGGTCCCCGCCGACCCGGGCACCCGAGGCGGCTGACAGATAGCGCACGGCCACCTGGACCGGTCCGGCCTGGCGCGGGATCGGGCGCAAGAGGACACGCTGGGCGACGTCCGCGACGAGGCGGATGTCGGCGACCGCCTGGTCCGTGCGCCGGCGCCTGCGGGTGGCCAGGATGCTAGCTGCCGTGATGCCAATCACGGCCACGAGCGCGATCTGAGCCGGGTGGTAGGTGATGGCCGACTGGGAGCCGAGCAGGAAGGGCACGCACGCGGCCAGGGCCACCGCCCCGGCGGCCACGGTGTAGGCCATCCCGGCCAGGGGCGCCGCGATCGCCGGGCCCATGGCCAGCAGCGGCAGCAGTCCCCAGCCCGGCCCGACGATCAGGCGGGCGATGAAGATCGCTGTCATCATCGCGAACGGCAGCGCCAGCAGGATGATGCTCGTCCTGGACCGATTCATGTTCCCCCAACATTGCGGCCTGCACCCAGCGTCGATAGCGCTCGGGCCCGCTGCGCTTGGTGCCTAATTACCGTAACCCGACTGCTAAAAAGAAGGCAAATTAACTCCGGAAGTTACCAGGGACTGGGAGGATTTCGCGCCGCGGCCACGGATATATCCGAGAGCGACAACCGAGCCAGACGATTACGCCCGGACTGGGCGAATAAGGCAGGTCTGGCAGCACATTTTATCGGTTCGGCGCTTACCTGGTCCTCCGCAAGCCTTTACATCGCTCTCATGCCGATATATGCTGGGGGTCCGCCCCGGACCTCGGCGGCACCTTCGCGTAAGCGTAGATGATCGTCGGAAGAGCTCCGGGGTTTTATCGTGCCCTTAAAACGCACGGCAGTAATGCGTGCTCCGGAGTGCCGGGTAACGGTCCTGCGTCGTAACTAGCGCATGGCATTTGGGGATCCGCCGTCTGGCGCCGTGTGAATGGCGTCAGCGGAAGCTTCGCAGGCTCAAGTGCTAAGCGTCGAGGGTAGTTGTGACGCCGGATGCGTTCAGTGCGGGCTCCGTGCGGGTCAGGTCGACAGGGGAGGTCGCCGACGGTCCGCCCGGGGCCCGCCACTGCGCGAGCCCGAAGGCCCGCAATCTTTGCAAGCAGGGGGTCAGGGGTTCGAGTCCCCTTAGCTCCACTCGCTTCTTCGGATCTCGGGGATGTAGTCTCGGACACGGCGCGCGGGGCGCCGCCGGGTCCGCGGACAGGGCCGAGCCCACCCGAGCAAGTTGTCACGAACGGTATGGCTACTCAGCCTCCTTTCGGCCTGACGATGCGGACCGCAGGCGGTGAAAGGGGGTTGGCCCATGCCACCCGTATCTCTGCCCGACGACGCCAGCCTGGAACAGCTCCGCAAGCAGGCCAAGGACGTGCGTGACCTGGCGGGCGCGGGCGTTTCCGGAGCCCTGGATCTCGTTGCCGAGCATCACCCGAAGGGCGCGCACCCGGTCACGCTGACCGGCGCGCAGCTCGTAGTCGCCCGGCACTACGGCTTCGCCTCCTGGGCGCGCCTCCGGCAGTACCTGGAGATGATCGAGCGGTACCGTCGATCACCCGACGAGGTCGATCAGGCCTCCGGCCCGGCCGGCGAGTTCCTCGCGTTCGCGTGCCTGCGTTTCGGCGGCGACGATGATCCTTCGCGCTGGGAACGCGCGGCCCAGGTCCTGGCCGCCTACCCTGAGCTGAGCCGGTCCAGCATCCACGTAGCGTCCGCCGCGGCGGACGAGGCGTCGGTTCGGGCGCAGCTCGCGGCCGACCCGGCGCTGGCCAGCCGGGAGGGCGGCCCGTACGGCTGGGAGCCACTGCTCTACCTCGCGAGCGCACGGCACGACCCGCGGATCAGCCAGGAAGCCACGCTCGGCACGGCGGGGGCGCTGCTTGAGCACGGCGCCGACCCGAACGCCGGCTATCTGTGGCACGGCCTGTACCCGCCGTATACGGCGGCGACCTGTGTGCTGGGCAGCCACGACGAGGACGAGCACCCGCACGCGTTCGCGCTGGCCGGGCTGCTGCTGGCCGCGGGCGCCGACGCGAATGACGGCCAGTTGCTGTACGACCGCCAGTTCGGCCGCGACGACCGGCACCTGGTGCTGCTGTTCGAGCACGGTCTCGGCCGCGGGGACGGCGGCCCGTGGGCGGCGCGGTTCGGGGACAAGGCCGAATCGCCGCGGGAGATGCTGCGCGGGCAGCTGTGGTGGGCGATCGTGCACGACATGGGCGACCGGGTCCGGCTGCTGGTACGGCACGGCGCCGACTTCCGCACGCCGTACGCGGCATCGGGCGGGCGACCGACGGCCCTGCGGAACTCCGACGGGCTCACCCCCGCCGAACTGGCGAAACTCAGCGGGTACCCGGAGCTATCGGAGTGGCTTGTCGGCCAGGGCGCCGCGCCGCCGGCGCTCGACGAGGTCAACTCGCTGATCGCCGCCGTGCTGGCGGGAGACCGGGACACCGCGGCGCGGCTGCGGGCTCACGCTCCCGAGGCGCGCGAGCGGCGACCCGGCCTGATGGCCTGGGCGGCATCCGGCCGCAAGCTCGACGCGATGGCGCTGCTGGCTGAGCTTGGCTTCGACGTGAACGCCCGCGGCCGTCTCGACATCCCGCTCGAGCAGCAGTGGTTCACGCCGCTGCACGAAGCCGCCCAGACGGGCGACGTGGAGATGGCCCAGCTACTGCTGAAGCTGGGCGCCGACCCGAACATCCGGAGCGAATGGGGCGCGACGCCGCTGGAAAGCGCCCGCTCACACGGCCGGGAGGCCATCACCGAGCTGCTGGCGCCCTCGGCCGGGCCCGGCCAGACGGGGTCGGCCTGATAGCCGGGGGAACCGCAACCCCCGCTGGGCTCAGGGGCCGGCGTGCGGCGGGTCGTCCAGGGTCAGGGGCCGCAGCATGGCTTTCACCTCGCGGTGTGCCAGCGGGGCGGGTAGCAGGCGACCAGGGCGCGGGAGAGGCGGTCGGCGAGGGCGGGCCGGGCGGGCCGGGCGGGTTTCACCGGCAGCTTCACGCGGGGGCGGTGCGCTGGCGGGCGGTGCGCACGATCCGCTGCATGGACCGCAGCTGCTCGGCCAGGACCTCCTGGCCGGCGGCGGTGATCTCGTACGGCCGGCGGCGCTCGCCGGCGGCCAGGGGCCGGATCCAGCCGCGGCGTTCCAGCCGGGACAGCGCCCCGTACAGGGTGCCCGGCTCCATGCCGACCCCGCTGAACTCGGCGATGTCGGTCATGATCGCGTAGCCGTGCTTGGGGCCGTCCGCCAGGCTGGTCAGGATCAGCACCGACGGGTCGGCGAACCGGCCGAGATCGTCGAACTTGCCGTGCACCTGGCACCGCGTTGGAGGCTGTCAATCCGCTGCGGCGCCGAGCGTCGAGCGGACTCAGCGGCCAGCGGTTCCGGCGGCCCCGACCGGTTCCGGCCTCGACGCGCCTGGCCGGCCGGTCAGGCGGGCTGCCACAACCCGAAGTAGTCGGTCTCGGACTCGAACGTGGCGAACACCGTCGGTCCCGATCGCGGACCCGCGCGGGGCAGTGGCACCGGGCCGAGCCGGAATCAGTGGCGTGAGGCCCGCTCGTCCGCGAGGATCGACATCACGGTCGGATCGACCCAGGGCATCGGCTCGTCCAGCGGCCGGGTCGTGGTCAGCCGCCCGGCGCGCAGCCCGTCTAGGTCCATGAGCACATTGGTCATGAAGAAACCGCAGCGCAGGTGCAGCAGCGCGCTGCCGGTCTCGTCCGGCGCGGCGTCGAGCCGCTGCTCGATGCGGGCCAGGCCGTCAACGAAGCCCGCTCCGTGGCGCAGCTCGGCTCCCATGCTGCTCTGGAACACCACGCGCGGAGTCCGGTTCTGCCGGATCGCGGCGGCGAGGCCCTCCCGGTCCGCTCGGCGTCGGCGTCCGGGTCGGGCAGCGACCCGTCGTCGGGGTGGACCCAGAAGACGGCCTCGACACCACGGGTCGACTCGGCCACGTAGCCGGCGTCACGCTGGTCGCCGACGGCCAGCTCGACGTGATCGCGCAGTCCGGCGTCGAGGCGCTCGGGATGGCGCATCAGCAGGACAGGACGCACGCCCGCCTGAACCAGCATCCGCACCACGTGCGATCCGGCGTGGCCGGCCGGAGTGGTGACAGCGATGGTCACGGGAGGTCCCCTTCGGGCAGATGACCGAACTACTAACTGTGGCCCCCGGCGGAGGCCGGCCGGGTCCGCGAGCGGCCTGGCTCGTAGCCTGGTTACCAGGGGGGATTCCATGGTGATGGGGGCAGGCGGGGCTGCGACCGTCCCGGTACTCATAGTCGGCGCGGGGCCATCCGGGTTGTTCGCTGCCGTCGAGCTGGCCCGTTACGGCGTCCGGGCTCGCCTGATCGAGCGCGAGCCGGTCCAGCTCCGCCAGGCTCGCGCGACCGCGCTCCAGCCGGGCACGCTCGAGATTCTCGCTCAGGCCGGGACACTGGACCAGGTTCTGGATTCATCGGTGCATGTCGACTTTACGCGGGTTTTCGACACCGGGCTGAGGCAAGTGAGCGAGTCGGCCCTCGCCGGGATCGGCTCGCCCTGGGAGTTCCAGTGCAGCCTGCCGCAGTGGCGCACCGAGGAGATCCTGGCCGGGCGGCTGGCCGAGCTCGGCGGGACGGTGGAGCGCGGGGTCGGCGCCGTATCCATGCGAGACCGTGACGATGGCGTCCAGGTGGAGGTGCGCCATGCCGACGGCACGCCGGAGCGGATAATCGCAAACTGGGTCATCGGCGCGGGGGGCGCGCACAGCGTGACGCGCGAGTCCATGGCCGGCGAACTGGCCGGGACGACCTACCCGGGGACGGCCCTGGTGGCCGAAGTGGCCGTCTCCTGCGCGCTGCCGCGCGATGGCTCGGCGCTCATCGCCACCCCCGAGGGGTATGTGCTGCTGGCCCCGCTTCCCGGCGGGCGCTGGCTCACGTTCATCGGCGACCTGAGCGACGAGGAGACAGCCCGGCTGGCGAGCGGCGGGTCGGCCGAGTCGGTGTCCGAGTTCATGGCGCGGCGGACCGGGTCGTCGGTCCTGGTGCAGGACGTCGGCTGGTCAGCCGCGTTCCGGATGCACCGGCGGTCGGCGGCCCGCGTCGCCGACACCCGGTGGTTCCTGCTGGGCGATGCCGCGCACCTGTCCAGTCCGTTCGGCGGCGAGGGCCTGAACTCCGGCCTGCACGACGCGCACAACCTGGCCTGGAAGCTCGCGCTCGAGGTGCACGGACAGGCCCGGCCGGGATTGCTGGCCAGCTTTGCGGCTGAGCGCGCCGCCGCGGACCGGCACGTGCTCGAGGTCTCAGACGGCGTGCACGCGCTGGCTCACGGCGCGGTCGAGGCGGCGCGCACCGGCCGCCAGCAGGCGTCGGCGTCGCCCGAGCAGGCCGCCGCCCTGACTCGCGCGCGGTCGATGCTGGACACGTCCTACCGGGACAGCCCGCTGACAGGCGAGTACGTGGCACCCGGCCAGCCGGCCGGCCTGGCCGCGCCGGCACCCGGCGAGCGGTACCCCGATCGCGCCGGGCTACCGGGCACGGCTCACCACGTGCTGGTCTTCGGCGATGCCGGGGAGGCTGACCTCGACCAGCTGCGCCGCCGCCGTAAGGGCCTGGCGGAGGTCGTCCGGGCCAGCACGGACCCAGGCCGGGCCGGGCTGGCGGCGGCGGGCCTGATCCTGGTCCGCCCGGATGGCCAGATCGGCTTCCGCGCGAACGCCACTGATCCGGCCGCGCTGGCTGCCCTCGACGCTCACCTCGGCTCCTACCTAGTCGCCGCCTGACGGCTGCCCGGCCCGATGGGACCCGGCCCGGTCAGCACGCCGCGATGGCCGGCATTGAGGAGAAACCAATGGCTGATCAGCACTACGACGCGATCGTGATCGGGACCAGCCAGGGCGGCCGGTTCCTCCCGGCCGACCTGGCGAAGACGGGCCAGCGGGTGGCGCTCGTCGAGCGCGCCCAGCTCGGGGGCGTCTGCGTCAACACCGGGTGCACCCCGACCAAGACGATGGTCGCCAGCGCGCGCCTGGCCTACCAGGCGCGTCACGGCGAGGAGTATGGCGTGCGGACCGGCCCGGTATCGGTGGACCTGGCCGCGGTACGCGAGCGCAAGCGGGCCATGGTGGCCGGCGCGCGGGAGAACTACGCGAGCCGGCTGGCCCAGGACGGGCTGGACCTGATCGAAGGCGAGGCCCATTTCACGGCGCCGAACACGATCGAGGTTGCCCTAACCGACGGCGGGACCCGGCAGGTCAGCGCGCCGGTGATCGTGATCGACGCGGGCACCCGGCCGAGGCGGCCGGCGGTCGAGGGCGCGGACGATGTCCCGATGCTCGACTCCACCTCGATCATGGAGCTGGACGCGGTCCCGGAGCACCTCATCATTCTCGGCGGCGGCTACATCGGGCTGGAGTTCGGGCAGATGTTCCGCCGGTTCGGCAGCGAGGTCACCGTCATCCAGACCGCCCCGCGCCTGATGATGATCGAGGACGAGGACGTCTCGGACGAGGTTGCGGCGATCTTGCGCGATGACGGGGTCACGGTCCTGACCTCCGCGACGCCCGTCCGGGCTGAGCCGGCCGGCGGCGGCGTGCGGCTGGCCGTCCGCACGGCGGACGGTGAGCGGCAGGTCGAGGGCTCGCACCTGCTGTCGGCCGTCGGCCGCGTCCCGAATACGGAGGCGCTGACCCTCGCCGCGGCCGGCATCCGTCTCGACGACCGCGGCTTCATCGAGGTCAACGAGTACCTGGAGACCAGCGTCCCCGGGGTCTACGCGATGGGCGACATCAAGGGCGGGCCGGCCTTCACCCACCTTTCCTACGACGACTACCGCATCCTGCACGCCAGCCTGGTCCGGCACGAGAAGGTGAGCACGCGGGACCGGCTGATCCCGTACACGATGTTCATCGACCCGCAGCTCGGCCGGGTCGGCCTGACCGAGCGCCAGGCGGCGGCGCAGGGACGGTCGATCCGGGTGGCGAAGCTCCCGATGAGCGCGGTGATCCGCGCCCTCGAGACGGGGGAGACACGCGGCTTCATGAAGGCCGTCGTCGACGCGGACAGCGGGCAGATCCTGGGCTGCGCGATGATCGGCAGCGAAGGCGGCGAGGTCATGACCATGATCCAGGTCGCCATGCTGGGCAAGCTCCCCTACACCGCCATGGCGGACGCCATCTTCACGCACCCGCTGTTCGCCGAGGGCCTCAACACCCTGTTCGCCATGTTCGACGCCTGAGGCGACGCGTTGATCGGACTGCCCGGCGTGGTGGCTGCGGTAGCGGCCCGGTGCGACCCTCACCTCGCGCCGGAACGCGGCCGCGAACGAGAACTCATCGGCGTAGCCGACCATCCGGGCCACCGGCGCGACCCGCGGCCGGGCCGGCGCCGCGTGCAGGGCACGGAGGGCCGGCCCGGCCACCGGGTCGCCGAGAGCGCCGAACCAGCCCGTGGCGGCCGCGCATGCTCCCGGGGCACGCCCATGTCCCGTGGGCGGATGAGGCGATTGAGTCAAGGGCGCGGCCGGATGCGGCCGCACGGCCAGCGAGGAGGCGTGATGAGCGTGGAACTGAACCACACGATCGTGTGGGCTCGTGACAAGGCGGCCTCCGCCGCCTTCGTCGCCGAGATCCTGGGCGTCGCGGTGAGCCCGCCCGATGGTCCCTTCGTCCCGGTGCGCCTCGCTAACCGGGTGACCCTGGACTTCGGCGAGAGCGCGGAGATCCGCCCGCAGCACCTGGCCTTCCTGGTCAGCGAGAGCGAATTCGAGGCCGCGTTCGCCCGGCTGCGCACGGCCGGCCTGCCCTACTGGGCCGACCCGGTGCACGACCAGCCGGGCGCCGTCAATCGCTGGCTGGGCGGCCGGGGCGTCTACTTCGAGGACGCCAATGGCCACAACCTCGAGCTCCTGACGAAGGCGCAGTAAACGCGGGGCCCGGCGGCCCGCCATGATGGCCCGGCGGCTCACTGCCGGCCGCGGCCCGGCGGGAGGAGTGGGCGTGCAGGCTTACCCGGTGTCAGTGAAGGGCGTGGTGGCCCGCGACGGGCGCGTCCTGCTGCTGCGCAACGAGCGGCAGGAGTGGGAGCTGCCGGGCGGCCGCCTGGAGCTCGGCGAGACCCCGCACGAGTGCGTCGCCCGCGAGATCGCCGAGGAGACGGGCTGGCTCGTCACCGCCGGGCCGATCATCGACGCCTGGATGTACCACATCGCCGCGGCTGGCCGACACGTCTTCATCGTCACTTACGGCTGTGAGCTGAATCCCGGGCAGGGGGCCCGCGAGCCGGTGCTGTCGGCTGAGCATCAGCGGGTCGGGCTGTTCACGCCGGCCGACATCGCCGAGCTCGTCATGCCGGCCGGCTACCGGGCCTCGATCGCGAGCTGGCTTGCGGACCGCCGCTAACCTGGACAGGATGCTGTCATGTCCGATGAGGTCCGGCGCTCGCAGCCGGCCGGCCCCGGGGTGCCGCCGCGGTCCGCGGCCGGCGAGGCGTTCAACGAGGTGCTGCTGCGGGTTCTGAGCCTGAACGGCCGCTTCACGGCGGCCGGCGAGGAGCTGGCCCGGCCGGCCGGCCAGAGCCTGGCGCGCTGGGTGATCCTGGCCGCGGTCCGGGACGAGCCGCTGTCGGTCTCGGACATCGCCCGCAGGCTCCGCCTCGCCCGCCAGAGCGTGCAGCGGATCGCAGACGTCCTGGTCGGCGACGGATTGTGCGGCTACCGGGACAATCCGCATCACCAGCGGGCCAAGCTGCTGGAAATCTCGGCATCGGGGCGCGCCGCGCTGGCCCAGATCGAAGCGGCGCAGCATCAGTGGGCCGACGCGCTCGGCGGCCGGATCGGGGAGGACGTGCTGCGCCGCGCCGCGAAGGCCCTGGCCGCGATCGCCGAGGCCGTGCCGGAGGCGGACCCGAGGTAGGCCCGCGCGGCGGCGGCGGCGGCCGGCCGGGCGCCGGTCACCGCCCGCTCCCCGGGGGCCGGGACTGACAGGTGCGGCCTGCGGGTCAGGAGAACGCCCCGGCGTGGTCGCGGGCCCATTCCGCGAGGGTCCGGGCCGGGCGGCCGGTGACCGCCTCGACCGTGCCGAGCACCACGTCCGGCTCGGTGACCGTGTCGGACCAGTAGTCGAGCAGCATCTTGACCACCTCGGCGGGCATGTACTGGGCCATCTGCTGAGCGAACTCCCCGGGGCTGATTTCCTCGAACGCGAGCTCCCGGCCGATGGCGGCCCCGATCGTGGCCAGCTGGTCGGCCCGGGAGAGAGCCTGGGGGCCGGTCAGCGGGTAGACCCGGCCGACGTGCGCGGGTGAGGTGAGCGCGGCGGCCGCGACCGCCGCGACGTCCGCCTCGTGGATCGGTGCCTGGGCCGAGGTCGGGTACGGCGCGCGCACGGCGCCTGCCGTCTTGACCGACCAGGCCCAGAAGAGCAGGTTGCTGGCCAGGTCGCCGGGGCGCAGGACGGTCGCCGGGATCTCGGTGGCCGCCACGGCCGCCTCGACGGCCCGGTGATGCACGGTGCTCATCGAGACGCGGTCGCGCTCGTGCTGGCCGGCCGCCGCGAGTGACGACAGCAGGACGTGATGCTCCAGGCCGGCCTGCGTCGCCCGGGCCAGGAATCCGTCGATTCCGCTGACGGCCGGGAAGACGAACGCCTTGGTCACCCCGTCCAGCGCGGCTGCGGGCAGGTCCCCGCGAGCGAAGTCGCCGCCGACCACCTCGACCGGCCCGGGGAAGGCGGCGGTGGCCGGGTCGCGCGTCGTCACCCGGACCGGATGGCCGTCGTGCAGCAGCTGGTCCACCAGGCTGCGGCCGATGGGGCCCGTGGCTCCGGTGATGAGGTAGGTCATGACTGCTGTCCCTTCGCCCTCGATAATGACAGCATGCCATCATGATTGACAGCATGCTGTCATCTGAGGCACGCCCTGGGCCGGGCGGCGAGGCCGGCGCTGATACTCGGTGGCGCCGGCCGCAGGCGAGCTGGAAGGGTCTTCTGCCGTGCCGGAATTCGTGGTGGCCCACACGCAGCAGTGGCTCGAGCATTTCGCGCGCGAAGGACATGACCCGAGCCCGCTGGCGGCGGGGGTGGAAGGTGCCATCTATGACCTGGGCCGCGGCCTGGTGGCCAAGGTCTGGCGTGATCGCCGTCCCGCCGAGCTGGCCCGCATGCAGAGTTTCTACGCGGATGTCGCGGCGGCCGGGCTGCCCTTCGGGACGCCGGAGATCCTGGCCGTCAAGCGGGCCGGGGACAGGGCCGTGACCTACGAGCGCAAGCTGCCGGGCGCGCCGCTGGAGCGGCGGCTCGGCCCGGACGACGAGGCGGTGAACCCGGCCGCGGCCCGCTGCGTCACCGAGGTGCTCCGGGCGCTCGCGACCGTGGCCGCCACTCCGGCGATGCGGGACCTTGCCGTCCTGGACGAGGACCGGCCGCTCTGGGCGGGAGCGGATACCTTCCCGGCCGCGGTGCTCGACTTGCTCGGCCGGCGCGTCGCCCGCTTCGGGCCGGTCATCCGCGGCCGGCTGCCGGACTTCGATCGCCGGTACGGGCGGCTGCGCGAGCGCCTCGCCGCGCTGCCCGGGCCGCCGGATACCGTCATCCACGGCGACCTGGTCACCGGGAACATCCTGGTCGACGAGCAGGCCCGGCCGCTGGCCGTGCTTGACTTCGGCTTCCTCACCACCGCGGGCGATCCGCGGCTCGACGCCGCGATCGCCGCCAGCGTCATGAACATGTACGGCACCCATGCGCCGGCCATCACCAGTGCCCTGACCGCACAGCTCGCCCGCGATCTCGGCTACCCGGCAGAGGTGCTGCTCACCTATCAGGCCGCCTACGCGGTGGCGACCAGCAACGCCTTCACCGCCGACGGCAGCGACGGTCACTTTGCCTGGTGCCTGGACCAGCTCCGGCGGCCCGACGTCACCGACCTCCTCGGCCCCTGACCGGCGGCCGGCCGCGCGCCAGCGGCTGGCCGGCCGCCTGGTTCCCCGCCCGAAGTGCAACCTATGGTTGCGCGATCTTGGCTTCCCCCGGTAAGCTTACGTGCAACCAAACATTGCAGGAGGAACCATGGAGCTCGGAACCATCGAGCGCGAGATCTACGTCGAGGCGTCACCAGAGATCGTCTTCGACGTGGTCAGCAGTCCCGACCACCTGAAGGGCTGGTGGCCCGACGAAGCCCGGTACGAGCCGGTGGCGGGGTCGACGGGAGAGATCACTTTCGGTGACCCCGGCGCGGGCGGGAAGGTCGTGCCGCTCACGGTCGTGGACGTGCAGCCCCCGCGGATGTTCTCGTTCCGCTGGACGCAGCCGGCCGGCGAGCCGGCGGTGACGGGTAACTCGCTGCTGGTCACCTTCGACCTGCGCCCGTCGGGCGCGGGGACGCTGGTCAAGATGACCGAGACCGGCTTCCGCGAGATGGGCTGGGAGGCGGCCGCCCTCGAGTTCACCTACCAGGACCACAGCAACGGCTGGGACGCCTTCCTGGCCCGGCTCGCGCCGTACGTCGCGACCTTGGACCCGCGGCGATGAGCACCGCCGTGGCCGAGGTCGTCGACGACGACCTCTGGTCCGCGATCGGGGACCCGACCCGGCGCCGGCTGCTCGACCTGCTGCTCAGCGAGGGCTACGGCACGGCGACCACGCTGGGCCTGCGGCTGCCGGTCAGCCGTCAGGCGGTGGCCAAGCATCTCGGCGTCCTCGACCGGGTCGGCCTGGTCCGGGCCGCGCCGGCCGGCCGGGAGAAGCGGTACCGGGTGGACGACGCCCAGCTGGCCCGCGCGGTCGCCCAGCTGTCGGCCGTGGGGTCGGCGTGGGACGACCGGCTGCAGCGGATCAAGCGGATCGCCGAGGCGATCCAGCGTGCCCAGCAAGACTGACGAGATCAGGGAGAAGCGAGATGGTGGACATTCTGCACCGGGTCGGGGTCAAGGACTCGACGCCGGACAAGGTGTACAACGCGCTGACGAGCGTCGAGGGACTGGCCGGCTGGTGGACCGACGACACGCAGGGCAGCAGCGACGTCGGCGGCGTGCTGCAGTTCCGGTTCCTGCAGGGCGGCTTCGACATGCAGGTCACCGAGCTGAAGCCGTCCGAGCGGGTGGCCTGGCGGGTCGTCGACGGCCCGGAGGAATGGATCGGGACGACGATCGACTGGGACCTCCGCCAGGATGGTGACTACACCATCGTGCTGTTCAAGCACCAGGGCTGGCCCGAGCCCGGCGAGTTCATGCATCACTGCAGCACCAAGTGGGGCTCGTTCCTGATGAGCCTGAAGTCCCTGGTGGAGACCGGCGAGGGCGCGCCCGCGCCGCGGGACGTGCAGATCAGCGACTGGCACTGACGCGTTATCGCGGCTCCCGGCCGAAGCCGTCCCGCCTGGCGCGCAGGAGGCTGAGCTGGCGGCGGGCGTAGGCGGGCTCGACGGTCCATCCGTTAGCCGCTTCCCACGCGGTGGCGGCGGTCCGGGCCGCGGCCAGCCGGCCCGGCGGCAGGTCGCGGCCGGGCAGGTCGCGGCGGGGCAGGTCACGGCGGGGCAGGTCACGGCTGGGCAGCTCGTAGCCAGGCAGCTCGGCCAGGTCCAGATCGGTGTAGTCCAGCCGGGCCTCGTCCCAGTCCAGCAGGCCGACGCCGGCGGCGGTCACGCGGATGTTCGGGGCGCCGGGATCGCCGTGCACGACGGCCTCGGGAGTTCCGGCCAGCCGCGCCCACGCCCGGCGGCAGTCCGTCACGGCGTCGGGCGGCATCAGCGACAGGTCCACGTCGCCGCCGCGGTCCGCGGTCAGCAGCTCGCGCGTGGAGGCGGAACCCGGCCGCTGCGGCCATCCCGCCGTGACCGCGTGGACCCGGCGCAGGGTATCGGCGACGGCCGGCCAGTCGGCCGGTCCCGGCGGGGCGCCCGCCAGCCACGACTGGACGACGACGCCGTCGACATGCAGGCGGCCGTCCGCCGCGGGAATGACCGCCGGCACCCGGATGCCCCGCCGCGAGAGGTGGCCGAGCAGGGCGATCTCCCAGTCCAGGCTGGCCGGCTCCCGGCGGGACCGGCGGGCCACGAGCCGCTGCCGGCCGCGCAGCAGCTCGAGCACGGTGTTGCGGTTTCCCCCGCTGATCGGGCCGACGACGGTCAGGGGGCCCCACGCGGCCAGCACCTCGCGCATCGCCCCATCGTCGCCCATGGGCCGCCCGGCGCCCGGTTCCGGGCCGTCCTAGACTGCCGGTCATGGACCTCAAGGACGCGACGCTCATGATCCTGGCCGAGTCCGGCGCCCACCCCCGGCTGGCCCGGATCGCGCAGTCGGCCTACGACGAGCTGGCCGACGGCCGTCCGGTCCACTACTCCGTGCTGAGCGACCTGATCAACGAGGTCAGCGGCACGGGCGTCCTGCGGGCCATGCACCGCAAGTACAGCCCGGTCGCGTGCGACGCGATGCTGATGCCGGTGCTGCGGGAGATCGACCGGTGCAAGCCCGTGCCGCCGCGCCAGCGCCCGGTGCCGAGCGGCAGCCGCCCCGACCCGCTGACGGCCGACATCAGCCTCGTCCGGTAACCGCCGCCGAGAGCTCTACTCGAAGGTGAACACGTAGGCCTGAGCGCCGGGGCCGTCAAAGGTGATCTCGAAGGTGCGGTCGGTGATCCGGCCGGGCTGGCGGATGAGCTGGTAGAGCCGCGGATGGCTGACCGTGCCGCGGCCCCGGTCATCGACGTCCGCCCCGTGCGCGGGACCCGGCGGCTGGCCGTCGATGAGGACCCGGAACTCCACCGGGGTGCCGGCCGCGCCCATGACCAGGTGCAGGTCGCGGGCCCGGAACCGGGAGGCGATCTGCCCGCCGGCCCGGTTGAGCGTGACCGCCTGCTCCGCCATCGTCCAGTCCCCGGCCAGGGCCCAGTGGTTGAGGCTCAGCCCGTCCGGCCGGGTATAGCGGAGCGGCTCCCCGAGCCGCGCCCCGCCGGGCGAGGCGAAGTTCTCGGTCCGCGCATAGCCGGTGTAGTTCTCCGGGGACCGCAGGGTGGCCCAGTCGGCGGGGGCCTCCGCGCCGCGCGCGTCCACCGAGACCAGGTCCGGCCCGGCCCCTGGCGATCCGGCCACGGCCAGGAGCTGCTGAATCGCCATCTCGGACTGGGCGTACTCGCCCTCGCCGAAATGGTGATGCCGGATGCGCCCCTGCGCGTCGGCCAGGTACAGGGCGGGCCAGTAGTGGTTGCCGAAGGCGCGCCACACCGCATAGTCGTTGTCGGTCGCGACCGGGTAGTCGATCCCCATCTCCGCCACCGCCCGCCTGACATTGCCGAGGTCGTGCTCGACGCCGAACTCGGGCGTGTGGACGCCGACCACCACCACGCCCGGGCCGGCGTACCGGCTGGCCCAGGCCCGCACATAGGGGAGCTGGCGCAGCCAGTTGATGCAGGTATAGGTCCAGAAGTTGACCAGGACAATGTTCCCGCGCAGGCCGGGCGCCGTCAGGGGCGGCGAGTTGAGCCACCCGGTCGCGCCGGCGAACGAGGCCAGCGCGCCCTCGTCCGGCAGCCCGGCGGCGGCCGGGTGCAGCCCGGCGGGCACGGGCCGGCCTGCCGTCATGAGCGCAGGGCCTTGAACGCCGCGCGCACCTCCGCCGAGAACAGCTGCGGCTGCTCCCAGGCCGCGAAGTGGCCGCCCCGGTCCACCTCGTTGTAGTAGATGAGGTTGGGATAGGCCTGCTCGGCCCGCCTCCGCGGGGCCTGGTACAGCTCGCCGGGAAACACGCTCACGCCGGCCGGGAGGGAGACGTTCTTGGGGTCGAAGAAGCCGTAGGTGCTCTCCCAGTAGAGCCGGCCCGAGGACACCCCGGTGTTCGTCAGCCAGTAGAGCGTGATGTTGTCGAGGATGCCGTCCCGGGTGAGCTCGCCCACGGGACTGCCCGCGAAGGCCTGGGCGATCTCCCCGTAGCTGTAGGCGTCGTGATTGATCATCCAGGCGGCCAGGCCGACCGGCGAGTCCGCCACCCCGTACATCGTCTGCGGCTGCGTCGCCATCTCCGCGGCGTAGCCGGCGCCCCTGGTGTAGAAGGTGCTCAGGTGCTCGAACGCGCGCCGCTCGTCGGCGGGCAGGTCGGCCGGCGGCTCGCCGCCGGGGGCGAGCTGGCCGGGGATCGGGAGCGCCGCGGCGATGTCGGGCGGAATCGCGCCGGGCATGTTGGTGTGCATGCCGAGCATGCCCGGCGGCGCCTGCGCGGCCATCAGGTCGGTGATAATCGCACCCCAGTCGCCGCCCTGCGCCACGAACTGCGAGTAGCCGAGCCGCTGCATCAGCTCGATCCAGGCCCGGGCGATGTGGTCGGGGCCCCAGCCCGGGTCGCGGGGCTTGCCGGAGAATCCGTAGCCGGGCATCGACGGGATGACGACATCGAAGGCGTCGGCCGCGCTCCCGCCGTGGGCCGTGGGATTGGTGAGCGGGTCGATGATGTTCAGCAGCTCGATGACCGAGCCGGGCCACCCGTGGGTGACGATGAGCGGCAGGGCATTCTCATGGGCCGAGCGGACGTGGATGAAGTGAATGTCCAGCCCGTCGATCTCCGTCATGAAGTGCGGCAGGGCGCTCAGCTGCGCCTCGCACGCGCGCCAGTCGTAATCGGAAGCCCAGTAGCGCGCGAGTTCCTTGATCGTCTCCGACTGGACGCCCTGCGAGTGATCGGGGACGGTCTCCTGGTCGGGCCAGCGGGTGGCCGCGATGCGCGCCCGCAGCGCATCGATGTCCGCCTCGGAAGTTTCCGGGATCAGGAACGGCCGGATCGCGGTGGCGCCCCTGAGCCGCCGGTCTGAAGTGACATGTGGCCTCCTTGGCGTGATAAGGGCAGCCAAGGTCGACATGGGGAGTTCCGCCATGATTCCGGGCCGCCTGCTCAGCCCCCGTGGCCGCCTGCTTCGGCACTGCATGGTGTCGCACCCGGTATCAGCTAGCCCACCTATAACATGCACGCTGACAGGGCGGCAAGGGGCGCAGGCGCAGCGGCGCCGGGGCCGCCCCCGAAGGGCCGGCCCCGGCGCCCCCTGCGATCAGGCCAGGTCGATCAGGCCAGGTCGATCAGGCCAGGTCGATCAGGCCAGGTCGAACCGGTCGAGGTTCATGACCTTGGCCCACGCCGCGACGAAGTCGTCCACGAACTTCGCCTTCGCGTCGTCGCTGGCGTAGACCTCCGCGACCGCCCGCAGCTCGGAGTTGGACCCGAACACGAGGTCGGCCCGGCTGCCGGCCCACTTGACCGCGCCGGAGGCGTCACGGCCCTCGAACGTGTTCGCGTCCTGCGACGTCGCCTCCCACGTCGTGCCCAGGTCGAGCAGGTTGACGAAGAAGTCGTTGGTCAGCGTGCCGGGGGCGGTGGTGAAGACGCCGAGCGGCGACTGCTTGTAGTTCGCGCCGAGGACGCGCAGGCCGCCGACGAGGACGGTCAGCTCGGGGGCGCTCAGGGTGAGCAGGTTGGCCCGGTCGATCAGCAGGTACTCGGCCGGCAGCCGGTTGGCCTTGCCGAGGTAGTTGCGGAACCCGTCGGCGGCCGGCTCGAGCTCGGCGAACGACTCGGTGTCGGTCTGCTCCGCCGACGCGTCCGCGCGACCCGGCGCGAACGGGACCTCGACGTCGAAGCCGGCCGCGCGGGCGGCCTGCTCGACGGCCGCCCCGCCCGCGAGCACGATCAGGTCGGCGAGCGAGACCTGCTTGCCGCTGGCCTGGGCCGCGTTGAATGCCTGCTGGATTTCCTCCAGGGCGCGCAGCACCGTGGCCAGCTGGTCGGGGTCGTTGACCTCCCAGCCGCTCTGCGGCTCCAGGCGGACGCGCGCGCCATTGGCGCCGCCCCGCTTGTCGCTGCCGCGGAAGGACGCGGCCGAGGCCCACGCCGCGGACACGAGCTGGGACACCGACAGGCCGGAGGCCAGGACCCGGGCCTTCAGGGCAGCGACGTCGGCCGCGTCGATCAGGTCGTGCGTGACCGCGGGCAGGGGGTCCTGCCACAGCAGCTCCTCGGCCGGGATCTCGGGGCCGAGGTAGCGCACGACCGGGCCCATGTCGCGGTGGGTGAGCTTGAACCACGCCCGGGCGAAGGCGTCCGCGAACTGGTCGGGGTGGGCCAGGAAGCGGCGCGCGATCGGGTCGTAGACCGGGTCCATGCGCAGCGCGAGGTCGGTGGTCAGCATCGTCGGGGCGTGGCTCTTGGCCGGGTCGTGGGCGTCCGGGACGGTCCCCGCGCCGCCGCCGTCCTTCGGCTTCCACTGGAAGGCGCCCGCCGGGCTCTTGGTCAGCTCCCACTCGTAGCCGTACAGGGTCTCCAGGAAGCTGTTGTCCCACTGCAGCGGCGTGGGCGTCCAGGTCACCTCGATCCCGCTGGTGATCGTGTCGCCGCCCTTGCCGGTGCCGTAGCTGCTCTTCCAGCCGAGGCCCTGCTGCTCCATGGGGGCCGCCTCGGGGTCGGGGCCGACGTTGTCCGCCGGGCCCGCGCCGTGCGTCTTGCCGAACGTGTGGCCCCCGGCGATCAGGGCGAGCGTCTCCTCGTCGTTCATCGCCATCCGCCGGAACGTCTCGCGGATGTCGCGGGCCGCCGCGAGCGGGTCCGGGTTGCCGTTCGGGCCCTCCGGGTTGACGTAGATGAGGCCCATCTGGACCGCGCCGAGCGGCTCCTGGAGCTCCCGGTCGCCGGTGTAGCGCTCGTCACCGAGCCAGTCGGTCTCCGGGCCCCAGTACACATCCTCGTCCGGTTCCCAGGCGTCCACCCGCCCGCCGCCGAAGCCGAAGGTCTCAAAGCCCATGGACTCCAGGGCGACGTTGCCGGTCAGCACGATGAGGTCGGCCCACGAGATCTTCTGGCCGTACTTCTGCTTGACCGGCCACAGCAGCCGCCGGGCCTTGTCCAGGCTGACATTGTCGGGCCAGCTGTTGAGCGGCGCGAAGCGCTGCTGGCCGGACCCCGCGCCGCCGCGGCCGTCACGGATGCGGTAGGTGCCCGCGCTGTGCCACGCCATCCGGATCATCAGCGGGCCGTAGTTGCCGAAGTCGGCCGGCCACCAGTCCTGCGAGGTGGTGAGCACCTCGGCGATGTCCCGCTTGACCGCCGCGAGGTCGAGGCGGGCGAACGCCTCGGGGTAGCTGAACTCCGCGCCGAGGGGGTTGGTCACGGCGGGGTTCTTGGCCAGGATCTTCAGGTTGAGCCGGTTCGGCCACCAGTCGCGGTTGGCGTCACCCATGGTCGGGTGAGCCAGGCCTCGGGCGACCGGACACTCCCCCTCGGGGGTCGCGTTCTCGACGACTACTGGATCATGGTTCTCAGTCATGGAAGTCCTTCCGGAGTAGGCGGATGACGCTGCTCAGGAACTGCGGGCGGTGGAACAGCCGGGGCACACGCTCCAGTAGATGACCTCGGCCTCGTCGATGGTGAAGCCGTGATCGTCCGACGGGGTCAGGCAGGGCGCCTCGCCGACCGCGCAGTCGACGTCGGCGACGACGCCGCACGACCGGCACACGACGTGGTGGTGGTTGTCCCCGACCCGTCCCTCGAACCGGGCCGGGCTGCCGGCCGGCTCGATGCGGCGCACCAGCCCCGCCGCGGTGAGCGCGTGCAGGGCCTCATACACGGCCTGGAGGGAGATGTGGCCGACGCGACCGCGCACCCCGGCGGCGAGGGCCTCGACGCCAAGGTGGTCGCCGCTGCGCACGGCCTCGAGCAGCGCGACGCGGGCGGCCGTCACCCGCAGCCCGGCCCCGCGCAGCTCCTCGGCGGTGGTCGGCGGCGGCGATGAGATCATGAGCCCAACCTACCGCGCTAAACACGAGCGATACAAGAAAGCGAGCAGTTCAAGTCTCTATCCGGCCGGCCGGCCGCCCGCCAGGATGTCGATGCTCAGGGCCAGGATCCAGGCCGGGAACAGGAGTTCCAGCCAGGCGGAGAAGCCGACGCCAACGAGGAGCACGGCCGCGGCGACCAGGCCGGCCAGGCACAGCCACCGCTTGATGAACCGCGTCTGCCGGCCGATGGTCACCGTGGTCAGCGTGAAGACCGCCGCCATCCGCATGGCGTACACGTTGAGCAGGAGCGAGCTGGTACTGCGGCCCAGGGCCAGGGTGTCGGCGCCGGGCGCGCCCGACGCGTGCGAGGCCGCCGCGCCGAGCAGGCCGCCGGCCAGGGCCGCGGCCGCGAAGAACATGGCGATGAATAACAGGCCGCTGCCGAGAAAGACGGTCGCGAAGAAGCGGTCCTCCAGGCGGCCGATACGGTCCCGGACCACGCCGATGAACCACAGGAACGCAAGGCCGGCAAACGGGACCAGGTTCAGGCCCACGGACACAGCCTTCCGCCGGCCCGAGTCGCTGAGCCACTCGCCCGCGCGACCCGGGTCGGCCGGCGTGGACAGCCGGAGCAGGATCAGCGACGTGGCCATGAGCAGCGCGAATGCGATCCCCGCGGCGGCCGCGGCCCGGGGCGTGCGCAGCGTGGCCGGCGAGCCGACCTGGTCGCGGCGCGCCGCTATTCTTCGTCCCGGGGGCATAACCCGGATATTCCCCGGACTCCGGAGAATATCCAGTAGGCTTCCCCGAGAATTGACCCGTATCCCTTTCCGGTATGGATCGCAACGCAATCCTTGCCGGAAATTTCGGGGTACCGGAATTCCGACCAGGGGGATTGCCATGATTTCCACCACCATGCGACGGGCCGCCATGATGGGTGCCCTGATCACTGCCGCGGTCATGCTCACCGCGACCGCGGCGTTCAGCGCGACGGGACCGAGCCACCCGCAGCGACGGCAGCTGGCCGAGACGACCTTGTCCAGCTTCCGGGTGGTCCTCACGGCCACGCGCGGGCCCGGCAGCCCGCCGAACGCCACCGTGACGGCGGCCGGCTTCCGCAAGTCCCGCGGCCGCTGGCAGCTGATCTCCACCCGGCGGATCGGCCGGGTCAACGGCTGGTTCTGGTTCTCGGTGGACACCTGCTCGCTGACCACCACCCAGTTCCGCAGCACGCCGCGCACCCAGCGGGTGGCGTCGATCAACGTCAGCCTGCTGGCCACGCCCTCGGTCGGGTGCTCCCGCACCTACACCGAGACCTGGCGGCCGTGACGCGCTGACCTCGCGCGGCCCGGGGACCGGCGGGCGCCGCTGACTCAGCTGGCGGGAATCAGCGGCAGCCCGGACAGGCGTCCCCGGGCCGCCTGCGTCACGCCACGGGCCACCTCGGGCCAGCCGAACTCCGAGCACGCCAGTTTCGCCAGGTCCTGCTGCCAGGCCGGCGGCCGCCCCCCGGTGAACGACAGCCAGTCAGACAGCTTCTGGGCGATCTGGGGGACGGCCCCGGCGCCGAGCTGGAAGGACAGCTGGGCGCGCAGGCCGGGCGGCACGGCCGGCGCCAGCACCTGGGTCACCTCGGCCAGCCCGGAGTGGTCGGCCGACAGCGGCACCGACCCGCAGCACGCGGCCTCCGCCAGCACCATGCCGAACGCCTCCGGGAAGGTGCTGGGCACGACGACCGCCTGCGAGGCGCTCATCAGCTCGCTGACGTCGTCGTGCTCGATCCGCCCGGCGAAGTGCACGCGCCGCATGGCCCCCGCCGCGGCGGCCAGGTAGCGCTCCCGCTCCGCCCCGGCCAGCCCGTCCAGGAACGCGGCCAGGTAGCGCAGCTCGCCGGCCGGCCCGCCCTCCTCCTCCCGGCCGCGGCCCGCGATCGCCCGCGCCCCGGCCAGGTCGCCCGCGCCCAGCGCGCGGACCAGCCCGAGCAGGGCCGGGCGGTAGGCGCCGAAGCCGGCGATCACCAGGCGGGCGTCCGGAGCGCGCGCCACCACCAGCGGCCAGGCCGCGATCAGCAGGTCCACGCCCTTGGCCGCGATGAGCTTCCCGACGTAGCTGACGACCTGGTCGCGGGTCGGGTCGGCGGCCCGGATGGCCGGCCCGGCGTCGGCTTCCCCGCCCCAGGCGGGCGGGTCGGCCTCCAGCCGGTCGGCCAGCGCCCGCAGCCGCGCCCGGGCCTCGCCCGCGGGGCGGGCGCGGAACCGCCTGACGTCGACGCCCGGCCCGAGCAGCCGGGTCCGCGCGGGAAGATCCGGCATGCCGACGACCTCCCACAGGCTCTGCGCGGTATGCCGCGACCCGGCCAGGACTCCGGCCGCCCCGGCCAGCCCCTCGCGGGCGTACGGGCCGAACCGCGCGACGTCGGGCCGGACGGTGTACTCGAGCGCCGAGCCATGGATCTTGACCGCGTACGGGACCCGGCCGCCCAGCGCGCGGGCCAGGATCACCGGGCCCATGACCAGGTGGTTGGCCAGCGCCAGGTCCGGCCGGACCCGCTCCGCGACGTCGCGGACGGCCGCGGCGTTGGCCGCGATGTAGCGCTCGACCTCGGCGTCGGTCAGCTCGGCAAAGGGGCGCGCGTCGAACCCGGCGTACTTGTCGGCCACGTACAGCGGCAGGACGCCGCCGATGTCGGGCACGTAGGCCGTGCAGCGGGCCGGCTGCCGCGCCGTCTCGACGTGCAGTCCGCCGCCATCCCAGCGGCCGACGGCGTCGACGAAGCCGAATTCCTCCGGGCGCTGTTCCTGGCAGAACAGGTGCACCTCATGGCCGAGATCCACCAGGGCCCGGGTCAGTTCGGCGTTATAGATATTACTTCCGGTGCCCCGCAGGAGGTATCCATGGAAAATAAGAATGCGCATGAGCGTCACTCCCCCCCGTGAATACTGCCCATGAATACGAAACGCTCGCGCTTACCGCACCGGGTCGGGGGAGATGCCGTCGGCCAGCTGCCGGACGGCCGAATAGACGCCGATATCGCGGCAGTCGTGACTGTCGGTGCTGGCCACGAGGGCCACGCCGGCGGCGGCGAAGGCGCGGACCGTCCGGGCCGACGGGCACGCCCACTTCTCGTTGACCTCCAGCATCGCGCCGGCCGCCGCGGCCCGCCCGGCGAGGTGGCCGATGGCCGCGTCCGGGACGGCCGTCTCGGCGATCCCCATCTTGGGCAGGATGCTGAACAGGTGAGCCAGCTGCGGCCGGGCGGCCCGCTCCAGGGCGCCCGCCGTCGCCTCGATCAGGCCGCTGATCACCTCGCCCTCGGTGACGCTGCCGGCCGTCACGGCGTCGCGCACCTCGCGGGGATGGACCGGCCCGAGGGCACCGGGGAACTGGTGATCAGCGATCAGGACGCGGTCCGCCCCGGCGGCGTCGCCGGGCAGGTCCAGCTGCCCGGACCGGTCCAGGATCTTGGCCTCAACCCCGGCCAGGACGGCCAGCCCGGGCACCGGCCGCAGCGCCTCGACCGCGGCCAGGTAGCCCGGCACCCAGTCCGAGTCGCGGCGGACGTGGTCGGCCAGGCATAGCACCCGCAGCCCGCGCTGCCGCGCGGCGGCCACGTTCTGGTCCAGGGTGCTGACCGCGTCGTCGGAGAAGCTGGAGTGGACGTGGTGATCCTCGTCGAGCGGGATCTGGATGGTCATGCCGCTACCTCCAAGTCCGGGCCAGCCGAGCGTCGGTAGCAATTTGCGATCTAAAGATCACGTTACGTTATCCGCGCGGGCGTGGCTACCGCGGCCGGCCCGGTTCCCGTGCATTCGCAGGGATAAACCCGCGGCCGGCGATGGATTGCGGCAAGGCGGAGACGAGAAAGTTTTGGCCCGGTACGATCTTGCCCGCGCCTATTCGTTCAGGTCAGGTGGCTCTCCATGCTCAGACGATCCAGGCCGGGCACCCTGGGGGAAGTGCCCCAGGCCCGATCGCCCGCCGCGGCGGAGGCGGAAATTCGGTGCCCGGCGGTCCGGTCCCGGCTGCTGGTCCCGGACCTGACCGCGGCGGAACGGGTGGCGATCGAGCTCGTCCGCAATCACCTGATCGCTCATCCCGCCCGGAACCTGGCCGTCGCCGGATCGGCGGAGCTGCCGGCGCTGGGCGCCTTCCTGCGGCGGGCCCGGCCGGTCTTCGCGGTCACCACGCGCCCGCTGCCCCGGGGGGCGGGCTTCGCCGTCACGGGCACCGGGGCCGAGCCGCCGGCCGGCGTCGACGACGCGGTGATCCTCCCCGGCGCGGGCGCCGGCTCGGCGGCCCGGCGCTGCGAGACCCAGCTGGTCATCGGCCATCCGGCGGGCACGGTGATCGTCGTGCCGGGGACGGCGGCGGACCGGGACGGCGTGCATGCGCTGACGCCCGAGGCCATCGGCCGCCTGCGCCGGGCGGAGGCCCTCGCGCGGGAGAGCACGGTCCGGGCGGTGATCCTGAGCGGCTGGAACGGACCGGGCGGACACGGGCTGAGCGAGGCCGAGCAGCTGATGCGGGCGTGGGCCGGCCCCGACGTCCCGCTGGTCCTGGACGAGGCGGCCCGCTCCACCGCCGAGAACGCGCTGTGCACGGCGGCCATCATCGGGGCGCTCGGCGAGGTGCGGGACGTTATCGTGGTCGCCTCGTGGGGGAACGCCGTGCGGCTGGGACTCGCCTTCCGGGCCGCGCTGCGGCCGCAGGGCGTGCGGCCGCGGCTGTCGACGGTCTGGGGCGTCCGGCACGGCGCGTCGTGGCGGCCGGGGCTGGTCGGGCTCTTCCGGCTGCGCCGCCACCTGCTGGCCGGCCGCGCCCAGCTGGACCGCGGGCGCTGACGGGTCTGCCTGCTGGCCGGACGGGTATGGCACGGGTGTGAAGCTCTTCGAGGAGGAGATATGCCCGGAATCGTCGTCGGCGTAGACGGCTCGGCGCACGCGCTCCGCGCCCTGGAGTGGGCGATGCGCGAGGCCGCGATCCGGCACGCCGACCTCACCGTCCTGACCGTCAACCCGGCTATGGCGAGTCCGTGGACCGGCCGCCGGCTGACCATGCCGGGCGAGGCGCAGGCCACGGAGCAGTCCCGCCACGCCGTCGAGCAGGCCATCGCCCAGGCCGGCAAGGACATCGGCGGCCAGGAGGCCGTGTCCGCGAAGGTCCGCGTGACGACCGGGTTCCCGGCCCGGGCCCTGATCGACGCGTCCCGCGACGCCGACCTGCTCGTGATCGGCTCGCGGGGCACCGGCGGCTTCGAATCCCTGCTGCTCGGCTCGATCTCCAGCCAGGTCACCCACCACGCGGAATGCCCGATCGTGATCGTGCCGTCCGACCGGCCGCGCGCCCGGGCGTAGCCGGCGGCCGGCCGGCTAGGCGGCCTGGAGCCGGCGCCGGGCCTCGGCGTAGACGTCGGCCGGGAGCGGCCCCTGGGCGGCCACGGCCAGGTTGCCGGTCAGGTGGTCCAGGCTCGACGTCCCGACGATGGTGCTGGACAGCTGCGGGTGGCTGAGCGTGAACCGGAGCGTGAACTCCATCGGCGACATGCCGTCCAGCAGGTCGGCCAGGCCGGCCGACTCCCAGCGCCGCTGCCCCTCGCCCGCGGCCAGGCCGATGGGCCCGCGGCGCCAGTCCTTGTCCGCCGCCGGGGCGCCGCGGGCCGCCCCGCCGCGGATCAGGGTGCCGGCGCCGGCCCGCGCGGCCGCCGTGACCAGGTCCTCGTGCTCGCGCTGCAGCCCGGAGTAGGGGATCTGGAACACGTCGAACACGCCCATCGCGATGTGGTCGGGCAGGTTCGGCAGGGTCCCCGACATGCCGATGAACCGCACCTTCCCCTCGGCCTGCAGGGCCTGGAGGGTGGGCACGGTCTGGTCGGCCTCGAGCTGGGCCCGGCTGGGTGACATGTGGACCTGGACCAGGTCCAGCCGGTCGGTGCCCAGCCGCCGCAGGCTCTGCTCCACGTCGGCGCGGACGTTCTCGGGCCGGTAGTCGTGCGGATAGGGCGGCGGGGCGTCGGCCGGCGGGCTGAGCAGGCAGCCGCACTTGGAGGCCAGGAAGTACTCGTCCCGGCGGTGCCCGATGTACCGCCCGATCAGCTCCTCGCTGCGGCCGTAGTCCACCGAGGTGTCGATGAGGTTGATCCCGCCGTCCAGCACCGCGTTCAGCACGCGGCCCGCGTCCTCGTCGGCCACGGCCGGCCCGCGGGGCGCCCCCCGCAGCTCCATGGCCCCGTAGCCGAGAATGGTCACGTCCGTGCCCGTGCGGCCCAGCGGGCGCCTTTCAATGGTCATGAGCCGCACGTTACCGGGCCGTTTCAGCGCCGTTCAAGCGCCCCCTGGGACGCTGGCCCCGTGCCCGACCTGTTCCCCTGGCCGATCGTCGGCCTATCCCGCCTGCCGCGCGGCGCGGCCGATCACCCCGGCCGCCTGCGCGACCATGCGCTCGATCACCTCGCGGGCCGGCTCGATGGCGCTGATCAGCCCGACGCCCTGCCCGGCCAGCAGCGGCATCTCGCCCAGGTCCCCCGTGGTGGCCCCGTCCATCGGCACGAAGCTGTCGAACTTGTGCAGGTCCATCCGGGCGCCCAGCAGGTCGAAGTGCCCGATCACGGGACGCTCCGCGGCGTCGGCCGGAATGTCGCCGGCCCGGTCGGTCCACTCGTTCACCACCCGGTTGCGCAGCACGCGCATCGGGTTGAACAGCGGATTCTCCCGGCCGAAAATGTGGGTCCGGACGGTGCTCTCCGCGTCGGCGGCGACCAGCGCGGCCTTGTACTCCCGGTGCGCGGCCGACTCGGCGGTCGCCACCAGCCGGGTGCCGATCCAGGCGCCGTCCGCGCCCAGCATCAGCGCCGCGGCCAGCCCCCGGCCGTCGGCGATGCCCCCGGCGGCGAGCACGAGGGCCGGGGCCACCGCGTCGGCGATCAGCGGCAGCTGGGCCATCATGGGCAGTCGGCCGAAGTTATGGCCGCCCGCCTCCGAGCTCTGGGCCACGATCAGGTCGATGCCGTCATCGACGGCCCGCCGGGCGGCGTCGGCCGAGCCGACCTGCTCCCAGACCTTCGCCCCGGCCCGGTGCAGGGCATCGATCCAGGACCGCTTCGGGTGATCCCAGTGGAACGAGGCCACCGGCACCCCGGCCGCGCAGGCCACGTCGATCTGGGCCTGCTCGGTGAGCGGCGTGATGAAGTTGACGTTGAACGGATGGCTGGTGCCCGCCCGGATGGCGGCGATGGTGGCGGCCAGGGCGGGGCGCCGGCATGAGTGCCGCGCCCAGCGCGCCCAGGCCGCCGGCCTGGCTGACCGCCACGGCCAGGCCGGGGGTCATGCCCGCGAACGCCATCCCCGCCCCCGCGATGGGATGGCGGATCCCGTAGGCATCGGTGAACCGCGTCGAAAGTGCATTCATGCCCTCAGGATGGCGGGGCCGCCGCCGCGCCACGTTGCTGTCCGTGCTCGGAAAGCTGGCCGTCCGCGCACGGCCCGGAGCGGGCCGCCATGAGCGCGGTGACCTGGTCCACGGCCGCGGTGCCCCGGTCCCGCCAGTTCGGGTACTGGCGGGAGATGATCTGCGAGGCGTTCCTCGACCTGTCCCCGGACGCGGCGCGCGGCGCCGACCTTGACGGCTTCCGGGGTCGCGTCACGCAGCGCCGCCTGGGCCGCCTGGCCATCGCCCAGATCGGCTCGCAGGCCCAGCGCGTCCGCCGCACCGAGGCGGGCATCGCCCGCTCGCCCCGGGCCGGGTACTACGCCAACCTGCAGCTGCGCGGCTCGTGCCGGACCGTCCAGGACGGCCGCGCCGCCGTCACCCAGCCCGGCGACCTGACCGTCGTGGACACCGAGCGCCCGTTCACCTTCGAGCTCAGCGACGACTTCGCGCAGCTGTCGTTCTACGTGCCGGGCCAGCTGCTGCACCCGCAGCTGGAGCAGCCCGTCGTCACCGCGACGCGGATCCCCACCGTCAGCGGGGTGGGCGCGGCGCTGCGCCACACCCTCCAGGCCCTGGAGCCTGGCGCCCTGCCGGAGGACTCCGCCCGCCGCCTGGCCGTGCACGCGGGCGGCCTGCTCGCGGTGGCCCTGAACGGCCCGGCCGGCCTCGGCCCGGCCGATCCCGGGCCGGGCGCCCGCCGCCGGGCCGGCCAGCTGGACGCCGCGCTCGGCGACGTGGCCGAGCACCTGGCCGATGACGACCTGTGCCCGGCCACCACCGCCGCCCGGCTGGGCATCTCGGTGCGCCAGCTGCACCAGGTCTTCGCCGGGCACGAGCGGACCTTCGGCGCCGAGCTGCGGCGGCAGCGGCTGGAGCAGGCCCGCCGCGACCTGGCTGACCCGGCCCGGGCCGGGCTGCGCGTCATCGACATCGCGGCCGACGCCGGGTTCGCCGACGTGACGCACTTTCACCGGGTGTTCCGCCGGGCCTTCGGGTGTACCCCGGCGCAGCTGCGGGGCGGCCCCGCGCGCTGACGGGCTAGGCCTTGGCCGTGATCCGGGTGCCCAGCTCGGCGCCCTCGCAGATCTGCCGCATGACCCCGATGGCGGCGACATCGAACACGTGCATGGTCAGCGCCTGCTCGTTGGCCAGCACGAACGCGCTGGTGTCCATGACCCTGACCTTGGCCTCCAGTGCCTCGTCGTAGGTCAGTGCGGAGTAGCGCACCGCCGCCGGGTTCTCGTGCGGGTCGCTGTCGTAGACGCCGTCCACGCCCCGCTTGGCCACCAGCAGGGCGTCGGCGTCCAGCTCCAGGGCCCGCTGGACGGCCGGGTAGTCGGTCGTGACGTAGGGCTGGCCGATGCCGCCGGCCAGCAGCACGATCAGGCCGTGCTCCAGGTGCCGCACGGCCCGCAGCCGGATGAACGGCTCGGCGACGCTCTGCATCGGCACCGCGGTCATCACCCGCACGTCGGTGTCGGTCCGGGAGGTGAGCACGCCGCGGAGCATGAGCGCGTTCATGACCGTGCCCAGCATCCCGATGTTGTCGGCCTCGGCCCGGCTGATGCCCCAGCCGTCGGCCATCCGGCCGCGGAAGTAGTTGCCGCCGCCGACGACGACCGCGACCTGCACGCCGAGCCGGTGCACGGCGAGCACCTCGTCGGCCACCTGGGCCAGGCTGGCCGGGTCCACCCCCGAGCCCCCCGCCCCGGCCAGTGCCTCGCCGCTGAGCTTGACCACCACCCTGCTGTATCGCGGCACAGTCAGGTTCCCCTTCCCGGCCGCTCGCTGCGGCGACCCCGCCCACGCTACCGCGCGGCCGGCCGCCCCCGTCCCTTGGCAGGCTGACCGGCCCGACTTAGGCTCACTAGGTACAAAGTGACTAGTGGTCTCCGGCGCTGTGGCGGGCACCCCGGCCGGGTACGACGCCCCGGCGCGCTAGCGGACGGCCGGGCTGGCCGCCGCGGGGTCACCCCCCGGCGGCCAGCACGCCGTCGAGGTCGGCCAGCGTGATGACCCGCGCCTGCCGCGGGAAGATCCGCGTGGTCAGGAAGGCGTGCACCTCGGGATCGGGGTCGGCGCTGACGTCTTCCAGGACGAGGATCCGGTAGTCGCGGTCGGCGCCGTCGCGGACGGTGGACAGCAGCACCCCGCTGGTGCTGAGCCCGGCCAGGATCAGCGTGGTGATCCCCCGGTCGCGCAGCTGCCGGTCCAGGTCGGTGGTGGAGAAGGCGCCGACCCGGGTCTTGCGCACGACGATGTCGCCGGGCTCGGGGGCCACCTTCTCGTGCACGGCGGTGGCCGGCGACCCGGCATCCAGGCCCCGGCCGGTCCTGGTCACGGCGGCGGCCATCGCGCTTCCGGCCGGCACCGCGTCGTAGTCGGCGTCCTCGAACGCGACCCGGACGTACCCGACCTGCCCGCCGCGGCGGCGGACGGTGGCGATGGCGCCGGCGGCGCGTGCCAGCAGCGTCTCGCTCTCGCTCAGCCGCCCGAGGATGCCGGCCTGATAGTCCATGATCAGCAGCGCGGTGTGCCGGGGATTGATGGGCGGGGGTGCGTCGGTCATGGAGCATTCTTCTTTCGCTCGGTGGGTGCCGGGTCGGCGGGGGCCGGCCCGGCCTCGGGGTGGGCGTACTTGCCGCCGCGCAGCAGCGACGCGACGGCGGCCAGGGCCGACAGGGCGGCGGCTACGCTCAGGACCACGACCAGGCCCTGGTGAAACGGCCCGGAGATCAGGCCGGGGAAGAACGCCCGCCCGGTCAGCACGTGCCGGCTGGCGGCGGGCAGCCCGGCCAGCGCGCCCCGCGACGCCAGCAGGTGCTGCACCGGGTTCACCCCGAGCACGGAGGCGAACAGCGACGACACCGGCGGCAGGGCGCCGATCTGGTGCGCCACCGCGTGCGGCACGCCCTGGTGCTGCAGGCCGGCGGTCAGCGTCTTGGGCAGGCTGGCCGCCAGCCCGGCGACCATGAGCGAGAAGAACACCCCGATCGACAGGGCCGTGCCGGAGTTCTGGAAGGTCGAGCGCATGCCCGAGGCCGCGCCGCGGTGCCGGGCCGGGACGCTGCCCATGATGGAGGAGGAGTTCGGCGCGCCGAACATGCCGCTGCCGATCCCGTTCGCCGTGATGAGCAGGGCGAAGGCCCAGTAGGAGAAGTTGGCGGGCAGGAACAGCAGGCCGATGAAGCTGCCGCCGAACACGGCCATCCCGGCCGTGGCGATGCCCCGGGAGCCGAACCGGTCGGACAGGATGCCCGACGTCGGCCCCGAGATCAGGAATCCGGCCGTCAGCGGGAGCAGGAAGATGCCCGCCCACAGCGGCGTGCGGCTGAAGTCGTAGCCGTGCAGCGGCAGCCAGATGCCCTGCAGCCAGATGATCAGCATGAACTGCAGCCCGCCCCGGGCGATGGCCACCACCAGGCCGGCGATGCTGCCCGCCGTGAAAGCCCGGATCCGGAACAGGCTGAGCTGGAACATCGGGCCGGCGACCCGCCGCTCGATGGCGGCGAACGCCACCAGCAGGGCCGTCCCGCCGATCAGCAGGCCCGCGACGGTCGGGTTCGTCCAGCCCTCGCTGTGCGACCCGTACGGCTGGATGCCCTCGGTGATGCCGATCAGGACCGCGCCGAGGCCGAACGCAAAGGTCACGTTGCCCCACCAGTCGATGCGCCCCCGGTGCCGCTCGCCGTTGTCGCGCAGCCGCCGGTAGGCCCAGATCGTCCCGAACACCCCGACCGGCACGTTGACCCAGAACACCGCGCGCCAGTCCCACGCGGCCAGCAGCCCGCCCGCGACCAGCCCGATGAACTGCCCGGCCAGGCCGGCAATCTGGTTGGTGCCGAGGGCGAAGCCGCGCCGCTCGGGCGGGAACGCGTCGGTCAGGATCGCCGCGGAGTTGGCCATCAGCATGGACCCGCCGATGGCCTGCAGCACCCGCCAGCCGATCAGCCACAGCGCGCCGTGGCCGCCGTCGAACGGGTCGAAGGACAGCAGGATGGAGGCGATCGTGAACACCACGAAGCCCGCGTTGTAGATCTTGACCCGGCCGAACATGTCGCCCAGCCGGCCGAGGGTGACGACCAGCACGGCCTGGACCAGCCGGTAGCCCATGATCATCCACAGCAGGTAGGCGATGTTGCCGGGCGCCAGCGGGTCCAGGTGGATGCCGCGGAAGATGGCCGGGAGCGCGATGATGACGATGGACCCGTCCAGCGCCGCCATGAACATGGCCGCGGTCGTGTTGGCCAGGGCCACCCAGTGGTAACGGTCGAGGGCCGGGTCGGGCTGGGCGCTGGCCATCAGATGCTGTGCGCCAGTCGCTCGAGCAGCGGGGCGGCCGCCATCAGCGTCCGGAGCTCGGCCGGGGTGAACCCGTCCGACAGGGCTCGGGCCAGCTGCTGCGTCCGCGCGCTCCGCTTGCTGTGCAGGACCTGGCGCCCGGCCTCGCTCAGCGACATGACGGCCCGCCGCCCGTCCTGCGGGTCGGGCCGCCGCTCGACCAGGCCCCGCGTCGCCAGGGCGCCGAGCGTCGCCCCCATCGACTGCGGGCTGATCTGCTCCTGCCGGGCCAGCGCGCTGGCGCTGGCCGGGCCGCCGCGGTCCAGCCGGGTCAGCGCCGCGCTCTCCGGCATGGTCAGCTCACCCGGCACCGGCGCCTGGCGCAGCTGCCGGCGCAGCAGCCCGATGCTCAGCCGCAGCGCCGCGGCGACCTGCTCGACGTCCGGGTCCTCGCGCATACCGTAAGCCTAAACTTATAAGGCTGGGCTTATCAAATCGTCGGGGCGGCGCCGGATCGGTAAGCTCGGCGGCCGTGACGAACATCATCCTGGCGTCCGCGTCGCCCGCCCGTCTCCAGCTCCTCCAGTCGGCCGGCCTGCGCCCCGAGGTGATCGTCAGCGGCGTCGACGAGAGCGCCATCACCGCGCCGACGCCCCGGGAACTGGTCCTGGCCCTGGCCGCGGCCAAGGCCGGGGCCGTCGCCCAGCAGGTGAGCACGGGGCTGGTCATCGGGTGCGACTCGCTCCTGGAGATGGGCGGCGTGCCCCGCCTGGCGGGCCGGGCGCTGGGCAAGCCGGCCTCCGCCGCGGCGGCCGCGGCGCTGTGGCGGGACCTGGCCGGCCAGACCGGGACGCTGCTGACCGGGCACTGCGTCATCGATGCCGCCACCGGGGCGTCCGTGTGCGAGGCGGGCGCCACGCAGGTGCGGTTCGGCCGCCCGAGCGAGGCCGAGATCGCCGCCTACGTGGCCAGCGGCGAGCCGCTCCGGGTCGCCGGCGCATTCACGCTGGACGGCCGCGGCGGCTGGTTCGTCGAGGAGATCCGCGGCGACCACGGCAACGTGCTGGGCCTCTCGCTGCCCCTGCTCCGCCGGCTGCTGGCCCGGCTGGGCGTCGGCGTGACTGACCTGTGGGCGCGTCAATGACCGAGAATGCCGGCCTTACCAGGCGTAATGGCGATCGGGCCAATATTCCGCCGATACCCCGGCGCAGGCCCCATACTTCTGTTGCTGCGAACAGGGACTAAGGGGGCCGGCCGGTGCTCGGAGTGGACGTCTCGTCATTTCAGGGTGCGCCCGCCAGCTGGGCCAAGAACGCGGGCGCGATCCAGTGGGCCGCAGTCAAGATCACGGAGCTGGAGCCGCACGGCACGGCCCTCATTCGCTATGTCAACCCGCAGGCCGCCGCCGACTGGGCGTACCTGAAGCAGCAGGGACTCGTCCGGGTGGCGTACCTGTTCGGCCACCCGGCCGTGAGCGCCGCCGCGACGGTGTCGTTCTTCGCGGGGCAGCTGGACGCGCTGGGGGTCGAGGACGGCGACGCGGTCGCCCTGGACCACGAGACGACGGACGGCCTCGGGCCGGCCGCGGTGTCGGCCTGGGCCGTGAGCGTGCTGGGCGGCCTGCGCGCGACGTTCGGCCGCACGCCCCTGATCTACACGTTCCTGAACTTCGCCGCCGAGGGCAACTGCGCCGGGCTGGGCTCCTACCCGCTGTGGATGTCCGATCCGTCCAGCCCGGCCGGGCGCCCCCGGGTCCCGGCGCCGTGGAGGACGTGGGCGCTGCACCAGTACGCGACGACCGGCAACATCGACCGCGACGTGTCCTCCTATGCCACGCCGGCGGCCATGCGGGCCGCGCTCGGCAAGGGCACGCAGGCCACCCAGAAGACGAGGAAGGACCCTGAGATGATCCTGGTTCAGGTAGACCGGGCCGGCGTCCCGGCGGGCACCGCGTGGCCGGGCGTGTTCCTGCTGGCCTCCGACGGCAGCCTGCATCACGTCACCGGCCCCGAGGACCACGTCAACAACGTGGAGTCCTACCAGGCGGCCGGGATCCCGGGACCGGTCACGATCTCGTGGAACGAGTACCAGGCCCGGATCGGCACCCCCGCGGCGGCCGCGGCGGCCGCGGCGGCCAGCTGAGTTTGGCCCGGGCACCGGGAGGACGGCGGCGCCTGGGGCAGCGGTGGGCATACGAGCTCACCCCGGACGGCGCGGACGCCACTGTGGTGACCGAGATCGACGACTGCTCCCGGGTGGCCGCGCCCGACCTGGCCGACATTGACAGCATGGCGGAGACGCTGGAGCGCCTCGACCGGATCTGCACCGGCGGCTAGGACCCGCCCGCCTCGTCCGGGCTGCCCTCGTCCGGGATGCCCTCGTCCAGAGTCGGCACGTCCGCCTCGACCGTGCTGCCCCGGCCGGTGCTGGCCGGGTCCGGGCCCGCCGCGTCCGCCTCGCCCGCGGCCAGGACGTCGGCGATGATGACGGTGATGTTGTCGGGCCCGCCGTTGGCGATGGCCAGGGCCACCAGGTCGGCGGCGGCCTGGTCGGGGTCGGCCACCGTCAGCAGCACGCGCCCGATCGCGTCGGCGTCCGCGACCCCGTGCAGCCCGTCCGAGCACAGCAGGTAGCGGTCACCGGGGCGGCCCTCGCGCAGCTGCAGGTCGGGCTCGGAGGTGAAGTCACCGAGCGCCCGCAGCAGCAGCGACCGCTGCGGGTGCGTCGCGACCTCCTCGGTGGTGATGCGGCCCTCGTCCACCAGGAGCTGCACCATGGTGTGGTCATGGGTGATCTGGAACACCTCGCCGTCGCGCACCAGGTAGGCGCGCGAGTCGCCGATGTGCACCAGCCCCAGCTGGGAGCCCGACCACAGCAGCGCCGTCAGGGTCGTGCCGAGGCCGCGCAGCGACGGGTCGGCCTCGACAATGTCGCCGAGCGCGGTGCTGGCCCGGCGGACCGCGTCATCCAGCGCGGTCAGCACGTCGCCCGCAGGCACCTCGGTGTCGAGCGGCCGCAGCGCGTCGATCACGGTCGCGCTGGCCACCTCGCCGCCCGCGTGCCCGCCGAGGCCGTCGGCCACGGCGAGCAGCCGCGGCCCGGCGTAGGCGGCGTCCTCGTTGCCCGAGCGGCGCAGGCCGACATCCGTCTTCACCGCGTAGCGGATGGTGAGCACTCCCTGGGCATTCGGCACGGCAGTGTCCTTTCCTGACAGATCAGCCCGGCCGCCGGGCCAGCTCGCAGGCGAAGCTTATGACCTGCCGGAACCGGCCGCCCGGAACGCAGCCCAGCAAGTCCCGCTGAAGATTTGCCGGTCAGGATGCGGCGTAGGCGACAGCCACGTCACCGGCGTCGCTGGTCGCGATGATGGCGTCGGCCGAGGCCGGGTTCTGGCGGACGCTGACCGCGCGGTCGCCGGCCAGGGTGGCGGCCCGGACGCGGTAGCCGCCGGCCTGCCGGGGCACGTCGATGCTGATGTCGCCCGCGTCGCCGACCGCGCTGACCTGCGCCGGGACGGCGGTGAAGGCGAGCGCGATGTCGCCGGCCGCGGCCCGCGCGCTGACCCGGGCCGAGGTCAGCGCCTCGCCCACGATGCCGCCGCTGGCGCTGCTCAGCTGGAGCGGCCCGCTGAGCCGGCTCAGCCGGAGGCTGCCGTGGACGGCGGCCAGGGTGACCGCGCCCCGCAGGCCGGTGGCGGACACGCTGCCGCTGGTCACCCGGGCGCGCACGGCCACGCCGCGCGGCACGGTGAGCGCGAGGCCGGCCGCGCAGCCGCCCGCCTGGCCCGCCGGGCAGCGCGCGGTGATGGTGAGGGTGCCGCGCGCGACGGACTCGGTGACCACCGGCGGCCGGGTCTTCCAGGTCAGCGTGCGCTGCTCGGTGACCCGGCCGGCCGGGCCGGGCCGGAGGGTGAGGTCGCCGGCGCCGATGCTGATCACCAGCCGCGCCGGGGACGCGCGGGTGACCTGGCGGGACGCGGACGTGTGCAGGCCCGACCGGGTCACGTGGGCCGGCGGCCGGAGCCAGATCCAGACCGTCACGCTCGCCGCGGCCAGGGCGGCCAGCGTTAAGGCCGTGGCGATGACCCGCCAGCCCCGGCTCCGGGACGTCAGCGGCGGCCGGGTCGGGGTATCGGTGCCGGTCGACATCATGTGCTCCTCGGGGCTGACGAACGAAGTCAACGCCCCACCGTAGCCCGCCGGCCTAACCCGCCGGCAGCACGTCGCCAGTCTCCAGCAGGGACTTGAGGCTGGACATGATCAGCGGCCAGCCCTGGGAGATACCGGACAGCACGGCGCTGCCGTCCTCGAAGCCGTCGTGCACGACCGTCAGCCGGACGTAGTCGCCGAGCGGGTCGATGTCGAACGCGACCGTGGAGCGGGGCTCCGCCGCGAACCGGGCCCGG
Source organism: Streptosporangiaceae bacterium (assembly GCA_036501025.1). Lineage (GTDB taxonomy): Bacteria > Actinomycetota > Actinomycetes > Streptosporangiales > Streptosporangiaceae > DASUBV01. Next base: position 140,068 of record DASYBB010000200.1, read on the forward strand.
TCCTCGTCGCTGATGCCGTAGGCGGCCGCCCACTCCGGCGTGAGCGTGTGCCAGCTATAGGCCAGCCGCCGGTACGGGTCGGACTCCAGGATGACCTGGGCCGGGTCGGTGATGGTCACACCGTCCTCACCTGGCGTGATGGCCTTGTCGAGCCGGACGGTGAAGGCGGACCCGGCGGCCCAGTCCGACTCGTAGGCCAGCCCCCAGTAGCGCCGGGTGAAGGCGGGGTCGGTCAGGCCGCGCCAGAGCTGCTCCGGCGTGGTCCGGATGTAGGTGGTGTAGACGAACTCGGGCTTGTCCATCGCAGGTGCCTCCAGGGCTGATGGGCGCGGCGTTGAGGTAGTGCAGCTTTTCCCGGCCCCGCCAGACGGATACCTCGTCCAGGTCCGTGGTCGCCTCCGGTGGAGTGAAAACGCTGCATGTCAATGGCCGGGGTCAGGGCCGGTTGGGATCGGGGTGCAGCGCCACGAACAGGGACCACGCCGCCGCGGCCGGATCGTCGGGGCGGCCCTGGAACTCCTCGAGCAGGGCGTAGAGCCGAGTGCGGAACTCCGCGAAGTCGGCCGCGGACAGGCGCAGGCCGAGCCGGCTCATGTCCAGGTCGGCCGCCGGGACGAGGGCCACTTCCTCCATGAACGTGTCGAGCATGGCGCGGTCCTTCACCGGCGTGCTGAGGTGCCAGGACTTGCGGGTGGCCAGGTACGGGATCTCGCGGGCGCCGCGGGCGCCGCGGCGCTCCGGGAGGGCCTCCAGGAAGCCCGTCCGGACCAGCGTCCGGGTGTGGTGCAGGATGCTGGCCGGGTCGCGGCCGAGGATCTGCGCGATCTCCTGGTTGGTCCGGCCCTCGTCCAGGCAGATGCGCAGGATCCGCAGCCGGAGGGCCGACGCGAGGGCCCTGGCCTCCTCGTCGGTCGCCTGCCTGCGCTCGACCATGACCGGCAGTTTATAAGTGATTGACAAACCCCAATCACTTGCCCAGGATGTCCCGTGTGACCGACACGGAACCGGCCGAAACGGAGCCCCCCGCGACGGAGCCCCCCGCCACAGAGTCCCGGCGGCGGCGCGATGGCCTGTGGCAGCACGTCGACTTCCGGCGGCTGTGGATCGGCGAGACGGTCAGTCAGTTCGGCACGATGGTCAGCCAGCTCGCCCTGCCGCTGGTCGCGATCCTGGTCGTGCACGCCACGACGCTGGAGGTCGGCCTGCTGGAGGCCTTCCAGACCGCGCCGTTCCTGCTCGTCGGGCTGCCGGCCGGCGCCTGGGTGGAGCGGATGCGATTCCGCTCCGTGCTGATCGTCAACGACGTGATCCGCGCGGTCGCGCTGGCGTCGATCCCGCTGGCCAAGCTGCTCGGAGTGCTGACCATCGGGCAGATGTTCGGGGTCGCGCTCATCACCGGCGTGGGCACGGTCTTCTTCGACGTGGCCTACCAGTCCTACCTGCCCCAGCTGGTCGGCCGGGAGCAGCTGGTGGCGGGCAACTCCCGGCTGCAGGCCAGCGAGTCGGTCAGCCAGATCGCCGGCCCGTCGGCGGCCGGCCTGCTGATCCAGGCCCTCACCGCGCCCTACGCCGTGCTCGTGGACGCGCTGAGCTTCCTGTGGTCGGCGGGCTGGGTCACCGCCATCCAGGCCCGGCCGCCGCGGCCCGCACGCAAGCCCGACCGGCACCTGGGCCGGGAGATCCGCGAGGGACTGCGGTTCGTGCTGGGCAGCCCGCTGCTGCGTGCGATCGCGATGTGCACCGGGTCCTCCAACCTGTTCAGCGGGATCACCAACGCCGTGTTCTACGTGCTCCTGGCCCGCCAGCTGCACATCGCGCCGGGCATCATCGGCCTGCTCACGTCGTTCGCCGCGGTCGGCGGCCTGGCCGGGGCGCTGGGCGCGACCCGGTTCGCGGCCCGGTTCGGGCAGGGCCCGGCCATCTGGATCTCGATGGTGGCCAGCGCCCCGTTCGGGTTCGTGGCGCCGTTCGTGCAGCGCGACTGGACCCTGGCCCTCCTCGCGGTGGCCGAGGTCGGCTTCGGGACCGGCGTCGTCCTGTACAACATCACCCAGGTCAGCTTCCGCCAGGGCCTGTGCCCGCCCGAGCTGCTCGGCCGGATGAACGCGACCATGCGCTTCCTGGTCTGGGGCACGCTGCCGCTCGGCGGCGTCATCGGCGGCGCGCTCGGCACCCTGATCGGCGTGCGCGCGACCCTGCTGGTGGCGGCGATCGGCGGGGGACTGGCCTTCCTGCCCGTCTTCCTGTCGCCGCTGCGCCGGATGCGCGAGCTGCCGTCCTACTCCGCGCCCGGCGACTGAGCCGCCGCGTAGGCCGCCGGAGTCTGCCCGGTCGCGGCCCGGAATTCGGTGATCAGGTGGGCCTGGTCGGCGTACCCGAGGCCGGCCGCCACCTCGGCCCACGACACCGGGCCGCCCGCCCGGACCGTCTCGGCCACCTCCAGCAGCCGGTACCGTCGTACGACCCAGGTCGGCGGCACCCCGGCGTAGTGCAGGAACAGCCTCTGCAGGGTCCGCTGGCTGACGCCCGAGCGGTCGCACAGGTCGGCCAGGCGCCGGATGGACCGGTCGGTCTCGGCCAGCCGGGCCACCTCCGCGACCTGCCGGGCGGCCCGCACCCGGCCGGGATCCACGGCCTGCTCCAGCGCCCGGGCCAGCTGCGCGGCCCGGGCCGCCTCGTCCGGCTCGGCCATCAGCGCGCGCAGCAGGGCGGGCTCGTCGACGGCGATGGCCTGGCCCAGCGGGACGACGCGGTCGGTGAAATCGGACGCCGACCCGCTGACGAACGCGCCCAGCCCGCCCGGCCGCGTCATCGCGGCCACGGCCCAGCCCTGGCCGACCAGGGTGCGGGTACTCAGCCCGCGCGCCACCCCGTTCAGCCGCGCCTCGACCGGCCCGGCCCGGTCGCCGGCGCCCGCCCCGTCGGCGTTCCCGACGCTCAGGTTGGCGCCCGGATGGGTCAGGACCTGCTGCCGGTGGGCCGTGCCGGGCGGCAGGTCCCAGGCCACCGCCCAGAGCCGGTCCACCAGGCCGGAAAGGGCCGGGGTCGGCGGATAGCGGGTCAGCCGGACCCGCTGCCGGAGCAGCCACGGGTCCAGAATTCCCCGGCTGTCGCTTTCGACCGGATCTGGCTGGCCATTACTCATCGGTAGACCTTAGCGAGTCGGCTCCTGTCGCGAATATTCAATCCCCACCCGAAACTGGGTCCGTAACCTGGCTGCCCATGAGCACCTCAACGGACCGCACCGCGGACCTCCTCAGCGCCGTGCTGGCTGACCTCGCGCCCGTGATGAGCGGTATTACCCCACAGCAGCTGACCAACCCGACGCCCTGCACCGAGCTCGACGTCACCCAGCTCCGTGACCACGTCGTGGGCTGGCTGGACACGTTCGCCGCGGGCTTCGCCGACCCCGGCGGCCAGGCGCCCCGGGCCGGGCTGGACGGCTACCAGGCCGCCGCGGACCCGGCCGCCCAGGTGCGCGCGGCCGCCGCGACCCTCGACGCGGCCATCCGCGGCGGGGCCGCCGCCCGCCCGCTGCGCCTGGGCGAGTCGGCCATGCCCGGCGAGATGGCGCTGTCCATGATCTTGTGGGAGTACCAGGTACACGGCTGGGACCTGGCCCGCGCCACCGGCCAGCCCTGGTCACCGGCCGCCGCCGCGGCGGAGGAATCGCTGGCCTTCGCCCCCAACATGCTGACCCCGGACTACCAGGGCGAGGGCAAGGCGTTCGCCCCGCGCGTCCCGGTGGCCGCAGACGCCCCGGCGCTGGACCGCCTGCTCGGATTGTCGGGGCGCGACCCCGGCTGGTCCCGGGAATAGGAGCTACCCTGTCGGCATGAGCGACTCGCCCGTCTCTCCGGAGGATATTCGCGCTGCCGCCGAGACCTATCAGGAACTCGGCCCTGAATACCACGACGCGGTCGTGGCATCGTTCCTGGAGAAAGTCGACCGGGAGGTCGCGGCGCGGGTCGAGGCCCGCCTCGACGCGCACCTGGCCGGCGCCCAGCCGCCGGCGCCCCGTCGGCGTCGGCGGGCGCTGACCAGTCGGCGGGCGCGCGACCTGGCCGCGGCGGGCGCGGGCGCGCTGGCGGTCGTCGGCGTAGTGGCCGCCGTCGGGGTGCAGCAGCATTCCGGGGCGACCGTCGAGCATGCGCGGATCCTGCGCGGCCTGCCGGGCGGCGCGGAACAGGTGATTATCGGGCCGAACGGCGAGCGCGTCGTGATCCCGCAAAACAAGATCCCGCAGCCGCCCGCAGCGCCGAAGGGCTAGCCCCTGCCGGTCACGACCCGCCGCCCGACGACCACGGTGGCGCCCCATTCCTCGTCGCTGACCACCCGGGCGGCCAGCCCGCCGCCGGCCACGATCCGCGCCGCCGCCGCGGCCTGGCGCTCGCTGGTCTCGGTCAGCAGCCGCCCGCCCGGCGCCAGCCACGCCGCCGCCTCGCCCGCGACCCGGCGCAGGACGTCGAGCCCGTCGGGGCCGCCGTCCAGCGCGACCTGCGGCTCGTGCTCGCGGGCCTCCGCGGGCAGCAGCGCGATCTCCCCGCTCGGCACGTAGGGCACGTTGACGACCAGGATGTCCACGCGCCCGCGCAGGTCTGCCGGCAGCGCCGCGAACAGGTCGCCCGCGTGCACCTGCCCGCCCGCCGGGACGACGTTGCGCCGGGCGCACGCCACCGCGGCCGGGTCGACGTCGGCCGCGTGGAGGTCGGCGCCGCCCAGCGCGGCCGCCAGCGCCACCCCCAGGGCGCCGGACCCGCAGCACAGGTCCACGATGACCGGCCGGCCCGCCCCGTCCCGGCCGGGCCCGGCGGCGCGGGCCGCCGCCTGGCCGACCAGGAACTCGGTCCGGCGCCGCGGGACGAAGACGCCCGGGTCGACCGCGATCCGCAGGCCGCAGAACTCCGCCCAGCCCAGCACGTGCTCGAGCGGCGTGCCCCCGGCCCGCTGGCCGATCATCGCGGTGAGCTGGGCCGGGCTGGCGGCGGCCGCGATCAGCAGCCGCGCCTCGTCCTCGGCGAAGACGCAGCCGGCCGCCCGGAGCGCGCCGGTGACCTCGTCCGCAGTGGGGCTCATCATCGTGAGCCCACGTTACGGCTGATAGGTCCCCGGCACCCAGGCGCGGGTGGCGACGCTGATGGCGTTCCACGCGTTGATCGCGACGATGAGGCTGACCAGGGCGGCGACCTCGGCCGGGCTGAACTCGGCGGCCACCGCCGCGTAGTCCGCGTCCGGGACGTGGCTGGCGGCCAGCAGCGTGACCGACTCGGTGAAGGCCAGCGCCGCACGCTCGCGGGCCGAGAAATAGGGTGTCTCGCGCCACGCGGGCAGCGCGTACAGCCGCTGCTCGCTCTCGCCGATGGCGCGGGCGTCCTTGGTGTGCATGTCGAGGCAGTACGCGCAGCCGTTGAGCTGCGAGGCGCGGATGCGGACCAGCTCGCGGAGGCGGGGATCGAACTCGACCCGGTCGAGCTCCTTGGTCGCGCTCTGGTCGAGGTGGGACATGGCCCGGGAGAAGGCCGCGGCGTGGCTGTCGAAGTCGAGGCGGACCGGGATCTGGACGGTGCCGGTGCAGGTGTCTGTCGTCATAGCGCTATTTCACCGGGAAACCAGCCCAGGAGTAAGGTCCACTTCTATGCCGCAGACGTGGGCCACTTCGGGCGTCGACCTGCACCTGGAGCTGGCCGGGCGGCGCGTCCGGGCCGGCCTCGAGGCGGCGCTGCGCGACGCCGTGCGGTCCGGCCAGCTCGGCCCCGGCACCCGGCTGCCGTCCTCGCGCGCCCTGGCCAGCGACCTGCAGGTGGCCCGCAACACTGTGGCCGACGCCTACGCCCAGCTCGTGGCGGAGGGCTGGCTGACGGCGCAGCGCGGGTCGAGCACCCGGGTCGCCGACCGCGTCGGAGCCGCGGACCCGGCCGCCGAGCCGGCCGCCCCCCCGGCGGCCGGCGAGCCGCGCTACAACCTGCGGCCGGGCTCGCCGGACCTGTCGGCGTTCCCGCGCGCGGCGTGGCTGGCGGCGGCCCGGCGGGCGCTGGCCGCCGCGCCGTCGCAGGCCCTGGGCTACGGTGACCCGCGCGGCCGCCCGGAACTGCGCCGCGCCCTGGCGGGCTACCTGTCCCGCGCCCGCGGCGTGGCGGTCAGCCCCGAGAACATCGTGGTGTCGGCGGGCTTCGGCCACGGGCTGCACGTGCTGAGCCACGTGGTGGCCGCCCGCGGCGGGACGCGGGTCGCGATGGAGGCCTACGGCCAGCCCGCGCATCGCGACACGGTGACCGCCGCCGGGCTGGCGGTGACCCCGGTCCCGGTCGACGGGCACGGCGCGATGGTGGCGCAGTTCGGGGACGCGCCCGCGGCGCTGCTCACCCCGGCGCATCAGTTCCCGCTCGGGATGGCGCTGCACCCGCGGCGGCGGGCGCAGGCGGTGGCGTGGGCCCGCGACACCGGCGGGGTCGTGATCGAGGACGACTACGACGGCGAGTTCCGGTACGACCGCCAGCCGGTCGGCGCCATGCAGGCGCTCGCGCCCGGCCACGTCGTCTACGCCGGCTCGGTCAGCAAGAGCCTGGCCCCGGGCCTGCGGCTGGGCTGGCTGGTGCTGCCCGGCGGCCTGCTCGACGAGGTCGTCGCGGCCCGGCCGCTGGCCGACCGCCACAGCAGCGTCATCGACCAGCTCACCCTGGCCGAGTTCATCACCGGCGGCGGCTACGACCGGCACGTCCGGCGGGCGCGGCTGGCCTACCGCCGGCGCCGCGACCGCCTGGCCGAGGCGCTGGCCCGGGACGCCCCGCACGTGCACGTCACCGGCATCGCGGCCGGCCTGCACGCCCTGGCCGAGCTGCCCGCCGGCCAGGACGAGGACGAGGTCGTCGCCCGCGCCGCCGGGCACGGCCTGGTCGTCGAGGGCCTGCGCGGGTACGGGGCGGCCGGCCGGCCGGACCGGTCCGCGCTGGTCGTGGGCTACGCCACCCCGCCGCCGCACGCGTTCACCGGGGCGCTGGCCCGGCTGGGCGCCCTGCTCGCCGCCCGTTAGGTCATTTAATTCCTTATCGTCCCTCCGCTAATTCGGCGGACCGCCCGCGAGTAAAGGGTCGTCTTTGCGCGCTCGGTATTCCCTGCTAGCGTATTCCTGAATATGACTCTGTCATATCCGGGGGAATCCTGATTGCCTGCACGCATTGTGCGGTGTGTCTTCGGGGGAATGACACGGCCGTGCAATTGGCGCGCGGGCATCCTAATGAGCATTCGGGGGAGAAATCGATGCTCGGGGCACTCTGGTGAGCCAGCAGCGCCGCATCGGCCCGCCCGGCCGCATGCGGCCGCGCGCCGCCGCCGCCCGGCCGGTCCACGCGGGCCGCCTGGCCCGGTGGGAGCGACTGGCCTTCGCCCTGGCCTTCGCGGCCATGGCCGCGTTCGTCGTCGTCATGACGATCTCGTCGGCCGGCCTGCTCAGCTCCGGCGCGCCGCCGCCGGCCACCGGCGGGGCGGCCGCCACCCCGGCGCCGGCGCTGGGCCGGGGCGGCCCGGCCGGGATCACGCCGCGGAGCGCCGTCACGCCGGTGCACGCCGACCGGGCCTGGGACCGCCGGCTGGCCACGGCCCTGGCGCCCGTGCTGGCCGGGCAGCCCGGCACGCTCGGCGTCGGCGTGGTCGACCGGACCACCGGCGCCGTGGCCATCTACGGCGGCGGCCGCAAGTTTCACACGGCCAGCATCGAGAAGGTTGCCATCCTGGCCGGCCTGCTGCTGGGCCGTCCCGCCGGCCTGAGCGATGCCGACGACCGGGTGGCCACCACGATGATCGAGGCCAGCGCTGACGGGGCCGCGACCCGGCTGTGGAACGCGGCCGGCCGGGCGGCCGGGATGACCGCCGCCGACATCCAGCTGGGCCTGCGGCACACCGTGCCGGGGCCGGCCAACGACTGGGGGCTGACCAGCACGACCGTCGCCGACCAGCTCACCTTGCTGCGGGACCTGACCGCCACCGGGTCACCGCTGCCGGCCGCGGCGCGGTCCTACGAGCTCAGCCTGATGCGCGCCACCGACCCGTCCCAGCGCTGGGGCATCTCGGCGGCGGCCAGCCCGGGCACGCGCAACGCGGTCAAGGACGGCTGGCTGCCGGACGGCTCGGCGGGCGCCACCGACAACTGGGTCATCAACAGCATCGGCGTGGTCGAGCATGACCATCAGCACCTGCTGCTGGCCGTGCTCTCGGCCGGGCAGCCCACCGAGGCGGCGGGGATCGCCGCGGCCGAGGCCGCGGCGGCCGCCGCGGCGGCCTGCATCACCGCGGGCGGGTAGCGGCCGGCCGATACTGCGTGGCCGCCGGCCCGCTTTTCGTGGATCCTGGGTGCGCCAGTCCGGACGAGGCGGGAGGACGCGCCAGTGCTGCTGACGATCGCCACCACCCACCGGCCGGCCACCGACCTGGGCTTCCTGCTGCACAAGCACCCCGACCGCGAGCACGCGGCGCCGCTGAGCTTCGGCACGGCGCACCTGTTCTACCCGCAGGCGTCGGCGGAGCGCTGCTGCGCGGCCATCCTGCTCCAGGTCGACCCGGTCGGGCTGGTCCGCGACACGGCCGGCCCGGCCAGCCCGTTCGCGCTGGGCGGCTACGTGAACGACCGGCCGTACGCGGCGTCGTCGTTCCTGTCCGTCGCGCTGGCCAAGCTGCTCGGGACGGCCATGAGCGGTCGCAGCAAGGAGCGGCCGGAGCTGGCCGGCCAGCCCATCGCGCTCGAGATCGGCCTCCCGGTGCTGCCCTGCCGGGGCGGGCCGGCCCTGCTGCGCGCGCTGTTCGAGCCGCTCGGCTACGCGGTCACGGCCCGGCCCATCCCGCTCGACGGCGAGTTTCCGGACTGGGGCGACAGTCGGTACCTGGCCGTGACCCTGGAGATCACCGCGCGGCTGCAGGACGTCCTGGAGCAGGTCTACGTGCTGATCCCGGTGCTGGATGACGACAAGCACTACTGGGCGGGCGAGGCCGAGGTCGGCAAGCTGCTCCGGCGCGGCGGCCGGTGGCTCGCCGCCCACCCTGACCGGGAGCTGATCGCGGAGCGCTACCTCCGCCACGACCGGCGGCTGACCAGGGACGCCCTGGCCCGGCTGGTCGCCGACGAGGGCGGCGACCCGGACCGGGCCGATGCCGACGCCGACGCCGCCGAGCAGGCCGCCGAGCACCGGATCGGCCTGCACCAGCGGCGGATCACGGCCGTCACCCGGGTCATCGCGGCCAGCGGCGCGCGGCGCGTCCTGGACCTGGGCTGCGGGTCAGGCCAGCTGATCGCCGAGCTCCTCCGCAGCCCGGCCATCGACCAGGTCACCGGCGTGGACGTGTCGCACCGGGCGCTGGCGGGCGCGGCCCGGCGGCTGCGCCTCGACACCGCGTCGCCGCGGGAGCTGGCCCGGGTGGAGCTGCTGCACGGCGCGCTCACCTACCGCGACGACCGGCTGCGGGGCTTCGACGCCGCCGTGCTGATGGAGGTGATCGAGCACATCGACCCGCCCCGGCTGGCCGCGGCGGAGCAGGCCGTGTTCGGCTGGGCGCGGCCCGCCGTGATCGCGGTGACCACGCCCAATGCCGAGTACAACGCCCTGTTCACGGGACTTTCTGCGGGCGAGCTCCGGCATGGTGACCATCGTTTCGAATGGAGCAGGGCGCAGTTCGGGCGGTGGGCCGGGGAAGTGGCCGCGCGGCACGGGTACCGGGCCGAGCTGTCCGGGATCGGGCCGGCCGACGCCGCGGCGGGCGCGCCGACGCAGCTGGCGGTGTTCCGCCGGTGAGCCCGATCACGATCCCGGAGCTGTCCCTGGTCGTCCTGGTCGGCATCTCCGGCTCCGGGAAGTCGACGTTCGCGCGCGCGCACTTCCGGCCCACCGAGGTGCTGTCGTCGGACTTCTGCCGTGCGCTGGTCAGCGACGACGAGAACGACCAGGGGGCCACGGCCGACGCGTTCGACGTGCTGAACTTCATCGCGGGCAAGCGGCTCGCCGCCGGGCGGCTCACCGTGGTCGACGCGACCAGCGTCCAGGCCGCCGCCCGGCAGCCGCTGATCGCGCTGGCCAAGCGGCACCACGTACTGGCCGTCGCGATCGTCCTGGACGTGCCCGAGGGCACCTGCGCGGCCCGGAACGCGGCCCGCAGCGACCGCGCGTTCGGCGCGCGGGTGCTGCGCCAGCAGCACGACCAGCTCCGCCGGGGCCTGCGCGGCCTGCGCCGCGAGGGCTTCCACCGGGTGCACGTGCTGTCGGGCACCGACGAGATCGCGGCGGCGGTCATCGAGCGCGAGCCACTGTGGAACGACCTGCGCGGCGAGCACGGGCCGTTCGACGTGATCGGCGACGTGCACGGCTGCTTCGCCGAGCTGACCGACCTGCTGGGCGCCCTCGGCTACCAGGTGGCGGCGGACGGGACGTCGGCGGTGCATCCCGGCGGCCGCACGGCCGTCTTCGTTGGCGACCTGGTCGACCGCGGGCCGGCCACGCCCGCCGTGCTGCGGCTGGTCATGGGGATGACCGCGGCCGGCAGCGCCCGGTCGGTGACCGGCAACCACGAGGCCAAGCTGGTCCGCGCGCTGCGCGGCCGGGACGTGACCGTCTCGCACGGGCTGGCCCAGAGCCTGGCCCAGCTGGCCGCCGAGCCGGCCGAGTTCACCGCGCAGGCCACCGCCTTCATGGACCAGCTGCTCGGGCACCTGGTCCTGGACGACGGGCGCCTGGTCGTCGCGCACGCCGGGCTGCCTGAGGCCATGCACGGGCGGGCCTCGGCGGCGGTCCGGTCGTTCGCGCTCTACGGGGACACCTCGGGCGAAACCGACGAGTTCGGGCTGCCGGTCCGCTACCCGTGGGCACAGGACTACCGCGGCCGCGCGATGGTGGCCTACGGGCACACGCCGGTGCCGGCCGCCGAGTGGGTCAACGGCACCATCTGCCTGGACACCGGCTGCGTGTTCGGCGGGCGCCTCACGGCGCTGCGCTACCCCGAGCGGGAGATCGTCGGCGTCCCGGCCCGGCAGGTCTACTTCGAGCCGGTCCGGCCGCTCGCCGCGCCGCCCCCGGTCCCGGCCCGGGCCGAGGCGGAGCTGAACATCACCGACGTGCTCGGCAAGCGGATCGTCGCCACCCGGCTGACCGGGCAGACCGTCACCATCCGCGAGGAGAACGCGCTCGCCGCCCTGGAGGTGATGAGCCGGTTCGCCCTCGACCCGCGCTGGCTGGTCTACCTGCCGCCCACCATGTCGCCGCCGGCCGCCGCGAGTTCCGGGGACCTGCTGGAGCATCCGCGCGATGCCTTTGCCGCCTACCGGAGCGCCGGGGTGGCGCAGCTCGTCGCGCAGGAGAAGCACATGGGCTCGCGCGCGGTCGTCATCGCGTGCCGCGACGCCGAGGCCGGGTCGCGGCAGTTCGGGGTGGCGGGTTCCGGCGTGATCTACACCCGCACGGGGCGCGCGTTCTTCGCCGATCCGGTCCTGGCGGATCAGGTCCTGGACCGGATCCGGGCAGCGATCGGCGCGGCCGGGCTGTGGACCGAGCTGGACACGGACTGGCTCGTTCTCGACGCCGAGCTCCTGCCCTGGTCGGCCAAGGCCGGCGAGCTGGTCCGCGGCCAGTACGCGCCGGTCGCCGCCGCCGCGACGACCGCGCTGGACGCGGCCGCCGAGCTGCTCGAGGCCGCCGCCCGGCGGGGTGTGGACGGCACCGGCGACCTGCTGGCCGGGGTACGTGACCGGCGCGCGCTGGCCGGCCGGTTCGCTGACGCCTACCGCCGGTACTGCTGGCCGGTCGAGTCGGTCGCCGATCTCCGGCTGGCCCCGTTCCAGGTGCTGGCCGGCGCAGGCCAGGTCCACGCGCTGCGCCCGCACGCCTGGCACCTGGACGTGCTGGCCCGGCTGTGCGTGGCCGACCCGTCGTTCTTCCGGGTGACTCGTTCGGTGCCGGTGACGCTGGCCGACCCGGCCAGCGAGGCGGCGGCGACGGACTGGTGGGCCGAGCTGACCGCGGCCGGCAGCGAGGGCATGGTGGTCAAGCCCGCCGAGGTCGTGCACCGCGGCCCGCGGGGCCTCGCCCAGCCCGGCATCAAGTGCCGGGGCCCGGAGTACCTGCGGGTCATCTACGGCCCGGAGTACTCGGTCCCGGCGAACCTGGCCCGGCTGCGCTCCCGGAACGTCGGCCGCAAGCGGGCCCTGGCGCTGCGCGAGTTCGCCCTCGGCATCGAGGCGCTGGAGCGGTTCGTCGCGGGCGAGCCGCTGTACCGGGTGCACGAGTGCGTATTCGGCGTCCTGGCGCTGGAGAGCGAGCCGGTCGACCCGCGGCTGTGAGGCCCTGCTGGTCGTTCGCCTCCACGCCCGCCGCGTTGTTGCTTGTCTGGACGAGACGCTGCATCTAGCCTCCCCCCATGACCAACACACTGGCCACGCCCCCGGTCGAGGCCGTGCTGAGCCGGATGTTCGCCGCGGCCGCGGCCCAGGACGCCGTCGGCCGGCCCCGGCTGCCCGCGGGGCGGACCTACGAGACCGCGAGCGCGGACGAGATGTCGCAGGCCTACCAGGACCGGTACATTCCGGTTTCGCCGCAGGCCGGCCAGCTGCTGTATGCGCTGGCCCGGGCCAGCCGGCCGGAGACGATCGTCGAGTTCGGGCTGTCGTTCGGGGTGTCGACCATCTACCTCGCCGCGGCCGTGACCGACAACGGCACCGGCCGCGTCGTGACCACCGAGCTGAACCTCAGGAAGGTCGAGGCGGCCCGGGCCAACCTGCACGAGGCTGGGGTCTCCGACGCCGTGACGATCCTGCCCGGCGATGCGCTGGAGACGCTGGCGGGCGTGACCGGCCCGGTCGGCCTGGTCCTGCTGGACGGGTGGAAGAACCTGAACCTGCCGGTGCTCCGCCTGCTGGAGCCCAAGCTCGCTCCGGGCGCGCTGGTCGCCGCCGACGACAGCAGCTTCGCGAACATGGCCGACTACCTGGACTACGTCCGGGATCCGGGCAACGGGTACGTGAGCGTGAGCTTCCCGGTGGAGGACGGCGTGGAGCTCAGCAGCTGGACGGGCGGGTAGGGAGTCGGCGGGGTGCCGGCGGGCTCCGGGGTGTCGGCCGGCTCCGGGGTGCCGGCCGGCGCCATGGGCTAGCGCTCCGGATCGGCCTCGATGCGGAACACCGCGCACCGGGGCGCGGCGGCGGCGAACGCGTCCGGGTCGGTCGTCGCCGTCATGCCGCTCCGGACGAAGATCCCGGCCGCCCGGCCCGATACGGCCGGCAGCTCGCGCAGGATCTCGGCGCGCTCGACGACCGGCAGCAGGATCAGCCGCACCCGCTCCTGGGCCCGGCCGCGGGTCAGGACGCCCGCCCCGGCGGCCCGGGCGTTCTCGGCCTTGCACAACCTGGCGTTGCTGTGCTCGTTCCACCACCTCATCGCGGTGCACCGCTGGGGCCGGACCCTCGCCCTCAATCCCGACGGCACCACCACCGCCACCAGCCCGGACGGCAAGCGGGTTTTCCACAGCCACGGGCCACCTGAGGAAACGGCGGCCTGACGGCCCGTTGATTCCGGTGGCCGGACTGTTTCCGGCCCCCCGCATCGATCAGGCGGGTTCGCATCCGCCGGGCTCAGTTCACGCTGGGCTGGACCCCCCTGGGTTGTGTCCGGCCGGGTTGTGTCCGGCTGGGTTGTGTCCGGCTGGGTTGTGTCCGGCCGCGCCGCCTCCGGCGTCGGCGGACTGGACTTCGTGGGGCGGCGCCAGGAAGCGGCGGAGCGTGTCGGCCGTGGTGTCCAGGGCGTCGACCAGCCCGTCCGTGGCCGCGAACACGGCGTCGGAGCCGCCGTCGGCCCGGATGGACGACTGCAGTTCCCGCAGTGGCGGCAACGGACCGGGCGGGCCCAGCCGGTGCAGGGCCCCGGCCAGCTGGGTGCCCACCTGGCGGACGGCCTGGGCGAACTGGTCAAGCCGGGCCTGGACCGGATCCGGCGTGGTCTGCCCGGTACGGGCCAGGTCCGCCTGCCGTTGCCGCACGGCTGCCTCGATGGCGAGCGCGGCCATGGCGCCACGATGCCCGGCAGAGACCAGCGCCTGGGCCAGGGCGTGGGTCACGGGCGGCCGTTCCGGCTCGTCGGCGAGCCGGTCCGACGCGGCCTCGGCGGTGCCGCGCGCCCGGCGAGCCTCCAGCTTGGTGGTCCGGGCGCTGGCCAGCTCCTCGCCGGGGGGACGCGAGTAGGTGTTCAGCATGAGGGCGGCGAAGCGGCACTGGAGCCGGAGCAGGCGGGCGAACTTCTCGTTGACTCGAGTCCGCTCCCAGGTCGGCCACAGGATGTACGCCAGCAGGGCCAGGCCGGTGCCGAGGACGGTGCCGATCAGCCGGTCCGGGGCGGTCTGGTCCGCGGGCAGGCCGAGCAGGGCGAGCAGGACGACGACGAAGTCGGTCAGGAACACGGCGAAGAACAGGTAATTGACGGCAAGCAGGCTGTAGGCGGCGAACAGCGACGCGGCCACGCCCGCCAGCAGAGCGGCGGAGCCGAAATGGCCGAGCAGCACGGTCGCCAGCCCGAGGCCCACTCCGAGCGCGGTGCCGCCCGCCCGCTGCAGCCCGCGGTACAGCGTCGAGGTGTAGTCGGGCCGCAGCACGATGAGGACCGTCAGCGCCGCCCAGTAGCCGTGCTGCAGGTCGGCGAGGTGCGCGATCATGGCGGCGATGCCGGTGACGACGGCCAGGCGCACCGCATGCCGGCCCGCCTCAGACGACGTGCCCAGGTTGGCGCGCAGGGTGACCAGCAGGTCGTGGGCGGGCGGGCGCACGGCTATCCGGCTGGGCGGGCCGCCCCGGCGGGAGTCGGCATCGTTGAGCCGGTCGGCGATGCGGATCGCGCCGCGCAGCTGGCCCCTGAGCGACTCGCCGACCCAGTTCCACGAGTGGCCTGCCACCCCCGCGTCCGGGCCGAGGTACTGCGCGGCGCGCTCGAGATGCTCGGCCCGGCCCCGGGGCCGGGCCCGCAGGGCGAGGGCGATCTCGCCCAGCGTGCCGGCGGCGGCGGTCAGGAGCGCGGCCCGCGCGCCGCCCGCGCCGCCCCTGGTCTTTCCCGCCTCGGCGTGCCCGGAGGCAGGCCCGGCGGCGACGACGGTCAGCGTCGTCCGGATCCGCTCGGCTTCGGTCATCAGGTCGGTCAGGTGCCGGCGGGCGTCGTTGCGCATGAGGGGGTTGGGATCGCGCAGTGCGCGGGTGCCGGGCAGGGCGCCCGGCGGCGGCGGGCCGCTGCCCGTCTCGGCCAGGCTGGTCGCGTACTGGCTGAGCGTGGCGTAGGAGTCGGCCATCGCGGCCCGCTCGGTGGCCCCGTGGCTGACCGCCCAGGAGGTCACCACCAGCACGCCCTGCCACAGGCCGCCGCCCAGGACCAGCGCGGCCCGGATCAGGGCCTGCTCCGGGCTGAGCGGGATGGCACTGGCGATCAGCAGCGCGACCGGCCACTGCAGGGAGACCACGATGGCGGCCGGCCCGAGGGAGGCGCTGACGCCGGCCGCGTAGGCCCACAGGGCGGTCGCCGGGACCAGCAGCCAGGACACGCCGTGGGCGAGCGACGCCCCGACGAAGGTCGAGACCGTCATCCCGGCCACGGCGATGGCGATCAGCATGATCCGCGACCGGGTCACGCCCTGGAAGGACACCAGCCCGGCGGGCTGCGCGCCGAGCGCGGCGAAGGCCCCGTACTCCACGTGCTTGGTCGCGATGCCGATGGCCAGCGGCACGACCACGCCGAGCGCGGCCCTGGCCGCCCGGGCCGGGGTGGCATCGCGCCAGCGGAACTTTCCGAAATCCAGCCAGCCGCCTCGGCTGACCTCGCTGGCCAGGAACGTCCGGCTGGCCCGCAGGTCACTGACGTAATGGCGTAGTGCGCGGCGGCCGGTGGACAACGCTGTGGATACCGCTGTGGAGAGAGCTGGCGGCGCGGGCATGGCCGGGAATCGCCTCAGGCCGGCCGGACGGGACGGTAGGCGGGCTGCCACATCAGCGCGCTGACCTGCCCGGCGACGTCTCCGGTCAGCCGCCGGCCGGCTACGCCGTCGGCGGCCGCGGCCTGCGCGACGGCCGCCGCGACGGCCAGGGAGGTGTCGCGCAGGTTCTCGACCCGGGGCAGCAGCGGGGCGCCGGCGGTAACGGTGTCCACCAGATCGGCCACGGCGTGCGCGGCGGCGCTCAGCATCCCGTCGGTGACCCGCGACGCACGGGCGGCGATCACGCCGAGCCCGAGCCCGGGGAAGACCAGGGCGTTGTTGGCCTGGGCGATGACGTAGCGGGTGCCGCCGTAGTCGACGGGGCCGAACGGGCTGCCGGCCGCGACCAGAGCCCGGCCCTGCGTCCACCGGATCAGGTCGGCGGGCCGCGCCTCGGCCAGGCTGGTCGGGTTGGACATGGGCATGATGACGGGACGGCTGACGTGCGCGGCCATCTCGGTCACGACGGCCTCGCTGAACGAGCCGCCGCGGGCCGAGGTGCCGATCAGGATCGTCGGGCGCACCTGGCGGATGACCTCATCCAGCGGGATCCCGCCGAGCCCGGCGTCGGAGCGCCAGCCGGACAGGGTGGCGGGGTCGCGCGCGTAGCGGCGCTGCTGCCGGCTGAGGGCCGGGTCGCCGGCCGTGAGCAGCCCGGACCGGTCGAGGGCCCAGATGCGGGCCAGGGCCTGCTCGGTGGCGCGGCCGCTGGCCACCAGGGCCGCCGTGAGCTGGTCGGCGATGCCGATCCCGGCCGTGCCGGCCCCGAAGATCACGATCCGGTGATCGGGCAGCTTGATGCCGGTGGCGCGCACGGCCGCGAGGACGGCGGCGAGGTTGACGGCGCCGGTGCCCTGGATGTCGTCGTTGAACGTCAGCATGGTGCCGCGGTAGCGCTCCAGCAGCCGCCGGGCGTTGCTGACCCCGATGTCCTCCCAGTGCAGCAGGGCGCTGGGGAACAGCCTGCGCACGGCGCTCACGAAAGCATCGAGGAAGCGGTCGTACTCCTCGACGTCCACCCGGGGATGGCGGTTGCCGATGTACAGCGGGTCGTCGAGCAGGCTCTGGCGGTCGGTGCCGACGTCCAGCATGACCGGCAGGACCCGGTTGGGGTCGATGCCGCCCGCGGCCGTGTAGACGGCGAGCTTGCCGACGGCGATGTGGATGCCGCCGACGCCCCAGTCGCCGATGCCGAGGATGGCCCCGGCATCGGTGGCCACGATCAGGTCCACCTCCTCCGGTCCCAGGCTCGCCGCGCGCAGCGACGTCTCGATCAGCTCGGGCCGGTCGACCGACAGGTAGATGCCGCGGGGTCGCCGGTACTCATGGCTGTAGTTCTCGATCGCCTGGCCGACCGTCGGCGTGTAGATGATCGGCAGCATCTCGCTCAGGTGACTGGTCAGCAGCCGGTAGTAGAGCACCTCGTTGCGGTCGTGCACCTCGGTCAGCAGGACGTTGCGGGCCAGGTCGGTGGTCTGCCGCCGGTACTGGGCGTACACCCGGGAGACCTGCTCGTCCAGGGTGACGTGGCCCGCGGGAATCAGCCCGAAGAGCCCGAGCGCCGCCCGCTCGGCGTCGCTGAACGCGGTGCCCTTGTTGATCCTGGGGTCGGCCAGGACCTCGCGGCGGCGCAGCGTCGTCCGCCAC
The DNA here is from genome assembly GCA_036501025.1 of Streptosporangiaceae bacterium. GTDB lineage: Bacteria > Actinomycetota > Actinomycetes > Streptosporangiales > Streptosporangiaceae > DASUBV01. Next base: position 157,690 of record DASYBB010000200.1, read on the forward strand.
GTCCCGTCGCTGTCCGCCCACACAGTCGACATCTCGGCCCTTCCGCTGTGACCGCCGCCGGGCTGGCGACGTAGCGCGAGTCGGGAGCCATCTTCCTCCTGTCGCCGGTCGCGGGGCCGCCGCGCTGCCCGGCACGCGGCGGACTTGCCGGCGGGCGGGGCAGGGGGAGCCCTTGACGATCTTCCTACCGGAGAGTAACTTGTCGCACTGCCCTGGCCGCGTGGCATGTGTCACAGCTTGGGTCGGTGAGTGAGGGTCCGCGCCGGAACGCGGTCCGGCGGCAGCTGGCGACATGACGAGGAGCCACATGAGCGCATCCGGGAGCACGTCAATGGCCCAGCGCGGCGGCCGCGGCCGGGTCCGGTGGGCGCGATTCGCCGCCATCGCGCTGCCCGCGCTCGGCCTGACCGGCCTCCTGCTCGGCCTGACCGCGAGTGGCGCGCTGGCCTCGTCGTTCTCGATCTCGGGACAGCAGTTCCAGGTCTCGGCTGACTCGCTCATCGGCACCGGCTTCCAGCAGTTCGGCACGGTGGACGAGAAGGCGAACCACACCGCGGTACCCGTCACCGAGACCGAGATCAGCTCGGCCAAGATCACCGACCTGTGCCAGAGCGTCGTCGCGACCTTCCCCTTCGGGCTGGGCCAGTACACGCTGCGGATCACCGCCGGCCGCGGAAGCACGCCGGTCAACGCCAGCTCGCTCATCATCGACGCGAATCAGCTGTCCGCGGGCACCGCGACGTTCCGCAACATCCACATCGGCCAGGACGCGAGCACGCTGAACGCCGCGCCCGGCACCCCGGTCGGCACGGCGGGGACATTCGGCCAGCAGTCCAGCACCATCGCGATCAGCCAACTGCGGCAGGTCGCCCTGTCCACCTCGGCGGGCACCTTCACGCTGCCCGGGTTCGCGCTGTCGCTCAAGTCGGGCCACAACACCTGCTTCTGACCGGAGATCAGGCCGACCGGAGATCACGAAGGAGAGCAGCGTGCTGCCAGCGGACCGCGACCGGACCGACCTCGACACCGGCGGCCGGGAGCCGGCCGCCCGCCGGCTCCGCGAGGCCTGGCGGAGCGCGGCGGACTGGCGCCGGAGCCGGCCGTTCTGGGGCGGCGTGTTCCTTGTCGCGGCTGGTGCCGAGCTGCTGCTGATTCCGCTGCCCGAGCACTCTCTCGGCCTGATCATGCACATCGGGACCGGCGGCGTGCTGGGCATCCTGATCGGGGCGCTGCTGATCGCCTGCGCGTTCCTGCTGTGGTTCCAGCCGCAGCACCGCGTCTTCTACTCGATCGCGGCGGTGCTGCTGGCGATCGCCGCGCTGGTCGCATCGAACCTCGGCGGCTTCGTCGTGGGCACCGTCCTCGGCGTCCTGGGCGGATCGCTCGGTTTCGCCTGGACGCCCGCCGCGGCCGGCGAGCCCGACGGCGAGGATGGCCGGCACCGGGCCGCGGGTCTTCGCGGCGGCGGCCGCTTCCCGGCCGCGATGCCGCTGCTGCCCGTGATGCTCGTGCTGGCCGTCCCGGCCGGCGGACCGGGCGCCCACAGCGCGGACCGCCTCGCAGCGTCCCACGCGCCGGCTGGCCTCCCGGTCCCGCTGCCCAGCCTCCCGCCGATTCTGCCCAGCCTGCCCCCGATTCTGCCCAGCCCGTCCGCGGGCCCGCTGTCCGGCCTGCTGCCGGGCACCGGGCCGGGGAAGCCGGAGAAAGCACCGAAGGTGCCCGCCGGGGTGCTGGTCCCGGCGGCGGAGCCGTCGATGATCACGGCGGACTCGGCCACGCTGACCGGCCTGCACTTCGACGGCGTGGCGACCGTGGCGACCGCCGGCGGCCCGCAGCGGATGCTCAAGTTCAGCATGTCCGGCCTGAGCCTCAAGGATGGTGACCTGACCGTCACGCAGGACGGGCGCACGGTGGCCGTGCAGGGCACGTCGTTTACCTTCAGCGGGGACGTGACGCTGCTGACCACGAAGTTCTCCGGCTCGCTGCTCGGCGTCCCGCTCAGCTTCAGCCCGAGCCTGCCGCCGCCGGTCGTGCTGCCGGTCATGACGTTCACGAACGTGACCAGCGAGCAGCCGTTCACCTCGGCGGACTCGTTCCAGGTCGGCGGCCTTCGGATCAGCCTCGGGCGGACTTAGGCGTCGAGCAGGGCCAGGCCGAGGTCGGAGGCCTGGTACAGCACCGAACGGCCCGATCGCTGCCGGGTGAGCAGCCCGGCGCGATGCAGCACGCCGAGGTGCTGCGACACCGCTCCGGGCGTGACGGCGAGCTGCCTGGCCAGCGCCGAGGTGGTGGCCGGCGACCGGAGCGCGTCAAGCATGCGGGCGCGTCGCACGCCGATGAGCTCGGCCAGCCCGGGGACGGCACTGAGCGCGCCGGCCAGCGCATGCCAGACGGTCGCTGCCCCGCGCGCCGGGTAGGTCAGGATCGTCTGCGTGCTGGTCGCCAGCGACGACGAGACGAGCGGCCAGTTGAGCACGCTCGGCATGAGCACGACCCCGTCCGGCCCCATCCGGGCCCGGAACACCTCCTGGTTGCCGTCCTCGATGCTGAGCAGGCCGTCGGACCACTGCAGGTCCGGATGCATGTCCCCGAACAGCGCCTGGGTCCCGCCCCGGGCCAGCAGCCCGGTCCGGTACGCGATGTCGGCGTCGAGCACGGACTGGATCCGCTCCCAGTGCGGCGCGATGAGCCGCTCGTAGCAGCGTGCGAGCTCGCCGGAGATCTCCCGCAGCGACCCGGCCGGATCCGCGAGCAGTTCCGTGGCGCTGTCCGGCCACGGCCCGTTCCCGAACACCCGGTGCAGGCTCGCGCGCACCGCCTCGTCCGGGGTCGCGCGGAGGCGGGCCAGCTCCTCGGTGATGGCCGCCCGCTGCCCGGCCGGCGCCGGGACCATGAACTCCGGGAACACGTCCAGCCCGTTGACGACCAGCGGCCACGTCCGGGCCAGGTGCAGCGGGGCCTCGTCGAGCTTGCCCCGGGTCCAGTCCAGCCACGGCCGGTTGACCGCGGACCGCCCCGGGTCGCCCAGCAGCAGCACGGCGCGCACGGTCTCGCCGAGCGGCGACGTCGCGAACCGCGTCCCCGCCAGGTCCGCTACGCTCAGCTCAAGCAGGTGAGTCATTTAGCGTAATGCTAAAGCATTTCGGTGCGAATCGCCGTCCGTGACTGTTGACGTCATGTTGCGACGTTCGCTGGGGCAGGCCTACCGCCGGCTGCTGTGGGCCAACACGATCAGCAGCGTCGGCGCGGGCGTGTACGTGTCGGCGCTGCCGCTGCTCGCTTACACCGTGACCCGGGACCCGAGGCTGATCGCGCTCGTGTCCGCGTCCGCCTTCGTGCCCTGGCTGGTGTGGTCGCTGCCGGCCGGGGTCATCGTGGACCGGTACGACCGCGGGGTGCTCATGTGGCGCTCCCAGGTGGTCCAGGGCCTGATCGTGGCCATGATCGCGGTCCTGCTCCTGGTGCACGAGGTGGACATCGCGCTCCTGATCCTGCTCGGGTTCCTGCTCGGGTCAGCCGAGGTGTTCTTCAGCAACGCCGCCCAGTCGGTGCTGCCGGAACTCGTGCCCGCCGAGGAATTGCCCAAGGCCAACGGGAACCTCCAGGTGAGCCTGACGGTGGGCGAGACGTTCGCCGGGCCGCCGCTGGGCAGCTTCCTGTTCGCGCTGGCCAGGGTGCTCCCGTTCGGGCTCAATGCCTGCACGTTCTTCGGGTCGGCGGCGCTGCTGTCCGGCCTGCCCAAGAAGCCGAGGCCCGCGACCGCCCACGCCCGCATGGGCACCCAGATCGCCGAGGGCCTGTCCTATCTGCTCCGGCACCGCCTGCTCCGCGTGGTCGCGCTCCTGCTCGGCGTCATGGGCTTCGCCAGCCAGATGGGGCAGGCCACCCTGGTGCTGCTGGCCGTGCGGACCCTGCACACCGGCACCGAGGGCTACGGCCTGCTCTGGACGGCGTCGGCGGTCGGCTCGATCCTCGGCGGGATGACCAATCCGGTGCTCACCCGCCGGCTCGGCATGCTCCCGTCGCTGATCATCGCGCTGCTGGCCTCGGCCGCCGAGTTCGTGGGCATCGGTCTCGCGCCGGACGTCATCGTGGCGGGCGTGTTGTTCGCCTGCAACGGATACTTCGTGACGATGTGGAACGTCGTGACAGTCACCCTGCGGCAGCAGCTCGTGCCCAGTGAGCTGCTCGGCCGGGTGAACAGCGTGTACCGGATGATCGGCTGGGGCCTGTTCCCGGTCGGCGCGGTGGCGGGCGGCTTCGTGGCGAAGGAGCTCGGCTACCGCGCCCCGTACACGGTGGGCGGCCTCGTGATCGCCCTCGTCGGCGTCGCCACCCTGCCCGCGCTGATCCGGGCCTCCCGCGCTTAGCCGCGCCCGAGGTCGCCACCGCTCCACAGCGCGCGGACCGCCTCGATCGTGTCCGCCTCGGCGGCGGTCTTGTCAGTCCGGTAGCGCAGGACGCGCGCGAAGCGCAGCGTGACGCCGCCGGGATACCGGGTGCTCGCCTGGACACCGTCGAATGCGATCTCCACCACCAGCTCGGGCCGGACCCGGACGACCCCGTGCTCCGGGGCCGGCGCGCCGGGCGGGCGCGGCGGGTCGGCCAGCTCCAGGAGCCGGGTCGTCTGCCAGGCCAGCAGCGCGTCGGTGAGGCCCTTGAAGGTCTTGCCCAGCATGACCGGCTCGCCGGTGGCCTCGTCGCGCGCGCCCAGGTGCAGGTTGGACAGCCACCCCCGGCGGCGCCCGTGCCCCCACTCGGCGGCGAGGACGACCAGGTCCAGCGTGTGCCGCGGCTTGACCTTGATCCAGTCACCGCCACGCCGCCCGGCCCCGTAGGGGGCATCGAGGGACTTGATGACGACACCCTCATGACCGTGCGCGATAGCCTCGGTGAAGAACGCCGCCGCGGCGGTCTCGTCGGCGGTCACGATCCGCGGGATGACCAGGCCCGGGGACGCGATCTCGGCCAGGCGGCCGAACCGCTCGGCGGCCGGGGCGTCGAGCAGGTCGGTGCCGTCGGCGTGCAGCAGGTCGAACAGGAACGGGGTGAGCGGGGTCTGCTCGGCCAGCCGGGCCGGGTCACCCTGGCTGGCGGTCCGGGCCGAGGTGACCTGGAAAGGCCGCGGCCGCCCGTCCGGGGCCAGGGCCACCGCCTCACCGTCGAGGATGGCCGTGGTGGCGCGCAGCGACCGGGCGGCGGCCACGATCTCCGGGACCCGGGCGGTGATGTCATCGAGCGTCCGGGTAAAGACGCGCACCTCATCCCCGGAGCGGTGGAGCTGGATCCGGATTCCGTCGATCTTCCACTCCACCGCCGCCGGGGAGATCCGCTCCAGCGCAGCCGCCATCGTCGGCGCCGTCGCGGCGAGCATCGGGGCCGCGGGCCGGCCCACCTGAAGGCGGACGGCGCGGAGCGCCTCGGTGACCCGGCCGCTTTCATCGGCGGGGCCGCTCAGGGCGGTGGTCGCGACCAGCGCCAGCGAGCCGCTGACCTGGAAGGCCCGCCGCACGGCGGCCGCCGGGACGGCCGCCGCGGCGGCGATCGCCTCGGTCATCACGCCGGCCAGCGCGCCCTGCCCGAGCTCGCCGCCCACCAGCTTGATCAGGAACTCCCGCTCCGGCTCCGTGGCCTGCGCCAGCAGGTCGCGCAGCAGTGCTCGGCGCTGGCCCTGGGAGCCGGGTCCCGACTGGGCGCCGATCGCGCCGAACGCCGCGTCGGCCGCGGCCAGGGTCAGGGCCGGCGCCGCGGGCGGCGGCGGCAGGGCCTGGTCGCCCTGCGGGCCGAGCAGGTCGATGATCGCGGCGTAGCCGACGCCGATCTGGCGCTGCGTCAACTCGCCCGACAGGAACGCGACGGCGGCCGGGATCTCGGCGGGCGGCACCTCGCGGAGCAGGCCGGCGATCTCGGCAATCTTCGCCAGCCGGCCGGGCGAACCGGCCACGGCCGCCGACGTGCGCACCACCCTGTCCACGAGCATGCAGTGATTGTCCCCGATGACAGGAGCGCCCGCCCGGCCCGCCGCCGCGGCGCGGCCCGGTGCCAGGCATATAACGACAGATGATTACTTGACCGCTGTATCACGATCGCGCTAGCTTCGCCCGGTCGGCTGTATGACAGCAGGCAGTGACGGCTGCCGCCACGGCTACCGGGCGGCAGCGGCGCGAGCACACGATCATCTCGCCGGACAGGGACGGCCATGGCCTGGTATGCCGGGACGGCTGAGCCGCATGCCAGCTCACGCCCGTAAGCGGCGCGGTGCTGCGGACGTTGCCGGGGCGGCCCGCCGGGCGGGCCGCGGCTGGCGGCGGAGCCGGCCGTTCTGGGGTGCGGTCATCATCCTGGCGGCGGGCGGCGAGACGGCCGCCGTCCGGTTCACCCTCCCGCTGCGCACGACCTGGACCCTCCTGCCCGCGGGGCTGCTGATCGCCGGCGGCATGATCGCGTGCGGGCTGCTCCTGCTGTTCGACCCGGCGCAGCGGTCGCTCTACGCGGTCGCGGCCATCTTGCTGTCCATCACCGCCCTGGAAACGTCTCACCTGGGCGGGTACCTGATCGGAACGCTGCTCGGCCTGGGCGGCGGGGCGACCGCCTTCGCCTGGGTCCCCGGCCTGCCGCCCGCCCGCCCGGCTCAGTCGGGACTCACCCTGATCCTGGGCGAGGCCCGCCCCCCGCCGGGAGCACCGCCCCGCCGGCATCGCCAGCCGGGCGGCCGGCCCGCCGGGTCCCCTGGCCGGCTGGCCCGGACCGGACCGCAGCCGCAGCCGCAGCCGCAGCGGGAGCGCGAGCGGGACTGACGTCCTACAGCCAGCCCTTGCGCTGGGCCATCTGCACGGCCTCGGCCCGGTTGCGGGCGCCCAGCTTCTGCATGGCAGCGGACAGGTGATTCCGGACGGTGCCGGGGGACAGGTGCAGCCGGCCGGCGATCTCGCTGATGGCGTCATGGTTGGCGGCGGCGGCCAGCACGTCCGTCTCCCGGACGGTCAGCGGGCTCTCGCCCTCGGCCAGGGCGGCGGCGGCGAGGGCGGGGTCCACCACGCGCTCGCCCGCGGCCACCCGCCGGATGGCCTGGGCCAGCTGGACCGCCGGCGCGTCCTTGAGCAGGAAGCCGCTGGCCCCGGCGGCCATCGCGGCCCGCAGGTAGCCGGGCCGGCCGAACGTCGTCACGATGACGACCTGGCCGCCGAACCCGTCCCGCCGGAGCTGCCGGGCGACGTCGATGCCGCTGGGCCCCGGCATCTCGATGTCCAGCACCGCGACGTCAGGCTGATGCTTGCCCGCCATGGCCAGGGCCTCGTCGCCGGTCGCGGCCTGCGCCACCACCTCGATGTCGGGCTCCAGGCCGAGCAGCGCGACCAGGGCCTGCCGGACCATGGCCTGATCCTCGGCGATCATGATCCTTATCGTCACGGCTGCCTCCCCGCCGGGATGGTGACCTGGAGCCGGAAGCCGCCCGCCGGGGCCGGGCCGGCCATCAGGTTCCCGCCCAGCTGGCGGACCCGCTCGCTGAGCCCGGCCAGCCCCGAGCCGGCCGGGCCGACCAGCGGGCCGGTGCCGTTGTCGGTGATCGCGGCGGTCACCCGGCCGTCCGCGGTGGTGACCGTGACCCCGGCGCAGGTGGCGCGGGCGTGCCGGACCACGTTAGTGACGCCCTCCCGGACCGTCCAGGCCAGGACGGTGTCCACGCCGGCCGGCAGGCTCAGGTCGGCCGGCGTGGAGATCTGGCAGCTGAGCCCGGCGGCGGCCAGCAGCTGGCGGGCGGCGCCGAGCTCGGCGACCAGGTCGGGCTGGCGGTAGCCGGCCACGGCCTCGCGGACGTCGCTGAGGGACTGCCGGGCCACCGCCTCGAGCTCGGCCATCTCGCGGGCCGCGCTGGTGGTGTCGGTGTCGAGCATCCGGCGGGACAGCTCGGCCTTGAGCGTGATCAGGGACAGGCTCTGGCCGAGCAGGTCGTGCAGGTCGCGGGCGATCCGCAGCCGCTCCCCGGCGACCGCCACCCGGGCCAGCTCGGCCCGGGTCTGGCGGAGCTCGGCCAGCGTCTCGTTCCGCTTGGTCGACGCGTAGGCCAGGAATGCGGCCATCGACGGCATGAGGATGACCAGCGCCATCGTCCCCGCTTCCGCCGCCCGGGCCTGCATCCCGATCACGATCAGGCCGGCGCCGCTGCAGCTTGCGGCGCCGAGGACGGCCGGGCGGACCGACGCCGTGAACCGCCCGCAGGCGGCGGCCGCCACCGTCAGGATGATCAGCCAGCCCGGCCCGCGGCCGACCGCGAAGACGGCGACGGCCAGGGCGACCGTGACGGCGAGCCACGCCCAGGGCACCCCGCCGAGACCGGGCCGGTCACGCAAGACGACGCGCCAGCCGACCAGGCCGGCGAAGGCGACGGTGCCGGCCGTGACGAACACCGTGGCGGGGGTGACGTGCTGGATGAGGCCCGTGACGGCCGGCGCGAGGAGGAAATAGCCGATGAGCGCGCTGAGGATGACCTTGCGCGCCAGCGAGCCCGGCAGCTGCCAGGCCTCCGGCGCGGTCGGGCCCTGACCGGGGCCGGCCGCGGGCGCGGTGGCCCGTTTGCGCACGGTAAATGCCGGCATGCCACCATCTTCCCGCAGTCGGCCCTTGCGTGGCCCGCGGGCGGCGGGTGCGGCGGGTGCGCTGGCTTCGGCGGGTGCGGCGGGTTCGCCGGGTGCGGCCGGCGTCAGCACGTCAGGGCTCATGACGCCAGGCTCAGCGGTGCCGACCGGGCCGGGATGGTGACCTGGAGCCGGAAGCCGGCCGACGGCGCGGGGCCCGCGATCAGGCTGCCGCCCAGCTGGCGGACCCGCTCGCCCAGCCCGGCCAGGCCGGATCCGGCCGGCCCGGGACCGTGACCCTGGCCGTTGTCGGTGATCTCGGCCATGATGGCCTGGCCGACGGCCGTGATCCGGACCCCGGCCCAGGTGGCGCGGGCGTGCCGGACCACATTGGTGACGCCCTCCCGGACCGTCCAGGCCAGGACGGTGTCGATGTCGGCCGGCAGGCTCAGGTCGGCGGGGCTCGTGATCTGGCAGTCCAGGCCCGCCGCGGTGAGCAGCTGGCGGGCGGCGCCGAGCTCCGTGATCAGGTCGGGCTGGCGGTAGCCGGCCACGGCCTCGCGGACGTCGCTGAGGGACTGCCGGGCCACCGCCTCCAGCTCGCTCATCTCCCGGGCCGCGCTGGCGCTGTCGGTGTCGAGCATCCGGCGGGACAGCTCGGCCTTGAGCGTGATCAGGGACAGGCTGTGCCCGAGCAGGTCATGCAGGTCACGGGCGATTCGCAGCCGCTCCTCGGCCACGGCCACCCGGGCCAGCTCGGCCCGCGTCTGGCGCAGGTCGGCGACCATCTCGTTCCGCTTCCCGGCCGTGTACGCGAAAAACGCCGTCATCGGCGGAACGATGAGGACCACGGCCGTGTTGCCGAATCCGAAGTGATGCCACACGGCCACGGCCACGCCGGCCGCCGCGCACGCCGCGCCCACGATCAGGGCCGGTCGCGCCGTCGCGGTGACGGACCCGCCGGCCGCCGCGGTTAGCGCGAGGATCACGATCCAGTTCTCGCTGCCGCCGACGACGAACAGCGCGATGCCGAGCGCCGTGATGACCGCGAACCGGGCGTAAGGCGCCGGGTCCGCGTGGCCGTCGGCGTAGTTCCGCCGCAGGATGAGCAGGCCGACCAGGGCGATGAAGACCACCGAGCCGACCAGCATGAAGACGGTCGCCGGGGTGGCCCGCGTGACCACCCTGCTGACGGCGGGAACCAGCACGAAAAAGCAAATGAAAGCGGAGATGACGACCTGGCGCACCTGCCGGGCGCGGTCAAACAGGTACGGATCGTCGTCGGCGCGGGGCCTGCGCCGTCCGGCGATGAGGGCCAGCATGCTTCCAGGCTAAGTCAGGCTGGCCCCGCCGCCGCGTGCCAGCCATCCCGGCCTGACCATTACATCTGTCACGGGACAGCTACACCCTTCGTGCGACAGGGGGCCAGGCCGGGTCGGCCAGCTCAGGGCTCCAGCCGGCCGTTCAGGTCGGTCTCGGCCGGGATGGAGCTGGCCTCGCCGAAAGCCGGGTCGACCGGCGAGTCCGGGTCGACCGGCGGGAACACGGGCGTCACCGGCCGGCGTCGCATGGCGATCGCGGCCGCCGCGCTGGCGATGGCCGCGAGGACCATCGTGATGGCGGCCGGCCGGGCCCACCGGCGGCGGCGGGTCGCCTTCACGTCGATCGCGTGCGCGGCCGACACCATCGCGTCGGCGATGGCCGGGGCGATGGTCTCCTGGACCGCCATCCCGGAGCGCTCCAGCTTCGGCGCCGCCCACGACCGGGCGTCGTCCACCCTGGGCTTGGCCCAGGCGGCGGCCTCGTCGACCATGGGCCGGGCCCAGGCCGCCGCGTCCTCCGCACTGCGGCGAACGGCCGTGCTGACGTCTTCCGCACTGCGGCGAACCGCCGTGCTGACGTCCTTGGCCGCCGGTACCGCCCGCTGCGCGTTCATCACGGCGCGATCTCGCGCGGCGGCCACGCTTCCGGCGGGACGATTCCTTGTCAAAAGTGCCACTGCGTCCTCCCCGACTAGTTCGGTTCGCTCTCACCCACTTCCCCCGCCGCGACAGGTCAATCACAAACGACGTCGCCGGACCGTCCACTGGCGCGGGCATGGTTGGATCGTGCTATGACCAACACGCTTACCGCAAAGCTGCGGACCAACCGCGGGGATGTCGTAATCCGGCTGTTCCCCGATCACGCGCCGAAGACCGTGCGGAACTTTGTTGAGCTGGCCGAAGGCTCGCGCGAGTGGACCGATCCCCGCACCGGCAAGCCCTCCAAGGAGCGTCTCTACGACGGCACCATCTTCCATCGGGTCATCCCCGACTTCATGATCCAGGGCGGCGACCCGCTCGGCACCGGTACCGGCGGCCCCGGCTACAAGTTCGCCGACGAGTTCCACCCGGACCTGTCCTTTAGCCGGCCGTACCTCCTGGCGATGGCCAATTCCGGGCCGGCGACCAATGGCTCTCAGTTCTTCATCACCACTGCGCCGACGGCGTGGCTGACGGGCAAGCACACGATCTTCGGCGAGGTCATTTCCGGCACCGACGTCGTCGACGCCATCAGCCGGGAGCGGACGGGCCGCAATGACCGCCCGACGTCTGACGTCGTGATCGAGAGCGTCGAGATCACCGACGACGGCGGAGAGTCCGCGGGCTAATCAGGTGGCTACCCCGCCCCGGCCGGACCCCGGCGCCCCGGAAGGCGGCGCCCCGGTACCCACGTGCTTCCGCCATCCGGATCGCGAGACCTACGTGTCCTGCGTCCGGTGCGGGCGTCCGGCCTGCCCGGACTGCCTGCGCTCGGCGGCCGTGGGCCAGCAGTGCGTCGACTGCATCCGGCAGGCCAGCCGCACCACGCGGCGGCCTGCCGGGGCGTTCGGGGGGCAGCTCACCTCCGGGGCCAGGGTCACCTGGACGCTGGTCGTCATCAACGTGGTCTGCTACCTGGCCGAGACCTTCTTCGAGAACCCGGTCTTCGGCGACGGGGTCCTGGTAGGGCGGCTGGGCTCGACGCTCGGGGTGGCCAACGGCCAGGTCTACCGGCTGCTGTCCAACGCCTTCCTGCACGAGCCGATCGGCTCGGGGCTCGGCCTGCTGCACATCGTGTTCAACATGTGGGCGCTGATCGTCGTCGGGCCGTCGCTGGAGCGGCTGCTCGGCCGGGTCCGGTTCCTGGCCGTCTACCTGGTCAGCGCGCTGGCCGGGTCGGTCCTGTTCTACCTGGTCGCCGCGCCGACGGCGCTGGCCCTGGGCGCGTCGGGGGCGATCTTCGGCCTGTTCGGGGCGTGGTTCGTGCTGGCCCGGCGGCTGCGGCTGGACGCCCGGCAGATCATCGTCCTGATCGTGATCAACCTGGGCATCTCGTTCGCCGTGCCGGGCATCGCCTGGCAGGCCCACGTGGGCGGGCTCATCGCCGGCGCCGCGCTGACGGCCGCCTTCGCCTACGCGCCGCGCCGCAGCCGCGCGGTGACCCAGGCCGCGGCCACGGTCGCCATCCTGGCCATCCTGGTCGTCGCCGTGGTGATCCGGGACACCCAGCTGGTGGGCGCGGTCAGACTATAGGGCGGGCCGGTCGGCCCAGGCTGAGTAACTCAGTGCCACTTGGTCGACAGCACCACGCCGCCGACCAGGAAGCCGAACCCGACCACGAGGTTCCAGCTGCCGATCGCGCTGATCGGGAGCGATCCGTTGCTGACGTAGAACGTCGCGATCCAGGCCAGGCCGGCCAGCAGGGCGCCGACCATGGTGGGCGCCAGCCAGCGCGGGCTGACCTTCGACTTCGATGACCGCGCCGGCGGCGTGTAGACGGCCTTGGTGCGGGTGCGGGACTTGGGCACGGTGCTCTCCTGCTTTACTCGACCGCCGGGGGCCGCGGCGGGGCGCCGCGCTGCGCACGGCCTACCGCGGTAAGCGTAGTTGCTCCGGGCGCCATCCGCGCCATGCTGCTCGCACCCCCATCGCGATCGCCGGCTTAGCGCTATCCTTCGGCTACATTCCGTAACTAGCGGTGAGGGTTCGAGCGCACTGTGCGGTCCGTTCTGCGTCTCATCGGCGAGATCCTGGTCAGCTGCGGGGTCGTCGTCGCGCTCTTCATGGCCTACATGTTCTGGGGCACCGGCCTGCGCGAGGGCGACGCCCAGCAGCGGTTCGCCAGCGAACTCGGGAGCCAGTGGGCCGCGCCCGGCCTGAGCCAGGCCGGGCTCGACTCGGGCCGGCTGGTGCCGGGGCGCCCGCTCGCCTTCATCCGGATCCCGGCCTTCGGCCGCAGCTGGCGGTTCGCCGTCGTCGAGGGGACCGCGTTCGCGCAGCTCGCCCTCGGACCGGGGCACGTCACCGGTACCCAGCGGCCCGGACAGGTCGGCAACTTCGCGGTTGCCGGGCACCGGGTCACCGCGGGCAACCCGTTCTGGAGCGTGCCGAGCCTGCGGCCGGGCGAGAAGGTGTTCATCGACACCATCGCCGGAACGTTTGAGTACCAGGTCACGGCCCGTCCCGTCTGGGTGTGGCCCGGGGACACCGCCGTGCTGGCCCCGGCGCCGGGCTTCCCCGGCCAGCGGCCGCGCCGGGCCTGGATCACCCTGATCACCTGCGACCCGGCCTGGTCGGGGACCAGCCGGGTCGTCGTCACCGGAGTGCTGATCAAGCGGCTGCCCCGGGGCGGCGCCGAGGGAGCTGAGTGATGTACCGGTGGATCTGGCAGCGGCTGCCGGGCGGACCGCGGACCAGGACGGTCGAGCTGACCCTGGTCCTGCTGGCGGTAGCCGCCCTGCTGTGGCTCGTCGTCTTCCCGTGGGCGTCGCTGAGCCTGCCCGTCGACCAGGCCGGCATCGGCTGACCTGACCTGACCTGACCTGGCCGGCGGCCCGGTCAGGTCAGGTCCGAGACCCGCCTTACGGGTTGGTGGGCGGCGAGGTGAAGCCCGTGGGCGGCGAGGTCAGGCCGCCGGGCGGCGGGCTGGTCGTGTCGGTCGGCGGGCTCGTCGTGGCGGCCTCCGCCACCTGGATGGTGATCGTCGCCCCCGACTGGGCGTTCGTGCCGGGACCCGGGCTCATGCTGAACACCGTGCCGGGCGTCGTCCCGGCCGGCGCGTTGGTCGACAGGACCGGCTGGACCATGAAGCCCTTGCCCTGCAGCTCCTGGGTCGCCGCGGCCTGGGTCTGGCCGATGACGTTCGGCACGCTCGTGCCGCCCTCGGAGACGTTCAGGGTCACGATCGTGCCGGGCGCGACCTTGGTGCCGCCCGGCGGCGACTGGCTCACCACCGTGTTCTGCGGATCGGAGCTCTGCACCTGCTTCACGTTGTAGTTCAGGCCCTGGTTGGTCAGGGTCGTGATGGCCGCCTGCTCCTGCATGTTCGTGACGTTCGGCACGGTCTTCTTGGCCTGCCCGGCCGACACGACGAGGTTGACGGTGGAGTGGGCCTTCACGTTGGTGCCGTCGGACGGGTTGCTCGAGATCACGTCGCCCGTCGGCACGGTGGACGACGGGCGCTGGGTGACGGTCCCGACCACCAGGTTCGCCTTCACGATCTCGGCCTTGGCCTGGTTTTGCGGCAGCCCGGCCACGGCCGGCACGGAGATGCTCCCGCCGTTGCTCGAGGCGAACTCGAACGCGAAGATGCCGCCCGCCACCAGCAGCAAGACGATCGCGCCGACCAGGACCCAGGGCCAGGCCCGGCGCCGGGGCGGCTCGCCGCCATAGTCGCCCCCGCCCCGCGGGCCCGCCTCGGGGCCGTACTGGTAGGGCGGGATCGCGCTGGTCGATCCGGCCAGCTGGGTGGACTGGCCCATCCGCCGGGTGCCGGTGTTGTACATCTCGGTGTGGTGCATCGACGCCGCGACCGGCGCGCCGGACAGCGCGCGCTGGATGTCGTTGCGCATCTCGCCGGCCGACTGGTACCGGTCGCCCGGGTCCTTCTCCATGGCCTTGAGCACGATGGCGTCGCACCAGGCCGGCAGCTCGGGATCGATCCGCGACGGCGGGACCGGCGCCTCCCGCACGTGCTGGTAGGCGATGGCCACGGGCGAGTCGCCGGTGAACGGCGGCCGGCCGGTCAGCAGCTCGTACAGCAGGCACCCGGCCGAGTACAGGTCACTGCGGGCGTCCACCCGCTCGCCGCGGGCCTGCTCCGGTGACAGGTACTGGGCGGTACCGATGACCTGGGCGGTCTGGGTCATCGTGGCCTGGGCGTCGCTGACCGCCCGGGCGATGCCGAAGTCCATGACCTTGACGTCGCCTGACCGGGTCAGCATCACGTTGCCGGGCTTGATGTCGCGGTGCACGATGCCGTTGCGGTGGCTGTAGTCCAGCGCCCGCAGCACCCCGTCGGTGATCTCGGCGGCCCGCTCGGGCAGCAGCCGCCGGTCATCGCGCAGCAGGTCGCGCAGGGTCCGGCCGTCGACGAACTCCATCACGATGTAGGGCACGGGCGTGTTGCCGACCATGTCCTCGCCGGTGTCGTAGACCGCGACGATGGACGGGTGGTTCAGCGAGGCGGCCGACTGGGCCTCCCGGCGGAAGCGGGCCTGGAAGGTCTGGTCACGGGCCAGATCATCACGGAGCGTCTTCACGCCGACGATACGGTCCAGGCGGATGTCACGCGCCCGGAAGACCTCGGCCATGCCGCCACGCCCGACGATCCCGTCGAGTTCGTAGCGGCCGCCGAGAAGCCTTGGCTGGGTCATGTCTCGCACTTACATTACCGTCCTGCGTGGTAGGGGACTCAGTGCAGCTTCAGGTAGGCCCGAATGACCTTGACGGCGATCGGGGCCGCAGCGTCCGCCCCGAAACCGCCGCCCTTGACGATGACGCCGACAGCTATCTGCGGGTTGCTGGCGGGCGCGAAGCACGTGAACACGGCGTCATCGAGTCCGGAGTTGTTGATGCCGTTCTGCGCGGTACCCGTCTTGCCGGCGATCTGCACGCCCGCGACGGACGGGTTGGCCGTCGCGTACGCGGTGCCGGCCGGGTTCTGGGTGACCTGCTCCATCATGGCCTGGATCTGGCTGGCCACCGACGGCTCCACGGCCTGGCTCAGCTCGGTCGGGCTGGCGTTCTGGACCGTCGACCCGTCCGGCGCGATCACTTGCTTGACCAGGTACGGGGTCATCAGCGTGCCGTGGTTGGCGATCGTGGCCGCGATCATCGCCTCCTGCAGGGGCGTCACCTGGTCATTGTGCTGCCCGATGGCGGCGAACGCCTCGAACGCGGGGTCGGTCTCGGTCGGGATCACGCTGGCCGCCACCGGCAGCGGGATCTTGAGGGTCGAGCTGTTGGCGCCGAACAGGTTGGCGTACCGGGCCAGCGTCGCGCCCCCGAGTTGCTGCCCGAGCTTGCCGAATGCGGTGTTGCAGGACAGCCAGAACGCCTGGATCATCTGCGGGTTGCCGTCACCGCAGGTCTCGCCGCCGTCGTTGATCAGGGTGTTGCCGTTGCCCAGCGGCAGGCTGTTCGGCGCGGGCAGCGTGGCGTTCTGGCTGGCCACCTTGCCCGTCGACAGGGCGGCCGCGCTGGTGATGATCTTGAAGGTCGAGCCGGGCGGGTAGCTCTGCTCGATGGCCCGGTTCAGCAGCGGCTCGTTGGGGTTGGCCCGGTTCGCCGCGTCGACCTTGTTGAGCTTGGTGCCGTCCAGCGTGGCGTACCCGTTCGGGTCGTAGGTCGGGAACGACGCCATGGCCAGGATGGCCCCGGTCTGCGGGTTGATCGCGACGAGCGCGCCCGAGTGGCCGCTCTGGGCCAGGGCCTGGTAGGCCGCCGTCTGGGCCCGGGGGCTGATCGTCAGGGCGACGGTCGCGCCCAGCTTGGGCTTGCCGGTGATCAGGCTGACCAGGTTGTGCACCTCGAGCGACGGCGCGGTGCCCGACAGCTCGTTGTTCTCGGCCGACTCGATGCCGGTCGCGCCGTAGATCGAGTCATAGCCGGTGACCGGCGCGTAGACCGGGCCGTCGGGGTAGAAGCGCTGGTAGATCCCGGCGTGCCCCTTGGTCAGCCGGGACTCCGCGATCTTGGTGTCGCCGTTGTCGCCGGTGGCCAGGATGGACCCGCGCTGGTACTGGAACTGCTGGTTGAAGACGCGGATGTTGCTGGGCTTGCCGGCCAGGCTGTTGCCCTCGAACGCCTGGACGTAGTTGATGTTGATCAGCAGCAGCACGAACATGGCCAGGCAGGCGATGGACAGCCGGAGCAGCGCGCGGTTCATCCGGCCCGCACCACCTGGGTCATGCCCTCGTCCTGGATCGGCTGCGGGGCCGGCCGGCGGGCGGTGTCGCTCACCCGGATCAGCACGGCGATCAGCGCCCAGCTCGCCACCAGCGAAGAACCCCCTTGGGACAGGAACGGAGTGGTGATGCCGGTCAGCGGGATCAGCCGGGTCACGCCGCCGACGATCACGAATACCTGCAGGGCCAGGACGAACGACAGCCCGCCGCCGAGCAGCTTGGCGAACGGGTCCTTGACCGCGATCGCTGCCCGCAGGCCGCGCTGCACCAGCAGCCCGAAGACGAGCAGGATGGCCATCAGCCCGGTCAGGCCCAGTTCCTCGCCGAATCCGGTGATGATGAAGTCGCTCTGCACCAGCGGCGTCCAGAACGGCTGGCCGTGGCCGAGCCCGCTGCCGAAGATGCCGCCGAAGCCCATCCCGTACAGCCCCTGGACGAGCTGGTAGGACGGCACGCAGGGCACGTGCACGGTGGGGGCGCCGCAGTTGATGTTGGCCAGCGTGAACGGGTGCAGCCAGGCGGTGAACCGGGCGCCGACGTGGCTGAACAGCGTGCTGGCCACCCACGCGCCGGCCAGGAACAGGAAGAAGCCGATCAGCAGCCAGGAGGTGCGCTGCGTCGCGACGTAGATCATCGCCACGAACAGCCCGAAGAAGATCGCCGACGTGCCGATGTCGGTCTCAAAGACCAGGATCAGCAGGCTGGCGCCCCAGCAGATCAGCACGGGGCCGAGGTCCCGGGCGCGGGGCAGGTCGATGCCGAGCAGGCGGCGGCCCGCGAGGGCCAGCACGTCCCGCTTGTTGACCAGGTAGCCGGCGAAGAACACGGCCAGGGCCAGCTTGGCGAACTCGCCGGGCTGGATCTCGAACCCGCCGATGATGATCCAGACCTTGGCGCCCTGCACCGAGCTCATGCTGCTCGGCAGCAGGGCCGGGATGGCCAGCAGGATCAGGCCGAGCGCGCCCAGGGTGTAGGTGTAGCGCTGCAGCACCCGGGGTTCCCGGATCACGAACAGGACCGCGACGAAGCCGACCACCCCGATGAGCGTCCACACCAGCTGGGTCGCGGCCGCGCCGCTGGTCAGAGTGCTGATCACGTTGCCCGGGTTGCCGCTGCGACCCGACTCCTGGAGCCGGTAGATCATGACCACGCCGAGCCCGTTCAGCAGCGCGGCCAGCGGCAGCATGAGCGGGTCGGCCCACGGCGCCAGCCAGCGGACGCAGAAGTGCGCGCCGACCATGATGAGCGCGAACCCGCCGACATAGCCGATCAGGCTGGCCGGGACGTGGCCGTTGAGCCCGAGGCCGACGGCCGCGTCGGCGAACGCGACCACGGCCACGGCGAAGGCCAGCATTAGCAACTCGGTCCGCCGCCTGCCCTTGGGCAGCGGCACCGGGTCGGCGGCGGGCGCCGGGTTGCTCAGCGAGCCGGGAAAATCGGTCACCCGGCCCCCTGCGCCGGGCAGAACGAGGGGACGGCCGGCTTGGCCGGGTAGTTCTTGGCCGCGTTGATCGCCCTGGTCTGCGCAGGCGTCGGCTTGTGCCCCTTGGCGATGACCGGCGGCGGCGGGGGCTTGTGGACCGTCCACGACGTGACCGCGGCCAGGGCGATCTTGCAGTCGTAGCTGTGCCGGATGTTCAGCACCGTGTGCTCCGCCTCGGCCAGCGTCCCCGCGGTGGTCGGCAGCGACAGCACGCTGCTCTGCACGTGTGCGACCGGGATCCCCGTGTGCCGGTAGTCGCTGGACAGGCTCAGCCCGGCCACGCTCTCGTTGATGCCGCGGAAGATGACCACCTGGCCCGCGGCGGTGCCCACGTAGTACTGGCTCTGGGTGATGCGCCAGGCCACGTAGCCGCCCCCGCCGACCAGGACGATGAGCAGGACCAGGATCGAGCTCACGATCGGCCAGCGGCGCCGGACACTCCCGCCGCCCGGGTCCTCGTCATCGGGGACGGCCCGGCGGCGCGGCGCCGGGCGGCTGGCCGCCCGGTGGCCCGGGCCCGTCCGGCCGTCCAGGGCCGGGACCGGCTCCAGCTCCGCGGTGTCGGTCAGCTTCGGCGCCTCGGCGGTCAGCAGGTGCGCGCGGGTGGCCGGGCTGTCGCTGTGCTCGCGCGGGCGGCCGTCGCCGTGGGCGGCCGCGCCGGCCAGCATCGTCGTCTCGCTGATCGGGCCGGTCGCGGGGTCCACCACGTCGGCCACGATGCAGGTGATGTTGTCCGGGCCGCCGCTGCGGATGGCCAGGTCGATGAGCTGCAGGACGGCCTGCTCCGGGTCGGAGTAGGACACCAGGGTCTTGTGCAGGGTCTGCTCGGTCACGACGTCGGACAGGCCGTCGGAGCACAGCAGGTACCGGTCGCCGATCATGGCCTCGCGCATGCCCAGGTCGGGCTCGGCGTCGGTGCTGCTCTGCAGGGCGCGCATGACCAGGGACCGCTGCGGGTGCGTGGCGGCGGCCGCCGGGCTCAGCCGGCCCTCGTCCACCAGCGACTGGACCAGCGTGTGATCGCGGGTGATCTGGAAGAAGTCGCCGTCCCGCAGCAGGTAGGCGCGGGAGTCGCCGATGTGGCACATGGCCACCTGCGCGCCCGACCACAGCATGGCAGTCAGCGTGGTGCCCATGCCCTCGGTGGAGGGATCGGCGAGGGTCATGTCGTGCAGGGTGTTGCTGGCGGCTGCGACGGCGTCCGCCAGCGCGCTGAGCATCTGCCCGCTGTCATGCAGGTTCTGGTGGTCGAGCGGAGCGATGGCGGCCACCGCGACCGCGCTGGCCACCTCCCCTGCGGCATGGCCGCCCATGCCGTCGGCGATCACGAGAAGATTCGGGCCCGCGTAAGCGGAGTCTTCATTGCCCTCGCGGAGCAGTCCGACGTCTGAGCGGAGCGCGTAATGCAGTGCCAGAGTCATCTCCGCAGCTCCAGGACGGTTTTACCGATTCGTATCGGCACGCCGACCGGCACCGGGGTGGGCTGGGTCACCTTCTGCCGGTCGAGATAAGTGCCGTTAGTCGAGCCCAGGTCCTCCACGATCCACTGACCATCCTGCGGGAAGATCCGGGCATGTCGGGTCGAAGCGTAGTCATCGGTGAGGACCAGCGTGGCATCATCCGCCCGACCGATGGTGATCTGTGCGTCGGTGAGCGGGAAGGTCTTGCCGGCCAGCGGGCCGGCGGTCACCACCATCTGCTGCGGGGTGGCGCGGCTGACCCGGCCCGAGCGCCGGGGCGCGGGCGGCGCCGCGGGCCGCGGCGGCCGGGCCTTGCGCTGTGCCCGGCGCCGGCGCTGCGCCCCGAACAGGTCGGTCCGGACCACGCCCACCGCGGCAATGACGAACAGCCAGAGGACAGCGAGGAACGCCAGCCTGATCAGGGTAAGCGTGAGGGCGTTCATCGGGTCATGAGTCCTTGGTCAGTAAATGCTGTCCCGGCGGAACACCAGCGTGGTGCGGCCGAGAGTGACCTGAGTGCCGTCGGCCATCACGACTCGGCGCACCGGCTGCCCGTTCACGAACGTGCCGTTGGTCGAGCCCAGATCCACCAGAACCACCTCGCCATCCTCGACCCGCAGCTCGGCGTGGTGCCGGGAAACGCCCGGATCCACGAGCCGCAGGTCACAATCCGTGCCGCGGCCGAGGATGGTGATGGGGGCCGTCAGGTCGTAGGTCCGGGTGCTGCCGTCCGCGCCGTGGTCGGGGCCGGACACCAGCAGCCGGGGCTTGCCGGTCAGGTTGCCCGGCGGCCGCGGCAGGTCGCTGGCGGGGCGGCGGATCTCGCCGTCTTCCACCGTCGTGCCCCGGATGACGCCGGACCGGATCCGGAACGTGCCCGTGGTCAGCTCGGGCACGCCCTCGAACCGCATCTGCACCGGTCCGACGAACGAGTAGCCCTGCTCGCGCGCGTACTCGCGGGCCAGCGTGGACAGCTCGATCCCGAGGCTGTCGGCGTAGACCTCGAGCCGCTCGTAGTCGGTCTGGGCCAGCTCGACGACGAAGTCGTTGGGTACCAGGGTCCGGCCCTGCGCGACAATGGCCGCCCGGTCATCCATCTCCCGCTGCACCGCGCTGGCCACCTCGACCGGCTGCAGCTCAGATTTGAAGGCCCGTGCGAAGGCACCTTCGACCATCCCCTCCAGGCGATGCTCAAACCGCTGCAGGACTCCCACCGTTGGTACCTCCTCTCGCTACTAGCATCCGATCGTATAGGCGACATGGGTGCGCTTGAGGACGTGCTAACCTCTCTGTTGCCCAGGGCGGGTGGCGGAACGGCAGACGCGCACGGTTCAGGTCCGTGTGTCCGAAAGGACGTGAGGGTTCAAATCCCTCCTCGCCCACGAGCCGGCTCACTGTGCTTGCTGACCTACGGTCAGCTGCGCGGTGGGCCGCTACGTTTTTCCGGGGGGACAGCCCCCCGGAACCCCCCGGGCACGGCTGCGCCGATGTGATGTTGCTTGTTCGGTGCTGGGTGCTTGAGGAGGGCGGTGGGGGGGTCACGGTCTCTCCTCGCTGAGGGGCTGGCGGCAGCTTAAGCGTCTCGGGGCGTCGCTGTCAGGTGCGAGCACGGGGCTGCTCAGGGCAGACTAGAACCGTGCCTGAACTGCCCGAGGTCGAATCCCTGGCGGCCGGCCTGCGGGAGCGCGCGGCCGGGCGGGTGATTGACCGCGCCGATCCGGCCGAGTTCTCGGTGCTGAAGACGTATGACCCTCCGCTGAGCGCGCTGAGCGGCGCCGCGGTGACGACGGCCGGGCGGTACGGGAAGTTCCTGGATCTGGTCGCTTCAAACGCCGACGGGTCGGAACTGCACCTGGTGATGCACCTGGCCCGGGCCGGCTGGCTGCGCTGGCGCGAGGGGCTGCCGGAGGCGCCGCCGCGGCCCGGCAAGGGGCCGCTGGCCTTCCGGCTGCGGTTCGCCGACGGCGAGGGGTTCGACCTGACCGAGGCCGGGACGCGCAAGCGGCTGGCCGTGTACCTGGTGGCCGAACCGGCCGACGTGCCCGGCGTGGCCTCGCTCGGCCCCGACCCGCTGCGCCCGGACTTCACCCCGGAGGTCCTGGGCGGCATCCTGGCCGGGCGCCGGACGCAGATCAAGGGCGTGCTCCGGGACCAGAGGCTGATCGCCGGGATCGGCAACGCCTACTCCGACGAGGTGCTGCACGCGGCCCGGATGTCGCCTTTCCGGCTGGCCTCCAGCCTGACCGCCGACGACGTGGCCGCGCTGCACGCGGTTATCGTGGCCACCCTGAACGACGCGGTGGCCCGCAGCGACGGCCTGGCCGCCACGGAGCTCAAGAAGGAGAAGAAGGCCGGCCTGCGGGTGCACGGGCGGGCCGGCCAGCCCTGCCCGGTGTGCGGTGACGTTGTCCGCGAGGTGTCGTTCGCGGACTCGGCCCTGCAGTACTGCCCGACCTGCCAGACCGGGGGCAAGCCGCTGGCCGACCGGCGGCTGTCCCGCCTGCTGAAGTAGCGCACGCTGGAGTAGCGCCGGCCCTCAGTGCACCACCGGCCCCAGCTTCGACCAGTTGGCCAGGTCGCAGCCGCCGTCGACGATGGTCCGGTCCACCCTGGCCCCGAACCAGCTGCCGACGAACGTGACCCGGCGCGAGCTGGCCAGGATCATCGGGCATTCCTGGCCTTGCCGGATCGGCGCGAACGGGTCCTTGAGGGCGGTCAGCGCGGCGCACGCCTGCGCGGCGTGGGGGTGGGTGCCGCCCGCCGGGTCGCAGGTGAGCGTCCAGTGGCTGACCTTCTTGCCCGGCCCGTTCAGCACGGTGACGGTGAGCGAGCCCTTGGGCACCGGGGCGGGCGAGCTGGCCGCCCCGCCGGACCCGCCCGAGCCGGACGTCCCGGCCGAGCCGGACGGCGCGGCCACGCTCCCGCAGGCGGTGACGGCCAGGCCGGCGAACGCGACCCCGGCGGCGGCTAGGCGGCGCGCGGTGAGCTTCTCGTGCATCATGCCCCTTGGACGCGCCGCCCGGGCCGCCGGTTCCGGGTTTCGCCGGCGCCATGTTTCGTGAGCAGGGTTCTCCTGACCGGGAGCCGCGCAGGTGGGACCATGAGCTGGTGGATTTCAGGCGGGGGGTGGCGCGCAGGAACCGTGCAGCCGGCCGCCCGCCGGCCGACGCGGCCGCCCGGGCGGTCATCGACTGCGCCGCCGACGCGATCATCGCCGTGGGCGCCGACCGGGCCGTCACCGTGTGGAACCCGGCCGCCGAGCGGATGTTCGGCTGGGGCCGCGATGAGGTCGTGGGCCGCCAGCCGCCGTTCGTCCCCGAGGAGCTGACGGCCGAGTACAACGCGGTCCTGGAGCGGGTCGCGGGCGGCGGCCAGGTGTCCTTCGCGACCCGCCGCATCCGCAAGAACGGCTCCGTCCTGGACCTGCGCATCGACGTCAGCGCCATGCTGGACGGCGCCGGGAAGCTGACCGGCTGGGTCAGCATCTGCCACCAGACCAGGGACGAGGAGGCGGTCCGGCACTACATGGCCGAGCGCGCCCGCGTGGTCCGGCGCCTGGGTGACGTCGTCGCGGACATGAACGCGCAGCTCGACCTGGAACCGGTGCTGGACCGGATCGCGGCCAGCCTCCGCGAGCTGACCCGCGCTGATGCGGGCGGGTTCGTGCTGATCGAGGGTGACCGGCTGCGCCTGGTCAGCCTGGACGGGCTCCCGGAGAGCCTGCGCGGCCGGACCGCCGACCTGGCCAGCAGCACGGTCGGGGAGCTCATGCGTTCC
This sequence comes from Streptosporangiaceae bacterium, assembly GCA_036501025.1. Taxonomy (GTDB): domain Bacteria; phylum Actinomycetota; class Actinomycetes; order Streptosporangiales; family Streptosporangiaceae; genus DASUBV01. The sequence goes on from DASYBB010000200.1 coordinate 181,195, forward strand.
GGCAAGACCGTGCTCATGGCGACGGGCGAGTCCGGCCGGTTCGACGACCTCATCTGGTCGGCCCTGCCGGGCCTGCACACCATCACCGTCAGCCTCTCGCATGTCGGCGGCCGGCCCTACGGCGCGCTGTATGCCCTGTACAGCGGGCGCAAGGTCGGCCACATCGACCTGGAGCTGCTCGAGCTGCTGGCCGGCCACGCGAGCGTGGCGCTGTCGAACGTGACGGCCTTCGAGGAGGTGTCCCACCAGCTCACCGCAGCCAAGGAGCTGGAGGAGGCCAAGGACCTGTTCCTGGCCACGACCAGTCACGAGCTGCGCACGCCGATCACCATCGTGCAGGGCTTCGCGTCCACCCTGGCCAGCCGGTGGGACAAGCTGGCCGACGCCGACCGGCGGGCCGCCGTGCAGACCATCGCCGACCGGGCCGGGTCGCTGGCCCGGCTCGTCGAGCAGCTGCTGCTCGGCTCCCGGGCGGGCGCGGACCAGCTGAGTGTCCGGAACGGGCAGTTCGACCTCGCCGGGGTGCTGCGCGGCGCGACGCTCGCGTTCCGGTCGCTGGCCGACCGGCACACCCTGCGCACCGACGTCCCCGACGATCTCCCGCAGGCCTGGGGCGACCCGATGGCCACCGACATCATCGTCGGCCAGCTGCTGGAGAACGCGTTCAAGTACTCGCCCGACGGCGGGACGGTCACGGTCAGCGCCCGCCGGGCCGGCGACCGGATCGACGTCACCGTGACCGACGAGGGCATCGGGATCCCGGCCGCCGACCGGGAGCGCGTCTTCGAGCGGTTCGTCCAGGGCGAGGCCGGCGACCGGCGGCGGTTCGGGGGGATCGGCCTCGGCCTCTACATCGTCCGCCAGCTGGCCCGCGCCCAGGACGGCGAGGTCTGCGCCGAGGCGGGGCCGGCCGGCGGCACGCTGATGCGGCTGCGGCTGCGGCTGGCCGCGCCCGTCACCGCCATCGACCCGCTGCCCGCGCTGCCCCGGCCCCGGGTCGCGGGCGAGGTATCAGGCTGAGCTAGACGGGGCCGGCTCCCGGCGCCGGGCCGCCTGGTTGCTCCCGACCCGCTGGCCGGTCTCCGGGTCCCGCATGACCGGGGTGCCGCCGGAGGCCTCGATGTACTTGTCGATGATGCCGGTGACGTCCTCGCCCTGGGTCACCATCTGGCCGCGCTCCATCCAGATCACCCGGTTGCAGGTCTGCTCGACCTCCTCGAGGTTGTGCGCGACCAGGAAGACGGTCCCGGCGTCGCGGCGCAGTTCCTCGATCCGGGCGTGGCTCTTGACCCGGAACTCCGCGTCGCCGGTGGCCAGCGCCTCGTCCACGAGCAGGACGTCGTGGCTCTTGGAGGCGGCGATGGCGAACCGGAGCCGCGAGCCCATGCCCGAGGAGTAGGTCTTCATGGGCAGGTCGATGAAGTCGCCGACGCCGGAGAAGTCCACGATGCTCTGGTACCGGTCCTTGGCCTCCTGCTTGGTCATGCCCATGGCCAGGCAGCCCAGGATGACGTTGCGCTCGCCGGTCAGGTCCTCCAGCAGCGCGGCATTGACGCCCAGCAGCGAGGCCTCGCCGGTGCTGTAGACGTTGCCCTGCTCGGGCGGCAGCAGCCCGGCGATCGCGCGCAGCAGCGTGGACTTGCCCGAGCCGTTGCGGCCGATGACCCCGATCGCGTCCCCACGGTAGGCGACGAACGAGATGCCGCGGATGGCGTGCACTTCGCGGATGGACCCGCGGGTCTTGCGGCCCATGATGCGCAGCAGGGCGGTCGCGGCCGTGCCGCGGTCCCCGCCCGCGCCGTAGACGCGGTACACGATGTGCAGGTCGTCAACGACGACCATTGGCTCAGCCACGGCCGTACTTCGCCTCCGCTCGCCAGAAGAAGAAGAACCCGATGATGATGGCGGCTGCCGCCCACCCTATGGCGTAGTACCAAAGGTGACCCGGGTTGATCACCGCGTGGCAGTACGCGCTGGCGTAGTAGTGCGGGTCCGCCTTGGTCCCCGGCCACCGGGCGCAGATGCGCGCATTCTCCGGCTTGCTGCCCGGCGCGCTCAGCCGCTGGGACAGCAGCAGCGAGTTGCGCATCAGCGTGATGTAGATCGCCGCCGGGTTGACCTGAAGGATCGCCACCAGCTCGGTGTGCGCCTTGCCGAAGGCCGACTGGGACAGCGTCAGCACGCTGAACAGCACGCCCGACATGTACATCCAGGTCCGCAGCAGGAACGGCAGCAGCTGGCTGAAGTCGTTCACCGTCGAGCCCAGCCGCGCGACGAACAGGCCGACCCCGACGTTGAAGAACGTCTGGAGCAGCAGCGCCGGGATGGCCAGCAGCCAGTACCAGGTCAGCGGCTCGCCCTTGACCAGGATGATGACGATCAGGACGGCCATGGACAGGAACATCTGCTGCAGCTCGATGATCACGTAGGCCAGCGGCAGCGCGGCCCGGGGGAACTGCAGGGCGCGGATCAGCGGCAGGCTGTCGGTGATCACCGTCGAGGTCGAGATGAACGCGCGCTGGGTGTAGTTGAACACGAACACCCCCACGACCAGGAACGAGATGAAGTCGGGGATGCCCTTGGAGGTGTTCAGGATGATGCCGAAGATCAGCCAGTACACCGCCACGTTGAGCAGCGGGGTCAGGACCTGCCACAGCTGCCCCAGCCGGGCCTCGGTGTACATCGCGATGTTGCGCGCCGTCGCGAAGGCCATGATGAAGCTCCACCGGCGCCACAGCTGGCGCAGGTAGGCCGGGACGGACGGGCGCGCGGCGCTCGGCCGCAGGCCATGCAGCCGCGCGTAGTCGGCCAGGGGGGCGGCCGGCAGGTCGGCGGTCAGCACCGCGCCGATGGCCACGCCCGGGCCCTGCTGGAGCATCCCGGGGGCGCTCAGGCGCCCGTCGCTTCGGCTGCTCTTGTCGTCGCTCACGCCGCTGACCTTATGCCGTGGCTGTTCAGGCTGGCAGCGATTGCGGAGTTGTAGGGGGCAACTGTCACGCGGCGACTGTACCACCGCCCTGGTTGTGCGATACAACTGTGGGCGTGGTTAATGATTCCGTGGACGACACGGAACTTGAGCGGCTGCTGACCCAGCTGCTCCGGGTGGTCAGCCCGGCCCCGGCCGGCGACTCCCCCGGCCCGGCCCGGGCGGCCGGCGGTTCCGACGCCAGCGTCCTGCCCGATGACCTGCTCCAGGCCGGCCTGCCGGCCGTGTCGGCGTCCGAGGCCCGCGCCCTCATCGAGCTGATCTCGGCCCGCGGCATCGCCCAGGGCGAGCTGGCCGGGCTGCTCGGCCTGGAGAAGAGCACCGTGAGCCGGCTCGCCGCCGGGCTGGAGCGCAAGGGCTGGGTCCGCCGCGGCCGGGACGGCGAGAACCAGCGCTACGTCCGGCTGTACCTGACGCCCGAGGGCCGCGCGGTCGCGGTCCGGGTCTGGGGCGCCTGGCAGTCCCGGCAGGCGCGCATCCTGAGCGCGCTGTCCGCCGAGGAGCGGGCGGGCCTGTCGGCCGGCCTGCGCGGCCTCGTCCGCGGCCTGGCCGCCGAGGGCCTGCTCAGCGAGCCCCCGCCGAACGGCCACAGTTAGCTGCTGGTTTTACCTTCCGCGCACCGGGCATCTCCCGTCGAGCGCCTTGTTCCGCATCAAGGGTCGTGGCATTGGGTCGATGCCAGGGAGGTGAGGGCGACGAGCGTGGTGCTCCTTCCGTGCGCACCAGCAAGTGTCAGGGAGGCTCGGCGCCGGCTGACCGACGAGCTGTCGGCGGCCGGGGTCTTCGGCCAGGCGGTGGGCGACGCCGCGCTGGTCATCAGCGAGCTGCTCAGCAACTCGATCCAGCACGCGTGGCCGCTGCCGGGCGAGCAGCTGCAGGTGGCGTGGCTGGTCGATCAGGGCTGCGTCCAGGTGGCGGTCCGGGACGGGGGCGGCCCGACGCAGCCCCAGCAGCACTACCCGGCCGGCTCCGCGCTGGGCGGCCGCGGGCTTGGCATCGTCGACCGGCTGTCACAGGAGTGGGGCATCCGCCGGGACGACACCGGGCAGACCGTCTGGGCGGTGCTGCCCGCGCCCCGGTCGTGCGCGAGCCGGCCGCGCGAGGTTCAGCCGGCCTGATCCCGGCCCGCCAGGCATAAGCCGGCCGGGAACTGGTGATACTTCCCCCGGGATCATCGCGCGGGGGGCGCGGTGGCCCCGCGCAGGGGGAAATCGTGAGCTATACCCACGGGGTGGACAGCGAGGTCGGCGCGCTCAGATCCGTGCTGGTGCACCGGCCCGGCCCGGAGCTGAAGCGGCTGACCGCCCGGACCAGGGACCGGCTGCTGCTGACCAGGCAGCCCTGGGTGGGAGGCGCCCAGCAGGAGCACGACCGGCTGACCCAGGCGCTGCGCGACCGGGGCGTCGAGGTTCTCTACGTCACCGAGCTGCTGCAGGACGCGCTGGAGTACCAGGCGGCCCGGACGGCGGCGATCGCCTCGGTGACCGGCGCCGCCGCCGTGGGCGATGAGCTGGCCGGGCAGGTGGCCGAACGGCTCGGCGCCCTCGGCCCCGAGGACCTGGCCCGGGTCCTGATCGCGGGCCTGGCCGCCGAGGACCTGCCCGGCGGCCGCGGCCTGGCCTACCAGCTGCTGCGCCGGGCGGAGTTCATCATCGACCCGCTGCCGGACCTGGTCTTCACCCGCGACTGCGGCTTCTGGGTCGGCGACCGGCCCGGGATCGCCAGCCTGGCCGCGCCGCACCGCCGCCGGGAGGCGGACCTGCTCGCGCTGATCTACGGGCACCATCCCCGGTTCCGCGGCAGCAAGCCGCTGTACGGGCCGCAGCTCGAGCCGCTGGACGGCGGCGACGTGCTGCTGCTGGCCCCCGGCGTGCTGGCCATCGGCGTGGGCCAGCGGACCACCGCGGCCGGAGCCGAGCGGCTGGCCCGGCACGCGCTCGACGCGGGCCTGGCCCACACCGTGCTGGCCATCCCGCTCGACCAGCCGGCCGGGGCGGGCTACCTGGACACCCTGTGCACGGTCATCGACGCCGGCACGGTCCTGATGCACCCGGCCACGGCCTTCACCCTGACCGCGCACACCATGACGGCCCATCCTGCCGGAACGCGGGTGTCCCGGCCGCAGCCGTTCCTGGAGGCGGCGGCCCGCGCCCTGGGCATCGAGCGGCTGAACGTCATCGATGCCGGTCCCGACGACGGCGGGAACGCGCTGGCGCTCGGCCCGCGGCTGGTGCTGTGCCACGAGCGCAGCACCGAGGTGATCGGGCGGCTCGAGGCGGCCGGGGTGACGGTGATCGCGGTCCCTGGCAGCGAGCTGGCCAGCAGCCGGGGCGGCCCGCGGTGCATGGCCTGCCCGGTCAGCCGGGATCCGGCCGTCGAGGGTGCGCCGGGCGGGGACGGGGCGGACGCGGGCGAGCGTGACTTCCTGACCGCGCGGCCGTCACAGCCCGCGGCGCCGGTGACGGCGGTGTCGCCGGCGCTGGACCCGGAGCTCGCTCCGGCTTAGCGGCGGCTGCGGAAGCGGCTGCGTCCCACGCGGAGGGCGAGGAACGCGAGCGCGGCGACGATCAGGATGAGGAACGCGAAGTGCAGGATCGTCCCCAGGACCGCGAAAGCCACGATCACCACGACGACAGCGGCCAGAACCAGCAAGATTGCTCGCACCATGTCTCCACGGTACGGCCTGGGGGCCCATGCTGTCGCCGCCGGCGCCCGGCAGTTTTCCCGCCGCCAGATTGTCGGGGTGCACGGCGGGACTATCTAGGCGGCACTGGCACAGAGCCGGTAAGGTTCGGGCGTGGAGCTAAAGGTAACGACTCGGTCGCAAGGCGATCACGCAGTCATGTCCGTGGCGGGCGAGATCGACCTGTACACGGCGCCCAAGCTCCATTCTGAGCTGATGACAGCGCTGTCGGCGGCCACCCCCGGCACCCCCCTGCACCTGGTCGTGGACATGACCGGCGTGGAATTCTGCGACTCCACCGGGATGAACGTGCTGCTGGCCGCGCACCGCCGGGCCAAGGAGGACGGCGGCGACCTGCAGCTCGCCGCGCCGCGCTCGGCGATCCGCAAGGTCCTCCAGGTGACCGGCCTGGAATCGGTGTTCACCGTGGTGGACAACCCGGTCGTCAGCTAGGCCCGCCGTCAGTTAGGCCAGCCGTCAGCTAGGCCCGCCCCTGTCCCGCCGCTAGTATCGCGGGCATGCCCGGGGACCTCGCTGTCGTCATTCCGGCCCGGAACGAGGCCGACCGCATCGGCGCCACCGTCCGGGCCGCCGCCGGGCTGGCAGGCGCCGACCTGGTCCTGGTCGTGGACGACGGCTCGTCCGACGGCACGGCCGCGGTGGCGGAGCGCGCGGGGGCGCGCGTGGTGCGGCACCCGCGCAACCGGGGGAAAGCCGCTGCCCTGGAGACCGGCGCGGCCGCCGTCGCCCTGCTGGAATCGACCGGCCCCGGCGCGGCCGTCCCGCATCACCTGCTCTTCCTCGACGCCGACCTGGGCGACACCGCGGCGCAGGCCGGGCCGCTGGCCGAGCCGATCCGCGGTGGCACCGCCGACATGACCATCGCGGTGTTCAGCAGCCGGGTCCGCAAGGGCGGGTTCGGCCTGGTCATGGCCGCGTCGGGGGCCGGGATCGAGCGGGCCACCGGCTGGCGGCCGGCCCAGCCCCTGAACGGCCAGCGCTGCCTGACCCGGGCCGCGTTCGAGGCGGGGCTGCCGCTCGCCGCCGGCTGGGGGGCCGAGACCGGCCTGACCATCGACCTGATCCGGAAGGGCCTGCGGGTCGCGGAGGTCGAGGTCCCGCTCGCCCACCGCGCCACCGGCAGCGACTGGCGGTCCCAGGTGCACCGGGCACGGCAGCTGGCCGGCGTGGCCCTGGCCCTCGCGGCCCGCGAGCCGGCCACCCAGCGGGCCCGGCGCGGGGCCCGCGCCCTGGCCGCCCGCCGCGGGCCGGCCGGCCGCTGATCCGGCCCCGGCCGGCCGGGCTCGGGCGGGCCGGGCTGGCGGCCGGCGCGCTGAGCGCCGTCCTGACGTTCGCGGTCGCGGTGGCGGGACCCTCGCTGATGGAGCCCGCGCTGCCGGGCGAACCCGGCCAGCCGCCCTGGTCGCTGGCCGCGCATCCCGCGCCGCAGGCCGTAGTGGCGCTGACGGCGGCGGCCATCGCGGCCGGGACGGCCAGCCTGGCGCTCACCCTCGCGGCCGGCCGGCGGGGCTGGCGGGCGCCACCCGGCCTGCTGGTGGCGGCCGGGCTGGTGGCCGTCGCGGCGCTGGCGCTGGTGCCGCCGTTCGGCTCGTCCGACCACCTCAGCTACGCCGCCTACGGCCGGATCGCCGTCACCGGCCATAACCCGTACACCACCACCCCGGCCGCCCTAGCCCGGCTGGGCGACCCGGTGGCCCGGGCGGCGGCGGACTGGCGGAACAGCCCCTCGGTCTACGGGCCGCTGGCCACGGCCGGCCAGGCACTGGCCGCGCTGCTCGGCGGGACATCCGCCCGGCTCACCGTGTTCGTCCTCGGGCTGCTGGACGCCGTCGCGTTCACCTTGACGGGGCTGCTGCTGCACCGGCTGGCCCGCAGCGACCGCGGGCGCCAGCAGCGGGCCGCGCTGCTGTGGACGGCCAACCCGCTGCTGCTGCAGGTGCTCGTGGCCGGCGGGCACGTGGACAGCCAGGGCATCGTCTTCGCGGTCGCGGCGGTGGCCGTCTTCGGGGTCGCCGTGCGGACGGCGGCTACGACGGCGCACGGACGAGCGGGCCGGGCGGGCCTCGTCGCGGCCGGGGCGGGCGGGCTGGTCGGGCTGGGGTGCGCGGTCAAGGTGACGATGGGGCTGGCGGGGGTCGGGCTGGCGCTGGGCGTGGTGGCCGGCGGGCGGCTCGGGCAGCGGGGCCTAGGGGCGCGGCGGCTGGGGGCGCTGCTCGGCGGGCTGGCGGCGGGGTTCGCCGTGACGGCCGGGACGTCGCTGGCCGCGTGGGGGCCGGGGGCCCTCGGCTCGGCGCTGCGCGCGGGGGGCCAGGTGTCGATCGGGTCGCCGTGGCGGGCGGTCCGGTCCGGCCTGCGGCTGGTCACGGGCGAGGCCGCGGCCGAGGGCGTTGTCCTGGCCGGGGCCATCGTGCTGGCCGTGGTGCTTGTCGTGCTGATAACGGCGGCGCTCGCGGGCGGCGCGGGGGCCGGCGCTGGCCGGGCCAGTGCGGCCCGCGCCGCCGGGGCTGGCCGGGCCGGTGCCACCCTGGCCGGCCCGCAGCTGGCCTCCGTCGCGGTCGTCGCCGTCGTCGTGGCCTGGCTGTTCGCGTGGCCGTACGCGCTGCCCTGGTACGACGGGCTGGGGTGGGCGGCGCTGGCGCTGCTGCCGTGGTCGCGGGCGCCGTCGTGGCTGGACGGGCTGCTGCTGGCCCGGACGGCGGCGCTGGCCCTCGGCTACCTGCCGGGGCGGGGCTGCTATCCGGGTGTGCCCGCCTGCGCAGGCGGGGCAGCCGTCGCGCCGGGCCTGGGCTGGCTGGAGACCGTGGTCCGGAGCGGGATCACCCCGGCCGTACTGCTGGCCGCCACGGTCGCGCTGGCGGTGAGGACGTGGCCGGGCCGGGGCTGGCGCGGCCGCGCCGGCCCTAGAGGTAGGGACCCGAGGTCGGCGGCAGCTGCTGGCCGTCCTCCGGGCTGGCCGACGGCATCATGCCCGGCGGCAGGGCGCGGCGCATCTGCTCCAGCTGGGCCCGGGCGGCCATCTGCTGGGCAAACAGGGTCGTCTGAATGCCGTGGAACAGCCCTTCCAGCCAGCCGACCAGCTGGGCCTGCGCCACGCGCAGCTCGCTCTCGCTGGGGACCGAGTCGTCGGCGAACGGCAGCGACAGCCGCTCCAGTTCCTCCACGAGCTCAGGCGCCAGGCCATCCTCCAGTTCCTTGATCGAGCTCTGGTGGATCTCACGGAGCCGGGCCCGGCTCTTCTCGTCCAGCGGCGCCGCCCGGACCTCCTCCAGGAGCTGGCGGACCATGTTCCCGACCCGCATGACCTTGGCCGGCTGCTCGATCATCTCGGTGACCGGGCGCTCCCGGCTGTGCTCCGCGTCAGTCTCGACCGCCACGCCGTCCGGGCCGACCACCACCACCCGCGGGTGCTCGTCAGCCTGGCCGCTCGCCTGATCGTGGTTCGTCTGGTCGTCCATGTTCCTAGTCTGTCGAGACCGGCGCCGTCCCGCACGGCCGGGGGCCGGATTAGGCGGCGGATTTGCCGGGCCGGCGCCCGTGGCCCTGATTGGCCCGGCGGGCGTCATGGACATCGCCGGCCCCGGCATTACCGCGGGGCGCCCGCCCAGTACCGGTCGGCCCGGGCCGGCCGCCCGGCGTCCCTCTCCCCGGCGAGCGGCGGTCGTAACGGGCCGGCCGGCTGCCCGAGCTTGGCCTGCATCCACGGGTAGGGGTCGCGCATCGGGGTGCGCCGGGCCCGGCGCCGCTCCTGGATGCGCGCCAGCGGCTCGCCCGCCGCGTAGTAGCGGCCCCGCCCGTTGCCGTGGGCGGCCAGGATGCCCACCGCGGCCAGGGACGCCAGGTCCCGGGTGGCCGTCTGCTCGGTCACGCTCGCGCGCCGCAGGTAGCCGGCCCGGCGCACGCGGTAGCCGATGACGGCGTCGAACATCGCCTCCATCGTCCGTTCCGGCAGCCCGTGCTCCATGCGCAGCTCTTCGAGATCGACCCAGGTCATCCCGGCCTCGTTGACCCGGCGCGCCATGGTCTGGGCCTGCATGTGATGGGCGCGCAGGTTGAAGCTGAGCCACAGCTGGGCGTCATCGCGCGGCTGCCAGGACCCGTGGCCGGTGTGGGCGAGCACGCTGTAGTAGTCGTCAGTGTTGGCGCCGAGCCACTCCTCGATGCTGGAGAACTCCGGCTCGCCGATCTCCGAGCGGGTCAGCACCAGCGTCGCCAGGGCGCGGGCCATCCGGCCGTTCCCGTCGCGGAACGGGTGGATCATCACGAGGTTCAGGTGCGCCATGGCCGAGCGCACCACCGGATCGTTGTTCACCCCGGTCTGCAGGCTCTGGACCAGCGCGTCCATGAGCGCCGGGACCGCGGCGGCGTCCGGTCCCTCGTACACGACCCGGTTGCGGCGCTCATCGTGAACGTAGATCGGCCCCTTGCGGTAGCGGCCCGGGGACTCCGACTGGTCGTGGCCGAGCATCATGTAGTGCATGGCCCGGATCTCGGTGGCGTCGAAGGTGGCGTAGGCGGCGTCGCCCATGGCCAGGACGTAGCCCAGGGCCTGGCGGTAACCCTGGATCTCCAGGAACGTGCCCTCGTCGGCGCTGATCGGCTCCTCGCCGTCCAGGGCGGCCGCGGCATCGTCCTCGTTGACCAGGTAGCCCTCGATGCTGTTGGAGCCCTGGATGGCCCGGGCCAGCGTCGAGCGCCGCAGGACCCCCTCCCACCGGCGCGGCGTGCGCAGGAAATGCCGCAGCTCCTTGCGCATCTGGTGGATCTCGCGCAGGACGGCCTCGTCCTCGGCCGTCAGGGCCGGAGCGGAGTACAGCGCCACCTGACGCGATGTTGCATTCATGTAGTCATGGTAGTGGACCGGTGACTACATTAACTAGTCATCACGTCATGTGCCTGCCACGCCGGCGCCTAACCGGACGTGCCGTGCGCAACCGCCCCACCTGGGCCGCCCAGGTAATCCACTCCGTATAGCAGCGCGTCACAGGTTGACTACGGAGGGGAGTTACCATGGCTGAAATCGTGCCGGCCTACGCCCTGCACGCGGGGGACCGGATACTCGTGCCGCAGGCCGGGGGGCCTGTCGTCACGGTGGTCCGGGTCATCGAGACCGGGCCGCGCGGCAGCCTCGCGCACCTGGACGGCATCGCCGAGCCCGTCAGCTACGGCGGCGGCGACATGGTCGAGCGGTACTCCGAGGCCGGCTGGCCCTCGTGACCGGAGCCGGCGGAGAGTGACCAAGTCCCCGGGCGGGAACCGTCATCATGGTGCGGCACGCACACCGACGGGGGAGGGGCGCCGATGGACGATGACGAGCTGGAGGCGGCGGCGGCAACACCGGAAAGCGAGAAACTGCTGTCGTCGATGGCCGCCCGCGAGTACCTGGGGTCGCCCGAGGGCGAGATGTTCCAGAATGCCGCCGCGGCGCTGAGCGATGCCCGGCTCCGGACCAGGGACGCGCTTGACGTGCTGACCGGCCTGACCGAGCCCCGGTGGCAGGGGCTCGGACTGCGAACCGAGTCCGCCGATACGCTGCGGGCCGGCGTGGCCGCGCTGCGCGACGAGACGGCCGCGGTGGCCGGCGTCGTCGAGCGGATGCGACCCGGCGACACGAGCTAAGGCGCCCGGGCCTTCGATTCCGGTCATGGCGGACACCGGCGGGGGCGTTCCGGCCGGGAACGCGCCGGCGAACGACGGTCGCCGTTCCCCGCTCGGCCACCAGGTCGAGGATGCGACGGCGCGTGGGGTCGGCCAGGACACGTCCCGGGCCAGCCGGGCTTCCCGATGCCGGCGGCCCCGTCATGGATCAGGGTGACGCGGGTCCCGGTGGCGATGGGCGCCAGGGTGAACAGCAGCCTGGCCGGGTGCAGCCCGCAGGCTGGGTCCGCCCCCGCTCAGGGGAAGCCGGGCGCGGAGCGGCGGGCGGGGTCGGCGGGGCTCATGATGCCGACCGGGTTGCCATCCGGGTCCTCCACCACGGCGTAGCGGGCGCCCCAGAAGGCGTCGAAGGGCGGCTGCTGGCCGGCGTACCCGGCTCCGGTCAGGTCGGCGTACAGGCTGTCGACACGTTCCCGGCTGGGCACCCGGAACCCGACGACGGCGCGGGCGGACTTCAGTCCTGCGTCCCATCGCCGGGCGAACTCGGCGCTGTCGAAGTCGAGATCCAGTCCCCCGGGCAGCCGGGCGCTCCGATGATGGTCCTGGAAATCGGGATCGGTGTCGGGAATGTCGAGGCCCAGCCGGCGGTAGAAGGTCACGGTCGCCTCCATGTCCGAGACGACGAGGTTCAGCTGGTCGAACATCGGAGTGTCGTTCATGACGAAGCTCCCCTTCTGGGGATTGGATGGCGCGCCGGCACACGCAGCGGCTAGCTTTCGGTGATCTTGGTTGAGTGAACCGTGAGGTAAACGGGCTTGCGGTCGGCATCGTGGGCCCGGTCCCAGTCCGGCGCCGGAAGGGGCTCGGCGATCTGGTCCGGCCACAGGTCGCGGGACCGGAGGGCGTTGAGGTAGGTCGACAGCATCCGGTGATTGGCGCCGACCTGGCGCCGCAGGGTGGACAGTGCGCCCTGGGCCGTCCATCGTCCTTCGTCGTAGTAGGTGCCCGTCTCCGGCCACGATCCGGAGATGTCCTTTCCCCCGGCGAAGCACGGGTGCAGGATCGAGAAGGCGAAGCATCCGCGCGGCGTAGCGGATGCCCAGCCGCTCGGCCTGCTCGGTCTCCTGCGCTTTCCGGATCAGGTTCCCGGAGATATCGATCCCCACCACATCAGCGCCGCGCCGCGCCAGCTCGCGGGTGATGCGCCCGTGCCCGCACGCGACATCGAGGACGCGCAGGCCCGTGACCGGTCCCAGCAGGCTCAGCAGGGCAAGCGAAACCGAGTCGTCGGCAGAGTCGAAACCCTTGATGTACAGGTCAGCAACAGCGTCATACCTGGCTTGCATCATGCCTCGACTGTAAATCGCGCGCATCAGCCGGGTGCGGGGCATTCTTCCGCAGGCAGCCAGATCCCTATCGCAGCAAGCAACCGCCAGCCGCCGTCTCGCGAGGGTTTCGTGCGTCGCGCTCTCAGGAGGACGCAGGTAGCGACGAGCGCAGTGGGCGGGAACCGTTGTGGTGGATCTGTCCCGCAGCTCAGCCCGGCAGACGCTTCACGTTTCTCGCTCCGGCCACGCCTGGATGCTTCGGCCGGCTGCGTCGAGTATCAGCGCCGCATCGATGCTGGCTCGTGTTTCGCCGGTGGCGGGTGTCAGTCCCGGACAGATGAAGTCCAGGGACTCGCTTGGTGCCCAGCCGGGGGTGCCCGGCCGGATGATGCGAGTCACGAAAAATTCGAATCCCCCGGAGTAGGCCCAGATCCCGGTAATTGCGACCGCGGCTCGCTCGGACCGCCCAAGCAACAGGGTGCCGGTGGGCACGATGGCAGGAAATTCAGTTTCCGGCGGGTTCCATGGGCGAGCTTCCTGGGGCACCAGTCGCGGGCGTGCCATCCGCGGGCCTGGTGTTTGGCGAAGGCGCATGACACCAGCTTTGGCCTGCATTCTGCCCGGCGCAACTGGCGCTCCCGCCCCAGCAGCACATCACCAGACCCGGTGAACGTATGTGATCAGCGCACTAGCGTCGCTGGCGCGGCACATCTGGGTGGCGCCCGACCTTTTCACCGAACCGGGGCCAGGCCTGCGGTGGGCCGTGCTACTCGGGTCCGCCGGGCAGCCGGCGGAGGATCTCGGCGAGCATCTCGCCGTGCGAGCCCACCTCTGCCCTGAGCGCGCCGACATCACCGGCCAGCCCGTCGGCCTTCCCGGCCAGTCCCGCCAACGCCACCCCGTGCTCGATCTGCGACCGGGCGACGGTGGCGACCTCGACCTCGACCTGGTCGAGCTTCGGCCCGTGCCGGGCCAGGTCGCGCGCCATGTCCTGCTGGCCCGCTGCCACCTGGTCTACGCGCTGGCTCACCCGGGTGACCGCCCGGTCTACGTCCCTCAGCCCATCGTGCAGCAGCCTCACGGCCTCGCCCGTCGCCGCGATCTCCTGCGTGAGCTCGTGATCCTGCCGGTGCTCCACGGCCCGGAGGCGGCGGTCCAGCGCGGCGAGGTCAGGCTGCGGGTCAGAGGGCTCGGCGGTCATGCCAGCAGGGTAGCGGCCGGGGCTGTCAGCGGGCTACGAGCCGGCTCGCCCTGCTCGCATGGGGGCCTTGACCTGCCCATAGGAGCGCCGCCTGGTCACCCATTACCGAGCGTGGCGCGTCGTATGCGCACTAGCGCCATCTTTGGGAGGGGACCCGTGACTAAGCCCGAGAAGCCGCGACGACGGCATGCTGCCCCGCCGCAGAACCCCTACGGGCAGCCCGCGCCCGGCTGGCCCCCGCGGCAGCCTGGGGAGCCGCCGGATTACCAGAGGCCGCCCGCCTACGGCCAGCAGCCGCCGCCCGGGTACGGCCAGCAGCCCGAGGAGTTCTTCACCTCGCCGCTCCGGCCCCCGGCCGGGTACGGGCGGCCACCAGGCTATGGGCAGCAGCCCCCGCAGCCATCGTTCACGCCCCGCCAGGACGGCCCCGGGTCCACCGGGCAGATGCCGCCCCCACCCGGCTACCAGCAGCAGCCACAGCCCGGGTACGGGCCGCCTATGCCGCCCGGGCCGGGCCGGCCCCGGCGTAGGAAGCACACCGGCCGGAACATTGTCCTGGGCCTGGTAGGCGCGGTCGCCGTCATCGTTATCGCCGTAGTGGCCAGTTCAGGCGGCGGGTCCGGGTCGCCGTCCGCCGCGGCGAGCAGCGCCCCGGCTGCGGCGGGCAGCCCGGCCGCCGCGGCTCCCGCGACCACCGCGCCCCCGGCTGCGCCTAAGGTCATCGCGAGTTTCACCGGGTCCGGGATCGAGAACACCGCGAAGTTCAGTGCCCCTTCGGACTACACGGTGAACTGGTCGTACAGCTGCGCGGCGTTCGGCCAGTCGGGGAACTTCATCGTCAGCGGTGACGGCGGGTCCGACTTCAGCGGCGCCAGCGTCGACGAGCTGGGGAACGGCGGCCACGGCACCACCCACGTCTACGGTGACGCCGGATCGCACTACCTCGGCATCGACTCAGAGTGCTCCTGGAGCATCCAGGTCGTCGGCTAGGCTGCCCGCGGATTATGGACCGGCCTCCGGAGGCCCTGGTCGCGCCAGCTGAGCGGCGCGGCCGGGGCCTTCTGCCGTCAGCCGCCGATGCCTGAGGCACGCTGTCCCCATCCTGGGCGCCGGGACGGAAACCGCAGCGTCCCGTAGCGTGCACCGTCCGCGCCGCGCGGCCGTCCTGGCTGGTCAGGCCGGGTCACAGCGGAGAGTGTGGGATTCGAACCCACGGTGACGGTCACTCGCCACAGCGGTTTCAAGACCTTCCCAGCCCGTCCCGGCTCATTCTCGCGCGTTCCGCCCGGCCTGCTATCGGCAGCTCGTCGGCCCGATTCGAACGCCTGTAGTACTTCCCTGTTCCGGCGGGTCCCCCGCCGTCTGTCCGCACGGTGTCCGCACCCGGCCCGTGCCGTTTCCCTCTTACCAAACGACCCCGCTGAGGCGCGTCCACATTCGCCGTGCGCTATCCGGCCGCGATCGCCGGCATGGTCCTCGTCGACAGCTCCCATGAGGGCCAGGTAACCCGCAGGGGCGCAGTCGGCTGGCGGTACAGCCCGGCGGGCCAGCGCTGGAGGGCCCTGAAGCGCCGGGCGCAGCCCCTGGGCCTCTACAGGCTGGCGGACGCGGCTGGCGCGGCACATGAGCTCGACGGTGACGTTGCCCGCGAGGTCGAGCCCGAGGACGGCGGCGCCCACAGGGCGATCCTGCTTTCGAGTCGGCACCGCCGAGCCGTGGTCCGCGAGCAGCTCCTGGCTGCCACGCTCTCAGGGACTCCGCCCCAGCTCGGATCGATCCCGGTCACCGTGATCACCGCCGGCCGCGAGGACCCGGACTGGGTGCAGATGCAGGACGAGCTTGCCGCCCTGTCGTCGGATAGCAGGCACGTCTTCGCCGAGGGAAGCAGCCATTACGTGCAGCGAGATGACCCGGAGCTAGTCCTCCGGGCCATCAGGGACATGGTGCGGAGGCTCCGGCCGGGAAGCCGGCCTGGATGAGGTCGCTCCACGTCTGGAATTCGGTCTGCGCCAGACCGAATTCCGCCTCGGTCGGGTAGGCCTGGCGCCCGTTGCGGCTACCGGGCTTTGCCGAAGGCGTGCCGCCTGCTCACTGGGCGCCTCGGCTGTGGGTCTCGTATAAGCGCAGCTTGTCAAGGCCCGTGCCTTGACACCCATCCCGGCCCGTGGACGCTGAGCATATGAAGCTGCACGATGGCGAGCGCATCGTCGTGGACACCCCGGCCGGGCAGCGGTGGCGGCTGGCGGTGATGGGCCTCGTCCTGACCGGCGCGGCCGCATGGCTCGCCGTCGGCGAGATCGACGGCGACCTGGGCCTGGTCGTCGGGATACTGGGCCTGGTCCTCTTCGGGCCGCTGACCGTCACGCTGCTGCTGCGGGCGCTCCGCCGGACGCCCGTGCTGGTCCTGGATGCCGCCGGGTTCACCGACCACGCGACGGCGTCGGCCGTGGGCTGGGTGGCCTGGCAGGACGTGCACAGTATCGACGAGCGGATGTTCATGGGCCGGGTCTTCGTCGCCGTGACCGTCCGCGACCCGGACGCCTTCCGCCGCGGGCTGCCGGTGTGGCGGCGGGCGCTGGGCGGGATCAACCGGCACCTGGTCGAGGGCGACGTGCTCATCCCCGAGAACGTGCTGCCGATGAGCGCGCAGGAACTGGCCAGGACGATGCGGTCCCTGCGGCACGACTCCCACGGCCGCCCCGATGGCCACGGGCAGCCGGCGCGCGCCTGAGGCTTTCAGCCGACGGACCCGGTGATCACGCGGCGGTGGCTCCCGGTCGTATACAGAGCGTAGCGACTGCTATCGATGCTGTGATCGTCCGCCTTAACCGGCTTGTCCTAGCCCTTGGCCGATGCCTGCTCGTCCCAGGAGTAGGACTGGAGCTGGGCGATCAGGTTCTTGCACGAGGAGTGGATCAGCAGCCGGCCCGTGGCCAGCAGGGACGACATGAGCCGGATGCCGTCGAGCACGCTGTTGTCCGCGCCCATGACGCTCAGGCCGCGATGGCAGGCTGAGGGAGGCGGTCGCGTCTCCCACCTCCTGGACCTCGGCCCGGTAGACGAGGCTGAGGTAACCATTGCTGGAAGGTCCGGCACGTGATCCTCTTCAACCCGGTCTACGCCGTCGAGCTGGAGCCCGAGGAGACGCCCGAGGCGCAGCGCTGGAGCGCGGCCGAGGCGGCCCGGTTCCTGGCCGCGACCGCCGATGACCGGCTCGGCCTGATGTTCCGCCTGGTCGTGCTCCGCGGCGCCCGGCGCGGCGAGGCGGCCGGGTTCCGCTGGGATGACGGCGACCTGGAGGCCGGGTACCTGAGCGTCGACCGGCCGGTCCTGCAGATCGGCGGCGAGGTCGTCGAGGGCAAGCCGAAGTCAAAGGCCGGCGCCCGCAAGGTGTGGCTGGACGCCGAGACGATCCGGCTGCTGAGGGCGCACCGCAAGGCGCAGCTGGCCGCCCGGCTCCGCGCCTCCAGCGCGTGGCACGAGAACGACCCGGTGTTCTGCCGCGACGACGGGTCGGCCTGGCCGCCCGATGAAATCTCGCGCCGGTTCAAGGTGCTCGCGGCCGCGGCGGGCGTACCGGTGATCAAGCTGCACGAGGGGCGGCACTCGGCGGCGTCGCTGGCCCGGGACGCCGGGGTCGACCGGAACATCCGCCCAGGCGCAGCTCGGCCACGCCACCGGGACGATGACCGACCACTACACGCACGTCGAGGCGGCGGCCCCCCGGGCCGCGGCCGAGGCGGTCGCGAAGCACGTGGGGGAGGCGTCGGCATGACGCGCTGTCCGCACGATGTCCGCACATCAGCGGTGCCGCCCGGCACCCGCTGCGATCGCCCGTTCGAATCCGGCGCGTCCGCGCTGGTCACAGCGGAGAGTGTGGGATTCGAACCCACGGTGACGGGTTACGCCACAGCGGTTTTCAAGACCGCCGCCCTCGGCCACTAGGCGAACTCTCCGCCGACCACGATAGCGGTGCTGGGGCCTGGCCCGTCTACTACGCAGCGTCGAACGCGGGTAGGCTCACGGACGTGTAAGGAGGTCGCATGCTTCCCCCGTTCGGCTGGTCGGCCGTGGTCACCCAGTGGCAGTTCGCGCCGGTCGTTACTGTCCTCACTGTCGTCTGCGCCGTCTTGTACGGCTGGGGGGTTGTCCGGGTCGCCCGGCGGCACCCGGCCCGGCCGTGGCCGCTGTGGCGGACCGGCATGTTCGCGGGCGGCCTGGCCGTCATCGTGATCGCGACGCAGAGCGGCGTCGGCGCCTACGACGACCTGCTGTTCTGGGACCACATGGTGCAGCACCTGATGCTGCTCATGGTGGCGCCGCCGCTGCTCATCACGGGCCAGCCGATGACGCTGCTCATGCACGCCAGCCGCAACCCGCTGCACAACTGGACCAAGCGAGCGCTCCGGTCCCGGGTGGCCAGCTTCCTGACCTGGCCGGTGTTCGGCGCGGTGGCCTACACCGCGGCGGTCGTGGCGGCCCACCTCACCAGCATCGCGGGCCTGGTCGAGACGAACCAGACCCTGCATGACGGCGAGCACGCGGTGTTCCTGATCATCGGCTACCTGTTCTTCCTGCCCATCCTGGGGCGGGAGCCGATCCGGTGGCGGCTGACGTACCCGATGCGGTTCATCATCCTGGTCCTGATCATGCCGGTCGACACGTTCACCGGCCTGGTGCTCGGGTACGGCGGCGCCGGGACGCCGGGCCTGCCCACCGGGCCGCGCCCGGCCTGGGCCCCAGCCCCGATCGCCGACCTGCACGCGGGCGGCGCGGTCATGTGGATCGGCGGGGACGCCATCATGTTCGGGCTGATGATGCTCATCTACCTGATGTGGAGCCTGGACGAGCGGGATGTCGCCAGCGGGCACGGCTGGCTGGAGCGCGCCCGCAAGGCCAGCATGGCCAGCCTGGTCGCCGCCCACCAGCCCGCGGCCGACGGCCCGGCGGGAGCGGGCGGGACGGCCGCGGCCGGGGCGGGCGGCGACCTGGACGGGGTGGCGGCCGGCCGGTGGGCGGACCGCGGCGGGATCGACGACGACGAGCACCTGGCGGCCTACAACGCATTCCTGGCCCGGCTGAACCGGGGTCAGCCCGGACCCGGGAAATAGACGGACAGTAGCCGAGTAGTTACTGCTAGCTGACTTTAGCCCTCTAAGATACGCGTGCGTTAAATTTTGCCAGAAAATCCCGAACCGTTCCGGCCCGCCGTACGTGATTGCTGTCGAACCCTCCAGATGGGACGACCTGAGGTGCGGTTCTCGCTCGCCGGGCTGTGTCAGGGAACAATGGCCCCGTTCCCTGACACGCCCGGCGATGCTATTTCCGGGCGGTGCCTGCGGGCAGCCCTCCGCGACACGCCGGTAGCGCTTTCTACGCCAGTCTAGGAAACTTGCTAGACCGGGCCATATGCTCCTATCGCGTGGACCCCGTGAGAAATCCGTACGCGCCGGGCGCCGGCCAGCGCCCGCCCGAGCTGGCCGGCCGTGACCGTGAGATCGCCCAGTTCGAGGTGGTGCTGGAGCGGATCGCCCGCGGCCGCCCCGAGCGCAGCATGGTGCTGACCGGCCTGCGCGGCGTCGGCAAGACCGTGCTGCTGAACACCTTCCGCTCGATGGCCATGCAGCGGCTGTGGGGCACGGGCAAGATCGAGGCCCGGCCCGAGCAGTCGATCCGGCGCCCGGTCGCGGGCGCACTGCACATGGCCGTCCGCGAGCTGGCGCCCCGGCACCGGGCGCCGGACCGGATCGATCACTTCCTGGGCGTGCTCAAGTCGTTCGCTGCCCGCGACGCCCGCGCGCCCAAGGGCTCGATCGTCACCCAGCTGGGCATCGACGTCCCGGCCGTGCGCGGCCGCGCCGACTCCGGCGACCTGGAGATCGACCTCACCGAGCTGCTGGCCGACGCGGCCTCGGTGGCCGCTGACCTCGGCGTCGGGATCGCGCTGTTCATCGACGAGATGCAGGACGTGCAGGCGCCGGATATCTCGGCCCTGTGCGCGTCCTGCCACGAGCTGTCGCAGAGCAACGGCCCGCTGATCGTGGTGGGCGCCGGGCTGCCGCACCTGCCGTCCGTGCTGTCGGCGAGTAAGAGCTACTCCGAGCGCCTGTTCCGGTACGTGTCCATCGACCGGCTCGACCGGGAGTCGGCCGACATCGCCGTGCTGGCCCCGGCCCGGCGGGAGGGCGCCGACTTCGAGCAGGCGGCCCTGGACGCCCTGTACGCGGCGGCCGACGGCTATCCCTACTTCGTCCAGGCCTACGGCAAGGTGACCTGGGACGTGGCCGCAGCCAGCCCGGTCACCGCGCACGACGTGAGCGTGGCCGGCCCGGTCGCGGCGGGGGAGCTGGCGGTCGGGTTCTTCGGCAGCCGGTACGAGCGGGCCACCCCGGCCGAGCGCGAGTACATGCGGGCGATGGCCATGCTGGGCGATGACCCGGTGCAGACCTCCCAGGTGGCCGAGGAACTCGGGCGCAAGCCCTCCAGCGTGTCCCCGGCCCGGGACAGCCTCATCAAGAAGGGCCTGATCTACAGCTCCGAGCGCGGGCTGATCGCCTTCACCGTCCCGCACTTCGGGCGGTTCCTCCGGGCTCAGCCGGTCTGAGGATAGAGACGTCTGGGTAATTCTAAGTTTCTCTAGGAAAGGTTCTAGAGATTCTTAGAAAGAGGCAGAACCCTGGGCCGCGGCATCGGCCGGCGTGCCCGGGCGGGTGCGGTGACCCAGGCCAGCGGCTGGCCGGTGGCCGCGTCGACGAGAGCCGTGTGGATCTGCGGCCGGCGCTGGCGCAGGAACACGGCGAACACGATCTCTGCCTCCCGGTCGCCGTAGCGGGCGGGGAACACCAGGTAGCGCCAGCAGAGCTCGCGCCAGACGTCGGCCGGGACGTCCGCCGTGATGAGCCCGGCGTGCCGGCGCCACTGCTTGCTCCGGCGCAGCGCCGTCAGGGTCCGGTCGGCGGGCATCACCCGCAGCTCGCACGGCTCGGAGTAGCCCAGCCGGACCAGCGCCTCGCCCAGCTCGGGCGACAGGGCGGCGATCAGGGCGAGCTCGGCCGCGAGCAGCCCGAGCAGGCTCAGGGCGGAGCCCTTGGTGTGCGGCTGCCGGATCGGGCCGAGGCCGATCGTGGCCAGCGCGGCCAGCGACAGCAGGGCCGACCGGGTCAGCGTCCGCCAGTTGACCGGGGCGTGGCTGAAGTCGCCGAAGCAGCCGCAGCCGATATCGGGCCGGGCGGCCCGCAGTTCCAGCAGGGAGCACGCCGCGACCAGGAACAGCAGGCCGGTGCCCAGCCGGACGCAGGTGGCCGGGGCACCCCGGCCGATCTGGCCGGCGGTCAGGATGAGGCCGACCCCGAGGCCGAGCTCGAGCGCGCACATGGCCAGGGCGACCGGCCGCCGCAGCCGCATCGGGAACAGCGCGGTCGGGCCGAGGCCGGCGTCCACGGAGCCCACCCGCAGGATCCGCATGATCTTGGCCGCGCAGCCGCTCAGCAGCAGCGCGGACAGGACCGGGATCTGCACGGTCTGGACCATGACCACCAGCACCATGTCAGCGGCCGATCGTGATGGTGGCGTTGAAGCAGCCCCGGTCCAGCTCGCCGCCGAGGGCCACGAAGCTCGCCTCGGTCAGGTCCGCGACGCGTCCCCGCGGGGAGGTCCCGCAGGTCACGCACCGGTCGTTGAACAGCCGGGCGACCGCCGCGCAGCCGGTCACCGGGAGCACGCAGGAGGCGCCGTTGCAGTCGTTGCGCACCAGCAGCGCGCTGCCGACGGCGAGGTAGGGCATCCGGGCGTAGCCGCGGGCGGTGCCGGCCGCCGCCTCCTCCACGCAGCCGGTCTCCGGGTCCAGCGCGGGATAGGCCACGCCGAGCACTCCCGGCGGCTCGCCGTCGGGCTCGTGCCAGGTGGCGGACCCGCTGATGGCGTCGGGCACGTGCCCGCTGACCAGCGGGGCCTCCGGGATCCGGTCGGCGGGGTAGGCCGGCTGGGAGGTGGCGGGGATTACGCCCTCCAGGGCGTCGGGGCCGCGCAGGCCGATGATGTCGATCAGGTAGCCGGGCTGCAGGGTGGGGAAGCGGACCTGGATCCGGCCCGCCGCGCGGGGCGGGATGACGACGACCTGGCGCTGCCGGGTGGCGCCCTCGTCCACGATCAGGTAATCGCTGCTGTGCTCGATGATCGTGCCGGTCACCCGGCCGATGTTGGCCCAGATCCGGTCGGCCACGGCCCGGCGGTCCGGATGCAGCCGGACGACGGCCCGGTCGCCGGCGTGCAGTGCGGTGGGCTCTAAGAGCGCGCCGCGCCAGGTGGCCGTGTCGCTGCTCAGGGTGAAGCGCTGCTCCGAGCCGGGCCGGGCGCCGGGCTCGCCGAGGACCAGCACGTGCGGGCTGACGTCCAGGACCGTGCCGGTCACCGACCGGGGCAGCCGGGCGGCGTCCGGGAAGTCGCCGTGGCCGGCCGGGTGATCGGCTCCGCCGTGGGCCGCCTGGGGCCGGAACACCGCGTCCTTCAGCAGGCGGCGCCGCGCGATCCGGGCGGCGTCGGCCGCGCCGGTGGCGCCCGCGCAGCGGTCGCAGCACCCGCGGTCCCCGCGAGCCTTGAGCATCGGCCCTCCCGGGCACGGACGTGGATCACTTCTTGCCGGCTGACGGTCACATATATCAGACTTTCCGTCACGCCCGAAAGAGGTCGCATCAGGTGACCCAAGTCTTCCTGTTCTGTGGTCATCCGTTACCCGAGACACGCCGTTACACGGGGTAGTCAACCGTGCGAGACCTGTAGCTGAGTACCGTAAGAGCGTGAGCGTGGGGGGCGATCACTTTGCAGCACGCGCGTACACCGGGGCCAGCGTGCCGGAGCAGCACGTGCCGTCGGAGAACGGCGGTGACCTGGAGTTCCGTGAGTACGTGACCAGCCGGGGCCGGGCGCTGCTGCGGACCGCCTACCTGCTCACGGGCAACCTGGCCGACGCCGAGGACCTGCTGCAGGCCGCGCTGGCCAAGACCTACCTGGCCTGGGACCGGATCGAGGACCGCGGGGCGCTCGACGGCTACGTGCGCCGGGCCATGGTGAACACGCACATCTCCTGGTGGCGCCGCCGCCGGGTCCAGGAGTTCCCCACCGACGAGCTGCCGGACCAGCCGGTCGACGATCACGCCGGGGACAGCGACCTGACCGAGACGCTGCGGGCCGCCATCGACCGGCTGCCGCACCGGATGCGCACCGCCGTGGTGCTGCGCTACTACGAGGACATGACCGAGGCCGAGGTCGCCGAGCGCCTCGGCGTCAGCCTCGGCACGGTGAAGAGCACGGTCTCCCGGGCGGTCGCCAAGCTGCGCATCGACGCCGAGCTGCTGGCCGACTGACCAGGCACAAGCCGGCCGCGGGACGGGTACTGACGAGACCGGAATTTGCCGCTACGGTGACACTAAGTCCCATCAGGACCGGATTCCGCGCAGCCAGTCCGGGCATCGCCGCTGGCGCGCTGACTGCCAGGAGGTTGCCATGCGCGCCACGATGATGGATACCCCGCTGACCATTGCCACGATCCTGAGCTACGGGTCCACGGCCTACGCCGGCCGTGAGGTCATCACAGCGACGCCGGACGGCGTCCGGCGGCGGACCTACGGCGAGCTCGGCGCCCGGGCGGCCCGCCTGGCCGGCGCGCTGCGCAGCCTCGGCGTCGACGGTGACCAGCGCGTCGCCACGCTGATGTGGAACAACGCCGAGCACCTGGAGGCCTACCTGGCCATCCCGTCCATGGGCGCCGTGCTGCACACCCTGAACCTGCGGCTGGAGCCGGAGATCATCGGCTACATCGCCGAGCACGCGGGTGACGAGGTCGTCATCGTGGACGCCACGCTGGTCACGCTGCTGGCCAGCGTCCTCCCGCATGCCCCGTCGATCCGGCACATCATCGTCAGCACCCCGGAGCCCGGAACGGAGTGCCCCGACCTGCCGAAGCTCAGCGCCGACGGCCGCCAGGTGCACGACTACGAGCAGCTGCTCGCGGGCCAGACCGACGGCTTCGAGTGGCCCGAGCTCGACGAGCGGTCGGCGGCGGCCATGTGCTACACCAGCGGCACGACCGGCCGCCCGAAGGGCGTCGTCTACAGCCACCGGTCCATGCACCTG
The DNA here is from genome assembly GCA_036501025.1 of Streptosporangiaceae bacterium. GTDB lineage: Bacteria > Actinomycetota > Actinomycetes > Streptosporangiales > Streptosporangiaceae > DASUBV01. Next base: position 205,140 of record DASYBB010000200.1, read on the forward strand.
CACTCGATGGCCGTCGCGATGGGCAATGTCTTCGCGCTGTCCGACCGGGACCGGGTGCTCCCGGTCGTGCCGATGTTCCATGCCAACGCCTGGGGGCTGCCGTACGCGGCCGTCATGGCGGGCGCGGACATGATCATGCCGGACCGGTTCCTGCAGCCCGCGCCGCTGGCGGCCCTGATCGAGGCCGAGCGCCCGACGCTGGCCGGCGCCGTGCCGACGATCTGGAACGGGCTGCTGCAGCACGTCCGCGCGCACGGCGGTGACCTGTCCTCGCTCCGGCTGGTGCCCTGCGGCGGCTCCGCCGTGCCGCACGCGCTGCTGGAGAACTTCGAGAAGGAGGCCGGCGTCACCATCATCCAGGCCTGGGGGATGACCGAGACGTCGCCGCTGGGCAGCGTCGCCCGGCCGCCCGCCGGCCTGCCCGAGGAGGAGGCGTGGCGCTACCGGGACACGCAGGGCCGGCTGATCTGCCAGGTCGAGGGGCGCCTGGTCGGCGAGGCGGGCAGCGTGCTGCCCAAGGACGGCGTGGCCGTCGGCGAGGTCGAGGTGCGCGGCCCCTGGGTGACCGGCTCGTACTACAAGGACGACGACCCGGAGAAGTTCCGCGACGGCTGGCTGCGGACGGGCGACGTCGGCACGATCGACCCGGACGGCTACGTCATCCTGACCGACCGGGCCAAGGACGTGATCAAGTCCGGCGGCGAGTGGATCTCGTCCATGGAGCTGGAGAACGCTCTCATGGCCCATCCGCAGGTGACGGAGGCGGCCGTCATCGGGGTCCCCGACGAGCGCTGGGGCGAGCGCCCGCTGGCCGGGATCGTGCTGGCCGCCGGCGGCACGGCGACCGCCGCCGAGCTGCGGGCGTTCCTGGCCGAGCGGGTCCCGCGCTGGCAGCTGCCCGAGCGGTGGTCGTTCATCACGGAGGTGCCCAAGACCAGCGTCGGGAAGTTCGCCAAGACCGTGATGCGCGACGCCTACGCCCGCGGCGACTACGAGGTCATCGAGGCGCGCTGATCCCGGCCGGGCTGTTTGGCGACCGCTTTGCCGAGGCTCCCGCCGTACCGGTACCCTAGGCGGCGACCCTGTTGGGTCACTGGAGGCTTCGCCTAGTCCGGTCTATGGCGCCGCACTGCTAATGCGGTTTGGGTCAACAGCCCATCCGGGGTTCAAATCCCCGAGCCTCCGCCACTGTGCAGCGGCGCCACACGCGCACGTGCGTGCGGCGGCCCCGGGTGTAACCCCCGGGGCCTGGCCAGCCGATACCACAAGTAGTAGTTGCATGATTACCTCTTGGAGGAGATCCAAGTGGAGCACTGTCCCCGCCCGCCGGGCCGAGGCGCGGCGCTGCCGCGATGCGGGCGGTCCGTACGACGGCCCGGACGGGATCGCGTCCGGGCCGCCGGCGTCGCCGAGATCAGGGTCGGAGACCTGATCACCGCGGCCAGCGGCCGGCTGCCCGTCGTGGCCATCGTCCGGCGCATCGGCACCGTCCCCGGCGGGCGGGTGCTGTACCTGGAGGTGCCCGGCCTGCCGCAGTTCTCCTGGCCGGTCGAGTACGCCGAGACGGAGTGCGTCGAGCGGCACTCCTGAGGCGGCCTGGCCGCCCGCTCTCAGCTGGCCAGGGCGGCGGCTGATTCAGGCCGGGGGAATGCCCACTCGACTCGTGGCTGCCGGTGAAGGTGAGCTGCAGGGCAGCTCTTGGTCATGCTGAGCTCTAGGTAGCGCGCTCAATACGCAGCGCGCACTGGGGGAGCGGGCCGGCCTAGAGCTCGTCGGGCGCGCTGCCCGCCTCTTCCAGGCCGGAGGGGAAGAGCATCCCGCATACGAGTAGGTAAAGCTGCTCCGGGTACGGAATGTAGGGAACGTGGTCCAAAGCCTGGTTCTGCCCGGCCGATTCCACGATGAGCTCGCCGTAACCCAGAATGCGGCCGCCGAAGGAGCGCTGGAAGCTCATGTCCGTGACCTTTGACAGGGGCATCATTGCCACCTTGCGGGTCAGCAGGCCCGTGGTTAGCAGCAGCCTCTCCGTGGTAATCACGAAGTAATCCACAGCCCAGTTGATGGCCTTCCAGATCAGCCGCACCAGAAGGACGGCCCAGGCGATCCAGATGATGGCCAGCACCACGTGGTTGCCGCGCACCACCGTGGCACTCAGCAGGCCGGCCACGAGCAGCCCGGCCAGGGCCTGCCCGCCGACGCCGAGCAGCACGGCGGGGTGCATCCGGACCGTGGCCATCTGCCGCTCGTTGGGCAGCAGGTACCGGCTGACCGCGACGGGCCCGCGCGCGACCGACGACTGGGTCATGCTAGAGGGAGTTCACGAAGCCGGACAGTGACTGGCCGACCGACTTGAGGCCGTTAAAAGCGCTGTGGACCACGTTCGCCGCCCCGCCTGGATTAGAGACCAGGTAGTAAATGACGAAAATGACGATACCCCACGTGATGACCTTCTTGAGCACCGCGATCACCTCCTAGGAGCGCTCGCCGCCCCGGCCGTTACTCTTAGTATGCAATGAAACCCAGAGCGCTGCTGGGCACAGCATAGCTCAGGGGAGATTATGAACCAATGTCCGGGCAACCGAAAAGAACACCTTACGGGATCGCCGGGCGGCCAGCCGTCGCGGCACGGGGATTGGCGGACTCCGGTCAGATCGGCGCCGGAGCGCCCTCGACCGGGCCAAACTAGCACCCATGACCCGAATATGCCCGGCCCGGTGCCGGGATATGCCTGCCGCCACCCCCTCGTTGCCCCGGTCACGCAGCGCCGGCGCGCCGGCCGCCCCGGCCCGGCCCCGGTGATCGGGGCACGCAGGACAGGAGAATCTGACACCATTCCTTCCTGAAGCCGGCCCGTGGGGTGACGATGACCGAACTGACCAGCAGTGACTTCTGCGTCGTGGTCTACCGAGACGACGACGTCTGGGAAGTTGAGCTGCTGCCTGCTGCTCTCACGGAGGACCTGGACGGGCTGATCGCGGCCTTGCGCCAGCGGCCCGGCATCGGCGGGACGATCGGCCTGGCCGCTGTCGGCGATGACTTCTTCGTGGCCCTGCGGATGGCCGGCACCCAGGTGTCGGTCTTCCTCTCCGACCTGACCGCCTCCGTCGACTGGCCGCTGGCCTGGCAGGTACTGGACTACCTGGACATTCCGGTACCCGAGGACGAGGACCTCGACCAGGTCCTGCCGGCCGGGGACATGTCGATCTTCGCCGACCTGGGCGTGGACGAGATGGAGCTCGGTGCGCTCTCGGGCGACCTGGACCTGTTCCCGGATGAGGTGCTGGCCAGCATCGCCCGGCGGCTCGGCTTCGGCCCCGCCCTCGAGCGCGCGCTGGACGCGGCGGCGCTGGGCGCCTGAACCGCCCGTGACGGGCTACCGGGCGCAGTTCGAGGCGCCCATGCGGCTGGCCCTGGCGCAGGCCCGCGAGGCCGGGCCGGACGTGCCGGTCGGCGCGGTCGTCCTGGACCCGGACGGCCAGGTCGCGGGCCAGGGCCGCAACCGCCGCGAGGCGGACGGGGACCCGACCGCCCACGCCGAGATCGTGGCGCTGCGCGAGGCGGCCCGGGCGCGCGGCGGCTGGCGGCTGGACGGCTGCACGCTGGTCGTGACGCTGGAGCCGTGCACCATGTGCGCGGGCGCGGTGCTGAACGCGCGGATCGCCCGCCTGGTCTACGGGGCCGCCGACGAGCGCGCCGGCGCGGCCGGGTCCCGGTGGGACCTGCTGCACGACCGCCGGCTCGGGCCGCCGGTGGAGGTGATCTCGGGTGTCCTGGCCGCGGACTGCGCGGCGCCGCTGCGCGAGTTCTTCGGGAAACTGCGGGGGGACGCCGCCGACCCGGGCCGGCCCTGATGTCGGGTAGGATCTTCCGCGGTGGAGTCGCCTAGTGGCCGAGGGCGCACGCCTCGAAAGCGTGTGAAGGGGCAACCCTTCCGTGGGTTCAAATCCCACCTCCACCGCCAGCACGGCCGCCCGCGGTTCAGTCGGCTCCGTCCGAGGCCGGGCCGCCCTCGGGCCGGGCCGACGGGGAGGCCGCCGGCAAACTCCGTGACCACGGCCGTTGCCGGAATCGAGTCGTGGTCACGGGACCCGCCGCAGGGTCGTCATGCGGTTGAAGCGCACCGTCCGGAGGATGGCCGGGCAGGCGGCCTTCACCTCGGCGGGGTCGGTGTAGACCTGACCGCGGAACGGCGCTTCCCAGACAGCGTCCGGCCCGTAGAGCGCGATCGCCTTGTCGACATCGTCGGGGTTCTCGTCGTGGAAATGCGCCTCGACGACGCGCAGATTGTGCTCGGTCAGCTGGTCGCGGGTCAGCCCGGAGACGTCAAGGCCGGTTCATGCCCGGCTACTCCAGCTCGAGGACCCGGACGTGCAGCACGGACCGCTGCTGCAGCGCCGCCCGCAGCGCGCGGTGCAGGCCGTCCTCCAGGTACAGCTCGCCCTGCCACCGGATCACGTGCGGGAACAGGTCGCCGTAGAACGTCGAGTCGGTGGCCAGGACGCTGTGCAGGTCAAGCACATTCTTCGTGGTGATCAGCTCGTCCAGCCGAACCGGGCGTGGTGGTATCTCCGCCCATTCACGGGAGGTCCGGGCGTGATCGGGATAGGGCCGCCCTTCCCCGACCTGCTTGAATACCACACGCCGAGTCTAGGTGAGCACGGCGGTTACTACCCCTTTATATTCACGCGCCGCGGCTACTGCGCGCTGAGCAGGACGCCCACCATGACGGCGGGCTGATCCGACCGGTTCTGCCAGTCATGCGGGACGCCGGGCTGCTGCACGACAGAATCGCCCGGCCGCAGCGTCACCTCGGCTTCCCCGACAACCAGCGTCACCTCGCCGCGCAGGATCGTGACGTAGTCGAGCGTCTCGGTGGCGTGGGCCTCCTGGAACCCGGCGTGCTCAGCCTCGAGCCCGCTGTCCTCCGGGGCGCTGTCGTCTGCGGCGCTGTCGTCGGCGTCCTCGCCGGGCGCGAGCTCGACGATCCGGAAGCACGCGCCGCCCGGCGGCGGCTCCAGCGCCCAGTCCCCGGCCGACGCATCCTGCGGCGCCGCCGTGATCGGGCCGCGCGGCGATACCCACAGCTCGGTCGTGGTGTACCGGCCGGCGTGGATGACCGTGGGCGGCTCGCCACTGGCGATGATGGCCGGATTGCCGTTCTCGTCATAGCCGGTGACGACGCGGTTCATGATCTCTCCCCCGGTTGGCGCGATGGTGCTCAGCCCGTCAGCAGCCGTCGTAGTTGGTCCAGTTCGATGCGCCGCCCGCGGCGATGGCGTTGTCGAAGATCTGGTCCTGGTAGGCCGGGCCCGCCACGCCGTACTCAGCGGCCGAGCCGCCGTAGTGCTCCCAGGTGCCCTCCTGGAACTGATAGGCGCCCCCGCCGTTGCCTGGTCCCCAGGCGTAGCTGCCGCCCTCTTCGGCCTTGCGGATGCATTCCCCGAGCGGTGAGTGAGCGGCGTCCCCGCCACCGGTCGACGGCGGCGGCTGGCTCGTGCCCGACCCCGCGCCCGCGCTGGGGGTCGGCGTCGGCGTCGGCGACGATGATGCCTGCAGGGCCTGCTGCTGCTGCAGCGGCGCGGGGTGCTTGCGGTGGGCCGCGATCGCGGCCTGCTGGAGCAGGCGGTCATCCAGGGCCGCGGCGGCACCGCGGACGCCGGCTCCCGCCCGCGCGGATGCCGAGGCCTGCGGCGCGGCGGAGCCGCCCTGCAGGGAAATAAAGACCGCAGCCACGCCGGCGAGCGTGGCTGCGGCAAGTCCCAGTGCCCAGCGCCTGGTAGCGGGTTTCCCGAACCTCGTAGCGGTGGCTTTACGCCGACCATGACGGGGTGCTGCGGGCATTACGCTCCGTTCCGCGCGGCTCCGCGTTCGCCGGCGTGCTGGCACAAGCTGCGTCAGGAGGCACGGCAACGCCTGTCCACGGGAACCTACTGGAGCCGGCCGGGCCGCGCGGGAAAACGCCGGAAAAGGTGCCCGTGCCGGGCAAGACGTGTGGTAACGGATAGTAGCGGCTTTCGGCAGCGGAAGCAGGTAGTCCCCTGGCTGCCAGCAGGTCACCGACGAGCCGGCCGGCTCCGTCACTGATCTCGATGATGACGAAACGCTTGCCGCCCACGCCCGGCTCCTTCGCCCGGACGGCAGCTGGACGGCCGGAGGCTGACAGCGGTCCTGCCGGCCGGTGTCGTACCCAGGGCTCAGCCGATTCGGCCGCCAGCGTCCCACAGGCCGGGGCTGTGCGCGGCGATGCGGCCGCTGATCCGGGCCAGCGCCTCAGCCGCGGGGCGGGGCTCCAGCCGGCGGCCGTCGCGCAGGCGCAGCGCCACCTGGCCGCCGCCGGCCTCCCGGGCGCCGATGACCGCCTGGTACGGGACCAGCCGCGCGGTCCGGATGCGCGCGCCCAGGCTGCCCTGCTCCGGCGCGGAAAGCTGCGCCCGCAGTCCCTGGTCGAGGCCCTGCTGCAGCAGGGCCCCGGCCTCGGGCAACTCGGCGTCGGTGACCGGCAGGACGACCAGCTGAACCGGGGCGAGCCAGGCGGGAAAGGCGCCGCCGTGCCGCTCGATGAGATGGGCCACGGCCCGCTCCGCGCTGCCCACGATGCTGCGGTGGACCATGACCGGCCGGTGCCGGCTCCCGTCCGGGCCGGTGTAGGACAGGCCGAACTGCTCGGGCTGGTAGAAGTCGACCTGGACGGTGGACAGGGTGGACTCCCGGCCCGCGCTGTCGGTGACCTGCACGTCGATCTTCGGCCCGTAGAACGCGGCCTCCCCGGCCACGGCCTCGTAGTCGAGGCCGGAGCCGTCCAGGACCTCGGTCAGCAGGGCCGCGGCCTGCTGCCACATGCCCGCGCCGGCCACGTAGTTCCCGTCCGGGCCGGCCAGGGACAGCCGGTACCGGACCGGTCCGATGTCCAGATCGCGGTAGGCCCGGCGGATCAGGTCCAGGGCCGCGCGGGCCTCGCCGCCGACCTGGTCCAGGGTGCAGAAGATGTGCGCGTCGTTCAGCTGGATGGACCGGACCCGGGTCAGCCCGCCGAGGACCCCGGACAGCTCGGCGCGGTACATCCCGCCCAGCTCGGCGATCCGCAGCGGCAGCTCCCGGTAGCTGTGCCCGCGGGACCGGTAGATCAGCGCGTGATGCGGGCACAGGCTCGGCCGCAGCACGACCTGCTCGCCGCCGAGGTCCATGGGCGGGAACATGTCAGCGCGGTAGTGCGACCAGTGCCCGGAGATCTCGTACAGCTCCCTCTTGCCCAGCACCGGCGAGTAGACGTGCTGGTACCCGGCCCGGCGCTCGGTGTCCCGGATGTACTCCTCCAGGGCGTGGCGGACGGCCGCGCCGTCAGGCAGCCAGTACGGCAGGCCCGCGCCGATCAGCGGATCGGTGTCAAACAGGCCCAGCTCGCGGCCGAGCCTGCGGTGGTCGTGCACGGCGGTCTCCTCGCAGGTAAGAGGCGAGTGACCGCGCAAAAAGCCCCGGGGCACTCGCCCCGGGGCTTCTCGACTTAAGGCATCAGTCAGCGCGCCGGGACACTCTCCGGCGTCGTCGTCAGGCCAGCGCGCTTCATGGCGTCAACGCTACCAGGGCGCGCGGCGCGGCGCCGAGGCCAATTCGCCATCGCTAGGGTGGGCCGGTGGAGATCGTCCAGACCGCTCAGCGCATCGCCGACGAGGTGCTGTTTCCCGCCGCGGTGGCCACCGACGCCGGCGACCTCGTGCCGCGCGAGCTGCTCGACGTGCTGGCCGGCGCCGGGCTGTACGGCCTGGCCGCGCCGCGGGACGCCGGCGGGCTGGACGCTGACTTCGGGACTGTCTGCGCGGTCCAGGAGGCGCTGGCCAGCGGGTGCCTGACAACGGCGTTCATCTGGGCCCAGCACCTCGGGCTGGTGCGCGCCCTGGCCGTCGGCCGTGATCCGGAGCTGACGGCCCGGTGGCTCGCCCCGCTGGCCCGCGGCGAGGTCCGGGCGGGCGTGGCGCTCGGCGGCGCCCGGCCCGAGCCGACGCTCCGCGCCCGGCCGGACGGGCCGGGCTGGCGCCTGGACGGGACCTCGCCGTTCGTCTCCGGCTGGGGCCGGATCGACGTCATCCACGCCGCCGCCCGGGCCGCGGACGGCGACATCGTCTGGCTGCTCGTCGACGCCGCGGCAGGTCCGTCGGTCCGCGTCGAGCGGATCGAGCTGGCCGCCCTGAACGCGACCGGCACGGTGCGGATGACCTTCGATCAGCTGTCCGTGGCGGCCGACCGGGTGACGGACAAGCACCCGGCGGGCGGCGGCACGCCCCCCGAGGTGCTGCGGATGCATGCCGCCCTGGCCCTGGGCGTCGCGGCCCGCTGCGCCCGGCTGCTGGGGCCGGGCCCGCTGGACGCCGAGCTGGCCGCGCTGCGGACCGAGCTCGACCAGCTGGGACCGGGGACCGGGGCCGCCCGCGCGGCGGCCGGGGAGCTCGCGCTGCGGGCCGCCGCCGCCGTGATGACGGCTGAGGGCAGCCGCTCGCTGCTCACCGCCGACCGCGGTCAGCTGCTCGCCCGGGAGGCCCTGTTCACGCTGGTCTATGCGCTGCGGCCGGAATCGCGCACCGCGCTCCTGGCCACGCTCACCGCGGGGCCGGCATGACCACCGAGTTAGTCCTGCTCGGGACGGCAGGCGCCCCGCTGCCCGTGGCCGGCCGGGGCGGGATCTCGTCGGCGCTGGTCGTCGACGACCGGGTCTTCGTCGTCGACTGCGGTCGCGGGTCGCCGTCTGCGTTCGTCGACGCGGGCCTGGACTTCCGCCGCCTGACCGCCGTGTTCATCAGCCACCTGCATGCCGATCACGTCGGTGACCTGCCCGGACTTCTGCTGTACCCGTGGGGCGTGCGCTCGGGAGACGGCGGCCCGCTCGACCCGATCCGCGTGTTCGGGCCATCCCGCCCGGCCGCCCTGCCATCCGGCGATGCGGCCTTCCACCGGGAGACCACGATCCACCCGGAACGGCCCGCGCCCGGAACCACCGACCTCGTCGCGAGCATCCTGGCCGGCTACGCCTACCACCTGAACGTCATGCCGCTGGACGCCCGCATGCCGGACCCCGGCGCGCTGGTCCGGGCCGTCGACATCGCCGTCCCGGACCCGCCGGGCACCGTCCAGGTTCCGGTGGTCGTGCTCGAGGCCGGGCCGGTCCGGGTCACCGCGGTCGCCGTGACGCACGGCCGGGCCGTTCCGGCGCTCGCCTACCGCTTCGACACCGCGGACGGCGCCGTGGTGTTCTCGGGCGACACCACCGTCAACGACGACCTGATCGCCCTGGCCCGGGGGGCGGACATCCTGGTCCACCAGGTGGCTGACCTCGCCTATCTGGAGCGGCACGGCGTCACCGGGGCGGCCCTGGCCCGGATGGCCGCGCTGCATACCGACGTCACGCAGGTCGGGCCGGTCGCCGAGCGCGCCGGGGTGGGCGAGCTCATCCTCAGCCACTACCTGCCGGCCGAGCCGGGCGCGATCCCCGAGGCGGACTGGGCGCGCCGCGCCGGGGCGGGCTTCACCGGGATCACCACGGCCGGCCGTGACGGCCTGCGCCGGGTGCTGCCCCGCGTCACCTGAGGACGCGCCCGGGCCGGGCTCACCGGATGAAGCCGCTCTCGTACGCGGCGATGACGGCCTGGACGCGGTCCCGCGCGCCCAGTTTCGCCAGCACGTTGCGCACGTGCGTCTTCACGGTCTCCACGCCGAGGAACAGCTCGCCCGCGATCTCGGCGTTGGACAGGCCCCGGGCGATGAGCCGGAGGACCTCGCTCTCCCGCCCGGTGAGCTTCGCCGCGACGACCTGCCCGCCGCCGGGCCCGCCGTGGCGGGCGACGAGCCGGCGGATGGCGGCGGGGAAGAGCAGGGACTCGCCCTCGTGCACCGTGCGGACCGCGTTGACGAAGTCTGCCGCGGCCGAGCGCTTGAGCAGGAACCCCCGCGCCCCGGCCCGCAGCGCCTCGTAGACGTAGTCGTCGTTCTCGAACGTGGTCACGACGATGACGGCCGGCCCGCCGCCGTCAAGCTGGCCGAGCAGCCGGGTGGCCGCGATCCCGTCCACCCGGGGCATCCGCACGTCCATCAGCACGACGTCGGGGCGGGCGTGGCGGGCCTGCGCGACGGCGGCCGCGCCGTCCTCCGCCTCGCCGACGACGGCGAGGTCGGGCTCTGACTCCAGGATCGCCCGCAGGCCGCTGCGGACCAGGGGCTCGTCATCGGCCAGCAGCACCCGGACCGGCGTCACGGCGCGACCTCGCGCGCCGGGAGCGCGACGGACAGCGTCCACCGGCCGTCCCGCTCCCCGGCCGTGGTGGTCCCCCCGAGCGCCGCGGCCCGCTCGCTGATGCCGCGCAGCCCGCGGCCGTGACCGGAGCGGCGCCGCCCGCCGGCCGGGTTGCTCAGCCGGATGCTCAGGGCGGCGCCGTCAAACGACAGGCTGAGCGCCGCGGTGCCGTCGGCGGAGTACTTCAGCGCGTTGGTCAGGCCCTCCTGCACGATCCGGTAGGCCTCCCGGCTGACCGGCCCGGGGAGGCGCGACAGGTCGCCCGAGACGGCCGCGGCGACATCCAGCCCCGCGGACCCGGCCACCGTGCGGAGGCCGTCGAGGGAGCCCAGGTCGGGCGCGGGGCCGGCGGGCGCGCCGCGCGGCCCATCGTCGCGCAGCACGCCGAGCATGTGGTCGAGTTCCGATACCGCCCGGCGCGAGATGGTCTCGATCGTCGCGAGCGCCTCCTCGGCGAAGGCGGGCTCGCGCCCGATGAGCTTCCGGGCCGCCGAGGCCTGCACGGTTACCACCGACAGTGCATGCCCGACGCTGTCGTGGATCTCGCGGGCGATCCGGTTGCGCTCGGCCGCGCGCGCGGCGTCGGCCTCCAGGCGCTGCAGGCGCTCCGCGTAGGACGGCCCGAGCCAGGCCGGCCCGAGCCCGGCCAGGGCCCGCCCGGCCAGCAGCGTGCCCAGCACCGTGGCCAGCGCGGCCGGGACCGTCCACCAGCTGCCGGCCAGCGCGATGAGCCCCAGCACCGCCCCGACGACCACGGCTCCGGTGAGCACGTGCAGGGCGAGCCAGGCCAGCGTGCGCCGCCGCTGCAGCCAGGTGGCCGCCGGGCCGGGCAGCCCGTCCGGGAACCGGACCACCAGCAGCGTCTGGACCGCGACCCCCTCGACCTGCCGGACCGCGGGCACCAGGCCGGCCAGCAGCGGGCCGCCGACGAGCACGACTCCGAGCACGGCGGTGGCCCAGGCGGGCGACCCGGCCTGGTCGGCCAGGGCCAGCAGGGTGAAGCCAGCGACGCCCAGGGCCAGCGCCAGCGCCGAGCCGACCAGCACGAACACCGCCCGCAGATAACTCTCGGACGCCAGGACCAGCGCGGACGCCGAACGCAGTCCGTTCACGATCCTCAGCCTGCCATCAATCGGGTGACGGAGCACTCGGCCGGCCCCGGCTCAGGCCCGGTGCCGGCGCTTCCAGTAGCTGACCGTCACCGCGCCCAGCAGCGGCCCCCACAGCACCAGCGGCGCGTAGGCCGCCACGGCGACCAGGCCCTGCCAGTCGCCGAAGCCCAGCGGGGCATCGGCGGCCTGCGGGCGGCCGTCGATGCGCAGCCCCAGGCTCATGCTCACCGCCGTCCATGTCCAGAGCAGGGTCAGCACGACCGCGCCGAGGCCGGCCAAGACGGCAACCGCGAGGGCCGGCACCCGCCGCCCGCGCAGCCCGGGCAGCCACCGCGGGAACACCTCGCCCCAGGTGGAGACCAGGCCGACCGCCGTGAACGCGAGCAGCTCGGAGGCGACCGACAGCCCCACCACGTACGCCGCCAGCGGAATGCCGGGCAGCCCGGACGCCGTGGTGCTGGTCAGGAGATCGCTGCGCGCTATCGGCGCGTGGACGGTGCACACGGCGATCCGCCACACGCTGGACGGCAGCACCGTGAACGGGATGGTCAGGGCGGCCATCCGCGCCCAGCGGGAAACGCCGGCCGCGGGGGCATGCGCCGCCGCCCAGGCCGCCCGCAGCCGCGGGGCCGCCGGCGCATCGGTCACCGAGGTCATCTGCTGCTCCTCCCGGCCGGGCCAGGTGCCCGGCCCTCGTGCTTTCCACGATGGCCAGCGAGCGCGGCTCGCTCATCACCGGCACGAGGGAATGTGCTCCCTCGCACGGGGGAGGACCGGCGCCCGCAGGTCCCCCTTGGACCGGTTCATGCATGATCGCCGCCTTCGGGGGCAGTGAGCGCGGACCCCGACGGCGCTAGCGAGGCGCCGGCATCAAGAAGAGGTGTATCGGTGCTCGCCACGCTTGTCCTGGCCGGATTGATCGCCGCTCCGGCAGGCACCCTGGCCCTGATCGCCAGGAGTGCCGCCCGGCCGAGCCGGGGCGGCACCTGGCCGCCCGTCCGCCGGCTGGCCACCGCGGTCGGCGGCACCGTCCTGCTCGGCGGGCTCGTCATCGGCGCGCTGCGGCTGCTGGGCATCGCCGAGCGCAACGCGATCGTGGGCGCGGCCGCGCTGACCGCGGCCAGCCTGGCCTGGCTGCCGGTCACCCGGCGGTGGAATGCCCGCGGCCACCTGTGCTGGTCCACCGCGGTCTTCCTGTTCGTCGTCTACCTGGCCTTCGTCCTGGACTGGACCTTCGAGAGCCAGCTGGGCGTGGCCGGCACGATCGGCGGCGTGCTGCTGTGGCTGTTCGAGGTGCTCGCCGCGATCCTGGCGTGCGCCTACCTCTGGGAGATCTGCGACGCGCTCGGCTCGGAGAGCTGGCGCAGGCGGCTGCCCGAACTGGCCCGGGCCGCGGCGCCGGACAGCGAGTTGCCCTTCGTCAGCCTGCACGTGCCGGCCCACAACGAGCCGCCGGACATGGTGCTGGACACGCTCAGGTCCCTGCTGCGGCTGGACTATCCGCATTACGAGATAGTCGTGATTGACGACAACACCGATGACGAGAAGCTGTGGCGGCCGGTGCGCGACTGGTGCGCGCGCCACGGCGCCAAGTTCGCGCACCTGGAAGACTGGCCCGGATACAAGTCGGGGGCGCTGAACTACGCGCTGCGCGAGCTGACGGACGAACGCGCCGAGGTCATCGGCGTGGTTGATTCTGACTACCAGCTCGATCCCGGATTCCTGCGCCGGTGCGCACCGCTGTTCGCCGACAGCTGGGTCGGCTTCACCCAGGCGCCGCAGGATTACCGCGGCTGGCAGTGGTCTCGCTACTACCGCCGGCTGTTCTATTCCTACTCGTACTTCTTCGCCGTCTCGCAGCCGTCCCGGAACGAGCGCAACGGGGCGATCTTCGCGGGCACCATGGGCCTCATCCGGCGGGTCGCGCTGGAGCAGCTGGGCGGCTGGGACGAGTGGTGCATCACCGAGGACGCGGAACTCTCGCTCCGGCTGCTGCGGGCCGGATGGTCCGGCCTGCACGTTGACCAGTCCTGGGGCCAGGGCATCATGCCGCTGACCTTCGAGGCCCTGAAAGGCCAGCGGTATCGCTGGTGCTTCGGCGGCATCCAGATCCTGCGCATGCACTGGAGATCGCTGCTCCCCGGACGCGAGTCCCCGCAGAACCGGCTGGGCCTCGGGCAGCGCTGGGCCTACCTGTCCGGTGCCCTGCAGTGGTACGGGGACCTGCTCGGCCTCATCTTCCTGGTCTTCCTGCTGGCCGGAGCCGTGAACCTCGCCACCGGGGGCGGGGACCTGTTCCGCAAGCTGACCACGTTCCTGGTCGCCACCGTGCCAGTGCTGGTGATCCTGGGTCTCGTCCGGGCCGTGGCCCTGCTGCGCCGCGGCACCGGCGCATCGTGGCGCGATGCGTTCGGTGCGTTCCTGATCTGGCAGTCCACGTCGCTGGTGGTGGCCCGCGCGTCCGTGCTCGGCTTGTTTGCCAAGGAGGCCGCCTTCCTGGTCACGCCCAAGACCAGCGAGCAGTCCAGGTGGTGGGAGGCGCTGCGGGCCAACTGGGCCGAGTCGGCGCTGGCGCTGCTCGGCATGCTCGGCATCGCCGCCGCGCTGACCAGGGCCTCCGAGCTGGCCGGGCCGCTGCTGGCGGCCCTGCTGGTCTTCCCGACCCTGGGCATGGCCGCCGCGCCGGTGAACAGCTGGGCCGCCCGGCGCGCCGCGCTGCCGCCGGACCTGCGCGAGCGCAGGGCGACCGAGTGGAGGCGGTCCCGGCAGCGCACCGCGCTCGTGCGCACGGCGGCCGCCGGCGGCGTCGCCGCCGTGGTCAGCGTGGTCGTGGCCGCCGTGGCCCTGATGCTGGCGCCGGGGTCCCGGCCGGTGCACACGCCGCAGCTGGCGCCGCCGGCGACCGGGCGGAGCCAGTCGCCCCACCCGGCCCGCCCGCGGCCGTCCCCATCGCCGGGGAGCACATCGCCGGCCAGCTCGCCGAGTCCGACAGCCACCTCGCCCGCGGCGAGCCCGACCAGCACCGGCACGCCCGCGCCGAGCGCCACGCCCGCGACTTCGCCGCCGGCCAGCACCAGCCCGGCCGGTCAGCCCGGCGGAGGGTAAGAGATCACGGCTCGGTGCGCCGGATCCGCCACCAGCAGAACCCGGCCAGGACGGCGGCCGCGCCGAGAAAGGCCGTCAGTTCCAGCCCCTGGATAAGCCAGTAATGGCCGGCCGGCTGGTAGGTCACGAGCTCGTGATACGCGCCGCCGACCTTGGTCACGCACGCCTGCAGGGCTTGCTGCACGGCGGCCGGCGCGTGACTGTGCGAACGCCCGCCGGCTGATCCGGCAGCGTGCTGGCCCTGGCCGGGGCAGTCGGTCCGCAGGACCCGGCCGGTCAGCTCGCGGCCGCCCCGGCCGACGATGCGGGTCGACGTGATCCAGGCGTCCGGGAGGTCCGGGCGCGCCGGCTGCAGGGTGCTCTTCGGTCCGGCCCCGACCAGCACGGCGAAGATCCCGAGGCCCGATACCGACGACCCGTATCCCGTCGTCGCCGGGTTCAGCGCCAGGACCAGGTGCGACGGGGCCGCGAGCACCGGCCGCAGCCACCCCGTCTCGGCCGCCCGGGCGGCGACGAAGGCGACCAGCGTGACGGCCATGGCCGGGACCGTCCGGCGGATCAGCAGCCCGGCGGTGATCCCGAGCGCGACGGCGAACGCTGCGTAGCCGACCGGGACGAGGTCACGCTGGTCGAACGTCCCGAACAGGTCCCGGCCGGCCCGGTCCGCCGGGCCCGCCCACCACGTCGCGACGAGGCTGAGGATCCCGGCGGTGGCCGCGCCGCCCAGCACGGCCAGGCCGCCCCGGGCGGCCAGCCAGCGGGTCCGGGTGACACTCTGGGTCCAGGTCAGGCGGAACGTGCCCGCCTCCAGCTCGCCGGCCACCAGGGGCGCCCCCCAGAACAGGCCCAGCACGCCGGGCGCGACGACGACCAGGACGCCGAGCCACGTCCGCAGGCCGCTGTCGTGGCGGGAATGGACACTGGTCACAGCCGAAACGATGGCGACCGCCGCCAGCGCGCCCGCGGCCACGGCAGCCTGGCCGCGGAACTGCCGCCACGCCAGCCGGATCACGGCCGCACCGCCAGGTAGCTGAGCACCAGGTCCTCCAGGCTGGCCGGCGCCGCGGCGGACTGGGCGGCGAGCAGCTCCTTGACCGGCCCGGCCAGCCGCACCCGGGAGGCGACGAGCACGACCAGGTAGTCGCAGACCCGCTCCAGGTCGGCCACCAGATGCGAGGAGAGCACGACGCTCACGCCGTGCTCGGCGCCCGCCCCGGCGACGGCGTCGATGAACTCCCGTCGCGCGAGCGGGTCCAGGCTGGCCACCGGCTCGTCGAGGATCAGGAGCTCGGGCCGCTTGGCGATGGCCAGGGTGAGGGCCAGCTGGGCCCGCTGGCCCCCGGACAGCTTCCCGGCCCGCCAGCGCCTGCCGAGGCCCAGCTGCCCGATCCGCCGTTCCGCCAGGCCGCGGTCCCAGCGCGGGTTGAGCCAGGCCCCGAGATCGAGATGGTCGCCGACCGAGAGCGCCGCGTACAGCGGCGGGTCCTGGGCCACGAACCCGACCCGCCCGAGCTGCGCCGCGCCCCCGCCGGGGCGCTCGCCGAGGACCTCCAGCGTGCCCGCGGTCGGCCGCCGCAGCCCCGCGGCCAGCTGCAGCAGGGTCGACTTCCCGGCCCCGTTCGGGCCGACCAGGCCGACGGCCCGCCCGGCCGGGATGGCCAGGTCGCAGTCCGACAGCGCCCAGCGGCGCCCGTAGCGCTTGCCGAGGCCGCTGGCGGCCAGGACCGTGCCCGGGTGACTCATGTCCGTGCTCCTCCGTCGGCGGATGTGCCCTGGCCGGAAGTTCTACGGGGCCAGCGGTCACACGCCGGTCACAGAAAGCTGTGACCGGCCTGTGACGGGGCGGCTGGCATGCTGGGAGCGGTGCCGGCCGGGACGAGGACCGGGAGCGAATCATGAGAGTGCTGGTGGTTGAGGATCACGAGGACCTGGCCGCGGCCATCGGGACCGGGCTGCGCCGACACGGCATGGCCGTCGATGTCGTTCTCGACGGCAGCGAGGCCCTCTACCACCTCGCGATCACCCGCTACGACGTCGTGGTCCTGGACCGTGACCTGCCCGGGGTGCACGGGGACGAGGTCTGCGCGACGCTGGCCTCCGGGCGGTCGCCGGGCCGGGTCCTGATGCTCACCGCGGCCAGCACGGTCCGGGACCGGGTGGACGGCCTCGGGCTGGGCGCCGACGACTACCTGACTAAGCCCTTCGACTTCGCCGAGCTGGTGGCCCGCATCCGCGCGCTGGCGCGCCGCTCGGCCGAGGCGCTCCCCCCGGTCCTGCGCAGCGGTGATGTCACCCTCGACGCCAGCCGCCGGGAGGCCTTCCGGGCCGGGCAGCGCCTGGAGCTCAGCCCGAAGGAGTTCGCGGTGCTGGAGTGCCTGCTGGCCCGCGCGGGCCAGGTCGTTTCCGCCGAGGAGCTGCTGGAGCAGGTCTGGGACGCGGCCGCCAACCCGTTCACCCACACGGTCAAGACCACCATCGGCCGGCTGCGGGCCCGGCTCGGCGAGCCGCCGGTCATCGAGACGGTCCGCGCGGGCGGCTACCGGATCGGGGGCACGTGACCGCGCCGCCCGGCTCGCCCCGCCGCAGCCTGCGCCGCCGGCTGGCCCTGCTCTACGGCGGCCTGTTCTTCGCCTCCGGCGCGGGCCTGCTCGCCGTCGCCCTGCTGGGCGCCGGGTCCCTTCAGCACGCCACCCCGGCACCCGGCGCCGGATCGGCCGCGTCCCGCGCGATCGGAGTCGCCGGCCATCCCGCCGGGCCTGGCCTCGGCCAGCTCATCCCGTACTCGGCCGCCGGGCTCGCCGTCCTGGCGGCGCTGTCGGTCCCGCTCGGCTGGGCGGTCGCCGGCCGGGCCCTGCGGCCGTTCTGGGCCATCGTGGCGGCGGCCCAGCGCATCTCGGCCAGCAGCCTGCACGAACGCCTCAGCCCGGCCAGCCCCTACGACGAGTTCCGCGAGCTCGGGGCGACGCTCGATGGCCTGTTCGGGCGGCTGGAGGCATCCTTCGCGTGGCAGCGGCACTTCGTGGCCAATGCCTCGCACGAGCTGCGCACGCCGCTGACCGTGGAGCGGACGCTGCTGCAGGTGGCGCTGGCCGACCCGGACGCGCCCGCGCCTGAACTGCGCGCCGCCTGCGAGAAGGTCCTGCGGCTGGGCGAGCAGCAGGAGCGCCTGATCGACGGGCTCCTCACCCTGGCCAGCAGCGAGCGGGGGATCGAGCGGTGGGAGCCCTTCGACCTGGCGCAGGTCGCCGGGCAGGCCGTCGCGGACCGGCGCCCGGAGGCCGGGCGGCGGGGCCTTCAGGTCAGCGCGTCGCTCGCCCCGGCCGCCGCGGCGGGCGACCCCAGCCTCGCGGCGAGCCTGGTGGCCAACCTGGCCGACAACGCCCTGCGCCACAACTTGGCCGGCGGCTGGGTCGAGGTCGCCACCGCGACCGGCGCCGGCGTCGCGACCGTCGCCGTGCGCAACAGCGGGCCGGTGATCCCCCCCGGCGAGGTCGGGCGGCTGGTCCGGCCGTTCGAGCGGCTCGGCCACCCGCGCGTTCGCCGCGCCGACGGGCACGGCCTGGGCCTGGCCATCGTCTGCGCGATCGCCCGCGCCCACGGGGCCAGCGTCACCGCCACCGCCCGCCCGGCGGGCGGGCTCGACATCGAGGTGAGCTTCCCGGCCCGGGGCGCAGGACAATCCACGCATGAGCGGTGAGCGGCTGGACTGCTCGGCGGCGCGGCGAAGTCGGACCGCTTACGGCGTCCACACCAGGCAGAATGGCTTGCTGGCCGGATCGGCGTAGACGCGCCAGTTCTCGCCCGCCCCGGCCAGGCGCGTGGCCCCGATGTCGAGGGCGGCCCGTTCCGCCGCGTCCACGTCCTCGACGGTCACGTCGAGGTGGATCTGCTGGGGGTACGCCGGATCCGGCCAGCGCGGCGCGTTGTACTGCTCCACCTGCTGGAACATCACCGGCTGCGTGCCGTCCTCGCCGATCATGGCGACCCCGTCCGCCTCGTACGTCACCGGCTTGCCGAGCAGCTGGGCGTAGAAGTGGCTCAGCGCCTTCGCGTCGGGACAGTCGAGCATGACGCTCATCAGGGTGGTCCGCGGGTCGTCCGGGTTGACGCACAGGTCGAACGGATGGCCGCCCGGGTCGGCCAGCGTGTGCCACCGTTCGTTGCGGCGCAGCAGGGTGGCGCCGAGGTCCAGGGCGCGGTCCGCCGCCGCATCGATGTCCGGTACCCGGAAGTCCAGATGGGCCTGCTGCGGACGGTCCTGGCCCGGCCAGCTCGGCGGTACGTGATCGGGGGCCTCCTGCAGCCCGATCCGCCAGCCGTCACCGGCGTCCAGCGTGATCCAGTCGTCCTCGTCGTCGCCAGGGTCGCGCCGCCAGCCGGCGAGCTGCTCGTAGAACGCGGCCAGGCGGTGGATGTCGCGGGCGTCCAGCGCCACGGCGCGCAGTGAGCCGGTCGCCTGCCCGTGCGGTTCGGATTTCATGCCCCGATCCTGCCGATCCCGCGCCCGCCCCGCCACCGCAAATCTGCGGGCTGCGAGGATGATGATCTGTGCCTCGGTGACGATGTAGACGAGACGGTGCTCGTCGTCGATCCTCCTTGACCAGGCGCCGGGCAGACGGTCCCTCAGCGGCTCGAGCTTGCCGATGCCGGTGAACGGATCCTGCCGGACGTCCTCGATCAGCTTGTTGATCCGCGCGAGCATCTTGCGGTCGGTCCTGAGCCAGGACGTGTAGTACTCCCAGGCGTGGTCGTCGAATACCACTCGCACTGCGGTTACCGGGCGTCTGCCGCGCCGGGGTCGATCCGGGCATGCTCGGCGAGGTGAAGGCCGTCCAGGGCGTTCTCGTAGGCCTTGCGCAGCCGGCGCGCGTTGGCAGGCGAACGCAGCAGGTAGGCGCCTTCGCGCAGGGCGGATAGTCCTCGGCTGCGCTTGCGGTGATCGACATGGCAGCCAGCCCTATGGCCTGGCCCGGGCTCTCCGGACGTGCCTGAACAGCGGCGAATGAGACTGGAACTGAGACTAGGAGCGGGACGACGAGGGGTACCCGTGAGTGAAGGTTGGGGTTTCGAGCGCCGCCGGGCTCAGAGGCTTGACGGGGACCGCAGGACCGCGGCGGAGGCATGGGCCAGCAGCCGCTGGTTCGAACGCTCCAGCGACCAGCCAAACACGTCGCTGGTTCGGAGCAGGCCGTCGATGCCGTAGTAGTAGGTGATGGTCCGGGTGACCATCCGTTGCGCTGACGTCGTCTTGCAAACCGCCGATGCGCTCGAGATGGCGGCAGATCTCCGTGAGATTGCGGTTGTGCCGCTTTTGCGCGGTGGCGAGCACCGCGGCGGACTCGCCGTCGTGCGGCGCGACGTCGATCACTACCCGGATAACGTCGCCCCACTGCTTGGTGATCTGGAGGTAGGCGGCGCTCAGGGTCTGCATCACGAGGACAGCGTCTGCGGCGGCGAGTGACTCCTGGTACGACTCGGCGATTACCTGAGATTGCGTCCAGCTGTCCATAAGCAATCGCAGCAAGCCTTGCTTGCCGCCGCACTGCGCGTACACCGTCGCTGGAGACACCCGGCTCAGCTTGGCGATCTGCTCGACCTTCGTCTGGAAGAAGCCATTCTCGGCGAACAGCTGGCGCGCCGCGGCCGCTGTCCGGGAGCAGAGAGGCAGACC
Organism: Streptosporangiaceae bacterium; assembly: GCA_036501025.1. GTDB lineage: Bacteria > Actinomycetota > Actinomycetes > Streptosporangiales > Streptosporangiaceae > DASUBV01. Next base: position 225,307 of record DASYBB010000200.1, read on the forward strand.
ATGGCCGAGTTCGCGACCCGGGACGGAACATGACCGGCGCGGGCACGGCCGCTCCGCGCAGGTCAGCGAGGGCAACGACATGGACCACTACGCCGACGACCTTGCCGACCTGACCCAGCACCTCGACCTGCACGACGCCATCCACATCGGGCACTCCGCGGGCGGCGGCGAGGTGGCGCGTTACCTCGGCCGCCATGGCGAGTCGCGCGTGGCAAAGGTGGTGCTGGTCAGCGCGGTGACCCCGTCGGTCCTGCAGACCGACGCCAATCCGGCCGGTGTGCCCCAGGCAGCCTTCGAGGGCCTGCAAGCGCAACTGGCGGCGAACCGCTCGGAGTTCTACCGGGCCGTCGCGTCCGGGCCGTTCTACAACTTCGATCAACCGGGCGTGGACCCTCCGAGCCGGTCATCGCGAACTGGTGGCGCCAGGGCATGATGGGCGGCGCCAAAGGGCAGTACGAGTGTGTCTCGGAGTTCATCCGCCAGGACTACAGCGAGGACCTGAAGAAGGTCACCGTGCCGGTCCTGGCCATGAACGGCGACGGCGACCAGGTCGTCCCCCACGACACCTCGGGTCCCCGCGCCGTCGCACTCGTGCAGAACGGCACGCTGAAGACCTATCCCGGCTTCCCCCATGGGATGCTGACCACGCACGCCGACGTGCTTAACCCCGACCTGCTGGCCTTTATCCAATCCTGATCGTTCTGGCGCAGGGAGAACGGGGACCGAGCCCCGGTGGCGGGTACGCCCGGCCGCGCCGCTCCTGATCCCAATGCGCGGCCGGGGACAGGCGGGCTGTCGTGGTGGACGGCGAGACCGTCCTCTTCGCCGACGTGACCGCCGCCCGGATGCTCCGCCAGATCGCCTCCGACCTGGCGGAGTGGGGGTGCGGCTGGCACTGGCCGGGCAGAGCCAGCCTGCGCGACGGCTGGCACCGCTGTCTGCCCAGATCAGCACTGGCGGAGGATAAGAGATTCGAACTCTTGAGGGGTTGCCCCCAACACGCTTTCCAAGTCTGTGGCTATGCGTCCGGCTTAGGTCACCACTGTCCGTGACCTGCGACGGAAGGTCCTTCGCAACCTTCCGCGGACGCTGCTGAACCCGCGTGAATGAGACCGGAACTGAGACCGCGAGGCGTCAAGGCCGCTGCCCGTGGCGTTCATGCGTCTCGTAGCCGTAGCAGGAGTCCGCCGACAAGCAGTGAGCCGGCTGCCCATGCGGTCAGGACGGCGAGTCCGGTCCAGGGCGCGATGACCTGGGAGTGGGGGTTGGTGGTGGCTTGGACGGCGAGGCCGGCGGTCATGGGGGCGATCTGTTCGAGGTGGCGCCGTAGCGGGTCGCTGACGACTTCGGCGAGGAGCGGGGGGAGGTAGAGCACGGCGAGCACGGCGCCGAGGGAGACGGCCGTTTCGCGGATGGCGGTGGCGATGCCGAGGCTGAGCAGGGCAATGAGGACGAGGTAGGCGACGCTGCCGGTGGCGGCGCGTAGGGTCGGCGCGTTGCTGATGGACACGAGTGCGTATCCGTGGCCGGGGCCGAGTCCTGCCCCCGGGAGCAGGAGCCGTCCGGCAATGAGGCATCCGGTGACGGCAAGCACGCCAGCGACCAGGGTCAGCCCGGCAAGGTTGACAGCCTTGGCACCCAGAACAACGAGGCGGTGCGGCATCGCGGACAGGGTCACCCGGATCATGCCGGTGCCGTACTCGTCGGATATGGCGAGGACGGCCAGCACGGCGATGACCGCCTGGCCGAGTTCGACGCCGAGCAGGGCCATCTTGGTCAGGTCCTGCCCTTGGCCGCCGGAGGAGACATGGGTGGCAGCGGCGGCGCCGGCGCTGACCGCGACGGTGAGTGCGATGGCTGCGGCGAGCAGCCACGCGGTGCTGGGCAGGGTGCGCAGTTTGGTCCATTCGGCGCGCAGCGCGTCGGTCATACGTCTCTCCGGCGGAGCAGGAATGCGGCTAGGGCGAGGGCGGCGATCGCGTAAAGGCAGGGGACGGCCAGGCCGGCCCAGGGCGGGAGTGGGTAGTAGCCGTTTCCGATGGTGTAGGGGTAATCGACCAGCGCAGATCGGGGCAGCGCCGCGAGGGCGGAGAAGCCGGCGGCGGGGGTGACCCGGTACAGCCAGGTCGCCGCGCCGCCGGAGGCGCCCGGTCCGAGAATGCCCGGGCCGATGAGGCTGGGCAGGACGAACACGACGATGCCCGCGGTGATGGCTCCGGCGCTGCGGCGCAGGATGGTGCCGAGGGCGAGCACCGCGACGGCGGTCACGGCGAGCAGGGCCCCGGTGCCGGCGATGATGCGTACCAGCGTGAACGCGGTCGCGGGGAAGATGTAGTTGCCGTTGCCGCTGAGGACATGGTCCCCCAGCGGGATGGCCACGGCGGCGGCGAGGGCACCGACGACGAAGGCGACGGCACCGACGACGATCGCTTTGGCCGCGAGTACCGATCCCCGCGCCGGGGTGGCGGTGAAGGTCGTGCGAATCAGGCCGCGGCGGTACTCGGCGGTGATGAACATGGTCGCGATCACGACCAGCACGATCAGCGCGACGATGATCCCGAACAGGAGGCTGTCGGACGCGGTATTGCCGCCGGCCAGCGCGACGGCGGGAGCGATGTCACCGGAGCCGGTGAGCACAGCGGTGGTCCCGGAACGCTGGCTGCTGCCGTTCCCGAGCGTCGGGTAGTAGTCCTGCTGGGTGGTTCCGATGCTGTGGCTCTGCCACGTGCCGGTGGTGCTGCCCGTGAGGCTGACATGGCTGAAGGCGGCGGTCGCCTGGGTGGGAGCTCCGCTGGTGGAGGCCTGGTAGGAGACCGGTGAGGTGACGAACAGGCCGATGGACACGGTGGCGGGCAGCCCGGCGAGCCGAGCGATGCCGATCTTGTGCCAGGTCGTCCCGTCGGTCGAGTCGTAGCCGGTCAGCGTGTCGCCGGTGCGGGTCAGCCGCAGCCACCGTGGCGATGAGTTGGTGATCGCTCCGGGCAGGCCGGCCTGGTCGTGGGTGTAGTCCTGCTGGAAGCGGTCTCCGTGACGGCCGGTGGCCATGACTGCGGCGTAGGCCGATCCCTGCTTCGCGCTCGGGGTGACCAGGATGCCGGCCTTGCTCCAGGCGGCCAGGCCCGGCCGGGTGTCGGCGAGTGAGGGCGCCCGGTTGGCCGGACCGTTCCAGGTCAGGCCGGTGAGTGAGCTGATCTCGGCGGTGAGGGTGCCGTCCGCGGTGAGGGGCCGCGCGAGGTACTGGTAGCTGTCGGCGACGGCTTCGCCGTCTGGCCCGGTCGGAACGAACGGGTGCCCGGTTTCGCAGACGCCGCTACCCGTGCAGGTGCCTTCGTGGTTGCCGTTGGCGACCAGGAAGGTGAACAGCACGGCGAACAGGGCGGCTAGGAGCAGGCCGATGAGCCAGCCGCGGACGGTGCGGAACTTGATCCATTCCGCCCCCAGCGCAGACCGGAAACTGGCGCGCCCGGGCTTGCTGGCCGGGCGGCTCGGCGCGGTGGTGGCGGTCACCGGGACATCTGCCAATCCGTGTCGGCCCGGAACTCGGCCTCGCCGCCGGTGAGCCGGAGATAGATGTCTTCCAGCGTCGCCCGCTGTGTCGTGATCTCCGAGAACGCGACGCCCGCCTGGGCGAGAGTCTCGACCACCCGCTGCGCCGCGCACCTCGCCACGCTGACGGTGGTGGCGTCGGTGACCGTCGCGTCGGCCCCCGCGTGGTGCAGCACCGTAGCCGCCTCGTCCGGCGTCGGCGTGCGCAGCAGCACGTGGTCGCCAGATGCGCCGGCGACCAGCTCGGCGACGCTGGCATCGGCGAGGACCTTGCCGCGGCCGATCACCACGACCTGGTCGGCGATGTCTTGCAGCTCGTTCATCAGGTGGCTCGACACCAGCACGGCGCGGCCCTCACCGGCCAGCGAGCGCAGCAAGTGGCGGATCCAGATGATGCCCTCAGGGTCCATGCCGTTGAACGGCTCGTCCAGGATGAGCACCCGGGGGTCGCCGAGCATCGCGGCGGCAATGCCGAGGCGCTGGCGCATGCCCAGCGAGAACCCGCCCGCCTTGCGCCGCGCCGCGCTGGCCAGGCCGACCATCTCGATCACCTCATCCACCCGGCTCATGGCCATGTCCTGGGAGCGGGCCAGCCACGCCAGGTGGTTGCGTCCCGTCCGGCTCGGCTGCAGGGCGGCGGCGTCAACCAGGGCCCCGACATGGCGGAGGGGGTGCCGCAGGTGGTGGTATGGCTGGCCGCCGACCAGGGCACGGCCGTCGTCGGGGGCGTCGAGACCGAGGATGAGCCGGATGGTGGTGCTTTTTCCGGCCCCGTTCGGTCCGATGAAGCCGGTGACCTGGCCGGGTGCGACGGTGAACGTCATCCCGTCCAGCGCCAGCGTCGGCCCGAACCGCTTGCGGAGCCCCGCGACCTCGATGGTCGCATCGATCATGGCAGTGCCCTTCGCGTCGATGAGTGCTGCGTTCAAGGCTGGTTCTACGCCGGGGCCGGTATCAGCACGGTGCCAGCCGCTGATACCTGGCTGAGACCGGTGGCCTGCCATGCTGAAGCGCAGGTCAGCCGCTGCGGAAGGATCAGGGCAGGTCATGCGAGTGCTGGTGGTGGAGGATTACGAGCCCATGGCCCGGGCGATCGTGACCGGGCTGCGCCGGGAGGGCATGGCTGTTGATGCCGTCCACGATGGCGGTGAGGCGCTCGCCCGCCTGGCCCTGACTCGCTACGACGTCGTGGTGCTGGACCGGGACCTGCCCGTGGTGCACGGCGACGAGATCTGCCGGCGGCTGGCCGCCGGACGGGCACAGAGCCGGATCCTGATGCTGACCGCGGCGGGCAGCCTGACCGACCGGGTGGAAGGCCTGGGCATGGGCGCCGACGATTACCTGGCCAAGCCGTTCGACTTCCCCGAGCTGACCGCCCGGGTGCGCGCCCTCGGGCGCCGCGCCGCCGAGCCGCTTCCCCCGGTGCTCCAGCATGGCGACATCAGGCTCGACCCGGGCAGCCGCACCGCGTCACGGGCTGGGCAGCGGCTCGGCCTCAGCGCCAAGGAGCTCGCCGTCCTGGAGTACCTGCTCGCCCGCATGGGCCGGGTCGTCTCGGCCGAGGAACTGCTGGAGCGGGTCTGGGACGAAGCAGCTGACCCCTTCACCACCGCGGTCAAGCAGACCATGCACCGGCTGCGGGCCAAGCTCGGCGACCCGCCCGTCATCCGCACCGTCCGCGAAGGCGGATACCAGATCGGAGACTAATGATGCTTTCCACCCGGACGTCCCGGCCTGTTACCCGCCGGCCCACCCTGCGGGCACGGATGGCCCTGCTCTACGCGGCCCTCATCTGCACCTCCGGGATCACGCTGCTCGGCGTCACCTATCTCCTCGCACCAGGCCTGCTCATCCACCGGGCGTGGGCACCAGCACCGCATCAGTCAGGCGCCCCGGCTGCCGGGCATACCGCCGGCACCTTCTCGACCTTCATCGGGTCCGAGGCGTTCCGGGCCGCCGTGGCCGTCGTGGCGATCATGGCCGTGTTCTCCCTCGCGCTCGGCTGGCTGATCGCCGGCCGGTTCGTCCGGCCGCTGCGCTCCATCATCACCACCGCCAGGGACATCTCGGCCAGCAACCTGCACCAGCGTCTGGGCCTGCGCGGCCGCGGCGACGAGTTCACTGAGCTCGGCGAAACACTCGACGACCTATTTTCCCGCCTGGAAGCATCGTTCGACTCCCAGCGGCACTTCATCGCCAACGCATCCCACGAGCTGCGCACCCCGCTCAGCGCCGGAAGGGCCCTGCTCCAGGTCGCGATCGCCGATCCCGAACCCACCGTGGACACGTTGCGGGCCACCTGCCAGGAACTAGTTGATCTCGGCGATCAGCAAGAGCGCCTCATCGCCGCACTGCTCACCCTGGCCAATAGCCAGCGCGGGCTCGCCCACACCGAATCCCTGGACCTCGCCGACATCGCCTGGAAAGTCATCCTGGGCCGCGGGGACGAAACTGAGCGCCACGGCATCCGCCTCAGCACCGCGCTCGCCTCAGCCCCTGCGACAGGAGACCCAAGCCTGGCCGAAAGCCTCATCGCCAACCTCATCGACAACGCCATCGGGCACAACCTGCCCGGCGGCCAGGCAGAAATCACGACGGCCCTGACCGACCAGGGCGCCGCGATAACGGTCGGGAACACCGGCACCCTTATCCCGCCAGACGCGGTGGACTACCTGTTCCAGCCATTCCGCCAGCTCGGCACCCAGCGGATCCGCCACGGCGACGGACACGGACTCGGCCTGGCCATCGTCCGCGCCATCGCCGACGCCCACCACGCCACCATCACCGCCAGTCCCCGCCCCCGGGGCGGCCTCGACATAGAAGTCACTTTCCCCTAGCTAACTGGGTTCCGGAAGCCTCGTGGCCGAGACGAAGCCTCATATGCCCTGATCAAGGCGTGTCACAAGGCGGGGTTCTGGCCCAAAACTGAGACCAGCCACGCAGAGTTACCGCGCTCAGGAATCAAGTGGCGCAGCATAGTGCCTGGTCAGGCTGGCGGAGGATAAGAGATTCGAACTCTTGAGGGGTTGCCCCCAACACGCTTTCCAAGCGTGCGCCCTAGGCCACTAGGCGAATCCTCCGCCGGACAGCCTACCGACTCCCGGCCGGTTCCCGCGCCGCAAGCCGGCCGGAGCTAGCCGCAGATCGCCGAAACGGGTCCTGACCAGGCTCGAACCGGACGGTTCCGGGCGGCCGGCCGGATAGCTGGCACCGGTGGTGCCAGGGCTGGCTAGACTGACTGCAGACCCCTCGCACGGCGTTTATCCCGCCAACTCCCCCAGGGCCGGAAGGCAGCAAGGGTACGCGGGCTCTGACGGGTGTGCGGGGGGTCCTATTTTCCCTCCCGGCGAGGATGAGGTCATGACAGGCGACGCCCCCGGTCCCAGTCAGGGTCCTGGCCCAGCGGACCAGCCGCAGGCGGCTGCCGCCGCGCCGCTGGCGCTGTACCGGCGGTACCGCCCGGCGAGCTTCGCCGAGGTCAAGGGCCAGGATCACGTTACCGAGCCGCTCCGGCAGGCGCTGCGCAGCGGCCGGGTCAACCATGCCTACCTGTTCAGCGGCCCCCGGGGCTGCGGCAAGACGTCCAGCGCGCGGATCCTGGCCCGGTCCCTGAACTGCGAGCAGGGACCCACGCCGGACCCCTGCGGCGTGTGCGCGTCGTGCGTGGCCCTGGCGCCGTCGGGGCCGGGCAGCATCGACGTGATCGAGATCGACGCCGCGTCGCACGGCGGCGTCGACGACGCCCGGGACCTGCGGGAGCGGGCGTTCTACGCGCCCGCCTCCAGCCGCTACAAGATCTACATCATCGACGAGGCGCACATGGTGACGCGGGAGGGCTTCAACGCCCTCCTCAAGCTCGTCGAGGAGCCGCCGCCGCACCTGAAGTTCGTGTTCGCCACGACCGAGCCGGAGAAGGTCATCGCGACCATCCGGTCCCGGACGCACCACTACCCGTTCCGGCTGGTGCCGCCCGCGGTCCTGCGCGAGCTGATGGAGCAGATCCTGGCCAGCGAGGGCGTGCCCTACGAGCCCGCCGTCCTGCCGGTGGTCATCCGGGCGGGCGGGGGATCGGTCCGGGACTCGCTGTCGGTGCTGGACCAGCTGATCGCCGGGTCGGATGAGTCGGGGCTGTCCTACGCGCGGGCCGCGTCCCTGCTGGGCTTCACCGATGACCGCCTCCTGGATGACGTGGCACTGGCGTTTGCCGCGCGGGACGGCGCGGCGGTCTTCGGCGCCATCGACCGGGTGGTCGAGGCCGGGCATGACCCGCGCCGCTTCGCCGCCGACCTGCTCGACCGGCTGCGGGACCTGATCGTCCTGGCCGCCGTGCCCGACGCGGCCTCGACCGGCCTGCTGGAGATTCCCGCGGACCGGGTGGACGGGATGCGGGCGCAGGCGGACGGATTCGGCCAGGCCGAGCTCACCCGCGCGGCGGAGGTGGTCAGCGCGGGCCTGATCGAGATGCGCGGCGCGACCTCGCCCCGGCTGCTGCTGGAGCTCATGTGCGCCCAGGTCCTCCTGCCGCCGGCCGCGGCGGCCGGGCGCGGCGGCGGGACCGCAGGCGGCGACGCGGCCCTGAGCGCCCGCCTGGACCAGCTGGAGCGCCGGCTCGACGCACTGGGCCAGGCGGGCGCGACCCCGGCCGCCGGCCCGCCGGCGCGCGCGACCGCGGGCCAGCCCGGCCGCGCCCAGCCCGCTTCCGCCGAGTCGGCCCGAGCTGAGCCCGGCCGCGCCGAGCCCGCCCCGGCCCGCCCGGCCGGCGCATCCCCGCCCTCGGCGCCGACGGCGGGCGCCCGGACCGCCGCGGCCGAGCCCCCCGGCGCCCCGGCCCGCTCGCAGCCCGCAGCGCCGTCCCCCGCGGCGGCGCCCCCGGCCCCGGCCCCGCAGCCGGCCGCCGCGGCCGGCGGCCAGGTCGACACCGCGCAGCTCGTCGAGCGCTGGCCCGACATCCTGGAGGCCGTGCGGAACGAGCGGAAGGTGGCCTGGATCCTGCTGGCCAGCGCCACCGTCCAGTCCCTGGCCGACAACGCCCTGACCATCGGCTTTCCCGGCGAGGGCAACGCGAAGGGCTTCGTGAGCAGCGGCCACGACGCCGTGCTCAGCCAGGTCCTGCGGCAGATGTTCGGGATCAGCCCGCAGATCAAGGCCGTCGCCCGGACGCCCGAGACGGCCCGGCCGCCGGCCGACCGCGGCGGCGGGGGCGGCGCGAGCCCGCCCGCGGGCCGGAGCGCCCCGGCCCGGCCCGGCGGCCCGCCCGCCGCGAGCGGGCCATCCGCCCGCAACAGCCCGGCCAGCCGAAACGATGCCCCGCCCTGGGACGGCCCGGCCGACGACTGGGACGACCCCCGCGATGACGAGGACGAGTACGCCGACCCGGCTTCCGTCCCGGCGGTCCCGCCGCCGGTGACGGCGCTGGGCGCCCGGCCCGGCCCGGCGGGACCGGGCGGCGGCGCGCTGACGGGCATGGACCTGATTGAGCGGGAACTCGGCGGGCGGGTCATCGAGGACCCCGGCCTCGCCTGATCCCGTAGGCTCGAATCGAACGCAGGAATCGAGGATTGGGGTCATGGTGGAGCCTGGCGGACAGCTGGACATGCAGCAACTGCTCGCGGCCGCGGCCGAGATGCAGACCCAGCTTGTGAACGCGCAGCAGGAACTCGCCGATGCCTCGGTGGAGGGCACGGCCGGCGGCGGGCTGGTAAAGGCCGTCGTCAGCGGCCAGGGCGAGCTGCTCGACCTGGTCATCGCTCCCGAGGCCATCGACCCGTCCGACCCGGCGGACACGGCGCAGACCATCGCCGACCTTGTGCTGGCCGCGATCCGGGACGCCAGCGAGTCCGCCGCCGACCTGCAGGAGCAGACAATGGGCCCGCTCGCGGCCGGGTTCGGCGGCGGCGGGCTGCCGGGCATGCCCGGCATGCCGGGCCTGCCCGGCCAGGGCGGCCTGCCCGGACAAGGCGGCCTGCCCGGCCCTGAGGGGCTGCCCGGCGCCGGCCCGGGCGCCCAGTAGAACGGCGGCCTCGCAGTGGCCGCCTATGAGGGCGTCATCCAGAACCTCATCGACGAGCTGGGCCTGCTGCCGGGCGTCGGCCCCAAGGGGGCCCAGCGCATCGCCTTCCACCTGCTCACCTCCGACCCGGCGGACGTCCGGCGGCTGTCGTCGGCGCTGCTGGAGGTGATCGAGCGCGTCAAGTTCTGCCGCATCTGCGGGAACGTGGCCGAGGAGGACGAGTGCCGGATCTGCCGCGACCCGCGCCGCGACCCCTCGGTCATCTGCGTCGTGGAGGATCCTAAGGACGTCGCGGCGATTGAGAAGATCCGCGAGTTCCGCGGTCGCTACCATGTGCTCGGCGGCGCGATCAGCCCGATGGACAACGTCGGCCCTGATGAGCTGCGCATCAAGGAGCTGATGACCAGGCTGGCCGACGGCTCCGTGACCGAGCTGATCCTCGCCATGAACCCCAATCTCGAGGGCGAGGCGACTGCGGCCTACCTGGCGCGGCTGCTCAAGCCCATGGGGCTGCGGGTGACCCGGCCGGCCAGCGGGCTGCCGGTCGGCGGCGAGCTTGAGTACGCGGACGAGGTGACCCTCGGGCGCGCGTTTGAGGGACGGAGACTACTGGATGTCTAGCGAGGCCGGCGGCGAGGAATGGCGGCCGTTTGCCGACCGGATCGCCCAGCACGCCCGCGACTTCCTGGACGGCGTGGCCGCGCTGTCGCGGGGCGAGGGCGGCGACGAGACCGTGCCGCTGCTCCTCCTGGAGGTGGCCCAGGTCATGCTGGCCGGCGCGCAACTGGGGGCGAGCGAGGACGTCATCGCGGTCGGCAACCGGGAACCGGACATCAGCGCCGACCCGGACCTCGACGCGCTGCGGACCGGGCTGGCGGCACGGCTGCCCAGTGACGATTACGCGGAAATCTTCGATCCCTACTCGGCCGATACCAGGGCGACCGCGTTCCGGCTGTCAGATGACCTCGCGGCGGTGGCCGCTGACCTCATCCACGGGCTCAAGCATTACGAGGCCGGGCGCGCCGCCGAGGCGCTGTGGTGGTGGCAGTACTCCTACGTGAATCACTGGGGCACGCACGGCGGCGCCGCGCTGCGGGCGCTGCACTCGGTGGTGGCGCACGCCCGGCTGGACGTCACGGAGGGTGAGCCGGCGGCGAGCTAGCGCGCCCGCGTTGTCCCGGTCCCGGTTACACTGATGGCTGTTTGCCAGGCACACTGACCGGGAGGTGGACGTCCGCCTGTGGCCCTCGTCGTCCAGAAATACGGTGGATCCTCGGTCGCGGACGCGGACGGGATCAAGCGCGTCGCGCAGCGGATTGTAGCCAGCCGTAAGGCCGGCCATTCGGTCGTGGTGGTCGTCTCAGCCATGGGCGACACCACTGACGACTTGCGTGACCTGGCCAATCAGGTCAGCCCGCTGCCGCCCGGCCGAGAGCTCGACATGCTGCTGACGGCGGGCGAACGGATCTCCATGGCGCTGCTGGCCATGGCGATCGCCAACCTGGGTCACGAAGGCCGCTCGTTCACCGGCTCGCAGGCCGGGATCATCACCGACTCCGCGCACGGCAAGGCCCGCATCATCGACGTCACCCCGGGCCGCATCCAGTCGGCGCTGGACGATGGCGCCGTCCCGATCGTGGCCGGCTTCCAGGGCGTCTCGCAGACCAGCAAGGACATCACGACCATGGGCCGGGGCGCCTCGGATACCACCGCGGTCGCGCTGGCCGCCGCCCTCGGCGCGGATTTCTGCGAGATCTACACCGATGTCGATGGCGTGTTCACCGCCGACCCCCGCATCGTGCCCGCCGCCCAGCGCATCCCCCAGATCACCTACGAGGAGATGCTGGAGATGGCGGCGTGCGGCGCCAAGGTGCTGATGCTGCGGTGCGTGGAGTACGCCCGCCGCTACGACATCCCCATCCACGTCCGCTCGTCGTTCAGCAACCAGGAAGGCACCTGGGTGCAAGGCAGCATCCAGGAATTGGAGGAGAGCGAGATGGAGCAGGCGATCATCTCCGGCGTCGCCCATGACCGGAGCGAGGCCAAGCTCACGGTCGTCGGCGTGCCGGACAAGGTCGGCGTGGCTGCCCGGATCTTCCGGGCCGTCGCCGGGGCCTCGATCAATCTCGACATGATCGTGCAGAACGTGTCCGCGGCCGCCACCGGCCGCACCGACATCTCGTTCACGCTGCCGCGCGAGGACGGCCAGGCGGCCATGACGACGCTCCGGGCGCTGCAGGCCGAGGTCGGCTTCGACTCGCTCCTGTATGACGACCAGATCGGCAAGGTCTCCCTGATCGGTGCGGGCATGCGGTCCAACCCGGGCGTTAGCGCCACCTTCTTCGGGGCGCTCGCCGAGGCGGGCGTCAACATCGAGATGATCTCCACCTCGGAGATCCGGATTTCCGTGGTCGTCGATGAGAGCGACGTGAACGTCGCGGTCGAGGCCGCCCACTCGGCCTTCGAGCTGGGCAGCACCGAGGGAGAGGCCATCGTGTACGGGGGGACGGGCCGATGAGCTCGCAGCCGGGGGCCTACCGCCCGGTCCTGGCCATTGTCGGCGCGACCGGCGCGGTCGGGACGGTCATGCGGGACATCGTGTCCACCCGCGACGACGTCTGGGGCGAGATCCGGCTGATCGCCTCGGCCCGGTCGGCCGGCCGCCGGCTCGCCGTCCGCGGCGAGGAGGTCGTGGTCCGGGAGCTGACCCCCGAGGCCTTCGACGGGGTCGACCTGGCCATGTTCGACGTGCCCGACGAGGTATCGGCCGCCTGGGCGCCGGTCGCGGCCGCCCGAGGCGTGGTCGTGATCGACAAGTCCGGCGCGTTCCGGATGCACGACGACGTGCCGCTGGTGGTGCCCGAGGTCAATCCGGCCGCGGCCGCCGCCCGGCCGCGCGGCATCATCTCGGTTCCCAACTGCACCACCCTGTCGGCCATCGTGGTGCTCGGCGCGCTGCACCGGAAGTTCGGGCTGCGCGAGCTCGTCGCCGCGTCCTACCAGGCCGCCTCCGGCGCCGGGAAGGAAGGCGTCGACGCCCTGTACGACCAGCTCGCCGAGGTCGGCGGCAACCGCGCCCTCGGGCAGCGGGCCGGGGACATCCGCGCCGCGGTCGGCGACGGCGGCCCGTTCGGCGCCCCGCTGGCCATGAACGTCGTGCCGTGGGCCGGCTCGCTCCGCGCCGAGGGCTGGAGCTCAGAGGAGCTCAAGATCCGCAACGAGACGCGGAAGATCCTCGGCCTGCCGGGGCTGCGGGTGACCTCGACCTGCGTGCGGGTCCCGGTCATGACGGGGCACTCGCTCGCGCTGCACGCCGTGTTCGACGCCGAGGTCAGCCGGGCGGACGCGCAGCGGGTGCTGCGGGACGCGCCGGGGGTCATCGTGGCCGACGACCCGGAGCACGGCGAGTACCCGACCCCGGCCGACGCGGTCGGGACGGATCCGACCTGGGTCGGCCGGATCCGGCAGAACCAGGATGACCCGCACGCGCTGGAGCTGTTCGTGGTCGGCGACAACCTGCGCAAGGGCGCCGCCCTGAACGCCGCGCAGATCGCCGAGCTGCTGGTACCGGAGTTCGCGGCCCGCGCGGCGAGCGTGGCCGGCTAGCTCCCGCTCGTGCCGGCTGGCCCTGGCTGGCCCGGCCGGCTCAGGAGCCCGGCGATCCGGGCCCGGTCGGCGGCGGAGGCGGAGAAGGTCACGATCTTCTGCTCGGGGTCGTCGGCCAGCTGCAGGACGACGTGCTGGAAGGTGAAATCGCCGAGCACCGGGTGGCGGATCCGCTTGCTGCCCGAGCTCAGCGGGGCCACGTCGTGCCGCGGCCACCACGCCCGTACCTCCGGGCTGCCGGCCTGCAGCCGCTCGATCAGCTCGGCGAAGTCAGGGTCGCCCGAGTGCCGGGCGGCGGCCGCGCGAAACCGCGCCAGCTGGGCTGACGCCTCGGACTCCCACTCGATGAGGATCGACCGGGCGCGCGGGTCCATGAACGTCCACCACACGATGTTGCGCTCGGCGGGCGGCAGGCTCGGCCAGTCGGCCCACAGCTCGCGCGCGGCCCGGTTCGCGGCGAGGACGTCCCACCGCCGCCCGCTCACGTAGGTCGGGTGCGGGTCGAGGCGGTCGACCAGGTCGGCGACGGCCGCGGGCAGCTTCTCGGCGGCCAGGGCCGGGGCCGGCGCTCCGGCCGCGAGCCCGTGCAGGTAGTCCCGCTCCGCATCGGTGAGCCGGAGCGCGGCCGCCAGCGCGTCCAGGACCTGGCGCGAGGGGCGGATGTCCCGGCCCTGCTCCAGGAACGTGTAGTACGTCGTCGAGACGCTGGCCAGCTGCGCGACCTCCTCGCGGCGCAGGCCGCGGGTGCGGCGCCGGACCCCGGCGGGGAGGCCGACGTCGGCGGGCTGCAGCCGCTCGCGGCGGCTGCGCAGCAGGCTGGCCAGCTCCGCCGAGGTCATCCTGGCACTCTTCATACCAGCATGTTCCTAGTATGGCCGGCGGGCCCCCACGCCCCTAGCGTGGCGTTCATGGAGCAACGACAGCTGGGCCGCGAGGGCCTGACCGTGTCCGCCGTCGGCCTGGGCGCCATGGGCCTGTCGCAGGGCTACGGCCCGGCCGACGACGCCCAGTCCGGCGCCGTCATCCGCGACGCCCTCGACCTGGGCGTGACGCTGCTGGACACGGCCATGAGCTACGGCGCCGGGCACAACGAGAGGCTGATCGGCGCGGCCATCGCCGGCCGACGGGACGAGGCCGTGCTGGCCAGCAAGTTCGGGATCGTGCGCGGTCCCGGCGGTGTCCGGGTGGACGGCCGGCCCGAGCGGGCCCGCGGCTACTGCGAGGCGTCACTGGCCCGGCTGGGCACCGACCGCCTGGACCTGTACTACCTGCACCGGATCGACCCGCAGGTGCCGGTCGAGGAGACCATCGGGGCGATGGCCGACCTGGTCACCGCCGGGAAGGTGCGGCACCTGGGCATCTGCGAGTGCACCGCCGGGCAGCTGGAGCGCGCCGTCGCGGTCCATCCCATCAGCGCCGTGCAGTTCGAGTGGTCGCTGACCTGGCGCGAGGGCGAGGACGAGATCGTGCCCGCGGCCCGCCGCCTCGGCGCCGGGCTCGTCCCCTACAGCCCGCTGGGCCGCGGCATGCTGACCGCGGCGATGTCGCCGGCCTCCGGCCCCGGCGACTTCCGGGCCGGCGACCCGCGATTCCACGGCGCGGACCTGACTCGCAACCTGGCCCTGGTCAGCGCGGTCGCCGACGTCGCGGCCGGCCTGGGCATCACCGCCGGCCAGCTGGCACTGGCCTGGCTGCTGGCCCGCGGGCCCGACGTGGTGCCGATCCCCGGTACCCGCCACGCCAGCCGCCTGGCTGAGAACGCCGCGGCCGCCGGGGTCCAGCTGACGGGCGCGGACCTGGCCCGGCTCGAGGCGGCGGCCCCGCGGGGGGCCTGGGCGGGGGACCGGGCGTCGTTCGCGGCGCCGGTCACCACCCGCACGGCGGCGCCGGGGTCATGACCGGGCGGCGGGTGCGGGAACTGGCGGGGCCGGCTCGGTCCGTCAGACGGCGGGCCGGCGGGCGGTGAAGATGGCGTGGCCCGCGTACATCCACGCCACGTCGACCTCGGTGAAGCCCGCCGCGCGCAGCCAGTCCAGGTGCTCCGCGGCGCTGGACGGCAGGTCGAACGGGTCGGGGCCGGGGAGCCGGTAGTAGTTCCAGTCCGACTCCCGGAACGCCGTCACGGCCTCGTCGCTCCCGAACCGTTCCCGGGAAGCCTGCTGCACCGCGCGGTCCCACTCGTCGCCGGCCAGCTGGCGGGCGGCCGGCCCGGCGGGCTCCACCAGGTCGGCCATGACGAACGCCCCGCCGGAGGCGAGCATGCCGTGAATGTCCCGGTACAGCTCCTGCTTGCCGGGGCCGTCGAGGTGATGGACCGCCAGCGAGGTCATGACGCCGCCATAGCTCCCGGTGCGCCATCCCCGGTCGGCGATCTCGGCCTGCACCTGGGCATGCCGGCCGCCGAACTCCGAGAGCCGCTGCCCGGCCCGGCGCAGCATCTCGGCCGAGCCGTCCATGAGAAGGACGCGGGCCTCGGGTGAGCGGCGCAGGTACTCCTGCGACAGCCGGCCCTCGCCGCAGCACAGGTCCAGCACGTACGGCACGGGGAGGTCGCCGAGCAGGTCGCAGACCGTGGCGATCTGCTCCTCCCGGCGCGGCACCAGGGCGTCCCCGTACCGGGCGAACGCGTCGGTGTCGGTGTCGGTCCAGCCCTGCGCGAGTGGTGATTCCGTCATCGTGCCTCCGCTGTGATCCTGGCTGACGTCTCACCGCCATCGTTGACCAGTCCGGGTCCGCCGGGCTAGCGAGTTTCGCGCCGCCCGGCTGGCCAGGGCGGTCAGCTTCCGCTCGCGGCGGGGGCAGCCGGCGGCGTGTCACCCGGCGGTGCCTGGCCTGGCGGCGCGTCACCGGGCCGCGTGTCGTCCGGCGAGGCGCTGCTCGGCGGCGTCGTCGGCGCCGGGGGCGGGGGCGGGGGCGGGGCCGGGGGCGGCTCGGCGGACGCGCGCTGGCGGATCTCGTCCAGGCTGGCGTGCAGGGCCAGCCAGACCGCGGCCAGGCTGGTGCTCATCGGCAGGTCGCCGCGGATGGCCGGCGGCGCGCCGGGCCGGTCGCCCAGCGCGCCGAGCGCGGCCCGGCCGAGACCGACGATAACCGGATCGGTCAGCTCCATCGTCAGGCTGTCCCCGGTCACGCGGACCTGCAGCTGGCGACGCCCGGCCTCCTGCGGGAGCTCATCGGCGCTGCCCGCGACGTCAGCCGCCCGCAGCGCCGCCCGGGCCTGATTCAGGTCGATGCCGAGCGCGGCCAGCGCCCGGGCCGCGGCGGTGCCGGGATCGCCCAGGGCGGCGAGCACCAGGTGATGCGAGCCGACCGGTCCGCCGCCGGCCAGCCGGACGGCCTCTTCCAGGCCGCTGTCCGCCGCGGGCGTGGTGGGCAGCTCATCGGACTCGGGGGCGGTCCCCGGCCGGAGGGCGACGGACGGGCTCACCCGGGACCGCCGCTCGGCGGACGGCGGCATCTGCTTGACGGCCGTGATGACGGCCTCGCGGACGACGTCCAGCCGTGGCCACTGGCGCCTCGCGGGCCGCGCTGCGGACGTGGTACCGGTCCGGGCAGATCCCCTCACGGCTCGTCGACGGCCCGCACGGGCCGCAGCGGCTCGTGCCGCTGGCCATGGTGGCGACCCGGGCCGCCGACTCGCCGCGGCTGCGCCGCACCGCCGAGCGCCGCCTCGGGAGCGAGGCCGAGCTGGAGCTCCTCCGGCACTGGGTCGACCAGCTGGAGCTCCGCCTCGCCGCCCTGGAGGAACGCCAGCCGCCGCGCTGAGCGCGGCCGCCCAGCAGGCCCGCCGTCTCGGCCTATGAGAGGCCCGGGATTCCCGTGGTCAGGTCCAGGACTCGGCGCGTGAGCTGCAGGCGGCGCACGAGCAGCGCCTGCAGGCCGGCGGTTGGTGGCTCGCGTCCGAGCAGCTCGAGCGGCAGGAGGCAGAGCGCGGACCGGGCCGCGAGGCCGCCCAGGTAGCCGGCCCGGACGTCGTCGGGGCCGGCGTCGTGCCCCTCGTCGCGCAGGCCGCCGAGATAGCCCTCGAAGATGGCCGCGTCGATGGCGGGCAGGTCGGCCAGCGCGGTCTGGCCGGCCGAGGCCAGCCCGACGAGCAGCTGCCCGAGATCGAAGCCCACCGGGAGCAGGGACCCGAATCCCCAGTCGATGACGACCACCTCGCCCGGGCGGCTGGCCGGGAGGAGCAGGTTCTGCGGGGTCGCGTCGCCGTGGGCGTAGCACTGCGGCAGCCGGTCGAGCTGGTCCAGAACCGCGGGCAGGCGCGCGCCGAGCGCCGCGAGGTCGGCGGGCAGGCCGGGATCGGCTGCCTCACGCAGGGCGGCGGCGAGGAGCGGATGGTGCCACGTGCCGGTGTCCCGCAGGGCGGGCAGGCAGCCCTGCAGGACCTTGCCGTCCACGAAGTAGCGCAGGGCCCCGCCCGGCGGCATGCGGCGGGATATCTCCGGGAGCCGCCCGTTGGCCCTGGCGCCCGCGCGGCGGCGGGCCGCCAGCGCGCCGAGCAGCCGGGCCGCGCGGCGGTAGTCGGCCAGCTCCCACGGGCCGGGCCGCTGGTCCACGTACTCCCACCACAGCGCGACGTGGTCGGCGTCGACGGGCCGCGCCCGGTACAGCACCGGGGTCCGCATCCCGGCCGGGAGGACGTCCCCGATTCCGCGCTCGTGCATGTCCAGCTCGAACCGCCAGGGGAAGAAGCTGACGAAGTCCTGCCGGGCGGCCTCGTCCGGAATCTGGCTCAGTTCGGGCCAGAGCCGGGGGTGGCGCAGGAGCTTGACGAAGAACGTCAGGCCGAGCACCGCGCCGTCGGCGTGCGCGCGGACATCGGCCCGCCACAGGCCCGCGGTGGCGGGCGAGCCCCAGCGGTAGTCGACGGGCACCGCGCGGGCGGTGGCCCGCTGCACCTCCCGGCCGGCCGCGGCGGCCGCCACCGCGGCCAGCTCGGCGGACGGCAGCGCGGCCAGGGGGAACGAGCCCGTGGCGGTGGCGAGCGACGCTGGCATGAGAACCCCCCCGGGCGCATTCGATCACGTTCCGTAATAAGTAAGGTAACCTGTCTATATGTCGATAGTAAGGTAGCCTTATGACCGCTGGCAAGCCCCCTGACAACGATGCCCTTCCCGATCACATCTTCCGCTGGCTCGAGGCCGCCACCCGGCGGATGGCGGCCGAACTGGCCAGCGGGAGCTTCAGCCGCTTCACCGGGCTGCGGGGCGGCCAGCGGCGCATCCTGCAGATGATCCCGCCCGGCGGGATCCGCATCACGGACCTGGCGCAGATCGCCGGCCTGACCAAGCAGGCGGCCGGCGAGTTCGCCGACCTGCTGGAAGCCGGGGGGTTCGCCGTCAGCGGGCGGGACGAGTCCGACCGGCGGGTGCGCCTGGTCTCGCGGACGCCCAGGGGCGACGAGGCCGCCGCGGAGTCATCGCGGGCTATTGCCGCGGTCGAGGAGCGCTGGCGCGAGGAGGTCGGGCCGGCCCGCTACGACGCGATGAAGGACGTACTCCGGGAACTGGGCCGCGACAGCCTCCGGCCCGGGTAGCCCGCCGTGGCGTCACCCGCCTGAGGTGATGCGCCCGCCCCCGAACCCCGCTGGACTGGCGAGTGCCAGATGGCACACCGCGTAGTAACCGGGAGGATTCCGTGACTGCCGAAACGCCTGTCCTCGACACCCTGGCTGACATGAACACCGTGTCGGTTCAGCACAACATTCTCGCGCCGCGCGAGGCGATGCTGGCCCGGATCGCCGCCCTCATCGCCGTGGACGCGCCGCCCGCCTCCTACCTCGCCAACGAGGCCGTCGCCGCCGACATGGGGCTCACCGCCGCCGACGTGCAGGCCGTCATGATCGCGGTGGCCCCGGTCGTCGGCACGGCCAAGGTCGTGTCGGCGGGCGGCAAGATCCTCAAGTCGCTCGGCCTCGCGATCACGGTGGCCGACTTCGAGATGGGGGACGACGGCGACTCGATGATGTAAGCGCTGACCGAGTCGGAAGCCACGGGCCGTCCGCCCGCCGGAGGGCGGCCCGTGTGCCGGCCGGGCCATCCCGTCGGCCGAGCCCGCACCAGGGAGTGACTCGCCTGGTTACCCGCCAAGTGAAGAAGGCCATCTGCACTCGTGCAGATGGCCCGTGAGCTGGTCGGGGTGACAGGATTTGAACCTGCGACCTCTTCGTCCCGAACAGAGAGCAGCACCGGGCGCAATGGCCGGTCGGCAGCATTTGTGCAGGTAGACGGCATAACAGCGGCAAGAATGACCGCGCCTGGCCGCACATTCCTGCATCTGCCAGTATCTGCTCGCTCCCGCTCGTGCTCCCAGAATCGGACAGGCTACGTCGAGCGGCGCGCTGCCGGCTGAGCCTAAGTCTCGCAAGCTGCTGCCGCGTCCCAGCGGGACTGCAGCCAGGCGCTGTTCTTCGTGTTGTTCAAGATCCAGTTGGCGCGGGCGGTTAGGGTTGCGGGGCTCGGCGCTCGACTCGCTCGATGAGGGCAGAAGCCAGCCAACTGGTACCGGGCGACGACCTCATCGTGGGCCTTGCCTCGCGATGCGCGCCTGCCGAATCCGGCCATACAGAGCAATCAGGGGCGGCACCGCTGCGCGTTGCCGCCGCCTGCCGCCGGGCTCGGCCTCTTCGAGGCCCACCCGGCGACGGCACGGCCAGCGTCATGGAACGCCGTGCTCGTCCTCTACGCATCGGTGTGGAACAGGTCGAACTGTCGTGGCGACCAGGGAGCGACCGTCAAGAAACTGCGCCCGAGGCCTTGCATGGATGCCCCTCGCGGGTACTGT
>DASYBB010000201.1:0-40420 GCA_036501025.1 Streptosporangiaceae bacterium
CCGCCGCCCGCCGTCAAGCCGATCACGGTGAGCGCGTCCAACCCGGCGGTGTTCTCCGACGTGCCGCTGACCGACAAGGTCGTCTTCATCACGATCGATGACGGCCTGGAAAAGGAGCCCGAGTTCATCCAGATGGTGAAGGACCTCCGGGTGCCCATCGCCATCGAGCTCGCGAACCTGTTCATCAAGGACGACTACGCGTACTTCGAGAAGCTCTACGAGACCGGTTACGTGTCGATCCATAACCACACGGTCAACCACCCGCTGAGCATGCCGAGCCTGTCGGCCGCCCAGCAGCTCGACGAGATCTCCGGCCAGCAGCAGATCCTCAAGCAGCGGTACGGAGTCACGCCGTACATCTTCCGGCCGCCGGGCGGCAACTACGACGAGGCGACGATCGCGGCTGTGGGCGAGGCCGGCCTCAAGGGCATGATGCTCTGGCGCGAGGCCATGGAGATCTCGGACATGCAGTACCAGACCGGCAGGCGCCGGCTCAGCCCCGGGGACATCATCCTGTGCCATTTCCGCAGCCCGGCGCAGCTCGACGGGGAGACCATGGTGCGCATGATGACCCGTCTTTACCGGCACATCCAGGACCAGGGCTTCACGGTGGGCGACATCACGCAGTACGTGTAGCGACCGGGACGGCCCGGTGGATGGGTACCGGCGGCTAGCAGCGGGAAGATCCGGGAAATGCGAATTCTCGTTCTTGGCGCCGGCTTCGGCGGCCTGGAGCTGACGACCAGGCTCTCGGACGCGCTCGGCGATGACGTCGACATTGTGCTGATCGACCAGGCCGACGGATTCGTATTCGGCTTCTCTAAGCTCGACGTGATGTTCGGCCGGACCACGGCGGGAGCGGTCCGGCACCCGTACCGTGACCTCGTCAAGCCGGGTGCCCGGTTCGTCAGGGCCGCGATCCGGGCCATCGACCCGGTACGGCGCCGGGTCGAGACAGACGACGGCGCCTTCGAGGCCGACGTGATGGTGGTCGCCCTCGGAGCCGACCTCGACCCGGCGGCGACGCCGGGCCTGATCGAGGCCGGGCGGGAGTTCTACACCGTCGACGGCGCTTTCGCCGCGCGGGACGTGCTTGAGTCGTTCGGCGGCGGACGGGTCGTCATCGGTGTCACGTCGACGCTGTTCAAGTGCCCGCCCGCGCCGAGCGAGACCGCGCTGCTGGTGCACGACTACCTGCAGGCCCGGCACCTGCCCCGGGCCAGCGAGGTGTCCCTGGTCATGCCGCTGGGCGTCCCGATCCCGCCGTCGCCGGAGGCGTCGCAGGCCGTCCTGGCCGCCTTCGCGGAACGCGGCATCAGCTTCCGCGGCGGCCAGGTCGTCACCGCCCTGGACCCGTCCCGCCACGTGGCCCTGCTCGCTGACGGCGGGGAGCTGCCCTATGACCTGTTCCTGGGCGTCCCGGTGCACCGCGCGCCCGCCGTCGTGATCGAGTCGGGGATGACCGTCGACGGCTGGATCCCGGTCGACCCCGCCACCCTGGAGACCCGCTACCCCGGCGTGTACGCGGCGGGCGACGTCACCAGCGTCGGGACGCCGAAGGCCGGCGTCTTCGCCGAGGGCCAGGCCACCGTGGTGGCCGCGCAGATCATCGCCCGGCGGCGCGGGTCGGGCCCGCCGTCCGGCTACGACGGCCGGGGCATCTGCTACCTGGAGGTCGGGCATGGCCGGGTGGCCAAGGTCGATGTCACGTTCGTGCCGGGCCGCAGCCCGGCAGGCGCCATCGAGGGCCCGTCCGCCGGCCTGGCCGCCGACAAGGCCGCCTTCGGGTCCGAGCGGATCCGCCGCTGGTTCGGCCGGTCCTGGGAGACGACGCCGGCCTGACCGCCAGCCCCGGTCAGCCCGTCCGGCCGGGGGAGGGCGCGACCACCCCGTGGTCGAAGGCGAAGACGATCGCGGCGGCGCGGTCGCGCAGCTGAAGCTTGGCGAAGATGTGGCCCACGTGCGTCTTGACCGTGCCCTCGCCGAGCACGAGCGCCCCGGCGATCTCGCTGTTGGTCAGGCCCTGGCCGATCAGCGCGAGGACCTCGCGCTCGCGGGCGGTGAGGACGTCGGCGGCCGGGTCGGGCGCGGCCGCCGCGGGGGCGCTCCGGTAGGCGGACAGCACCCGCCCGGTGACCGCCGGGTCCAGCCACGCGCCGCCTTCGGCCACGGTCCGGACGGCCCGCTGGAGGTCCTCGACGGGGACGCCCTTGAGCAGGAACCCGGACGCCCCGGCGCGCAGGGCGGCGGCGAGGATCTCGTCGTCATCGAAGGTGGTCAGGGCCAGCACGGGCGGCGCGCCCGGCTGCCGGCGCACGTCCGCGGTCGCCGCGACGCCGTCGACCTCGGGCATGCGGATGTCCATCAGCACGATGTCGGGGCGCAGCCGCGCGACCGCCGCCGCGACGCCGCGGCCGTCGGCGCATTCCCCGACGATCTCGAAGCCGAACCGGGCCCGGAGGATGCCGCGCAGCCCGGCCCGGATCAGCTCCTGGTCGTCGACCAGCAGGACCCGGATCACGGCCGGGCCGCCGCGGGCGATCCGGCCGCCGGCGACCCGGCCGGCACTGACCCGGCCGGCACTGACCCGGCCGCCGCCAGCGGGATCTCGGCCCGGACGCGCCACCCGCCTGCCCCCGAGCCCCCCGCCGCAGCGCCGCCGGCCGGCCCGGCCGTGCAGACCCCGCCCAGCGCCGCGGCGCGCTCCCGCATGCTGGCCAGGCCGCCCCCGGCGCCTGACCCCGGCGGCCCGGCGCTGTCCACGAGCAGGACCCCGCCGTCCGCGGTGACCGACAGCGCCGCCCGGACCGGCGCCCCCGGCGCGTGCCGGGCCGCGTTGGTCAGCGCCTCCTGGAGGACGCGGTAAAAGGCCAGTCCCACGGTCGCGGTGAGCTCCGCCGGGTCACCGTCCACGTCGAGCGCGATGTCAGCGCCGGCCCGGCGGAACTGGTCCACCAGCGCCGTCAGCTGGGCCGCGCCCGGCAGCGGCGCCGTGCTGGCGCCCTCGTCCCGGCGCAGCAGCCCGACGACCTGCCGCACCTCGGTCAGGCACTCGCGGCCGAGGCGCTCGGCCTGGGCCAGGGCCGACACAGCATCCGCGGCGTTCTCCTCGACGGCCAGCCGCGCGCTGGAGACGTGCAGCAGCGACACCGTCAGGGAGTGCGCGATCACGTCGTGCAGCTCGCGGGCGATCCGGTTGCGCTCCTGCGCGCGGGCCCGGTCGGCCAGCCCGGCCTGGGCGATCCGGAGCTGCTCGGCCAGGTCTCGCTCCCGCCGGGTGAGCAGCAGCCCGAAGGTCGCGAACGTGGTCCCGGCGATCCACGATGCCCAGCCGCGGTCGTCGGTGGTCAGCGTCCATTCCAGGCTGAACGTGAGCACGGCCGCCGCCCACAGGGCGATGGTGACGCGCGCGCTCCCGACGTAGGCGCACCACCCGGCGAGCACGCAGACGCCGAACCAGCCGAGGTCGGAGGCACTCCCGTTGCCGAGCACGGCCAGCGCGCCCGCCGCCAGCGCGACCCCGGCCGTGAACGCGGCCGGCCGGGCGGGCATCACCAGCAGGGCCGCGGCGGCCGCGGCGGCCGCCAGCGCGGGCACCGCCACGGCCAGGCTGCGATGCTGCTGGAGCACGCCGAGGAGGGCCAACGCGGCGATCAGGCCGGGCACCGCCCAGCGCGCGATGCGGTTGGGCGGTACCGGCGGCCCCAGCCGGATAAAGCGGGTCATGCCATGAGTGTCCACCACGATCGGCCCGGCCGGTCAGAGCGCGGCCCGGCGGGCGGCCACGAAGCAGGCCGCCGCCGCCAGCGCGATGACCTCGGCGAGCGTGCCCGTGGCGTGGCCCAGCCCGAGCCACGGCACGCGGACGGAGTTCGTCACCAGGGTCAGCGGCAGCACGTTCGCGACGTGCTGCAGCGCCGCGCCCATGACGTGCGGCGGCGGGCCGCCCGCGCCCAGCAGGAAGGAGGGGAAGAACAGGAGCAGGCCCACGGCCTGCGCCGACCGCGCCGAGGGCAGGAGGGAGCCGAGCAGCACGCCGACGCTCACGAAGCCCACCGACCCGGCCACCAGCCCGGCGATCACCGGCCACCAGTGCGCCACCGGCGGGATGCCGTAGACCGGGGCCGCGACCGCGAGCAGCAGCGCCGCGGCCGCCGCGATCAGGATCAGGCCGATGACGAGCTGGGCGATCGCGAACGACCACCGCGGGAAGCCGGCCGCGGCGAACCGCCGCAGCACGCCGCGCTCCCGGTAGGACGCCATGTGGACGGGCAGCGTTACCAATCCGACGGCTGCGATGATCACGGTCAGATACGACGCGACATACCAGTGGGCCGGGTTGACCCCGTCGAAGGCGCGATCGGGCGTGGTGCCGAACGAGCCGCCGATGATCAGCATGGTGACGATGGGGAAGGCGAAGACGAAGGTCAGCGTCAGCGGCTCGCGCAGCATCAGCCGGGTCTCGGCGCGGATCAGGCGGCGGGCCGCCGAGCGCGGCCGCCGCCGCGTCGCGGCCGGCTGCGGCGATTGCTCGGTCAGGGCCGTCATCGTGATGCTCCAGTCAGGTCGAGGGGGCGGGCGGCGCGCGGCCCGTCGAGCAGGCCGAGCAGGGCGGACTCAAGGTCGGGGAGCTCCACGGCGAGGTCGTCCGGCACCCGGCCGCGGCGGACCAGGTCGGCCCCGACGTAGGCGATGACCTGCCGGGTCCCGTGCACGGTCACCCGGCCGCCGGCGCAGGTCACCTCGCGGACGCCGGCGATCGCGTGCAGGCCGGACATGAGGGCGCCGCGCTCGGCCGCGGGCCAGCTGAACGTCACCGTGGCCCAGCCCGCATGGCGGGCGACCAGGGCCGCGGGCGGCCCGGCGTCCAGGACCCGCCCGCCGCGCATCGCGACGACGCTGTCGCACAGCGCCTCGGCCTCGTCCAGCTCGTGCGTGACCAGCAGCACCGTCGTGCCGCCCGCGCGCAGCTGCGCGACGGCCGCCCACACGCCCCGCCGGGCGGCGGGGTCCAGGCCCTGGGTCAGCTCGTCCAGGATCACCAGCCGCGGCCGGTTCAGCAGGGCCAGGACCAGGAACAGGCGCTGGCGCTCGCCGCCGCTCAGGCCCGCGAACGCCGACCGGCGGCGGCCGGCCAGGCCGAACCGGGCCAGGAGGTCGCCGGGGTCGGCGGCCCGGCCAGTGGCGAACAGGTCGAGGGCCTCGCCCACGCGCAGCCGGTCCGGGAGCGCGGAGTCCTGCAGCTGGCTGCCCAGCTGCGGCCGCAGCTGGTCCGCCTGGGCCGCGGGGTCCAGGCCCAGGACGCGGACCGTCCCGCCGTCGGGGCGGCGCAGCCCCTGGATGCACTCGACCGTCGTGGTCTTCCCCGCGCCGTTGGCGCCGATCAGGCCGACCACCTGGCCGGCCGGCACGTCGAGGTCCAGGGCGTCCACCACGACGCGGGTCCCGTACACCTTGCGCAGTCCGCGCACGGTCACAACCGGAGATTCGCTCATGCCCGCCATGCTTCACCGGCTGGCCGGCCGGGCACATCGGGCCGCGGGCAGAACTCCGCCTATGCCCGCGGGCAGACCCGCCGGCCGGGCGCTATCCGCCGGGTGGCGGGTCGATGACGTCCTGGGCGATGTTCTGGTCCGTGGCCGGGTACTCGACCAGGGCCAGCACCCGGCTGGCCATGAACCGGGCCGTCCGGACCGGGGTGCCGCCTCGCGTCACCTCGGTCACCTCGACGATGCCCCGCCCGGTGTTGATCTCGACCCGGCGGCCGTTGCGGGTGGCCGTCACCTCGTAGGTGCGGGTCCCGCTGCCCGCGTCGATCACGATTTCCACCCGGTCACCGCGCATGCAGGAACCGTACCCACCCCCCGGCCACTGCTACCCAGCCAGGACGCTGGGCTTCCCGGCCAGCGCGGCCGCCGGGGGGTGGCGGTAGAAGTTGGGTGACTGGTCAAAATCCCGGTACGTCCGGTGGAAGACCGGTGTCGCGGAGGACGCGGCGGGCGGCACGATCCACGACCAGTCCGCCGGGCACGCCCGGCCCTGCGCCTCCTCCCGCTCCAGGTGCCGCAGGAAGCGGACCGACTCGGTGTGATGATCGGAGATGGTGACCCCCGCCGCGGTGTAGGAGTGCAGGACGGCGAGGTTGAGCTCGGTGCTGGCCTTGTCCTTCCACAGGGTCCGGTCGCTAGCCGTCGACAGGCCCATCTGCGCGGCGATCACCGGCAGCTGGTCGTAGCGGGCGGTGTCGCCCAGGTCCCGCGAGCCGATCTCGGTGCACATGTACCAGCCGTTGAAGGGCGCGGCCGGGTACCGGATCCCGCCGACTTCTAGGTACATGTCGCTGATGACCGGCACCGCGTACCAGCGCAGCTGCAGGTCAGCGAACCAGCCGAACTCCGGGTGGCCGATGGGGACCTCGAGCACCGCGTCGGCGGGCAGCTCGTGCAGCGTGGGGAGCGACCCGGCCGCCTGGACGATCAGGGGGAGGATGTCGAACCGTCCAGGCGGCTGGCCGCCCGGCCAGCCCAGCTCTCGGGCCAGCCGCGTCACGCCCGCGGTGGCCGGGTCGCCCGTGACGCCGCCGCCCGCGGCCGGGTGACCCGCATAGCGGACCAGTTCCGAGTTGAGGATCCGCGGGCCGGGCCGGCCGGGCGCATCCGGCGCGAACACCGTGATCACCGGCCGGATCTTGCCGTCGTTGGTGGCCTCGCGCAGGTGCATGACCGACTCGGCGGCGATGTCGGACGCCGCCGTGACCTCGCGGCGGTCGCGGACCCGCAGGCTGCGCCAGTACAGCCGGCCGATGCACCGGGCACTGTTCCGCCAGGCGACCCGCGCGCCGAAGGTCAGCTCGGCCGGCGTGTGCCGGTAGGTGCCGGTCGCCTCGATCTCGAGGCGGACCTGGCGCAGCCGCCGCTCCGGCGGCCCGGCGCGGTGCTCGTCGTGGAACTGCGTGATGAACTGGCTCGCGCTGGCCAGCAGGCGGGCGCCGCCGCTCGCCGCCGGGCAGGCGGGTCCCGCGGGGGGCACGAGCGGGGCGGCCAGTCCGGCCACGGTCTCGCGCGCCCAGTCCGGTACCGCCCGGGCGTGCCCGGCCGGAGCCGTCGTCAGCGCGCCGGGCGCGTAGCTGGCCGGCGGCTCGGCCACCGCCACCGGGCAGGCCTGGAAGGGGCCGGGTGCGGCCGGCTCCGCCGCCCGGCCGAGGTCGCCGCCGCCGTCGGTGTCGCGGCTGCGGCTGCGGTCGCGGCCGCGCAGTCCGCGGCCCGGGGCCCGGCGGGAATCCGGCCGGCCCCGGCCCAGGCTCAGCCCCACAGCGGCCTCCCCGCGCGACCGTGCCCGTGGCGCCGGCCGTCGTCGCGGCAGGGCCCGTGCTCCCGGCCATCCCGGCACCGCCGCCCGTGCCCTCGGTCGTCCCGGCACCGCCGCCCGGGCCGGCGGCCAGCCCGGCGAAACCGCCCGTGCGCCATGTCCCGCATTGAACGCGCCTCTCGGTGGCCGGCCCGCCAGCGGCTCCCGCTGCCGGGGACTGCACCACCATGCTGGGCGGCCGGCCCGGACGCCCGGCTTGCACTCGCGTTGATGCCTGGCTTGCACCGCAGGTCACGGGCGTGGGGCACGTTCGCGGTGCGGCGCGCGGCGGCCGCCCGGAGGCCCCGGCGCGGCGGGCGCGGCCGCGGCGCCGGGGCCGGGGGCGGGGAACGGCTAGGAAGCGCGGAGGCCGAAGGCCCGGTCGAGGGTCTCGATGCGGATCCGGGCCGACTCGGCCTCGGGCACGCCGAGCCGCTCGAAGATGTCCAGGGCCTGCCGGAACACGATCCGCGCCGCATCGGGCCGCCGCATGCCCAGCGTCGACTCGGCCATGCCCTCGAGGATCTTGCCTTCCTCGTACGGATCGCCGGCCTCCATGGCCAGCCGCAGCGCGGCGCGGTAATGCTCGAGCGCGTCGCCGTGCTGGCCCGACCCGCGGTGGATGTCGGCAATCCGGCGCAGGGCGATCAGCTGCTGGGACAGGTTCCCGATCTCCTCGGCGATGAGCCGGGCCTGCTGGTGATGGGCGAGCGCCTCGTCGGGGCAGGCCGCGCTCTGGTAGATCGCGCCGATCTCGTTGAGCACGTCGGCCTCGTCCAGCAGGTCCCCGATCTCGCGGTAGATCGCCAGCGCCCGGCGGCACGCGGTCAGGCCCTGCTCGTAGTGGCCCTTGTACCGGTAGACCGCGCCGATGTTGTGGTACAGGATGGCCTCGTTCTGCGCGCCGCCGATCTCGCTGAAGATGCGGCGGGAATCCTCGTAGGCGTCGAGCGCGTCCCGGTGGTAGCCGCAGTACAGGTAGATCTTGCCGAGGTTATTGAGGGTCTTGGCCTCCCCGCGCCGGTCGCCGATGCCGCGATAGCCGGACAGCGCGTCGTGCAGGTGGGTCATCGCCTCGGTGGATCGCCCGAGATGCCAGCTGGCGATCCCGGAATGGCTCAGCGTCGCGGCCACGCCGTGGTCATCGCCGGCATCCCGGTACAGGATCCGGGCCTCGTGGTAGTACGCCAGGGCCTCGCGGTAGCGGGTGGCGCGCCAGTGGGCCGTGCCGATCTGGTCCACCGCCTCGGCCTCGCCCCGGCGGTCGTCCAGCCGCCGGTAGGTCTCGGCGGCCTCCTCGGCCAGCGCCAGGGCCGCCTCGTGGCGCCCGGTCTGCTGGCTGACCGACGCCAGGGCCAGCGCGGCCTGCGCGATCCGGGCCGGGTCGGCGAGGTCGCGGCCGGTCTGCAGGGCCGTGGTATGGGCGGCGATGGCCTCGTCCCAGTGCGCCTGGATCTCGATGAAGTCAGCCAGCACGTGGGTCAGGTCAGCGCACTTCTGCTTCCATTCGTGCCGGCCCGCGTGCTGTGCGGCCTGCAGGATGTTGCGCCACTCCGACTCCAGCCAGGCGGCCGCGTCCTCCTCGGTGCCCAGGGTCAGGCGGGCGGCGGGCAGGTGGGTGACGGGCACCGGCATGCGGCGCCGGAACGGGTTCAGCACCCGGTCGGCCTGGTCGGCGGTGTACAGGTAGTAGTCCAGGAGCCTGCTGATGGCCTGCCGCTGCTGCGCCTCGGAGTCGTCGCGCGCGGCCCGCACGGCGGCATAGCCGCGAATCAGGTCGTGGAACCGGAACTGGCCGTCCGGGGCGCGCGCCAGCAGGTGCTGATCGAGCAGCGCGGCCAGGGCCTTCTCGGCCTCGGCCAGCGTGCAGTCGTCCAGGGCGGCCGCCGCCGGCAGGCTGACGCAGGAGCACGGGCTGACGCCGAGGCGCCGGAACAGCCGCTGATGGTCGGGCTCCAGCGCGCAGTAGGACAGGTCGAAGGCCGCTATCACCTCCGGGCTGGCGGTGCCCGTGCCGCCCAGCCGGGCCGGCGACTGGGACAGCTCCTCGATCAGGCCGCCGAGGCGCGGCTGCCGGTCCCGGGCGATCCGGCCGGCCGTGAGCTGGATGGCCAGCGGCAGCCGCCCGCACAGGCCGACGGCTGCGCCGACCTCGTCGGCATCCCGGGTCCGGTCCTCGCCCGCGATCCGCCGGAACAGCGTGATCGCGTCGTCGACGGACAGCACGTCGAGGGGCAGCGTACGGGCGCGCCCGAAGTCCGGCAGGGTGCGCCGGGTGGTGACGAGGACCAGGCACCGGCCGGTCACGGGCAGCAGCGGGCGGATCTGGTCCGGCCGCCCGGCGTCATCGAGGACCACGATGGCCTGACGGCGGTTCAGCTGGGCGCGCCATAGCGCCACGCGCTCACCGATGGACTCGGGGATCTGGGTGGCCGGCACGGACAGCATCCGCAGCAGGCGGTGCAGCGCCTCGGCCGGGTCCAGCGGCGGGCTGGCCGGATCATGGGAGCGCAGGTTGAGGTACAGCGCGCCGTCCGGGTACTGCGGGGCGGCCTGCCGGGCCGCGCGGACCGCCAGCGCGGTCTTGCCCACGCCGGGCATGCCCTCGATGACGAAGACGCGGGGGGAGCGGCCGTGCTCGTGCGTCAGCTCCCCGAGCTCCGCGCTGCGGCCCACGAACTCCGCCGCCTCGGGCGGCAGGGTATCGGGCCGCGCCCCGCGGCCGGGCCGCTGGTCGGCCGGCCTGACCGCCAGCCCGGGGTCCCGGCCCAGCATGCGCTGGTGCAGCTGGGCCAGCACCGGCCCGGGCTCCGCGCCCTGCTCCTCGACCAGGCGCGCGCGGACCTCCCGGTACAGGCTCAGGGCCTCACCGGGGCGGCCGCTCCAGTACAGGGCCGTCATCTGGTGGGCGACGAACGTCTCGTCCAGCGGGTACTGCGCCAGCAGATGGCGGAGCTCGCCGACCAGCTCCGCGTGCCGGCCGAGCTCGAGCTCGCACGTGACGCGCTCCTGGATGGCCGCCCGGCGCTCCTCTTCGAGGCCGTCGCGCATCCGCGCCACCCAGTCGCCGCCGATCCCGGCCAGCGCCGGGCCGCGCCACAGCCCGTCCGCCTCGCGCAGCAGCAGGGCGGCGTGATCGTACTCGCCGCTGGCCGCCAGCGCGTCCGCCTGCCGGCGCAGTCGCCGGAACTGGTGCAGGTCGATGAGGTCGGGGTCGATGTCCAGCACGTAGCCGCGCGCGCGCCCGGCCAGCTGCACGGCGTCGCCCAGCGACTCCCGCAGCGACGCCCGGAGCCGGGCGATGTAGGCCGACAGGCTCTCCCTGGCCTTGGGCGGGGGCCGCGTGTCCCACAGCCGGTCGATGAGCGTCTCGGCCGGCACGACGGTGCGCGGGGCCAGCAAGAGCATGGCCAGGATGGACCGCACCCGGCCCGGGCCGAGCTCACACTGCCGGCCGTCGGACCAGAGCTCAATGGGCCCGAGTGCCCGGAATTCCATGTTCGCCTTGCATCTGCTACCGCCTGGGGGCGAGGTCGCGGCTGGTACCTGGATAAGGCATGCCGAAGCATTCGGCCCGGTTATACCCGTTGCGGTCATTTCTCACTCAAGTCCTGGGAGAATTAGCGGGAAGGCGGGGAGAATGCCTATCTCGTCTCGGCTGAGCATGCAGCGCAATTTTCACGGCACGTTTCATTCCGCCGGTGCTGCCGGGCTGGTAATGACGGCCGGGATGGCTTATTCGCTGGATACCTGGGACGTGGTAATAGCTGAGTGATTGCCGGTACTGGGCGGGCTGGCGTGACGGATGCGACCAGTGATGAGCACGTTGCCGCCGTCTATCAGGGGAACAGAAAGGCACGCAGGAGTTCCCGGTCAGGGGGTCATCGTGACCGGGGCGGCCGGCCGGGGATGGGGAAAAGCCGTAATGCCGGCCGGATCGATCCGAATGAGGCGTCCTGAGGTGGATTGTGGTGTAGTTTCTCCCTCTTGGAAGCTCTGCCATTTCAGTTACCGATGAGGAGGACCTTCCCGATGAAGACTCAGACGTGGTTATTGCCTGCCGCAACGCGGCGCGGTAAGCACTCGAAGAAAACGACTCGGACCTGGGCGATGGGCGGCACATTCGCCGTGGCCCTGGCTTTCGGCAGCCTCGGAGCCGCGGGCGCGGCATTGTCGGCGCACGACAGCGCCGGTCACGCGAGCACCCGCCAGACGTCCGGCCACAGCTCGCTCACGGTGCTCACCCCGGCCACCTCCGTCCGCATGGCGCCCATGGCCTGGATGTTTTGACCGTGCATGGACTGCCCTGGACGTAACAACCCAGGGCCGCGCTCAGAATGTATGTCCCCGGATCTCCTTATCCGGCATGGCACCGTCCCGGCCCGCTCCCGTTCCAGCGGAATTAGCTCTCGGCATTTCCGGTGGGAGCCTCCGGCGGCTGGCCGCCCTGCCATTAGTTGTTTCCGGGCCGGCGCCGCGACGGTGCACGACTGTCCGCCCGGGCCATCAGGCCGGCCGGCGGGATTAGCGAAGATCCCGCCGGCCGGCTTGGCGCCTGCGGCGCGGGTCGCCAGCGAGAACGCCGCATGCGACCCCTGGCCGTGACCCACGAACACCTCCCGGGTAGTGGTCCCGAGCATCTGCAGCAATACGCTAAGCGCCGACCGGAAATTATGCAATAACTATGACCAGATCCCCCCATGCCGTGCAATTCTAAATTCGCATTTCTTTTGCGGTGAAACTTTCACGGCACGGCGTAGGTAAATTGCCTCCTTATTTCCGGGCGGGCAACGGCGTGCCCGGCAGCGCGGTGCGGGGTGGATGATCGAGGCACCGGGCACGGCGGGCGGGCCGCCGTCGGGAGGAGGCAGGTCGCCATGGAGATGCGGACCCTCGGGACGTTGTGGCCGGTCAGCGCGCTGACCCTCGGGGGCGGCGGGCTCGGCCAGGTCTGGGGCGCGACCACCCGCGAGGAGGCCGTGGCAACGGTCCGCGAGGCGGTCGACGCCGGGATCACGCTGCTCGACCTGGCGCCCAGCTACGGCGCGGGCGAGGCCGAGCGCGTCATCGGCGCGGCCTTCGGCGGGCGCCTGCCGGCCGGGGTCCGGGTCACGACGAAGTGCCGGGTCGGCCACGCCCCGGCCGCCGAGGTCGCCGGTCTCCTGGAGCGCTCACTCGACGAGAGCCTGGACCGGATGCGGGTCGACCACGCCGACCTGTTCTTCCTGCACAACTCGCTGGTGCCCGCCGCCGACGCGGGCGGCGAGCGGCAGACGCCGCGGGGGCTGTTCGAGGACGCCGTCCGGCCCGCCCTGCAGCGGCTGGCCGAGCGCGGGCGCATCGGCGGGTGGGGGATCACCGCCGTCGGGATGCCCGGCACCGTCCTGGAGGTCCTGGCCCAGGACCCGGCCCCGGGCGCCGCGCAGGCCATCGCCAACCTGCTGGACTCGCCCGGCGAGATGCGCTGGTTCGCCGAGCCGGCCCGGCCCCGCGACATCATCGCCGCCGCCCGCGGCCGCGGGACCGGGGTGATGGGCATCCGGGCCGTCCAGGCCGGCGCGCTGACCGACGGCATCGACCGCGACCTGCCCGAGAGCCACCCGACCCGCGCCGATTTCGACCGCGCCGCGCCGGTCCGGGACCTGGCCCGGGAGCTGGGCGAGTCGACGGCCGCCCTGGCCCATCGCTACGCGCTGTCGATGCCCGGCGTCGACACGGTCGTCCTGGGCGTGAAGAACCGGGCCGAGCTGCGGGACTGCCTGGCCGCCGAGGCGAAGGGCCCGCTGTCGCCGGATGTCCGCCGGGAAGTCGAGACCCGCCTGCCCGGCCCGGCCGGCGAGTTATTATGGCACTAAGTGCCAATAACGGCTCAGGCTCAGGTGGCGACCTGCCTGGCGGCTCGCGAGGAGGACGGCGATGGGGAACCAGTGGTTCGAGACGGTCGCCGAGGCCCAGCGGCGCGCCAAGAGGCGGCTGCCGAAGTCCGTCTACGGCGCCCTGGTGGCCGGGTCGGAGCGCGGCCTCACCGTGGCCGACAACGTCGCCGCCTTCGGCGAGCTCGGGTTCGCCCCGCACGTGGCCGGCCTGTCCGCGAAACGGGACCTGACCGCCACGGTCATGGGCCAGCCGATCTCGCTTCCCGTCATCCTGTCGCCCACCGGCGTCCAGGCCGTGCACCCCGACGGCGAGGTCGCGGTCGCCCGGGCTGCGGCCGCCCGGGGCACCGCCATGGGCCTGAGCTCGTTCGCCAGCAAGCCGGTCGAGGAGGTCGCGGCGGCCAGCCCGCAGACCTTCTTCCAGATGTACTGGGTCGGCACCCGCGAGGTCCTGGTGCAGCGGATGGAGCGCGCCCGCCGGGCCGGCGCGGTCGGCCTCATCATGACCCTGGACTGGTCGTTCTCCAACGGCCGGGACTGGGGGAGCCCGGTCATCCCCGAGAAGATCGACCTGCGGGCCATGGCGCGGTTCGCGCCCGAGGGCCTGGCCCGTCCGCGGTGGCTGCTGCAGTACGCCCGGACCGGCCGGGTCCCCGACCTCACCACGCCCAACCTGGCCCCGCCCGGCGGCTCCGCCCCGACGTTCTTCGGCGCGTACGGCGAGTGGATGCAGACGCCGCTGCCCACCTGGGACGACGTGGCCTGGTTGCGGGAGCAGTGGGGCGGCCCGTTCATGCTCAAGGGCGTGACCCGGGTGGACGACGCCCGGCGGGCCGTCGCCGCGGGCGTCACCGCGATCTCGGTGTCCAACCACGGCGGTAACAACCTCGACGGCACCCCGGCCACCATCCGGCTCCTGCCCGCCATCGCCGACGCGGTCGGCGACCAGGTCGAGGTGCTGCTCGACGGCGGGATCCGCCGCGGCAGCGACGTGATCAAGGCGCTGGCGCTCGGCGCGCGCGCCGTCATGATCGGCCGGGCCTACCTGTGGGGCCTGGCCGCCAACGGCCAGGCCGGGGTGGAGAACGTGCTCGACATCCTGCGCGGCGGGATCGACTCCGCCGTCCTCGGCCTCGGCCACGCCAGCGTCCGCGACCTGACCCGCGACGACGTCCTCATCCCGCCCGGCTTCACCCGCTAGCCCGCCACCCCGCGCGTTAGCGGTTCGCTTCGGACCTGGATTCGGCCGCGCGCTGCGAACCGCTGACGCCCGGCACTGATAACAGCAAGAAGCTGGCAGGAAGCGACCGTGCTGACACCGGGCGGGGAGGGGCGGGCACCGGTGAGAGGCGGGTTGGTTACGAATCGGCCGCTAACCGCGATGTCGGGGTATGCCGGTCTTGACTCCCATCTGATATGTGACATATTACTCTCTACCCGCGCGCCGGGCGGGGGCTGAAACCGGGAGGGTGCATGCCACGTCTTCGCTGGAAGACTGCAGGTGCGGTGCTGGCGGCGACCGCCTTTCTGGCCGCCGGGTGCAGTTCGGGAACCGTCAGCCCGACGTCCGGCCAGACGGCCGCGGGGGGCTCGCCGCAGAAGGGCGGCACCCTGACGATGCTCGGCCAGAGCGACATCTTCAACCTCGACACCGTCAGCGCCTATTACACGGTGAGCAACACGCTGGAGCGGATGTTCACCCGCCAGCTGTTCAGCTACGGCGACCCGACCGGCACGGCGACCACGCCGCCGGTCGTGCCCGACATCGCCACCACGATCCCGACGGCGGCCAACGGCGGCCTGACGGACGGCGGGAAGACGGTCACGATCCACATCCGGCCGGGCGTCAAGTGGGACACCACCCCGGCCCGGCAGGTGACAGCAGCCGACTTCGTCCGCGAGTTCAAGATGCTGTGCAACCCGGCCTCGCCGGTCGGCGCGCCCGGCTACTTCACCAAGACGATCGTCGGCATGGACGCCTACTGCACCGGGTTCGCCAAGGTGCCGGGCACGGTGGCCGGGATCGCGGGCTACGTCAACTCCCATTCGCTGGCGGGCGTGGTCGCGACCAGCGCCTCGACGCTGACGTTCCACCTGCTGAGCCCCACGCCGGACTTCCTCTACATCCTGACCATGGGCTTCTGCTCGGCCCGCCCGGCCGAGTACATGAACTACGTTCCCGACAGCGCCCCCTTCCGCGCGCACACCCTGTCGGACGGGCCGTACCAGATCACGTCCTACACCGCGGGCAAGTCGATCACCCTGGACCGCAACCCGGCGTGGTCGGCCGCGAGCGACCCGCTCCGGCACGCCTACGTCAACAAGATCAACATCACCGAGGGCCTGACCGCGGACAGCGTGCAGCAGCAGCTGGTGGCCGGCACCGGTGACCTGGAGTGGGACGTCGTGCCGCCCGCGCAGGACCTGCCCTCGCTGGAGGCCCAGAAGAGCACCGGCCTGGTCGTCGGCCCGACCCCGACGGGCGCCGCGTCGATGGCGCTCGGCACGTACCTGACGCTCAACCAGTACGCCGGGCCGCTCAAGGACAAGGTCGTCCGCGAGGCCGTGGCGTACGCGGTGAACAAGAACGCCATCGTGCAGATCCTCGGCGGCAAGGCGGTCGGCTCCACCACCTCGCAGCTGGTGCTGCCCGGCAACGTCGGGTACATCCCCAACTTCAATCCCTTCCCCGACAACAACGGCAGCGGCGACCCGGCCAAGGCCAAGCAGCTGCTGGCCCAGGCCGGGAAGACCGGGGTCACCCTGAAGCTGCTGTACTCGACCACTGACCCGATGCCGCGGGTCGCCCAGTCGCTGCAGGCCAGCCTCGACGCGGCCGGCTTCAAGGTGAAGCTGATCTCGGCCACCCAGTCCGACTTCTACGGCAAGTACCTGGAGAGCCCGCCCACGGCCAAGAGCGACGTGTGGGACCTGGCCCCGCCGGGCTGGATCCCGGACTGGTTCGGCAACAACGGGCGGTCGACGCTGGTGCCGCTGCTGACCCAGCCGGGTACCGGGTCGAACGACTTCGACGGGTACACCAGCCCGGTCGTCGAGCAGGACATCGCCTCGGCGCTGTCGGCCCCGAGCACCGCGGCCGCGACCACGAGCTGGCAGGCCGCCGACACCGCGGCGATGAAGGACGTGGCCGTCGTCCCGGTCAACGTCCAGAAGTGGCCGATCTTCCACTCGGCGGCCGTGCACGGCTGCAACTTCTTCTGGTTCGGCCTGAACTGCGACCCGACCAACGTCTGGCTGAGCGGTTCATGACCGACACTGTCACCGGGCCGGCGGCCCCGGCTCCGGCCCCGGCTCCGGCCCCGGCTCCGGCTGGGGCCGCCGGGCCCGACCCGGCGCTGGCCGGGCCGCCGGGAGCCCCGCACCTGGCCACCGGGAGCTTCAACGACCCGTACTCGGCGCGGCTGACGGCGTTCATGAGCGAGGGCTGGGGCGACCTGGCTGACGTGCCGGCCCCGAGCCACCCGCCGGCCGGGCGGCTGGCCGCGCGGCGGGACCGGCTGCGCGCGCAGCTGCCGGCCCGGCTGCCCGCGGTCATCCCGTCCGGCCAGGCCCCGCGCCGGACCAACGACCAGTTCTACCCGTTCCGGCCGAGCAGCGACTATGTCTGGCTGACCGGCGACCAGACCCCCGGCGGCGTGCTGATCCTCGACCCGGACGGGGCGGCCGGCGACATCCTGCTCGTGCCGCCGCCGTCGCCGCGGGACGGCGGCGAGTTCTACCGGGACGCGGCCAGCGGCGAGCTGTGGGTCGGCCGCCGGCTCACGCTGGACGGCCGCTCGGCGGCCCTCGGGATCGCCTGCGCGCCGCTGGCCGAGCTGCCCGCCCGCCTGTCCGCGCTCGGGCCGGCCATCATCTCGCGCGGCTCCGACACCGGGGCCGAGCAGCTGGCGGCGGGCGCCGACCCGGTCCTGGACCTGGAGCTGGCCGCCGTCCTGGCCGAGCTCCGGCTGGTCAAGGACCCGTGGGAGATCGCCCAGCTGCGCGCCGCGATCGACGCCACCACGCGCGGGTTCTGCGACGTGGCGGCACTGATCCGCGGGTCGGCGGGCCTGACCGAGCGGCACGTCGAGGGCGCCTTCGGCGCCCGCGCGCGGACCGACGGCAACGGCAGCGGCTACCACCCCATCGCCGCCTGCGGCTCGCACGCGACCACGCTGCACTGGAACCGCAATGACGGGCCGCTGCGGGCCGGGGAGCTGCTCCTGCTGGACGCCGGCGTCGAGGTCGACTCCCTGTACACCGCGGACGTCACCCGGACCTTCCCGGTCAGCGGCCGGTACGCCGGCCTGCAGCGCCAGGTGTACGAGTACGTGCTGGCCGCGCAGGAGGCGGGCTTCGCCGAGCTGCGGCCCGGCGCCGACTTCAAGGCCTTCCACCGCGCGTCGGCCCGGGTGCTGGCCGAGGGCCTGGCCGACCTGGGCGTGCTGCCCGTCAGCGCGGCCGAGTCGCTGCAGCCGGACTCGGGCCTGCACCGGCGGTGGACGCTGTGCGCGCCGGGTCACATGATGGGGCTGGACGTGCACGACTGCGCCAGCGCCCGGGAGGCCCGCTACCTGGGCGGCCCGCTGGCCGCCGGGCAGGTCCTGACCGTCGAGCCGGGGCTGTACTTCCAGGCCAACGACGAGACGATCCCGCCCGAGCTGCGCGGCCTCGGGATCCGGATCGAGGACGACGTCCTGATCACGGACGGCGGCTACGAGCTGCTGTCCGCGGCGCTGCCCCGCCGGCCCGACGACGTGCAGGCGTGGTGCGCTGATCCCGGAAGCCTCCGGTAGCGGTGGCCGGAGCCGCTTCCGCCGCCGGCCAGTCCGGCGCGCTGCTTGAGGTCCAGGACCTGAACGTCCGGTTCGACACCGCGGACGGGACCCTGCACGCCGTCCGGGGCACGTCGTTCGAGGTCCGCACGGGGGAGACCCTGGGCATCGTCGGCGAGTCCGGCTCGGGCAAGAGCGTCACGGCCCAGGCGCTGCTCGGCCTCGTGCCCGGCGCCGACGTCACCGGGCATGCCTGGTTCGAGGGCCACGACCTGCTGGCCATGAACGACGCGCAGCTGCGCGAGATCCGCGGCCAGCGCATCAGCATGGTGTTCCAGGACCCGCTGACCAGCCTGCACCCCCTGTACAAGCTGGGCTGGCAGCTCACCGAGGCGATGCGCGCGCACGGCACGGTCAGCCGCGCGGCGGCCAGCCGCCGGGCCGTCGAGCTGCTCGGCATGGTCGGCATTCCCCGGCCCGCCGAGCGCCTGGACGACTACCCGCACCAGTTCTCCGGCGGGATGCGCCAGCGTGTCATGATCGCGATGGCGCTGAGCCTGGACCCGGCGCTGATCATCGCCGACGAGCCGACCACGGCCCTGGACGCGACCGTCCAGGCCCAGGTCCTCGAGCTCCTGGTCAAGCTCCAGGGCGAGCTCGGCACCTCGCTCGTGCTGATCACCCACGACCTGGGCGTCGTCGCCGACCTGGCCGACCACGTCATGGTCATGTACAGCGGCGCCCCGGTCGAGCAGGCCGACCGGCGGGCGGCCTATTACGAGGCGCACCACCCCTACACGCGCGGGCTGCTGGAGTCGATCCCGGTGGCCGGCGACACCGGGCGGCTGCGGCCCATCCCCGGCCAGCCGCCGAGCATGCTGGCCGAGCCGCCGGGCTGCGCGTTCCGGCCGCGCTGCCGGTTCGCGCTGGCCCGGTGCGCCACCGAGGCGCCGCCGCTGCACCCGGTCGGGGCCAGCCCCGGCCACCAGTCCGCCTGCTGGCTGCCCGACTCCGCCGCCGGGGCGGTCGCCCGCCGCGTGCCGGTCCCGGTCGAGATCACGGCCGCCCCGCCGCCCGCCGCGGCGGACGGCGAGCCCGCGCTGCTGGAGCTGACCGGGATCGTCAAGCACTTCCCGCTCCGCAGCGGCGCGCTGGTCAGCCGCGAGCACCGGTTCGTGCACGCCGTCGACGGCGTCAGCCTGGCGATCCGCGACGGGGAGACGCTCGGTCTGGTGGGGGAGACCGGCTGCGGCAAGTCCACGCTGGCCCGCTGCATCGCGCGGCTGCAGCCGGTGACCGGCGGGAAGATCGTCTTCGACGGCCAGGACATCACCGACCTGCCCGCCCGGGACCTGCGGGCGGTGCGCCGCGAGGTGCAGATGGTGTTCCAGGACCCGTACGGCTCGCTGAACCCGCGCCGCCGCATCGGCGCCATCGTGGGCGAGCCGCTCGCGGTGCACGGCCTGGAGCGCGGCGCCCGCCGCCGGGACCGGGTCCAGGAGCTGATGGCCATGGTCGGCCTCAACCCCGAGCACTACAACCGCTACCCGGCCGAGTTCTCCGGCGGGCAGCGCCAGCGGGCCGGCATCGCCCGGGCGCTGGCCGTCAGCCCGAAGCTGCTCATCTGCGACGAGCCGGTGTCGGCCCTGGACGTGTCGGTCCAGGCGCAGGTCATCAACCTGCTCAAGGACCTGCAGGCCAAGCTGGACCTGACCTGCATCTTCATCTCGCACGACCTCGGCGTGGTCGAGCACGTGAGCGACCGGGTCGCGGTCATGTACCTGGGCCAGATCGTGGAGCTGGCGTCGGCCGAGGCGCTCTACCGCGAGCCCCGGCACCCCTACGCCGCGGCGCTGCTGTCGGCCGCGTCCGTCACCGACCCCGACCTCGCCCGCCAGCGGCAGCGGCTGACCATCGAGGGCGACATCCCGTCCCCGGTCGACCCGCCGCCGGGCTGCCGGTTCCACCCGCGCTGCCCGCGCGCCCAGGACCGGTGCCGGGTCGAGGCGCCGCTGCTGGTGCCGGCCCCGGCCGACGCCGGGCACTTCACCGCGTGCCATTTCCCCATCGAGCCGCCCGCCGCCGTCCAGGCCGCCCGCGAGCCGCTGCTCCTGGCGGCCGCCGCCACCCCGGCGGGCGCCGACACCGGCCCGGCCGGCACCGGCCCGGAGCTCGCCGCCCTCGCCGTTCCGCCGGCCGATGAGCTGCCCGAGAACCCGCCCGCGGACCCGGCCGCCGGCCCCGGGACCGGCGGCATCGAGGGCCGCGGCCCGTGGCGGCTGGCCTGGGACCGGCTGCGCCACGACCCGCTCGCGGTGACCGCGGCGTCGTTCATCCTGCTGCTCATCCTGGTCGCCATCTTCGCCCCGGCCTTCGCGCACCTGGCCGGCCACGGGGTGAACCAGCAGAACGA
Organism: Streptosporangiaceae bacterium; assembly: GCA_036501025.1. Lineage (GTDB taxonomy): Bacteria > Actinomycetota > Actinomycetes > Streptosporangiales > Streptosporangiaceae > DASUBV01. The sequence goes on from DASYBB010000201.1 coordinate 20,412, forward strand.
CACGGCCGGGCTGACCGCGGCCGGCCTGCCCCGCGCGCCGAGCTCGGCGTACTGGCTCGGCACCGACGACCTCGGCCGGGACGTCTTCGTGCGGACGATCTACGGGGCGCGGATCTCGCTCGTGGTCGGGATCGTGGCCAGCATCAGCGCCGTCATCATCGGCACGACCATCGGGCTGGCGGCCGGCTTCCTGGGCGGCTTCGTCGACTCGGTGCTGTCGCGCCTGATGGACCTGGTCCTGTCCTTCCCGTTCCTGCTCGCCGCGATCGCCCTGGTGTCGGTGGTCGGGCCGAGCCTGACGGTGATCATCGTGGTCATCGCCCTGTTCTCGTGGGCCGCCGTCGGCCGGATCGTGCGCGGGCTGGCCATGTCCATCAAGGAGAAGGAGTACACCGAGGCGGCCCGCTCGGCCGGGGCCAGCAGCCTGCGGATCATGTTCGTCGAGGTGCTGCCCAACCTGACGGCGCCGCTGATCGTGTACACGACGCTGCTGATCCCGTCGGCCATCGCGTTCGAGGCGGTGATGTCCTTCCTCGGCCTGGGCGTCGTCCCGCCCACCCCGAGCTGGGGCGACATGCTGGCCGAGGCGGTCGGCTACTACCAGGTCGCGTGGTGGTTCATCGCCTTCCCCGGCCTGGCCCTGCTCGCCACCACGCTGGCCTTCAACCTGCTCGGCGACGCGCTGCGCGACGCCCTCGACCCGCGCGGGGAGCGGCTCATCGCCTCCATGCGGCGCCGCGGCAAGCGCCGGCCCCGCCGCGCGGCGGCGGCCGCCGCCACGCTGGCGGGCGGCCCGTCAGCCGGGCCGGACGGCCTGCCGGCGGCCGGGACGGAGCTCCGGTGACGCGCCTGATCGTGAAGCGGGTGCTGTCGGGCATCGTGCTGCTGTGGATCATCAGCGCGGCCGTCTTCGCGCTGTTCTTCATCGCCCCCAACGACGTGGCCCAGAAGATCGCCGGCCGCCAGGCCACCCCGCTGACGGTGGCCCTGGTGACCAGGCGCCTCGGGCTCAACCGGCCGATCCTGGACCAGTACGGCAGCTTCCTGTGGAAGCTGCTGCACGGCAATCTCGGCTACTCCTACTACAACTCCGAGCCGGTCCTGCACCTGATCGCCAGCCGCGTCGGCGTGACCCTGTCGCTGACCATCGGCGGGGCCGTGCTGTGGCTGCTGATCGGGGTCAGCACCGGCGTGCTGGCCGCCACCCACCCGCGGTCGCTGATCGACAAGGGCGCGACGTTCTTCGCCGTGTTCTTCTACTCGATGCCGACGTTCCTGCTCGGCCTCATCCTGCTGTACTTCCTGTTCTTCCGGCTGCACCTGGCCGGGGTCACGGTCTTCCCCGGCAGCGGCTACGTGTCGATCTTCGCCAGCCCGGGCGGGTGGGCGCAGCACCTGCTGCTGCCGTGGATCGCGGTGGCCCTGACCACCGCGGCGACCTACACCCGGCTGACCCGGGCGGGGATGCTCGAGGTCCTGGGCGAGGACTACATCCGGACCGCGCGGGCCAAGGGGGTCTCGGAGCGCCGGATCACCTACCGGCACGCGCTGCGCGCCGCCCTCACCTCGGTGGTCACCCAGCTCGGCATCGACGTCGGCGTCCTGCTCGGCGGCGCCGTGGTCACCGAGAACATCTTCGGGCTGCCCGGGCTGGGCCAGCTGGCCGTCCAGTCCGTCACCGAGCAGGACCTGCCGGTGGTCATCGGGATCGTGATGCTGGCCGCCGCCTTCGTGGTCGTGGCCAACTTCGCCGTCGACCTGTTCTATGCCGTGCTCGACCCGCGGGTCCGGGCGCACTAGCGAAGGAGCCCGCCCGCTTGTCCCCGATTTCCGCCTGCCCCGAGCGCATCGTCGTCGCGGCCGGCGGCACTGCCGCCGCGTTCGTCGTCGGCCCCGGGCCCGACGGCCCCGGCCCGGCGGCCGGCCTGTGGTACGGCCCGCTGGCCGGCTCGCCGGCCAAGCTCAGCGAGGTCGTCCCCGACACCAACCTGGCCGTCGCGCCCGGCGGCGGCGTCCTGGCCCTGGCCGTCCAGGATGACGCCGGCAGCCGGCTGATCATCGCCGACCCGGCCGCGCCGCCCGCCCGCTGGACCGAGCACCGCCTGCCCGTCTTCGCCGAGCGGGTCGCCTGGACCGGCGACGGCCTGGTCGTGCTGGCCGCCGACCCGGGCGCCGACGCCGCGTCGCTGACCTCGGGGAAGCCGCTCGGCGGCCCGGCGGCCGACCCGGTCGTGGCCCGGTCGGCGGCCGGCTGGCGGCGGCTGTGGCGGGTCGACCCGGTCACCGGCGCGGCCGCGCCGGCCAGCCCGCCCGGCCTTTCAGTCTGGGAGTTCGCGCCCGTCCCCGGCGGCGGCGCGGTCGTGGTGGCCAGCGAGGACCCGACCGAGGCCGGCTGGTACCGGTCCCGCCTGATCCAGCTGGACGCGAGCGGCGCGCAGGCGCGGGTGCTGCGCGCGTCGGCGTGGCAGCTGTCGGCGCCCGCGGTGAGCCCCGACGGGCGGGCCGTCGCCTACGTCGAGGGCTGGGCCAGCGACCGGGGCCTGCTGGCGGGCCAGGTCTTCGCCGTGCGGCTCGACGACGCCAGCGCCCCGCCCGCCGGGCCGCTGGACACCGACGTCGACGTGACGTGGCTGTCGTGGGCCGCCGACGGCCGCCTGTGGCTGGCCGGCTGGCAGCACCTCGGCACCGCCTGGGGCTGGGCGGCCGGCCCGCCCGCACACGGCGCCGGCCAGGACACCGCCGTCCACGTCCAGGCGGAGGCGGCCAGCTGCCTCAACTCCGCGTGGCACCCCGAGGTCGTCCCCCTGGCCGGCGGCACGGCGCTGACCGCCCGCTCGACACCGCAGCTCCCCCCGGAGGTCGTCCGCCTGCGGCCCGGCGCCGGCCCCGAGCCGTGGACCGCCCTCAACGCCGGCCTCGCCGCCCGGCGCGAGCTGCGCGTCACCGAACTCCGCTGGACCGCGCCCGACGGCACCGAGATCGAGGGCCTCCTGGCCGAGCCGGCCGGCCCCGCCGGCCCCGCCGGCCCCGGGAACGCAGCGAGCACGCCCCGCCCGCTCGTCGTCGACATCCACGGCGGCCCCAGCCTGGCCTGGCACCACAGCTGGGACCTGCGGTGGGCCGAGGTCCTGACCGCCGCCGGGTACGCCGTGCTGATGCCCAATCCGCGCGGCAGTGCCGGGCGCGGCCAGCGTTTCGCCAGGGCCAACCTGGCCGATCCGGCCGGTGCCGAGTTCGATGACATCGTGGCCGGGGTGGCGCGCTGCGTCGCCGACGGCCGGGCCGACCCCGGCCGGGTGGCGGCCATCGGGGCCAGCTACGGCGGGTACCTCACCGCCTGGGCCGTCGCCGGGGGCGGGGCGTTCCGCTGCGGGGTGGTCATCGCCGGCATCAGTGACCTGGTCAGCTGCCGCGGCACGGCCAACAACGCGCCGTTCTACGATTACCTGCTCGACGGCCGGCCGGCCGAGCACCCGGCCCGCTACCTGGAGCGCTCGCCGGTGACCCGCCTGAGCGCCGCCGCCCGCCCGGCCCTGATCCTGCACGGCGAGCAGGACCGCTGCGTGCCGCTCGGGCAGGCCCAGGAGCTCTACGCCGGGCTGCGCGAGTTCGGCGTGCCCGCCGAGTTCGTCACCTACCCCCGCGAGGGTCACCAGGCCCGCGAGCCCGCCCACGTCGCTGACCAGCGGGAACGGGTCCTAGGCTTTCTGGCGAGGCACCTGGAGGTGGTGGCGTGAAGTTCGGCCTGCACATCCCCAACTTCGGCGCGCTGTCCGACCCGGCCGCGGTGGCCGGGCTGGCCGCGACGGCCGAGGCCGCGGGCTGGGACGGCTTCTTCCTGTGGGACCACGTGGCCCGGCCCGAGGGCGTGTTCCCGATGCTCGAGCCGTGGATCGGCCTGGCCGCGGTGGCCGCCCGCACCCAGCGGGTCCGGATCGGCCCGCTGGTGACGCCGCTGGCCCGCCGCCGCCCGTGGAACGTCGCCCGCCAGGTCGCTAGTCTCGATCACCTGAGCGGCGGCCGGGTCACGCTCGGCGTCGGGCTGGGCGTCAGCCGGGGCCCGGAGTTCCGGGACTTCGGCGAGGAGGCGGACCCGAGGGTGCGGGGCGACATGCTCGACGAGGGCCTGGCCATCATCCGCGCCGCCGGGACGGGCCAGCCGGTCACCCACCACGGCGCCCACTACCGGCTGGACGGCGTGGCCCTCGAGCCGCCGCCGGTGCAGGCGGCCGTGCCGATCTGGGGGGCCACCGAGCGGACCAGCGGCCGGCCGGTGCGGCGGGCGGCGGCGCTCGACGGCGTGTTCCCCGTCGGCATGGGACCCGCGCAGCTCCCGGACCTGCTGGCCAGCGTGTCCGCGCTGCGCCCCGGCGGCCTCGACGGCTACGACGTCGTGGCCGGCGGCACGGATGACTGGCGGGCCTGGCGGGACGCGGGCGCCACCTGGTGGCTGCGCGTCCTGCCCTGGTCGCGCCCGTTCGCGGAGTCGGAGGCCATCGCGGCGGCCGGGCCGCCCGCCGGATGAGCACCGGCCGCGGCTACGACGCCATCGTCGTCGGCGCCGGGATCATCGGCGCGGCCTGCAGTTACTTCCTGGCCCGCGGCGGGCTGCGGGTCGGCGTCGTCGAGCGGGGCACCGTCGCGTCCGGCACGACCGGCGCGGGGGAGGGCAACATCCTGGTCTCCGACAAGGAGCCCGGCCCCGAGCTGGAGCTGGCCCTGCTGTCGCGGCGCCTGTGGCAGGAACTCGGGGACGAGCTCGGCCCGGCCGCCGAGCTGGAGCCCAAGGGCGGCCTGGTCGTCGCGTCCGGCCCGGAGCAGCGCGCGGCGCTGGACCGGTTCGCCGCCGCGCAGGCCGGGGCCGGCGTCGAGATCGACCCGGTGGAGCCGGCCGACCTGCACGCGCTCGAGCCGCACCTGGCCGACGGGCTGGCGGGCGGCGTCCGCTATCCGCAGGACATGCAGGTCCAGCCCATGATCGCGGCCGCCCGGCTGCTGCGCCGGGCGCGGGAGCTGGGCGCGGAGCTGCTGTTTCGCCAGGAGGTCACCGGGCTGGAGACGGCGGCGGGCCGGGTGACGGGCGTGCGGACGGCCCGCGGCGTGCTCAGCGCCGGCCTCGTGGTCAACGCGGCCGGCCCGTGGGCGGGCGAACTGGCCGCGAGGGCCGGCGCCCCCCTGCCGGTCCTGCCGCGCCGCGGGTTCATCGTCGTGACCGAGGCGCTGCCCGCCCTGATCCGGCACAAGGTCTACACCGCCGACTACGTGGCCAACGTGGCCAGCGGCTCGGCCGGGCTGGAGATCTCCACCGTGGTCGAGGCCACGGCCAGCGGCACGGTGCTGATCGGGGCCAGCCGCGAGCGGGTCGGCTTCGACCGGGCCTCGTCGCTGCGGGTCGTCGGCCTGCTCGCCGCCCGCGCCGTCGCGCTGTTCCCGGTCCTGGCCGAGGCGCGCGCCATCCGCTTCTACCGCGGCTTCCGCCCCTACTGCCCCGACCACCTGCCCGTGATCGGCGCCGACGAGCGCCTGGCCGGGCTGCTGCACGCCTGCGGCCACGAGGGCGCCGGGGTGGGGCTGGCCCCGGCCACCGGTCACCTGATCGCCCAGCTCGCCGCCGGGCAGCCGCCTTCGCTGTCCCTCGCGCCGTTCGCCCCGGCCCGCTTCGCGGAGCCCGCCCGTGCCTGAGCCCGCCGTGCCTGAGCCCGCCGCCGGCCGCGCCCGGGTCGCCGTCACCGTGGACGGCGCGCCCTGGTCCGTCCCGGCCGGGGCCAGCATCGCCGCCGCGTTCACCGAGCACGGTACGCCCGGCTGGCGGCACACCCGGCGCCGCGCCGAGCCCCGCGGCCTGAGCTGCGGGATCGGCGTGTGCTTCGACTGCCTGGTGACCGTCAACGGCGTTCCCGGCGTCCGGGCCTGCCTGGCACAGGCGCGGGACGGCGACGTCATCACCACCGAGAAGGGTTCCGGATTTGCGTAACGCGGCCCGTGCGCCCGCCGCCCGTCCCGACGCCGGCCCGGCGCCGTGGGACCTGGCGGTAGTCGGGGCCGGCCCGGCCGGCATGACGGCCGCCGTCGCGGCGGCTGACGCCGGGTGCCGGGTGGCGGTCCTCGACCTGGGCGAGCGGCCCGGCGGCCAGTACTGGCGCTGGGGGCCGGTCACCGGCGACGGGCGCTACCACCACGGCTGGCCCGCGTTCACCGCGCTGCTGCGCCAGTTCACGGCGCACCAGGCCGCCGGGCGGATCGGGTACTCGCCGGGCCACGCGGTGTTCCACGTCGAGCCGCCCGCTATCGACGACGCCGGCAGCGGGCACTTCCGGGTGCATGCCGTGGCCCACGACCGTCGCCGCGACTACGCCGCCGTGCAGGCCCGGGCCGTGGTCGTGGCCACCGGCGCCTACGACCGGCAGCTGCCCGTCCCCGGCTGGACCCTGCCCGGCGTGATGGCGGCCGGCGCGGCCCAGGCCCTGCTGAAGGGCAGCGGCGTGGTGGCCGGCCGCCGGGTCGTCGTCGCGGGCGCGGGACCGTTCCTGCTGCCCGTCGCGGCCGGCCTGGCCGGGGCGGGCGCGACGGTCGTGGCCGTGGTCGAGGCCGGCCAGCCGCTGGATTACCTGCGCCGCCCGGCGGGCCTGGCCGGGTCGTGGCGCAAGCTGCCCGAGGCGGGCGGCTACCTGGCCGGGCTGGCCCGGCGGCGGGTGCCGGTGCTGCGCCGCCACGCGGTCATCGCCGCGCACGGCGACGGCCGGCTGCGATCGGTGACGGTGGCCCGGATCGACGCGGCGTGGGCCGTCGTGCCCGGCACCGAGCGGGCCCTGGACGCCGACGTGCTCGCGGCCGGCTACGGGTTCATCCCGCAGGTCGAGCTGCTCGGCGAGGCCGGCGCGCGGCTCGTCGCCGGGGCCGGCCCGGGCGCGCTGGCCGCGCTGGCCGGGCCCGACCAGCAGACCACGGTGCCCGGCCTGTTCGCGGCCGGGGAGACGACCGGGGTCGGCGGCGCCGACCTGGCCCGCATCGAGGGCGCGGCGGCCGGCCGGGCCGCGGCCCGGCACGCCGGCCATCCCGTCGCGGCCGCGGGCCGCGGCTCCCGCCGGGAGCGGCAGGCCCGCGCCTCGCTGACCCGGTTCGCGGCCGTGATGGAGTCGGTGCACGCGGTCCAGCCGGGCTGGACGACATGGCCGGACGCGGAGACCGTGATCTGCCGGTGCGAGGAGGTCACGCTGGGCGAGCTGCGGACCGCGATCAGCCTCGGCGCCGACGACACACGGTCGGCCAAGCTGCTGTCCCGGCCCGGCATGGGCTGGTGCCAGGGGCGGATGTGCGGGCACGCGGTGTCCGCGATCGTCGCCGCGGCGGGCGGCCGGCCGGACGGCCCCGGGGACGTCGCCGGCCGGCCGCTGGCCCAGCCCGTCCCGCTCCGGGTCCTGGCCGCGCTGGCCGGCGGCAGTGCTGACGGAGACCCTGCCGGGCCGGTCGAGTAAGGGGTAATATGTCACATGTCACTGGAGGTGATGTGGTGCGAACCAAGTCGTGGCACGGCGTGCTGGTCGCCAACGCCCTGCCCTACCAAGCCGACCTGTCCGTCGATTTCGACCGGTACGCGGAGCACGTCGCGTGGCTGGCCGCGTCGGGCTGCGACGGGATCACGCCGAACGGCTCGCTGGGGGAGTACCAGGTCCTGACCCCCCAGGAGCGCACCCGCGTCGTGGAGACCGCGGTCGCGGCCGCCCCGGAGGGATTCTCGGTCATCCCCGGAGTGGCCGCCTACGGCGCCCGCGAGTCGGCGGGCTGGGCCGAGGCCGCGGCCAAGGCCGGCGCGGACGCGGTCATGCTGCTGCCGCCCAACTCCTACCGGGCCGACGAGCGCGCCGTCCTCGACCACTACCGCGCGGTGGCGGCCGTCGGCCTGCCCATCGTCGCCTACAACAACCCCATCGACACCAAGGTCGACCTGGTGCCCGCGCTGCTGGCCCGGCTGTTCGACGAGGGCCTCATCGTGGCGGTCAAGGAGTTCACCGGCGACCCCCGGCGGGCCTACGAGATCGCCGAGCTGGCGCCAGGGCTGGACGTGCTCATCGGATCCGATGACTCCGTGCTCGAGTTCGCCGTGGCCGGGGCCAAGGGCTGGGTGTCGGGCTACACCAACGCCTTCCCGCGCACGTGCGCCGAGCTGTACCGGGCCAGCATGGCGCTGGAGATCGAGCCGGCCCGGGAGCTGTACCGGTTCCTGCATCCCCTGCTGCGCTGGGACGCCAAGTCCGAGTTCGTCCAGGCCATCAAGCTGTCCATGGACATGGCCGGCCGGTACGGCGGGCCATGCCGGCCGCCGCGCCTGCCGCTGACCCCCGAGCAGGACGCCGTCGTCCGCCACGCGACCCGGCAGGCGCTGGACCGGGGCTGCGCCTGATGCGCGCCCGGCGGGTCTTCCACGCGGTCGACTCCCACACCGAGGGCATGCCCACCCGGGTCGTGGTCGGCGGCGTGGGGGCCATCCCGGGCGCCACCATGTTCGACCGGCGGCGCTACTTCATGGCCCACCTCGACGGCATCCGCCGCGCGCTCATGTACGAGCCGCGCGGGCACGCCGCGATGAGCGGCGCCATCCTGCAGCCGCCGTCCCGGCCGGACGCCGACTGGGGCGTGGTGTTCATCGAGGTCTCCGGATGCCTGCCGATGTGCGGCCACGGCACCATCGGGGTCGCCACCGTCCTGGTCGAGACCGGCATGGTCGAGGTGACCGAGCCGGTCACCCGGGTCCGGCTGGACACGCCTGCCGGCCTGGTCGTCGCCGAGGTGGCCGTCCAGGACGGCGTCGCCCGCAGCGTCAGCCTGATCAACGTGCCCGCGTTCACCCTCGGGCTCGACCAGCAGGTGCCGGTGCCGGGCCGCGGGCCGGTCACCTACGACATGGCCTTCGGCGGCAACTTCTACGCCATCCTCGACCTGGAGCGGGTCGGCCTGCCGTTCGACCGCGCCTACAAGAACGAGATCCTCACCGCGGGCCTGGACCTGATGGCGGCGATCAACAAGCACAACGAGCCCGTGCATCCCGAGAACCCGGAAATCCGCGGCTGCCACCATGTGCAGTTCCTGGCGCCGGGCGCCGACGCCCGCCACTCCCGGCACGCCATGGCGATCTATCCCGGCTGGTTTGACCGCTCGCCGTGCGGCACCGGCACCTCGGCGCGGCTGGCCCAGCTGCATACCCGCGGCCAGCTCGAGGTCGGCGCCGAGTTCATCAACGAGTCGTTCATCGGCTCCCGCTTTACCGGCTCGATCATCGAGGAGACGAGGGTGGCGGACACCCCCGCGATCATCCCGAGGATTACCGGCCGGGCCTGGATCACCGGCACGGCCCAGTACGTGATCGCGCCCGGCGACCCGTTCCCGGAGGGCTTCCAGCTCTAGGGACCCGTGACCCGTCAGTCGGTGCGGGCCTCGTCGCCCGAGCGCCCGACCCACAGCCCGCGGGTATGGCCGACGTGCGCGGCCATCAGCGCCTCGCTGGCCGCGACGTCGCCGGACTGCAGCACGCGCAGCATGGCGCGATGCTCGCGGGCCGAGGACACGAGCTGGCCCGTGTCGGCCAGCTGCTGCAGGCCGAACAGGCGCGCCTGGCGGCGGAGCCGGTCCACCAGGTCGGTCAGCCGCGGGTTGCCGAGCAGCGAGATCAGCTGGGCGTGGAACTTCCGGTCGCAGTCCAGGTAGTCGATCAGGTCCCCGCGCTCGGCCGCCGCCTCGATGGCCTCGCCGGCCAGGTTGAGGGCGGCGATGTGCTGCGGGGTGAGCAGCTTGGCCACCTGGCCCATGACCGGGACCTCGATCAGGAGCCGGATCTGCGAGATCTGGTCCAGGTCGGACTCGGAGACCTCCAGGACCCGGAACCCGCGGTTGCGGACCGCCTCCATCATGCCCTCGCCGACCAGGTCGAGCATGGCCTCGCGGACGGGCGTGGCCGAGACCCCGAAGCGCTCGGCCAGCGTGGGCGCCGAGTAAAGCTCGCCCGGCTGCAGCTCGCCCGCGACGACCGCCGCCTCGAGGGCCCTGGTGACCTGCTCGCGCAGGCTGTCGGACCGGACGGCCGAGATGTTTTCCGACCCGTCAGATCGGTCGCTGGTCATGCCACCCGGCCCCTCGATAAGCCCGCTAGAACCTCACGACTCATCATATCAATTTCATCCTCGACACTGATTTCGGGAAGCAGCGGAGAACAGGGCCGAAACGCAAGCCGCGTTATCGGCCGTCAATTCGGGGGGCCGGGCGTGAGAAAGCCTAGGCTGGCACCGAGAGGGGGCCGGGCCGATGGGGTATGACGCCGGGACGGCGAGCCGGGTGCGGGAGCTGCTGGCGGGGCGCGCCGACATCGCGGAGAAGCGGATGGTGGGCGGCCTGTCGTTCGTGGCGGGCGGCCACATGTGCTGCGGCGTCACCGGGACCGCGCTGATGGTCCGGGTCGGGGCGGGCGACCGCGCGGCCGTCCTGGCCCAGCCGCACGTCCGGCCCATGCGGCTGGGCGCGCGGGAGCTGTCCGGGTTCGTCTGCGTCGACCCGGCGGGCGTCCGCACCGACGCGGACCTGGCCCGGTGGGTGCAGGCCGGCCTCGACTTCGTGGCCGGCCTCCCGCCGCGCCCGCCCGCCGCCTGAGCCCGGCCGGCCCGGCCGGCCCGCTACCTCCGGGCGGCGCCGCCGGGCAGGGCCAGGGCCGCCCCGGCCGCGACCAGCATGACGGCCGCGGCGACGAGGAACGCGACGTGGTAGCCGTGCACGAGGGCGGCGACGTAGCCGGCGTGGTGGGCCGCGCGGCTGGTCGCGCTGGCCGCGACGGTGCTGAGCACGGCCAGGCCGATGGCCCCGCCCAGCTGGCGGGAGGAGTTGAGCAGCCCGGCCGCGGCGCCGGCGTCCTCGGGGCCGACGCCGGCCGTCCCGGCCAGGGTGACGGCCAGCAGCATGAGGCTGATGCCGGCCCCGGCCACGAGGCTCGGGCCGAGGATGTGGGTCAGGTAGGCCGGGTGCGCGGGCGCCCGGGCGAGCCAGGCGATGCCGGCCGCGGCGCCGAGGCCGCCGGCGGCCAGCAGCAGCCGCGGGCCGACGACGGGCACGAGCTGGCGGGAGGCGAGGCCGCCCGCGACCAGGATGACGGTGATGGGCAGCAGGGCCAGGCCGGTGCGCAGGGCGCTGTAGCCCAGGGCCTGCTGCAGGTACAGGGACACGAAGAAGAACACGGCGGTCATGGTCACGCCCATGCACAGCATGAGCAGGTTCCCGATGCGCAGGCCGCGCAGGCGGAACAGGGCCAGCGGGATCAGCGGCCGGGAGCCGGCGGCCTCGACCGCCACGAAGCCGGCCAGCAGGACCGCGGCGGCGGCCAGGGCGGCCACGACGCCCGGCGACCCCCACCCGTCGGCGGACGCCTGGGAGAGCCCGTAGGTGAGGGCCCCGATGCCGAGGGTGACGCTCAGCGCGCCGGGCAGGTCGAGCCGGGCGCGGTGCGCCCGGGCCGGGGCCGGGAGCAGGCTGAACATCGCCGCGGCGAGCAGCGCGGCCCCGAGCGGGAGGTTGATGAACAGCACCCACCGCCAGCTCAGCTCGGCGGTGAGGACGCCGCCGAGCACGACGCCGACGGCGCCGGCCGCGCCGCCCATGATGCTCCACAGGGCCAGGGCGCGGTGCCGCTGGTGTTCGTCGGGGTGGCTGGCGGTGATGAGGCTCAGGCTGGTCGGGGCGAGCGCGGCCGCGCCGGCGCCCTGCACGATCCGGGCCGCGAGCAGCACGGCCGGACCGGAGGCCAGGCCGCCGGCCACGCTGGCGGCGGTGAAGACGGCCGCGCCGAACAGGAACACCCGCTTGCGGCCGAACAGGTCGCCGGCCCGGGCCGCGAGCAGCAGGAAGCCGCCGAGGGCGATCAGGTAGCCGCTGACCACCCACTGCTGCTGGCTGGCCGACAGGCCGAGGCCGGCCCGCATCTGCGGCAGGGCCACGGTGACGATGGTGGAGTCGAGCACGACCATGAACTGGGCCAGGCAGGCCATCGCCACCACGACGCCGAGCGGCAGCCGCGCCCGCAGCACGGCCGCGGCGGCGGGCGCGGCGGCGGGCGCGGCCGGGATGGGGGAGGTTCGGATCTCGGACCGGGAGCCTGATTCGTGAACAGTCATGCGTTCGATCGTCGCGGCCCGTGCCGTCGCCGTCGTCGTGCACCGGAACCGAGTTGTGGCTGGTCAGGCGGGATGCGGCCGGCCCGCCGCCTACTCCGGGGGGAGTAGCGCGCAATGGGTCCGGCGGGCGGATGCGCCTGCGGGCCGGGCGCGTACGCTCGGAGAATGCGCACGGAACGAAGCGGCGGAAGGCTCTACAAGGCGGGCTGGTTCCTCTCGGCCGGCGTCATGGTGGTGACGTTCGGCATGTGGCAGCTGCACCTGCGCGAGGTCGAGCAGCGGGCCGAGGAGGCCGAGCGGACCAAGGACGAGGCGGCCCGCCGCCGGGCCGTGGAGGAACGGCTGCGCATCGCCCGGGACCTGCACGATTCGCTGACGCACAGCATCTCGGTGATCCAGGTCCAGGCGGGCGTGGCGGTGCACCTGGCCCGCAAGCGCGGCACGGAGGTGCCGCCCGCGCTGCTGGCCATCGAGGAGGCGGGCGCGGACGCCGCCCGGGAGCTGCGGGAGACGCTCAGCGTGCTGCGCGCCCCGGACGACTGCGACGGCAGCGGGCTCGGCCACCTGGACGGCCTGGTCGCGCGGCTGCGCGCGGGCGGGCTGACCGTGACCGTGACCGTCACCGGCCCGCAGCGCCCGCTGCCGGCCGACGTCGACCAGGCGGCGTACCGGATCGTGCAGGAGGCGCTGACTAACGTCGGCCGCCACGCCACCGGGGCCAGCGCCTGCGTGCAGCTGCGCTATGCGCCCGGCGCGCTCACGGTGCAGGTGGACGACGACGGCGACGGCACCGGCGCCCAGCCCGGGGGCACGGGGCTCGGCCTGATCGGCATGCGGGAGCGGGTGTCCGCGCTCGGCGGCGCGCTGCACGCCGGGCCGCAGCCGCGCGGCGGCTTCCAGGTGCGGGCCGACCTCCCGGTCAAGGCGGCGCCGTGATCAGGATCCTGCTGGCCGACGACCAGGCGCTGATCCGCAGCGGCATCCGGGCGCTGCTCGAGGCGGAGGACGACATCGAGGTGGTGGCCGAGGCCTGCGACGGGAAGCAGGCGGTGGCGCTGGCCCGGCAGCACCGCCCGGACATCGCGCTGGTCGACATCCAGATGCCCGTGCTGGACGGCATCGAGGCCACCCGGCAGATCGTCGCCGACGAGCAGCTGGCCAGCGTGCGCGTGGTGATGCTGACCAACTTCGGGCTGGACGAGTACATCTTCCAGGCGCTGCGGGCGGGCGCGAGCGGCTTCCTGCTGAAGGACACCCAGCCCGCCGAGCTGCTGCAGGCCCTGCGCGTGGCCATGAGCGGGGACGCGCTGCTGTCGCCCGCGGTCACCCGCCGGCTGATCAGCGAGTTCGTCGCCCGGCCGCCCGACGCGCTGGCCGCGGCCGGGATGGAGGCGCTGACCAACCGGGAGCGCGAGGTGGTGGCGATGGCCGCGCACGGGCTGAGCAACGACGAGATCGCGGACGTCATGGTGCTCAGCCCGACCACGGCCAAGACCCACGTCAGCCGGGCCATGATCAAGCTCGGCGCGCGCGACCGCGCGCAGCTCGTCGTCTTCGCCTACCAGAGCGGCCTGGTCAGCCCGCGCGATCGCGCACCCGGCAGGATGCCGGCATGAGCCGTGTGGCCGTGATCGGCGCGACCGGGCACATCGGCAGCTACCTGGTGCCGCGGCTGGTCCGCGGCGGCCATGACGTCATCGCCCTGAGCCGCGGCCTGCGCGCCCCCTACCACGACCGCCCGGAGTGGAAGGCGGTCACCAGCCGTACCGTCGACCGGGACGCGCTCGACGCCGAGGGCACCTTCGGGGCGCAGGTCGCCGCCCTGCGCCCGGACGTGGTGATCGACCTGGTCTGCTTCACCGCCGCCTCGGCCGCGCAGCTGGTGGCGGCGCTGCGGCCGTCGCGGCCGCTGCTGGTGCACTGCGGGACGATCTGGGTGCACGGCCCGGCGCTGCGGGTGCCGGTGACCGAGGACGAGCCCCGGACCGCCTACGGCGCGTACGGAACGGGCAAGGCGGAGATCGAGGCGCTGCTGCACGCCGAGACGGCGGCGGGCGGCGTGCCGTGCGTCGTCCTGCACCCGGGTCACATCAGCGGGCCGGGCTGGCCGGTCATCACCCCGGCCGGGAACCTGGACCCGGGCACCTGGACCGCCCTGGCGACCGGCGCGCCCCTGGCCCTGCCCGATCACGGCCTCGGCATCCTGCATCACGTGCACGCCGACGACGTGGCCCAGGCGTTCGAGCTGGCCCTGTCCCGGCCCGCCGCGATCGGGGCCAGCTTCCACGTGGTGGCCGAGCAGGCCATGACCCTGCGCGGCCTGGCCGCCGGGGCGGCCGGGTGGTTCGGCCGCGAGCCGGCCCTGGACTTCGTCGACTGGCCCGAGTTCGAGCGCCGGGCCGGCCCGGAGCACGCCGCCGCGACCCGCGAGCACACCTTCCGCGGCATCGCGGCCAGCATCGCCCGGGCCCGGGCGGTACTCGGCTACGAGCCGCAGTTCAGTTCCCTGGACGCCCTGCGCGAGGCGCTGGCCTGGCTGGCCGCCGCCGGCCGGGCCGACATCGCCGGCCAGCACCTCCCGGCCGGCGGCTAGCGGCCGAGGGCCGGGGGCTATTGCGGACGGCTGCCGTCCGTAATAACGTCCGATTTGGGTCATCCGGCGAAGGGGTCCGCGGAGGAAGGCTGTTCATGACGCATGCACCAGTAAGCGACGAGCAGCCGGGCGGGGCCCTCGACGCGATCGTCATCGGGGCCGGGTTCGCCGGCCTGTACATGGTCCACCGGCTGCGCGAGCAGGGCCTGTCGGTGCACGGCTACGAGGCCGGCGAGGGCGTGGGCGGCACCTGGTACTGGAACCGGTACCCGGGCGCGCGGTGCGACTCGGAGAGCATGTACTACTCGTACTCGTTCCTGCCCGAGCTGGAGCAGGAGTGGCCGCTGGCCGAGCGCTACCCGGGCCAGCCGGAGATCCTGCGCTACCTCGAGCACGTCGCCGATCACCTCGACGTGAAAAAGGACTTCACCTTCCGTGCCCGGGTGACCAGCGCGGCCTGGGACGAGGCGGCCCGCCGGTGGACGGTCCGCACCGAGGACGGAACGCAGGCGTCGGCGGCGTACCTGGTCACCGCGGTGGGCTGCCTGTCCACGGCCAGCAAGCCGGAGTTCCCCGGCGCGGACCGCTTCGCGGGCCGGTCTCTGCACACCGGGGACTGGCCGCACGAGCCGGTCGACTTCACCGGCCTGCGCGTCGGGGTCATCGGCACTGGCGCGTCCGGCATCCAGGCCATCCCGGTGATCGCCGGGCAGGCCGCCCGCCTGACGGTGTTCCAGCGGACGGCCCAGTTCACCATCCCGGCCGCCAACGGGCCGCTGGACCCGCAGCTGGCCGGGCTGTGGAAGCAGAACTACCCCGAGTGGCGCCGCCGCGGCCGGCTCTCGCAGGGCGGCATCCCCTACGCGGTGAGCGCGCAGTCGGTGCTCGACGTGCCCGCTGAGGAGCGCCGCGCCGCGTTCGAGGCGGCCTGGGACCAGGGCGGGTTCATGTTCGCCCAGGGCACGTTCTACGACCTGGTCCTCAGCGAGGAAGCCAACCAGCACGCCGCGGATTTCGTCCGGTCCAAGATCGACGAGATCGTGCAGGACCCGGCCGTGGCCCAGATGCTCAAGCCCAGCTTCCTGTTCGGCACCAAGCGGCTCCCGCTGGACACGAACTACTACCAGACGTTCAACCGGCCGAACGTGGGCCTGGTCGACCTGAAGGCGACGCCGATCGAGGAGATCACGGAGACCGGGATCCGGACGTCCGCCGGCCAGCACGAGCTCGACGTGATCGTGTACGCGACCGGGTTCGATGCCCTGACCGGGCCGCTGCTCGCGCTGGGCATCACCGGCCGCGGCGGCCAGGCCCTGGCCGACGCGTGGGCCGAGGGCCCGCGGACCTACCTCGGCCTGGCCGTGCCGGGCTTCCCGAACCTGCTCACCATCACCGGCCCCGGCAGCCCGTCGGTGCTGTCCAACATGCCGGTGTCGATCGAGCAGCACGTCGAGTGGATCAGCGACGCCATCGCCTGGCTGCGCGACCACGAGATCGACACCATCGAGGCCAGCCCGGACGCCACGGCCGCGTGGACCGATCACGTCCAGCAGGTGGCCGGCCGCACGCTGTTCCCGAAGGCCGCGTCGTGGTACATGGGCGCCAACATCCCCGGCAAGCCCCGCCTGTTCCTGCCCTACATCGGCGGCGTCGGCAACTACCGGGTCAAGTGCGCCGAGATCGCGGAGGCGGGCTACGAGGGCTTCGACCTGGCCGCCCGCGGCCAGCCCGCCGCGGCCCCGTAGCCGTCCCGGCCGGCGCAGGGCCGCAGCAGAACCCACCCCAGGAGGACACCGCATGGCGCTGGACGAGGCCACGGCCGCGTTGCTGGCCCAGATCGCCAGCACCGGGGCGAAGCCGATGCACGAGCTGACCCCGGCGGAGGCCCGCGGCCAGCTGGCGGCGCTGCGCGCGCAGGCCCCGCCCGGGCCTGCGATGGCCCGCGTGCAGAACGCCCGCGCCCGGGCCGCGGGCGGCGTGGTCCCGGTGCGGGTCCTGGTTCCCGCCGACCGGCCCCGCGGCGTCATCGTGTACTACCACGGCGGTGGCTGGGTCATCGGCAGCATCAACGACACCGATCTGCTCGGCCGGGAACTGGCCCGCGCGACAGGGTGCGCCGTGGTGCTGGCGGGCTATCGGCTGGCGCCCGAATACCGGTACCCGACCGCCGTCGAGGACAGCGTGGCGGCGCTGCAGTGGACCGCGGATCACCTGCCCGACATCGCGGGGGCGCAGGTCCCGCTGATCGTCGCGGGCGACAGCGCGGGCGGCAACCTCGCGGCCGTCGTCGCGCGGCGGGCCAGTGCCGGCGGCCCGGCCATCGCGGCCCAGGTCCTCGTCTACCCCGTCACGGACGCCGACTTCGCCACCACGTCCTACCAGGACCCGGAGAATGAGCTGCTGCTGACCCGCGAGTCCATGGCGTGGTTCTGGGACCACTACGCGCCCGACGCCGCGGCCCGGCTGCATCCGGATGCCTCGCCGCTGCGGGCCGCCTACCTGTCCGGGCTGCCGCCCGCGGTCGTCGTCACCGCCGAGCACGACGTGCTGCGCGACGAGGGCGAGCTGTACGCCACCCGGCTGCTCAAGGCGGGGGTGCCGGTCGTGCTCCGCCGCTTCGCGGGCCAGATGCACGGCTTCTTCACGATGACCGGCGTCCTGCCCGGCAGCGCGGCCGCCATCGAGTTCGTGGCCGCCGCCCTGGACGAGCAGCTCGGCGGTCAGCTCGGCGCCCGCCCGGCGCTCGCCAGCATCACCTGACCGCCATCACCTGACCGCCATCACCTGACCGGCCGCCCAGCCGGGCACCCGCGAAATCCCCGTCCCTGGAGGACTCATGTCCCGTCGCGACCTGATCGACCCGGAATCGCGTGTCCCGCTGGACGCCCTGCTGGCGGTGCTGCCCGGCGGGTTCAACTCCATCCCCGACATCGTCGCCCGCCGGGAGACCCTGAGCCAGCTGCTGGCCGGCCTCGAGGTGCCGCCCAACCCCAACGTGACCTCGCAGGACCGCGTCATTCCCGGCCCGGACGGCGAGCCGGACATCTCGGTGCGGATCTACCGTCCGGCCGCCGCCCGCAAGACGCTGCCCGGCATCTACTACATCCACGGCGGCGGCATGATCCTCGGCAACGTCGCGGGCGAGGACGCCGCCGCCACCTCGATCTGCGACCGGGTCGGCGCGGTCGTCGTGTCGGTCGAGTACCGGCTGGCCCCCGAGGACCCGCACCCGGCCCAGATCGAGGACTGCTACGCCGGCCTGGCCTGGATCGCGCGGAGCGCCGCCGAGCTCGGCATCGACCCGGCCCGGCTGGCCATCTACGGCGCCAGCGCCGGCGGCGGCCTGGCCATCGGCACCGCCCTGCTGGCCCGCGACCGCGGCTTCCCGGCCCTGTGCTTCCAGATGCCGATCTACCCGATGATCGACGACCGGAACGAGACGGCCTCCAGCCGCGAGATCTCCGACATCGGCATCTGGGACCGGGCGGGCAACATCGAGGCCTGGCAGTGGTACCTCGGCGATGGCCAGCCCGACCAGTACGCCGCCCCGGCCCGGGCGGACAGCCTGGAGGGCCTGCCGCCGACGTTCATCGACGTCGGCACCGTCGACCTGTTCCGCGACGAGGACATCCAGTTCGCCATGCGGCTCATGCAGGCCGGCGTCCCCACCGAGCTGCACGTCCATCCCGGCGCCTACCACGCGTCGGAGAACTTCGCCGCCGAGGCCGGGCTGTCGCGGCGGATCTGGGACCTGCGCATCGCCGCCCTGCGCCGCGCCCTGGCCTGAGCCGCCCGCCGGGCCGGGGCGCCGCCGTGAGCTGTTCTTTGCCTGCCGCGGAGGTTGACCAGCCGCTAACGCGGTGACGCTCCTGGGGCATGACCCGTCTCGCCGGAACGATGCGCTTCCTCCGGGAGCCTTCCGATCATGCCGCGAAGGCGTTCCTGTCGGGCCATCTGATCGTGATCCTGCTCATCGCCGGCGGCATCATCGTCGGCCTGCTCGCGCTTCCGGTCCTTGGCGACTACATCTCCGGCACCATCGAGGGGCCGGCCACCAGGTGGTCGCCGCTTACCTTCGCCATCGGGCTGGGCGTGCTGATCCTCGGGCTGGTCGCCGGGGTGCCGGTGCTCGACGTCCTGGGCGCCGGCCTGATGGCCGCGGTCATCCTGGGCGCGATCATGGTCCACTACTGAGACAGCGGGCACAAGACGGGCATTTCGCCGGGCCGGCTTATCCGGAACGAATGTCCCGGCTAGGTTGTTATAGTCGCCGTGAGTAACCGCCTGACCATCCGCGGCGCCCGTGAGCACAACCTCCGGAGCGTCGACCTCGACCTGCCCCGCGACGCCATGATCGCGTTCACCGGGCTGTCCGGGTCGGGGAAGTCGAGCCTGGCGTTCGACACGATCTTCGCCGAGGGCCAGCGCCGGTACGTGGAGTCCCTGTCCGCGTACGCGCGCCAGTTCCTCGGCCAGCTCGACCGGCCCGACGTCGACGCCATCGAGGGGCTGTCGCCGGCCGTGGCCATCGACCAGGCCGGGGCGTCGCGCAACCCGCGGTCGACGGTCGGCACGGTCACCGAGATCTACGACGGCCTGCGCCTGCTGTGGGCGCGGATCGGCCACCCGCACTGCCCGGTATGCGGCGCGCCGGTCAGGGCCAACACGCCCCAGCAGGTCGTGGACGCCGCCCTGGGCCTGCCCGAGGGGACCCGGTTCCAGGTGCTGGCGCCGGTCACGCCGGGCGAGCCGGGGGAGTACGCCGGGCTGCTGGCCGGCCTGCAGGCCAAGGGCCTGGCCCGGGTGCGGGTCGACGGCACCGCGTACCGGCTGGCTGAGGTGCCCGAGCTGACCGGTCCCGATCACGAGGTCGAGGTGGTCGTGGACCGGCTCGCGGCCCGCGCGCCGAGCCGGGCGCGGATCACCGACTCGGTCGAGACGGCGCTGCGGCTGTCGGGCGGGGTGGTGCTGCTGGACCTGGTCGACCGGCCGGAGGACGATCCGGGGCGGCGGCCCCGTTTCACTGAGGAACTGTCCTGCCCGAACGGGCACCCGCTGGCCGTGACGGAGATCGAGCCGCGGTCCTTCTCGTTCAACTCGCCGTTCGGCGCCTGCCCGGAGTGCGCCGGCCTCGGGGTTCAGCGGGAGATCGACCCGGAGCTGGTCGTCCCGGACCCGAGCCGGTCGCTGGCCGGGGGCGCCATCGCGCCGTGGGCCGGAGGGCCGGAGCGCGACTACTTCCAGCGGCTGCTGGCCGCCGCGGCCCG
>DASYBB010000202.1:0-32976 GCA_036501025.1 Streptosporangiaceae bacterium
CTGCGGGTGCGGTTCCCGCATTCGGTGGAGGCGGCGTAAGGGCTGTTACTGCCGACCCTTCTGGGTGTTGTCGGAACGGCTGAGGCGGCGGGGCGGGCTGGTGCCAGGAATCACATCCCGCTTCAGGTACTCCTTGATCAGCTGTTTCAGCTCGGCGCCGTTCACCAGGGTGATGCGGTTCCGGTTAGCGAATTGCTCACTCGCCCGGCCGAACCACGAGGTCGTCACAAGCACGCCCCTGGTGGCGTTGTGGTCGGCCATCACGCCCGTCAGCGCGTGCACGGCCTCCAGTCCGACCAGATTCGTCCAGCGCTTGGCCTGGATGAGACACACTCCGCCGAAGAAGGGATTCTTGCTGGTGGCAACGGCATCGACGCCGCCATCCTTCGACGGGATCGTGGTCCAGGCCTCCGCTCCCATCGCGACGAAGAGCTGCCGCACGAGATGCTCAAACTCCGTCGGGGTCAGCTTGAGCAGGTTAGGCCTGGAGTCCAGGCCGGCCACGACATCCATGCTGTCGGTGAAGCGGAACCGCTTGAGGTCGAAGGCGATGAATGGCTCTACCGCCTCCATGTCAAAGGGATTGGGGGAAACGAGCGCGTTCAGGCGGCGAAGGCATGCGGTTTCCTTGTCTCCTCTGCCGCAGTGCCTAAAACCTGCCATTTCAACAGAGAAGCCTCATCGGCCAGGAGTCAGGCTCAGGCTCTTCCTGCCGCGAGGCAATGGCCGTCGCGGGCGGGCGGGCGACCCGAGCGGTTAGATGGACATGCGGACGGGCGATGGCACCGTATGCGTGTCACTCCGCCCAAGTCTTGTCGTGCAGGTGCCAGGTGCCGAGGGCCGAGCCGTCTAGCAGCGGGTCAACGAAACGGCCGACCTCCGCAAGGGCCTCATCCAGCGTCCGCGCACTCCGCAGGAGGGAGCGTCGCGCCTCGGCCGCGTAGCCGGGCTCCCAGCGCGCCCGGTCGGGGACCTCCAGGCGCTCGGGCAAGCGCAGGCCACGCCGGTCGGCCTCGGATCGAAGGGCCGCCATCTGCGGCAGGGCCTCCACCGACCGGGCGAGGACGATAGCTACGAGATCGACCAGGTCCTTGGAACGCGTCGAGGGTTCGTCGGTGACGCCGTGCCGCTCGAAGATGGCGCAGACCTTGTCTGCGACGTGATCGACGAGCGGGTAGACCCGGTATCCGTGCTGCCGCAGATCAGGCATGGATACTGCGGCCAGTGGCGGAACGTCTTCTGGCTCGCCGGTCATGCGCAGGTTGCTTCCGACGAGGTCGACATGAAAGGCGGCCCACCTCGTGTTACCGACGAACGCGGTAACGGGAAGGCGTACGCCGCTGTCGTAGGCCATCTGTCGCTGGAGTTGCTGGAGCGTCCAGCGGCTCGTGGTGGCCAGGCCCGGAGCTTGTCTGTGAGCGCTTGCCGGAATGACGACGGGTTTCCGTAGGAACGGGTATCCGTCATGAGAACCGGGCCTCCGCCCTGTCACTCGGGAGCGACACGTGATCAGTGCCGACGAGGGAGAATGGCCTCTGAACTCGGGCCTCCTCTATCCACCGAGACGTATCGGGATCGCCGACCAGGTCGAGAAGCCAGCGAAGCAGAGCTATGCCGTCTCCACGCCGGAGCCCGAGCCTGGCCGCGTAGGGCGCCAGAGCGTCCGCGATCGCACCTGGGCCGTCATGGCCAGACCGGATGGCATCAGCCACCAGATAGGCGACCGCCTCGGGATCCTCCCTGTCGTCTAGAAGGTCAGCGGCTATACGCGATGGCCTAGTGGCAGGCAGTCCGCCGACGACGGTCCACTCGCCGTGACGAATTGGCCGCTCGTGAAGCCGGACGTCGGCCCGGCGAGACTGCCGCCGCTCCGGGAGCGTGAAGTCATGCTTGTCCGCAGGAAGATGGCCGAGGCCGTATAGAGCCGCAGCCGAGCGGTGCGATACGACCGCCTGTTCTGGCGTCCGGTCCCAGCCTGGGATCTCTGGCGCCAGTTGAAGCCAGGCGGCGCGGAGCCCGAGATGATCCGCAGGCGGCGCTCCTGCCAGACGGTAGACGCCGTGAGCTACTCGGTCGAGGACGCCTCCTGAGGCCAGCCGCTGGAGGGTTGCCGGGGAGACACCGGCTTCCTCAGCTTGGCGGCGGGTAACCAGGCCCCACTGATCCTCAGCCAGCGGCGCGAGACGGCGAAGTGTCGAGGGACGAGTCACTGCTTCAATATAACTCATATCTGAGTTAGTTTGCAGCGTCTCTCATCTTTGCAGCCGAGCCTGCTGGTGGCCGCGCTGGTCATCCAAGCGGCCGGGATCGCGCTGCCGGCCGTGGCCGGGCGGTGCCTGCGGCGCTGAGGTCGGCGTTGTTGTTCGGGTGACGTTCATCGGGATCGCGTCGATGACGCTGGCGATCGGGCGCACCTGCAGTTCCCCCAGGCGGTGGCGGTGCTGACGACGGGGTACAGCGCTCGGGGCAGATCCTGGGGCCGCTGGTGGTCACGCCGCTGCTGCGGCACGGGTACCACCAGGCGCTGCTGGTGCGGGCGGGCGTGGTGCTGGCGGGGCGGGGCGGCGGGGGTGCTGCGGGTACGGTTCCCGCACTCGGTGGCGGCGTCGTAGGGGCTTGCTCTAGCACCGGCGGCCGCCGAGGCGGCGCAGGACGAAGATGCCGATGAGGACGGGGACTGCCGCGTTCCAGGCGTGCACCGTGTGGTTGTGGCCCGCGCTCAGGGTGAGGATGACGGCGATTACGGCGACGACTACTACGGCTAGGACTAGGCCTGGGACTCGGTTTGACGTAGGGCGGGGCACAGGGTAGCCGGGGGGTTCGGCCCACGAGGCGTCCAGGGCAGGAAGGTCGGTGAGCTGGGATTCCAGTTCGGTGCCGGTCCGGGCGGCCAGGATGCGTCCGGTGCGGTCGTCGAGTTCCTCGGAGGTCAGGCGGCCGGCTTCGAAGTGCTGGGTGAGTTCGGCTAGGGCGGCGTCGCGGTCGGCGTCAGAGACGCGGAGGGAGCCGGTGGGGAAGCTGCGAGGGCCGGTCGGGCTGCCTGGTCGCAGACGGGTGGTGCGCTGTGATGAGTAGTCCGCTGGCCCCGGAACCCTGGTGTTCATGGCTTTAGTCTCGCGGGTGGCGAGTGGGGGCGCTTGCGGCGGATGTCACCGGCTGGTCATGACATCCGTCAGGGGCGGCCCATGACATCGTCCGATTCTCAGGAGGGCGCGTGGCAGCGGATGCGGCCGATCATAGCGTCGAGCACGGCCCGGAGGGCGACGGTGTCGCGGCGGGCCTGGGACATCAGCAGGCCGCCCTGCAGGGCGGTCAGGGTGGCCAGGGCGAGGAACTCCGGATCAGCATCTGCGCCCAGCTCGCCGCGGTCTTGCATGGCCGTCAGGCCGTCGCAGATCGCGGTCTCCCAGCGGGCGAGGCCGGCGGCCAGGGCGGCCCGGGCCTCGGTGTCGTGTTCGGAGAGTTCGCTGGCCAGCGATCCGATCGGGCAGCCGCCTGCGCAGTTCCGCTCGACCTGGATGTCGATGATGAAGTCGCGCCAGGCTTCTAGCGCCTCGAAGCTGTCCAGGCGGCTCAGGACCGGCTGCTGGACGCTGAGGATGAGGTCGGTGTCGAAGGCGATCACGGCCTTGACCAGGGACTTCTTGTCGCCGAAGTAGTGGTAGATCTGCGACGGGCTGACCCCGGCGGCGTGCTGGACGTCCTCGGTGGTGGTGCCGGCCACGCCGCGGTCGAACATCAGCTGGGCGGCTGCGGCGACGATCCGGTTCCGGGTGGCCTGGCCCTTCCGGGTCAGGCGCAGCTCAGGGGTCCCGGTGGCGGCCTGGCTGGTGTCCATGACTTCAGCATAGGCCAGTTTTGGAGTTGACACTCTACTCCTGGAGGGGAAGAATTAGAGCGGTGGCTCTAATTCTGGGCCCTCGCGTCGAGCGGAAGAGAGCGTCATGGCTTCGAGCAGCACCATCGCCTCGCAGGTTGCCGAGCTTAAGGAGGGACTGACTGGGCGGTTGCCTGCTGAGGTCGCGGCCGCGTTCGCCGCCGAGCAGGCTGAACTGGCGGCTGGCGGGCAGCCGGGTGGCATCGCGGTTCCGGGGACGGTGCTGGCCGACGCCTCGCTGCTGGACGTGCGGGGGGAGGCCACCGGGCTGGCCAAGGCCCAGGACGGGCGGGCTGCCGTGCTGGTGTTCTACCGGGGCGCCTGGTGCCCGTACTGCAACATCGCCCTGCGGACGTACCAGGCTCAGCTGGTGCCGGCGCTGGCGGATCTGGGTGTCGGGCTGATCGCGATCAGCCCGCAGAAGCCGGACGGCTCGCTGTCGATGCAGGAAGCCAACGACCTGACCTACACGGTGCTGTCTGATCCCGGCAGCCGGCTCGCCGGGCAGCTGGGGATCCTCACCACCGGAACCCCGGATGCGCAGAAGGCGCAGGAGACGCTGGGGCTCGACCTGACGGCGGTCAACGCGGACGGGACGCGGACGCTGGTCATGCCGACGGTCGCGATCGTGGATGCGGCGGGGGTGGTGCGGTGGATCGATGTGCATCCGGACTACACGACGCGCAGCGAGCCGGGGCAGATCCTTGAGGCACTGGCAGACGCACTAGCTTGAGGATCCGCCTACCACGATCCACGCCTGGACCCTCCCGAAGGCCAGTACCGTGGTGGGTGCCGCACGGAGGACAAGAAGCGCGATGATCGCGCCTCCCGGCAAAGCCGGGCGGGTCGGGGAAGGTCCGCAAGCTCCAGTGGCGCCGCAAGCGAGGTACGAGCAAGTGGCACGCATACACCTTCATCGCCGGACGGCCAGTCCGCTCGCTGAAGGCCCGGATCCGTGTCCTGACCCGCAGGCTGCCCCAGCAGGACCTCAGGGCCACGGTGATCCGGCTTAACCAGATCACGCGTGGCTGGGCCAGCTACTTCCGGCACGCCGTGGCCAAGCACACCTTCGCCGACCTCGGGCAGTTCCTGTGGTGGCGGCGCTGTACCGCGACGACAGGCCGCGGTTATGGTTGCCGCTGTGGAGCGGTCTGCGGTGGCCGACGCGTCGAGAAGCCTGCACGGCTTTCCGCCTGCCCTGACCAGCTTCGTCGGCCGCGCCGCAGCGGTAGCCGCCGTCGCCAACGACCTAACCCAGTACCGCCTGGTGACAGTGACCGGCCCCGGCGGCGCCGGTAAAACCCGCCTGGCCGGCGAGGTAACCCACCAGGTCGCCGCCCGCTTCGCCGACGGCGTCTGGCTAGCGGAACTGGCCGCAGTCCGTGACCCAGCGCAGGTCCCCATCGCGGTAGCAACAGCCCTCGGCATCCGCGACCTCCCCAACCTCTCCCCCGCCGCCGCCCTGGCCGACGCACTATCCCGCCGCCAGCTCCTCCTGGTCCTGGACAACTGCGAGCACGTAATCGCCGCCGCCGCGGACATCTGCGCCAAGCTCCTACTCGGCGCCGATGACGTGCGCATCCTGGCCACCAGCCGCGAGCCCCTCCGGATAGCCGGCGAGGCCCGATACCGCCTGGCGCCCCTGACCCTGCCAGCCCCGGATACCCCAGCCAGCCCCGGAGCCTCGGAGGCAGTAGCCCTCTTCGCGGACCGCGCCCGCCGAGCCGACGCGACCTTCACCCTGAACGAGGAGACCGCCCCCGCAGTAGCCCACCTGGTCGCGCGCCTGGACGGCCTGCCCCTAGCAATCGAGCTCGCCGCGGCACGCGTCGAGGCACTGGGCGTAGCCCAGCTCCTGGACCGGATCGCCGACCGCTTCACCCTCCTCGAGACCGGAGACCGCCTGGCGGCGGACCGCCAGCGTTCCCTGGCCGCGGCCGTCGAGTGGAGCTACCAGCTCCTAGACGACCGCGAGCGCCAGGTGTTCCGCGCGCTTTCGATCTTCCCGGGACCGTTCACGCTAGAGGGCGCCGAGGCCGTCGCGGGCGAAGGCTCCGCCCCAGCCGTACTGCACCTGGTCGACTGCTCCCTGCTGGCCCCGCCCCGGCCAGGCCCAGATGGCCGGTCCCGCTACGTGATGCTCGAAACCCTCCGGGCCTACGCCGCCAACAAGCTGGAAGGCAACGGCGCAGGCGAGGCAGACGCCGCCGAAGCCGCCCTCGCCGCCTACGCCCTGCGGATCGCGGAGGACGCCATGGCCGGCCTGACCGCCGACACCAGCGAGGAAGCCGCGGCCCGATGGCTGGACGCCGAAGACCCCACCACGCGGCAGGCACTCGACTGGGCCATCAAGCACGACACAGAACTCGCCCCTCGCCTGGCCACGGCCCTCGCCTGGTGGTGGCAGGTCCGCGGCCGCCTGGCAGCCCACGTCCCGCGCCTGCGGGAGGCCGTCGACCGCACCGCCGCAGGCAGCGACGCATGGTGCCAGGGCCATACCTGGCTCGGTCAAGCGTCGCTGGACTCAGCCGACCCCGCCAGTGCGCTCCAGCACTTCACCGCGGTCCTCGACGCCGTCGGCGACCGCGGACCGTTCCCGCTGCTGGCAAGGTGCCTGAGCGGCCGGGCGGCGACGTTGCTCTCCATGGGCCGGATCGCTGCGGCGGCCGACGACGCCCGCCGTTCCCTGGCCCTGACCCGGCAGGGTGACTACCCGGTCGCGGAGGCGGTGGCCCTGGGGGTCCTCGGCCTGCTCGCCTGCGTCACCGGCGACCTCGACGGCGCCGTGCAGCTGGCCCGGCAGGCCGAGCAGAAGATGGCCGGCCGGACCGGCCCGTCGGCGCGGGTGTGCGGCCACATCCTGACCACCATGCTGATCCATGCCGAGGAACCGGACGCGGCCGAGCGCGTGTGCTCGGTGGCGCTGGCCGGGGCACGGGACGCGGGCGACCTGTGGAGCCTGGGGAACCTGCTGGAGAAGATGGTCGTCCTCGACCTGAACTCGGGTCGCTTCGAGGACGCCGCCGCGCACCTGCGGGAAGGACTCCAGACCGCCCTGCGGACCGGCGTGCGCGCCCGGGTGCTCGACGACCTGGACTGCTGCGGGTACCTGTGCGCCATGACCGGGCGCTACGCCGAGGCGGTCACGGCCTGGGCCGCGGTCGTTGCGCTCCAAGGGCACGACGGGTTCTCGGCCCCGTCGCACCCGGGTGTGCCCGAGGGCTGGTTCCAGCGGCAGGAACCGCTGCGTGAAGCCCGGCAGGAACTCGGGCCCGCTCAGGCGCAGGCGGCCGAGGAACGCGGCCAGGCGATGAGCATGGCCACCGCGGCCGAGTACGCCCTCATGCTCACCGCGCCGGCACCCGAGCCGCCGGCCACGGAACGCCTCAGCCCCCGCGAACGCGAGCTCGTCACCCTGGTCGCCCAGGGACGCACGGACGCGCAGATCGCGGAGCAGCTGTACATCACCGTCCGCACGGTCAGCTCGCACCTGGACCGCATCCGCGACAAGACCGGCTGCCGCCGCCGCGCCGACCTCACCCGCCTCGCCCTCAGCGCCGGCCTGGTCTAGCGCGCCTGGCCGCCACGCACCGCTGTGGGTGGTTCCACCCCGCCGGCCGCCCGCAGCTCGAGAGGGGGAAACGACCCCTGCCACGGCCCTGGCCGCGCGGGCGAGCCTATGGGTGAGGGCCGGAGCACCGGCCAGTTCCGAGCAGACAGGACAAGGCAATGTCAGCACTTCTCACCCGCGAGGGGACTCACGCCAGCGCGACGCAGCCGACCACCGCGGCCAGCCGCGGCCGGCTCCGGGGTGCCCTGCACCAGATCCGCCTGGCCATCGGGGAGATCAACTACGCGTCTCACCGGGTGGTCGAGGTGCAGGCGCCGTGGACCGTTGACAAGCAGTGGTACTCCAAGTAACGAATAGCGCCGTGGACTCATTCACCGGAAAGCTGGCGGTTGTCACGGGCGGCGGCTCCGGCATAGGCCGCGAGCTCGTCCGCCAGCTGGCGGCGCAAGGCTGCTCGGTCGCGACGTGCGACCTGAATCCGGACTCGGTCGCGGTGACCGCGGCCACGACCTGGGCAGCTGCCCCGCCCGGGACCGCGGTCACCGGCCATGTGTGTGACGTGTCCGACGAGGCGCAGGTCCTGAAGTTCCGCGATGAACTCCTCGAGCAGCACGCCACCGATCACGTCGACCTGGTCTTCGGCAACGCGGGCGTCGCCGGCGGCGCCAGCTTCGTCAAGGACTCCCGGCAGGAGTGGGAGCGCACCTTCGCGATCAACTGGTGGGGCGTCTACTACTGCGCCCGCGCGTTCCTGCCGCTGCTGATCGCCAGCGGCGACGGCGTCCTGATTCCGCGGCTCAAGGACGCCTTCCGGGACCAGGGTTTCCGCCCGGCGCAGGCGGCGACCATCATCCTGGACGGGGTGCGATCCGGAGCCTGGCGGATCCTCGTCGGCGCGGAGGCCGAGATGCTCGACGAGCAGCAGCGCGCCAACCCCGAGGCCCCGTTCAACTATGACGACTACGCGGAGATGTACGGCCCCATCATCGAGCGAGCACTCGCGGAAGGCGACGCATCAGGAACAGCCTGATCGCTAGCCGAGCTCCCAGTGCAGGCCGGCGATCTTCACGACCGCGGCGCGGTAGCTCCCGGGGGGCTGGAGGTCGGGCTCGGCCTGGCCGCTGAGCGTGAGGTGAACCACCCCGCACTCGGCCGGCCCGCTGGCGACCGCGACCGGCTTCCCGCGGGCGCCGCGGAAGGTCAGCGTGAAGCCGGCCCCCATCGGGCAGGGGACCCGCTGGCCTGTCACGGCCACCGGCAGGCTGTTGACCAGCGCCGCGAGCTTCCGCACCACCGACGCGGAGGTGATCGTCACCGGTCCCGGGTTCCCCCGCCACGGCCCGGACGCTGCGATGGTCACCGCCCGCACGCTCGCCGGGATCACCTCGGTCGCGGGCCGCGGCGGCTGCCAGGACACCATGGCCTCGGCCTTGATGACGGTGATCCCCCCGCCCGCCTCATACACCTGCACGTTCATCTCCCGCTGGGGCAGTACGCCGGGGATCGCGGGCAGCGCGTACAAGGTGCTCCAGCTCGGCGGCCCGACGATCACGTCCTGCCGCGAGTAACGGCGGGAGATATGCGCCTTCTCCCAGGCGAGCAGCGCCTTCGGCTCGCCCCGCACCCGCCAGTAGCCGACGGCGTCCACCTGCGTGGTGGAGGTCAGGCCCATGGTCGGGTAGCGGTCCCAGCCGCCGGGAAGCGGCGGCCGCTTCGCCAGCCGGGCCGCGCCGGGCGGCGCCACGAACGACTTCAACATGGCCTGAGCGTCGGCCGCGGCCCGCTGCTTCGGCGTCACGCTCGCCGCGACGATGGCCGGGCTGGAGGAAGGCCGGGTCGCCGGCGCTGCCGCCGACCCGGCGCATCCCGCCGCCAGCGTGACGCCCGCCGCAACGACGAACCAGCCGAGCATTCTGACCTTCACGCGGCTTAGACGCCATGAGCGGCGTAACGGTTCCGGTGCGCGCCGCGGCGCTCACCCGGTGACGGCGAACCCGGCCGGCGACCCGGCGCGGCTATGTCGCGGGGATCACCGGCACACCCAGCCGACCTGCGAATTCTCCGGCAAGCAGGAAAACGGCCCTCTTGTCAATCCCCTGAAGGGGGTCGGAATCCGTGCGCTCGCAATATAGGCATCAATATAGAGAGCTTGTATCCTAACTGCGTCGTCGATCCCCGAAAGGATCTAGCACCAGTGGACAATAACGGCAATCCGGAAGATCGACGGCGGGACCTCTTGCTCTACCCATCCGGCCCGCCACGGTCAGCCGCTGCGCCGTCTTTAATACCGGCCAAGGTATTCTCTCCACCGCCCGCATACGGCATCCAGATGAAACGCCGCCATGCCATCCGCGCCTGGCTGCTCACCCTCACCACGCTGGGCATCTACGGCCTCGTCTACTGGTACAAGATCCACTCCGAGCTGCTGGCCTACGACCGGCGGCGGCACATCAGCCCCGTCTTCGAGCTGATGTCGGTGTGCCTGATGGCCTGGACGGTAATCCTGCCCTTCATGTCCGTCGGCAGCCTGGCCCAGAAGATTCGCATTGCCCAGGTCACGGCCGGCCAGAAGCAAGACTGCTCCGGCACCCGGGGAATCTTGCTGGCGTTCCTTTTCGGCGCCCATATCATCTATTACCAGCGAAAACTGAACGAAATCATTACCGCCCACGGCGCCGCGCCGGGAGATCCCATCCAGCTCGCCGTCTAATTAACGGTCCGGCTCGTCCCCGGCCGCGGGCAGCG
This sequence comes from Streptosporangiaceae bacterium, assembly GCA_036501025.1. Taxonomy (GTDB): domain Bacteria; phylum Actinomycetota; class Actinomycetes; order Streptosporangiales; family Streptosporangiaceae; genus DASUBV01. The sequence continues at coordinate 10,194 of DASYBB010000202.1, forward strand.
CGGGGGAGAACACCCACAGCACCCGCGCCCGCCCCGCCCCCGGCAGCACCCGGAACGTATGCTCCGCCGACCCCGGGAACGTGAACGCGTCCCCCTCGGCCAGCACCAGCTGCTCCCCCGCCACCTCGATGTGCAGCCGCCCGCCCAGCACGAACACGAACTCGACGTCGGCCGGCAGCGAGTACGGCTCGGCGCCGCTCCCGCCGCCCGGCTCGATGTCGCTGAGGATGGCCTGCACCCGCTTCTCGCCGGCCGGCGTCAGCAGGTACTCCCGCATCCGGCTGCCGCCGAAATTGATCGGCGGGTAGGCACCGTTCCGGACGACCTCTCCCCGGTCCGCCCGGAACAGGGTGCCCACGGAAATGCCCAGCGCCTCGCACAGCCGCATCAGCGACGCCACGGAGACGTTGGCCAGGTCGCGCTCGATCTTGGAGACGAATCCCTTGGTCAGGCCGCTCTTGGCGGCCACCTCGGCCATGGTCATCCGGGCCGCGAGCCGGGCCGCCCGCAGCTGCGGGCCGATCCGCGCCTGCGCGGCATCGAGGCTGTCACCGTCCGGCACCAAAAACTCCATGAAACAAGGGTTGACTATCAGGAAACCTCTAGTGATCATAGCCGTTACACGGGCGGCCGAGCCGCCGCGACCTGGAGGCAGGCATGAGCACTGAGCCCCGGACGAACACAGCGGTCGCGGCGCCCGAGAAGGGCCTGGTGTCGCAGATCGAGGTGCACTCGATCGACTGGATCCCGGACACCGAGCGGCACGGCAAGACGTGGCAGCAGAGCATGCTGTGGTTCCTGGGGAACTTCCAGTACTTCACCATCCCGATCGGCTTCGTCGGCCCGTCGCTCGGCCTGTCCCTGGGCTGGTCGATCCTGGGCGGGGTCCTCGGCATCGCGGCGGGCACGCTGTTCATGGCCTTCCACGCGACCCAGGGGCCGGTGTTCGGGCTGCCGCAGATGATCCAGACCCGCGCGCAGCTCGGCTACCGCGGCGTGATCGTCGCGCTGTTCGCGGTGCTGTTCACGTACATGGCATTCAACGTGGCCGACCAGGTGCTGCTGGCCAGCGGCCTGCACGGCGCGTTCGGCTGGAGCGCGGGAGCCGTCGCGGCGATCACGGCCGTGCTGGCGGCGCTGCTGGCCATCTTCGGGTACGACTGGGTGCACCGGGTCTTCCGGCTGCTGCTGGTCATCTCGCTGCCGTGCTACGCGATCATCACCGTGGCCATCTTCGTCGGCCACGCGGGCGGGCACGCGCCGCACCACCCGGGCGGCTTCCTGTTCGCGGCGTTCATGGCCCAGTTCTCCGTCGCGGCGGCGTACAACATCACCTACGCGCCCTACGTTTCGGATTACTCGAGGTATATGCCGCGGACGACATCCCCGCGGGGCATCATCGCGTCGGTGTTCTTCGGGGCCTCGGGGTCGGCGGTGTGGCTGATCGCGCTGGGCGCGTGGCTGGCCACCCGGCTCGGGGCGACCGACGGGCTGGTCGGGCTGCAGGTGGTGGGCGACAAGGTGGCCGCGCCGCTGGGCTCGATCACGGCGGTGCTGTCGGCCACCGCGCTGCTGGCCACGATGGGGATGAACGCCTACGGCGCCATGCTGACCGTGCTGACCGGGATCGACTCGTTCAAGAAGGTCACCACCAGCCGGGCCTGGCGGATCGCGGTGATCGTCGCGCTGGCGATCATCTGGTACGCGATCGGGGCCGGCATCTCCACGAACGCGGTGTCCACCGTGCTCGACTCCCTCACGCTGATGCTGTACCTGCTGGTCCCGTGGACGGCGCTCAACCTGGTCGACTTCTTCTTCGTCCGGCACGGGCACTACGCGATCACCGACATCTTCCGGCCCGACGGCGTGTACGGGGCCTGGGGCTGGCGCGGCCTGACCGCGTACCTGGTCGGCTTCGCGGCGGAGATCCCGTTCATGGTCCTGCCGCCGATCGCGGGCCTGTCCTACACGGGTTACTTCCCATCACACGTAACGAATGGCGTGGACTACTCATGGCTCATCGGGCTGGCGGTTTCCGGCCTGGTATACCTGCTGCTGTCGCGCTCGCTGGACGTGCGCGCCGAGCAGTCGGCCATCGATGCCAGTGAGCGAGCGCTGCGGCTCGTCGACGAGGAAACAGCGGAGGGCTGACATGGGTGACCGCGTCCCGCGGGTCCGTGCCGGTGACGTGGTCGGTCAGGTCGACGCGACGGTGGTGCCCCGGTACGGCGGGGCGGCCACGTTCGCCCGGCTGCCGCGGCTGGACGAAGTGGACCGGGCGGACGCGGCGGTGCTGGGCGTGCCGTTCGACACGGGCGTGAGCTACCGGCCGGGCGCGCGGTTCGGGCCCTCGCACATCCGGGAGTCCTCCCGGCTGCTGCGGCCCTACAACCCGGCGCTTCAGGCATCGCCGTTCGCGGCGCAGCAGGTGGCCGACGCGGGCGACCTGGCCGTCAACCCGTTCAGCATCGACGAGGCCATCACGCAGATCGAGCGAGGCGCCCGCGAGCTGCTCGAGCAGGTGCCGTTCGTCCTGGCGCTCGGCGGCGACCACACGGTAGCGCTGCCCATGCTCCGCGCGGTGGCGGCGGTCCACGGGCCGGTGGCGGTCGTGCACTTCGACGCTCACCTGGATACCTGGGACACCTACTTCGGGGCGGCGTACACCCACGGGACCCCGTTTCGCCGGGCCGCGGAGGAGGGGCTGCTGGACCCGACCGGCTGCCTGCACGTCGGGATCCGCGGCCCGCTGTACGCGGCGGAAGACCTGGCCGACGACGGCGGGCTGGGGTTCCAGGTGGTGTCGGCCCCGGAGCTGGAGGACCTGCGGGTGGCCGGGCTGACCGAGCGGATCGCGGCGCGGGTGGGCGGGCGGCCGGTGTACGTGTCGGTGGACATCGACGTGCTGGACCCGGCCCACGCGCCGGGCACCGGGACGCCCGAGGCGGGCGGGCTGACCAGCCGGGAGCTGCTCGCGTCGCTCCGGTCGTTCGCCGGGCTGCGGCTGGTCGGGGCGGACATCGTCGAGGTCGCGCCGGCCTACGACCACGCGCAGATCACCGGGATCGCGGCCGCGCACGCGGGCTATGAGCTGCTGTCGGCCCTGGCCGCGGGGCGAACCGGGCGCGGCGCTTAGATAGCGGTATGACGGAGCATGTCCTGGATAACCCGGTGCGGGCGGCGCTGCTCGGGCCGCAGGCCGGGTTCGCCGAGCGGCACGGGCAGGCGCTGCGGTATCCGGCGGACGTATCGCCGTTCGGCGCGCTCCCGGACGAGCCGGACGCGGCGGCCTGGCAGGACGCGGCGGCGCTGGCCGGGCCGGGCGGGCTGGTGGCCACCGCGGTGCCGGGGATCTCGCCGCCGGCCGGCTGGGAGATCGCCTTTGACATCCCCGGCGTGCAGATGGTCGACGAGTCGGTGGTCGCGGCTCCCGACCCGGAGGCGGTGGCGCTCGGGCCGGCCGACGTGGCCGAGATGCTGGCCCTGGTCCGGGCGACGCGGCCGGGACCGTTCGCCGAGCGCACGGTCGAGCTCGGCGGCTACCTGGGCATCCGGCGCGGCGGACAGCTGGTGGCCATGGCCGGGGAGCGGATCCGGCCGCCGGGCTGGGCCGAGATCAGCGCCGTCTGCACGGCCGCGGACTACCGGGGCCACGGCCTCGGCACGCGGCTGGTGCTGGCCGTGGCCGCCGGCATCCGGGCGCGGGGCGAGACGCCGTTCCTGCATATCGCGGCCAGCAACACGAACGCGATTCGGTTGTATGCGGCGCTGGGCTTCCGGCACCGGCGGACCGCCACGTTCCTGTTTGCGCGAGTCCCGGCGGCCTGACGCCGGTCAATCACAATACGGTTACGGCAGCGTCGGGCCGCTAAAACCGGCTGGACCCCGGCGGATAAGCGAGTCGAGGTCACTGCCCGCAATCGCCGCAGGCCGGAGGGCCGTGTCGGCCCGTCGCGGGTCCATATTCGCGCCGATTCCGGGGGCCACGGTGATACTCGGAACCGATCCGTTAAAATCGGGCATCATCAATCACCTCAAGCGATCATCCCCGCGCATCATTGACGCGGGCACGCGCTGGCGGCCCGCCATAGGCAAGGACGCCAATGACTGATCCGGCCGAGCCCGACGCACGCCGGGACGCGCGGCGGCGCGGCGCCCGGCCGCAGACGGCGCCGGGCGGGATGAGCGGCACCCACCTGCGGGTGGCCATCCTCCCCGCGACCGCCGTGGCGGTACTCGGCGTCGCGACGGTGGCGTTCGTTCTCGTCGGCGGCCACTCGGTGACAGCGACCCGGATCGTGCTCGTCGCGGCCGCCGCGCTGGCCGCGCTGGTGCTGATCGGGGCGGTCACCGGCGCGGCCAGTGCCACCCGGCGGCTGCAGCTCCAGGTGGCCGAAATGCGCCGGGCCAGCTCGCGCGCCCGGGACGAACTGGCGCTGCTGACCGAGCGGGCGCAGCGCGGTGAGCAGCCTTCCCTGGTGTCCCCGCCGGGGCCCGAGCCGGCCGAGCCGTTTGATCCCGGCGCGGACGATGACGGGCTCGCCGAGCTGGCCGGCGACCTGGAGCGCGAGCGGCACGCGGCCCGGCAGGCCGTGGTCCAGATCGGCGCACAGGCGGCCGGCGGGCGGGCTGGGGCCGGCGGACGAGTTGGGGCCGGCGGGCGGGCGGACCCGCGCGTCGAGGTCTTCGTCAACCTGGCCCGGCGGATGCAGTCGCTGGTCCACCAGGAGATCCTGCTGCTCGACGACCTGGAGGCGGGGGTCGAGGACCCGGACCTGCTCAAGGGCCTGTTCGGCGTCGATCACCTGGCCACCCGGATGCGCCGCCAGGCCGAGAGCCTCGCGGTGCTGGGCGGCGCGGTGTCCCGCCGGCAATGGAGCCGGCCGGTGCCGGTGTACGAGGTCCTGCGGGCGGCGGTGGCCGAGGTCGACCAGTACACCCGGGTCACCGTGGTGCCGCCAGTCGAGGGAACGCTGCCCGGCAGTGCGGTCACCGACGTCATCCACCTGGTCGCTGAGCTGATCGAGAACGCGACCAGGTTCTCGGCCCCGCACACCGAGGCCACGGTGCGGGCCGAGCTGGTCACGGCCGGGCTCGTGGTCGAGGTCGAGGACCGCGGGCTGGGCATGCGCGCCGCCGACCAGCAGCGGCTGAACGCGCTGCTGGCCGATCCCGCCCAGGTGAACACCGCCGAGCTGCTGCGCGACGGGCGGATCGGCTTGTTCGTGGTGGCCACGCTGGCCCGGCGGCACGGCATCCGGGTACAGCTCCAGGGCAACATCTACGGCGGCGTCCAGGCCGTGATCGTCCTCCCCCGGATCCTGGTCGAGGCGCCGGCGCCCCGGCCGGGGGAGCCGGCGCCGGCCGGACCCGGGGAGATGGCGCCGCCCCCGGCTTCGGAGACACGTGCGGGACTCGGGTCGGGCGCGACGACGCGGCCCGCGCCCGGGGAGACTCGGCCCGTCGCGCCGGCGCCCCGCGAGCCTGCCTTGCCGGCGCCCCGCGACCCTGCCTTGCCGGCGCCCCGCGACCCTGCCTTGCCGACGCGCCGCGACCCTGCCTTGCCGGCGCGCCGCGGGCCTGCCCCGTCGGGCGGCCTCCCGGTCCGCCAGCAAGCCGCGGCCGCGCCGCCCGAGGACGCCGCCACCAGCAGCGCTCCCGCCCGCCGCGTCCCGGGGAGCACGCTCCCGACCCGCACCCGGTCGGCAGCCGAGCGGCTGGCCGCCGAGCCGACTGCCGCCGAGCCGACAGCGGCCGAGCCGACAGCGGCTGAGGCGCTGTTCCGGCCGCCGGCGCGGCGCAAGCCCCCGGCACCGCGCACGCCGTCTGCGCGGCGCAAGCCGCCCGCGCCGCGGACTCCGGACGCGACCGACGCATCTGACGCGCCTGACGCGGCCAGCGCGGCCAACGCACCCGACGGGGCCCACGCACCCGACGGGGCCCACGCACCCGACGCGGCCCACTCACCCGACGCGGCCCACGCACCCGACGCGGCCAGCGGGGAGGAGCCGGAGCTGCCCCGCCGCGTCAGCCAGACTCAGCTGGCCCCGGAGACGCGGGAGGCGCGCCCGCGTCGGCGCGACGAGCCCGCCGACGACCAGCTACCGGATCTGATGGCGGCCTTCCAGCGCGGCATCAGCCGGGCCGCGGAAGAGGACCGCCCCGCCGATACCGACGGCCCGAGCTGACGCCATGTCTGCTAAGGAGTCCACTGACATCGTGACCGACGCCCATCTCGCCCCGGAAGCTGATCTCCCGTGGCTGCTGCGCAGCCTGCTCGACCGGGTCCCGCACACCCGCAGCGCGGTGCTGCTGTCGGCCGACGGGCTCGCGACGGCCGTGCAGGGGCTCAGCCCTGACGACGCCGACCACCTGTCCGCCATCGCCTCGGGGCTGTTCTCCATCGCGCGCAGCGCGGCGGTCAAGTTCGGCGGCAGCGACGGCGTCCGCCAGGTGGTGGCCGAGCTGGACGACACGCTGCTGTTCGTCTCGTCGGCCGGGTTCGGGTCCGCGCTGACCGTCCTGGCCGACCGGGAGGCGGACGCGGGCGTGATCGGGTATGAGATGTTCCAGCTGGTCAAGAGCGCCCAGCCGCTGCTGGGCGTCACGGTCCGCAACGGCGGCCCGGGTGGCGGTCCGGTCGCGTGACGATCCCCCGCGAGGAGTCCTGGCTCGACGGCGATGACGGCCGGCTCGTCCGCCCGTACACGGTGAGCAACGGCCGCACCAGGCCGAGCACCCGCCTGAACCTGACGTCGATGGTGCAGTCGGCCGGCGGTGTGCCGCCGGCCGGGCTGGAGCCCGATCACGCCCACGCCCTGGTCCTCTGCCGCGAGCCCGCCTCGGTCGCGGAGCTAGCGCACCGGCTCCGTCTCCCCGCCGCCGTGATCAAGGTCCTGCTCTCCGACCTGCTCGAATCCGGCGCCATGACGACCGTGACCAGCCTGCCCAGCGCGCCCAGCGCGCCCAGCGCGCCCGGCAAGGCAAGCGAGACCGGCGAGGCAAGCGAGACCGGGGTGGCACGCGCAGCCGGCATGGCCGACGAGGTGACCGGCACCGCAGTGGCAGGCATGGCCGGCGACGCGAGCGAGACCGGTGGGTTCGGTGAGGCGGGCGGGTCCGGCGACGCGAGCGGGTCCGGTAACGCGGGTGCGGCCGAAGAGCCGGACGGGGCCGACGAGCCGGACGAGGCCGGAACGCCGCCGCTGGTGGCCGCGGCGCACGCGGACCGGGTCGTGCTGGAACGGGTGCTCGACGGCTTGCAGCGGCGGCTCTGACCCATGCGCACCACTCGCCCCATGCGCACCACCCGCCCCGCTGATCAAGGCCAGCGGTCGCCCATCTGACCGGTTGCAGCCGTCAGCGAGCCCACGGCCGACGCTCAGAGCGGCCCGTGGCCGGGTCCCAACGACATGAACGTAAGGTCGCTGCTGCCCCAGCAGCAGTGAATGTACGGCCATGTCGTTCCCGGCAGCCTTCCGCCGCGCGGACGGGTTGCCGACCCCGCGGGAGGAGAGACCACCCAGCCGCCGGGCGCGCCCGTCCCACCCCGGGCCGGGAGGGGCCCGATAGGTCAGGCGCCGGGGCCGGGGCGGGCCGGCGCGCGCCCCCGTGCGACCGGCCGTAAGCCAGTCTGGGCGGGGCGGCCGTCCTCGATCAAGGCCGGGCTGCTCACCTATCGGTCAGCCTCGCTTACCGGTGGGCCGATGGCCCGGCAGGTGTCGGCGAAGGCCCGGATGCGGGCGTTCTCGGTGGCGGTCCGCCACACCAGGCCCAGGCTCAGCGGCGGCAGGTCGGTGATGGGCACGAACACCAGGTCGTCGCGGTGCGCGAGGCGCTGCAGCGACGGGACGGTCGGGTGCACGGCATGACCCCGCGCGACCAGGCCGATGACCTCGGCCAGGCTGAGCATCGGCTCGGAGTGGAGCAGGACCTTGCGCCCGGACGGGGTGCGCGGCGGGACGATCGCGAACCGGACCTCGGGGTCCAGGCCGGGCAGGTTGGGCGCCGGGTACTCCGCGAGGACCTCGGCCGAGACGGCCGGCTCCCCGGCCAGCGGGTGATCGGCGGACACGGCCAGGACCCGCGGCTCGGACTCCAGGACCGGGCCGGCGGTGAGGTCGGGGGCGTCGTGCACGGCCCAGTTGACCAGGACGTCGACGGTATCCGAGCGGAGCGCCTCGACCGGGTCGGCGATGGGAATCTCGCGCAGGGCGATGTGGCTGCCGGGGTGCGCCTCCTCGAACGCGACCACGGCCCGGTTCAGCACCTCGCCGCCGGTGGTGGAGGTGAACCCGATGCGCAGCCAGCCGTCCAGCGACCGGGCCGACCGGCGGGCGTCGGCGAGGGCCTTGCGGACCTGGTCGTAAGCGGGCACCAGCTGGGCCCGGAGCTGGGCGCCGAGCGGCGTCAGGCGGACCCGGCGGCTGGTCCGCTCGAACAGCAGGCCGCCGACCTCCCGCTCCAGCGCCCCGATCCGCTGGCTGACCCGCGCCCTGGAGACGAAGGTCCGCTCGGCGGTGGTCCCGAAATGCAGTTCCTCGGCGAGGACGAGGAACGCCTCGACGTCAGCAAGCTCCATGCACGCGCATCCCGACTGCCGGTGACCCCTTGCCAGTAACGTTTCTAGGCCAGAGCGGGACCGGAGGCAAACCGGCCCGGGCCGGGCCGGGGGCACCGCAGTCGCCCGGACCGGTCGCCAGCGCGCCCCCGGAGCTGATGGGATGAGCAGCATGCGGATCGCGACCTGGAACGTGAACTCGGTGCTGGCCCGGCTGCCCCGGCTGGTGGAGTGGCTGGGGCAGGCCGCCCCGGACGTGGTCTGCCTGCAGGAGACCAAGGTGGGCCAGGGCGCGTTCCCGGCGGACGAGGTCACCGCACTGGGCTACGAGGTGGCGCAGAACGGCGAGGGCCGCTGGAACGGCGTCGCCATCTTGTCCAAGGCCGGCCTGGCCGACGTGTCCCCCGGCCTGCCCGGCGACCCCGGCTGGCCGGACGCGGAGACCCACGAGGCGCGGACCATCGCGGCCACCTGCGGCCCGGTCCGGCTGCGGTCGGTGTACGTGCCGAACGGGCGCACCCCCGACGACCCGCACTACGCCTACAAGCTGCGCTGGCTGGGCGCGCTGCGGGCGGCGGTCGCCGCGGACGCGGCCGGCGGCGTGCCGTTCGCGGTGATGGGCGACTTCAACGTCGCCCCGGCCGACGACGACGTCTGGGACCCGGCCGCGTTCGCCGGCGCCACCCATGTCACCGCGCCGGAGCGGGAGCAGCTGGCCGGGCTGCGCGCGGAAGGGCTGACCGACGTGGTGCCGCGGATCGAGAAGGGGCCGCACCCCTACACGTACTGGGACTACCGGGCCGGCGCGTTCCACAAGGGGATGGGCATGCGGATCGACCTCGTCTACGCCAACGCGGCCCTGGCCGGCGCGGTGTCGGACGCGGTCGTCGACCGCGAGGCGCGCAAGGGCAAGGGACCGAGTGATCACGCCCCGGTCATCGTGGACCTCAGCCTGTAGCGCCGGCCTCCCAGGCCGCGACGACCTGGGCCAGCATCGGCACCAGGTTGCGGAGCTCAGCCACGTGCGCCGGGGTCAGCTGGTCCAGGCGGTCCGCCCCGCCGGGCGTCAGCTCGACCCGGGCCAGCCGGGCGTCGTCGGGGTCAGCATGGCGGTGCACGAGCCCCGCGGCCTCGGCCCGGTCGATCAGCTCGCCGGCGCTGTGGTGGCGCAGCAGCAGGTAGTCCGCGAGGTCCCCGATGCTGGGGCCGCGCTCGCCGGGATGCCCGCGGACCGCGAGCAGCAGCTGATGCTGGGCCGGCGTCAGGCCGGCCTCCCGGGCCATGGTCTCGCTCCAGTGCTGGAACCGGCGCAGGCTCGTCCGGAAGGTCAGCAGGTTCTGGTAGTCCTGGTCAGTCAGCACGCTCATGATCGCAAGCCTCGCAGGGTGAGCACCCGTTCCGCCCGGCGTTCCTCCTCCAAAAGTCGCTGGCGGGCCTGAAGCAGGTCGAACTGGGTGATCAGCCCGTCCAGGCGGCCGGGGTCGGACCGGTCGACGACCGGCAGCACGCCCAGGCCGAGCGCCGCCATCCGGTCCGCAACCGAGCGCAGCATCTCGTCGGGGTAGGCGACGGCCGGGGTCGTGACCATGACGTCGCGGGCCTGGCCCGGCCCGGACCGGCCGGCCAGCACCCTCGACCACGGCAGCACCCCGACGAGCCCGCCGGCCAGCACCGGGTACAGCCGCTGGCGCCGCTGCGGCGAGCCCTCGGGCAGCTCCCGGTACAGCTCGGCCAGCGGCCGGCCGGGCTCGACGGTGCAGACGTCGGTGTCCATGACCTCCCGGACGAACATCGCCTCCAGCGGGTCGACCGCGTACTCGCGCATGACGTGGAAGCCGCGCCGGGCCACCTTCTCGGTGAGGATCGAGCGCTTCAGGACGAGCACGCTGGTCAGGTGGGACACCGTCGCCACGACCAGCAGGGCGAGCAGGCTGTTCTGGTCGTGGGTGAGCTCGAAGGCGAACACGATGGCGGTGAACGGCGACCGGGTCACCCCGGCCAGCGCGCCGGCCAGCCCGATCAGCGCCCAGGTGCCCGGCGAGGCACCGGGCAGCAGGTGGCCGAGGATCCCGCCCAGGGCGGCCCCCATCATCAGGATCGGGGCCAGGATGCCGCCGCTGGTCCCGCCGCCGAGCCCGCCCGACCAGATGACCAGCTTGACCATGAACAGCAGCGCCAGCGCGCCGATGCTCAGCTGGCCGAGCAGCTCGGCGTGGATGGTGTTGTAGCCGACCCCGAGCGCCCGCGGGTCGATCAGTCCGCCCATGCCGATGATGGCCCCGCCGAGGATCGGCCACCACATCCAGTGCACGTGCCCGGTCAGCTTCCGGAACGCGTCCTCGGCCAGGTAGACGGCCTGGGTCAGCACCCACGCGCCCAGCCCGGTGGCGACTCCGACGGCCACGGCGCCGAGCAGGACCACGCCGCCCAGCACGGCGTGGCCCGGCACCGGGAACAGTGGCTGCGGGGCGACCAGGCCGGCGCTGGCCAGTCCCATCCGCAGGCCGTCCGCGGTGGCGGCGGCCAGGCCGATGAGCACCATCGACCGGGGCTTGAACTCGAAGGCCAGCAGCTCGACGCCGAACAGCGTGGCCGCCACCGGGGTGCCGAACACGGCGCTCATCCCGGCCGCCGCCCCGGCCACCAGCAGCGCCCGCCGCTGGGCGGCGGTCAGCGCGAACAGCTGGCCGACGATCGAGCCGACCGCGCCGCCGGTCAGGATGATCGGGCCCTCAGCGCCGAACGGGCCGCCGGTACCGATGCTGATCGCGCTGGAGACCGGCTTGAGGATGGCCAGCCGGGGCTGGACCCGGCTGCCGTTGATGAGGATCCGCTCCATCGCCTCCGGGATGCCGTGGCCGCGGATCTGCTCGGACCCGAACCGGGCCATCAGCCCGACGATGAGCCCGCCGCCGACCGGGATGACGATGGCCAGGGCGCCGAGCGTGCTGGCGTTCGGGGAGACCAGGGCGACGCTGATCCGCTGGTAGTACAGCAGGTTGGTGACGAACCCGATCATGTCGAGCAGGGCCAGCGAGATCGCGGTGCCGAGCACCCCGATGAGCAGGGCCAGCGGCACCAGGCGCAGCAGCGCGGCGGTCGCGGTGAAGTCGCCGAGCGCGCGCTCGGCGGTGTCCAGGCCGCGGTAGTCGGGGCCGATGAGCTCAGCGTCATCGGCGGGGGGATGGGCGGCGGGGGGCGGGCCAGCGTTCTGGCGAATGATCGGGTGGGTCTCGGGGGCGGGGTCGGTCGGCCCGGCCGGGCACTCGGAGATTTCCATCGTGACACGATATTAATCGGCACGCGGCGCCCAGCCGCAGCCGGCCCTGGGCCCCAGGCGCGGGGCGCGGGGCGGGAGCAGGCGGACCGGGCTACTCGGGCTTGCGGCCGCGCTGGGCGGGCTCGCGGCCGGGGGGCTGGCGGGGGCGCGGCCGGGGCGTCTGCGGCGGGATGGCGCGGACCTGGGTGCCGCCGGGGCCGACCCGCACGGCCTCGCCGTAGTGCACCACGTCGACGTGCTGATCCTCGGCGTTGCAGGTGTAGCGCGCCTCGTCCGGGGTGATGGCGACGTTGAGGTGCGTCCCGCGGAACAGCAGGTTGAACGACAGCGAGTTCAGCGCGCCGGGCAGCCGGGGCCGGAACGACAGCGTGCCCTGGGTGTCGCGCAGCCCGCCGAACCCGGCCACCGCGACCATCCACGACCCGGCCAGGGACGCGATGTGCAGGCCGTCGGCGGTGTTGTGCTCCAGGTCGTCGAGGTCCATCAGCGCGGCCTCGCCCCAGTAGTCGTAGGCCAGGTCCATGTGCCCGGTCTCGGCGGCGACGATGGCCTGGACGGCGGCCGACAGCGAGGAGTCGCGGACGGTCATCGACTCGTAGTACTCGAAGTCGCGGACCTTGTCCTCGTCGGTGAACTCGTGACCGGCCCGGAACAGGGCCAGCACCAGGTCAGCCTGCTTGACCACCTGCTTGCGGTAGAGGTCGAAGTACGGGAAGTTCAGCAGCAGCGGGTACTGCGCGGCGTTGGTCCCGTCGAAGTCCCAGACCGCGTGGTCGGTGAAGCCGTCGGCCTGGGGGTGCACCTTCAGCCGCGGGTCGTAGCACAGCCGCATGTGGTCGGCGGCGCGCTGCCAGGTCTCCAGCTCGTCGTCCGTCACGTCCCAGCGCGACCGGTCGGTGTGCGGCTGGCTCAGCGCGGCCACCGCGGCCTGCAGGTTCCGCTTGGCCATCATGTTCGTGTAGACGTTGTTGTCGGCGATGGCGCTGTACTCGTCCGGCCCGGTCACGCCGTCGATCCGGAACTCGCCTTCCATGTCGAAGTAGCCCAGCGATGCCCACAGCCGGGCCGACTCGATGAGCAGCTCGGTCCCGAACCGGCGGGCGAAGTCGTCGTTGCCGGCCGCGAACTGGAACCGCGCCACCGCGTCGGCCACGTCGGCAGTCACGTGGAACGCGCCGGTGCCGGCCGGCCAGTACGCCGAGCACTCCTCGCCGGCGATGGTCCGCCACGGGAACGCCGCGCCCTTCAGCCCGAGCTGCCGGGCCCGCTCCTGTGCCTGGGGCAGGATCGAGTGCCGCCACTTCAGCGCGTCCGATGCCGCCGACGGCAGCGAGTAGGTCAGCGCGGGCAGCACGTAGCCCTCGGTGTCCCAGAACGAGTGCCCGTCGTAGCCCGGCCCGGTGAGGCCCTTGGCCGGGATGGCGCGGCCTTCGGCGCGGGCGCCCGCCTGGAGAATCTGGAACTGGCCGAAACGGACCGCTTGCTGGATCTGCCGGTCCCCGTCGACATGTACGTCCGCGTGCGACCAGAACTCTTCGAGGTAGGCGCGCTGCTCGGCGAGCATGCCGTCCCACCCCGTGTGCCGGGCCGCGGCCAGGGCGGCGGCCACCTGGTCGCGCAGGGCCGGCACCGAGCGCTCGCTCGACCAGCCGTAGGCGACCAGCTTGATCAGGCGGACCTTCTGGCCCGGCTTGAGCTCGGCGATGATCGTGACCCGGGCCGAGTCGTCGTAGTCCTCCGTCTCGACCTCCCAGGGATCGGGGGCATCGCAGATGTGGGTCATGGCCGCCGCCAGCCGCAGCCCGCTGCTGCGGGTCTGGTGGGCGAGCAGGGCCTCCACCTTCATCGACCGGTGCTCGATGCCGGCCAGCGGGTGGCTCAGGGCGGCCGCCACGCGCGGGTCCTTGCTGACGACCGGCATCTCCTCGTTGGTGACGAGCTCGGACTGGACCACGACGCGGGCCGGGCCGTCGAGCACCTCGACCTCGTACTCGATGCCCATCACGGCCCGCTGGACCAGGGACACCATCCGGGTGCTGCGGACCCGGATGCCGCGGTGGCCCGGCGACCGCCACTCCGCCTGCCGGCGCAGCAGCCCGGCGCGGAAGTCCAGGGTCCGCTCGTGGTGGATGAGGCGGCCGTAGCGCAGGTCGAACAGCTCGTCGTCGACCAGGAGCCGGATGAGCTTGCCGTTGGTGACGTTGACCACAGTCTGGCCGGCCTCGGGATAGCCGTAGCCGGCCTCGGCGTAGGGCAGGGGGCGGGCCTCGTAGAACCCGTTCAGGTAGGTGCCGGGCAGGCCGTGGGGCTCCCCCTCGTCGAGGTTGCCGCGGACCCCGATGTGACCGTTGCCGAGCGCGAACACCGACTCGGTCTGAGCCAGCCGGTCCAGGTCCAGCCGGACCTCGCGGATCGACCAGTCGTCTTCCTCGAACTCGGACTGCGGGATCACTGCGTGCCCTTCTGCTGGCTGGCCTGAGCCGGGTCGTCGAGCAGCTCGGCCAGGTCCTGGACGACCTTGTCGGCGCCGTGCTCGGCCAGGGCCTTGGCCTGGCCGACCCGGTCCACGCCGACCACGAAGCCGAAGTGGCCCGCGTGCCCGGCCGCCACCCCGGACAGCGCGTCCTCGAAGACGACCGCGCGGGCGGGCTCGACGCCGAGCTGGCGGGCGGCGTCGAGGAACGTGTCGGGGGCCGGCTTGCCGTGCAGGTGCCGCTCCGCGATGGTCACCCCGTCGACCCGAACCTCGAAGTACTTGGCCAGGCCGGTGACGCTCAGCACCTGCTGCGTGTTCGCGCTGGAGGACACCACGGCCCGGTGCAGCCCGGCCCGCTGGACGGCCTCCAGGTAGCGGACCGAGCCGTCGAAGACCTCGACGCCGTCCTCCTTGATGTGCTTCAGCAGCAGCACGTTCTTGCGGTTGCCCAGGCCGTAGACGGTCTGCGCGGCCGGCGGGTCGTCGGGGTGGCCCTCGGGGAGGGTGATGTCGCGCGAGGCCAGGAAGTCCCGCACCCCGTCCTCGCGCGGCTTGCCGTCGACGTACTGGTCGTAGTCGTCGTGGGTGTCGAAGGGCCGGTACTGGCCTCCTTCGGCCTCGGCCCGGGCCCGCAGGAACTCGTCGAACATCTGCGTCCACGCGGCGGCATGCACGGCCGCCGTCTTGGTCAGCACGCCGTCCATGTCGAACAGGCAGGCCTCGATACCGTCCGGGAGTCCCAGCATGGGACCAGTTCTACCACCCGGCTGCGAACGGCCCGTGGACCTGAGGTAAAGGCACCGGGCGGCGCCGCCGCGGCCGGTCCCCGGTCGGGCCGCCGGGGTCCGCTATGGCATGCTGGGCCGCCTGATGAGCGAAGCCAGCGCCGCCGTGACCACGGGCGTCACGGTGGTCGGGATCGGTGCCGACGGCTGGGACGGCCTGGGCGAGGCCGCCCGGGCGGCGCTGCACGGTGCCCCGCTGATCGTGGGCAGCGCCCGGCAGCTGGCCCTGCTGCCCGAGCTCGGCGTCCGGTGCGCGCCGCTGCCGTCGCCGCTGCTGGACAACCTCGACGCCCTGGTCCGCGACCACCCCGGCCTGTGCCTGCTGGCCAGCGGTGACCCGATGCTGCACGGCATCGGGGCGACGCTGGCCCGGCGGCTGCCGCCGGGCGCGCTGCGGGTCATCCCGGCGGTGTCCAGCGTCGCGCTGGCCTGCGCCCGGCTCGGCTGGCCCGAGCAGGAGACCGAGGTCATCAGCCTGGTGTCGCAGCCGCCCGAAGCGGCCCTGGCCGGGCTGGCGCCGGGCGCGCGGCTCGTCCTGCTGTGCCGCGACGGCGCGACGCCGGCCGCCGTGGCCGGGCGGCTGACCGCGGCCGGGTGGGGCGACAGTCAGCTCACCGTGCTGGAGCGGCTGGGCGGCCCGGGGGAGCGGGTCCTCGGCCCGTTCCCGGCGCGCGACCTGGCCGCCGGGACCGGTGCTGCGGACGCGGCGCCGGGCCGGTTCGCCGACCTGTGCGTCATCGGCGTCCGGCCCGTTCCGGGGGACGCCGGGGCCGGCGGGGCAACGGCGGGCCGGGCGCTCGCCACCGGGCGGCTGCCGGGGCTGCCGGATGAGGCGTTCGAGACCGACGGGCAGATCACCCGGCGCGAGCTGCGGGTACTGGCGCTGGCCGCGCTGCGGCCCGGGCCGGGCGAGCTGCTGTGGGACGTCGGGGCGGGCAGCGGCAGCATCGGCATCGAGTGGCTGCGCGCCCAGCCGCTGGCCCGCGCGATCGCCGTCGAGGCGCGCGCCGACCGGGCCGCGCGGGCCGGGCGGAACGCCGCCGCGCTCGGGGTGCCGGGCCTGCAGGTGGTGTGCGGGAGCGCGCCCGGCGCGCTGGCCGGGCTCCCGGCGCCGGGCGCGGTGTTCATCGGCGGCGGCGTGACCACGGCCGGCCTGCTGGAGGCGTGCTGGGCGAGGCTGGCGCCGGGCGGGCGGCTGGTCGCGCACGCGGTCACGGTCGAGTCCGAGGCCGTGCTGCTCGCCGGGCAGCGCGAGCACGGCGGTCAGCTCACGCGCTCGGAGATCAGCTACCTCGAGCCGCTCGGCTCGTTCACCGCCTGGCGCCCGGCCCGGCCGGTCACCCAGTGGTCGGTGACCCGCTCCCCGGAGCCCCGCGCGCCCCGGGGAGCGCCGGCATGACGGTCTACTTCGTCGGGGCCGGGCCGGGTGCGGCGGACCTGCTGACCATCCGGGCGCTGCGGCTGATCGAGGCCGCGCCGGTGATCCTCTACGCCGGGAGCCTGATCCCGGCCGAGGTGCTGGCGCCGGCGCGCGCCGATGCCCGCCTGACCGACACGGCCGAGCTGGACCTGGCCGCGATCACCGCGGAGCTGGTCGCGGCCGACCGGGCCGGCCAGGACGTGGTCCGGCTGCACAGCGGCGACCCGTCCATCTTCAGCGCCATCGCCGAGCAGGCCCGGCGGCTCGACGCGGCCGGCGTCGCCTGGCAGATCGTGCCCGGCGTGCCGGCCTTCGCGGCCGCGGCCGCGGCGCTGCGCCAGGAGCTCACCCTGCCCGGCGTGGGCCAGACGGTCGTGCTGACCCGGACCGCCGCCCGGGCCACGCCGATGCCGCCCGGCGAGGAACTGGCCGCGCTCGGCGCGACCCGCGCCACCCTGGTCCTGCACCTGGCCGTGCAGAACATCGACCGGGTGGCGGCCGACCTGCTGCCGCACTACGGCCCGCAGTGCCCGGCGGCGGTCGTGGCCCGGGCCAGCTGGCCGGACGAGGTGGTGCTGCGCTGCCCGCTCGGGGAGCTGGCCGGCCGCGTGCGCGCCGCGGGAATCCGGCGGACGGCGATTATCGTGGTCGGGCGGGTTCTGGCGGACGACTCGTTCCGCGATAGCCACTTGTACTCGGCGGAGCGGGATCGGGCGAAGGACAAGCGTTCATGAGAAGAATCTCGGTTATCGGGATCGGCTCGGGTGACCCCGAGCAGGTCACCGTGCAGGCCATCAACGTCCTGAACACGGTGGACGTGATCTTCATGGTGGACAAGGGCGAGGGCAAGCGCGAGCTCACCGACCTGCGCCGGGAGATCTGCGATCGCTACATCAGCGGCGACTACCGCATCGTGACCGCGCCCGACCCGGAGCGGGACCGGCGGGCGGCGGCGTACCGGGCCGCGGTGGCGGACTGGCGCGGCCAGCGCGCGGACATCTACGAGCGGCTGATCTCAGGCGAGCTGGGCGAGCAGGGCCACGGCGCGTTCCTGGCGTGGGGCGATCCCGCGATCTACGACAGTACGGTGCACGTCCTGGACCAGGTGCTGGAGCGCGGTGAGGTCGCGTTCGACCTGCAGGTGATCCCGGGGATCAGCAGCATCCAGGCGCTGGCCGCGCGGCACCGGGTGAGCCTGACCCGGACCGGCCGGCCGGTGCACCTGACCACCGGCCGGCTGCTGGCCGGGGGGTTCCCGGAGAACGCCGATGACGTGGTCGTCATGCTGGATGGAGGGTGCGCGTTCACGGGGCTGGACCTTTCCGGGGTGGAGATTTACTGGGGGGCGTACGTGGGGAGCAACGACGAGATCCTGATTTCCGGGCCGCTGCAGGAGGTCGGGCCGCTGATCGTGGCGGCGCGCGAGGCGGCCCGGCGGCAGCACGGCTGGATCATGGACAGCTACCTGCTGCGGCGCGGGGACGCGGAGTCGTGACCTCGACCGTGCTGATCCTCGGCGGCACCGGGGAGGCCCGCGAGCTGGCCGCACGGCTGGTGGCGGCCCGGGTGCCGGGGCTGCGGGTGGTGTCGTCGCTGGCCGGGCGGGTATCGCGGCCGGCCATGCCGGCGGGCGAGGTCCGGGTCGGCGGGTTCGGCGGGGTCGCGGGGCTGGCGGCGTGGGTGGCCGAGAATGCGGTGACGGTCGTGGTGGACGCCACGCACCCGTTCGCGGAGACGATGAGCGAGCACGCGGTGGCGGCGTGCGCGGAGGTGCCGGCGCCGCTGCTGCGGCTGGCCCGCCCCCCGTGGGCGGCCGGGTCGGGCGACCTGTGGCACGAGGTCGCCTCGGAGGCCGAGGCGGCGGCGCTGCTGCCGTCGCTGGGGCGGCGGGCCTTCGTCACGACCGGGCGCCAGGGGCTGGCGGCGTTCGCCGAGGTGGACGAGGTGTGGTTCCTGATCCGGTGCGTGGACCCGCCGGCCGGGCCGCTGCCGGAGGTATGCGAGGTGGTGCTGGCCCGCGGGCCCTACGACGCCGAGGCCGAGCACGCGCTGATGTCCGAGCACGAGATTGACGTCCTGGTCACCAAGAACAGCGGCGGCGAGTTCACCGCCGGGAAGCTGGCGGCGGCCCGGCAGCTCGGGATCCCGGTGATCGTCGTCGAGCGGTCGGCGGCCGAGGACGTCCCGATGTACTGCTCGTCAGCGGTGGTGGCGGCCCGGCTCGTGCTGCAGCACTGGGTGCACCGGCACGGGGCCGAGCGGGCTTAGGCAGGCCCGGCCGGGTCAGGCAGGCCACTGTCCGAGCCGGCCCGCTAGCTGCTGCGGACGAACTCGGCCAGGATGAACAGCAGGATGCCGAGCAGGATCGCGAACGCGGCCAGGCGCGCCGCGACGAGGCGCCAGCCGTGCTGGCGGGACAGGCCGGCCGCGAAGCGCGCGATCCGGCGGAGCTCGTCGCCCGGGGTCAGCGGGCCGGGCACGCCGAGGGCCAGGCCCGGGGTCTCCCCGGCGGGGTCACCCCGGTCTTCCGGCATGAGCGGTGCTTCCGGCACGAGGTCAGCGTGACATCCCGCCGGCTTTCGGTCAAACAGGCGGGATTCAGCAGGTTCACGGGTCCGGTGGATGATCCGCGCTAGCGGTCAGTACTCGTTCTTGAAGGCGAAGTAGGAGCCGCGGATGGTTCCGGCCAGCTTCGACTTCTGCCGCGCGAACTTGAACCGGGAGGCAAGTTCCTCAGGGATTTCCATCCCGTCGGAGAGCTTGAACCCGACCGCCCGCTTCCCGTTGTCGTCGAGGGTGCACATCACGTTGATCGACAGGCCGCTCTCGTAGAAGACGTAGGCCATCTTGATGTTCTCGACCTGGAAGGCCGTGGCCTCGAGCGGCCGGGACGCGATGACGATGTCTCGTTCCTCCCGGAGGATCCGGTGCACCCAGTCGACGGCCGCCCGGGCGTCGGCGGCCGGCTCCACGGTGAAGACGTGGTCGTACTTGTTCTTGAAGTAGCGAGCCTCGTTGGCCCGCAGTCCGGCGAGCGCGGGCGCGACCGGAGATGACTCCAGGCCGACGGTCGAGACGGTACTGAAGTCCACGGTATAAGGCATGGTTCCCCCGAACGCGGATGGCCGTTACTCCGGCCGGAGGATACCTCAGCGGGCGGCGAGGACGGCGGCCCAGGTGTGGGTGAAGCTGACCGTCCCGTCCGGCCCGCGGACCGGCCGCAGCCCGGTCGGGGGACCGCCGCCGAGCTCGCGGTCGAGGCGCTCGCGGATCTCGGCGCGGACCTGCGGCGGCGTCTGCGTGCGGTCCAGCCAGTCCTCGAAGTCGAGCGCGCTGTCCCGGCCCGCGGTCCCGGTGACCGTGGCCCCGGCGCTGGTCAGCAGGTCGCTCAGCTCGCCGAGGGCATGGGTGCGGTTGTGACTCGGATCGCGCAGCCGCTCCAGCCGGTTGGTCTCGGCGGCCACCGCCGGGTCGTCGTCGGCGATCATGTCGATGATGGCGATCCGGCCGCGGGCGACGCGGACCATCTCGCGCACCACGGCGCCCGGATCGGCGACCTGGTGCACGGTGAACCGGCACGCGACCAGGTCGAACTGGCCGTCCAGCCACGGCAGCGCCGTCGCGTTGCCGAGCTGGAAGCTGATGTTCTGCAGGCCGTCGGCGGCGGCGAGCCGCTGGCCCTGCGCCAGCATCTCGGGGGTCAGGTCGATGGCCGCCACGGAGCGGACGTGCGGGGCGAGCGCCCGCCCGACGTGCCCCGCGCCGGCCGCGACGTCGAGGACCTGGTCGTCCGGCTGCGGGGTCAGCTGGGCGACGATCCAGTCCAGCCCCGCCGTCGCGAACCGGCGGTCGTCGGTCCACGTGGCGGCCTGGAGCCGGAACTGCTCGCGGATGGCGGCGTCATGCGCGCTGGCGTCGGACATGCCCGCCACGCTAATCCCGGCCGCCCGCCTCCGGCGAGGCCGAGCCCGAGGCCGGCTCCGGCCCGGCCGCCTCGTAGTGCCGGGGGGTGAACACGAGCTGCCCGCCGGGCCGGTCGTGCACGACGGTCTGGCTCGACCCGATGATGACCAGCGTGGACATGTCCACGTCGGCCGGGTCGAGGGCGGCCAGCGTGGTCACGGTCACCCGCTCCCCCGCGCGGCCCACGCCGTGCCCGAGCACGACCGGCGTGGCCGGGTCGCGGTGGCGGAGCATCAGCTCGCGGACGGCGGCGAGCTGCCAGGTCCGCCGCCGGGACGCCGGGTTGTACAGGGCCAGGACGAGGTCGGCCGCGGCCGCCTTCTCGATCCGGCCGGCGATGACGTCCCACGGCTTGAGCCGGTCCGACAGGCTGATCACGCAGTAGTCGTGGCCGAGCGGCGCGCCGACCCGGGCCGCGACGGCCTGGGCGGCGGTCACGCCGGGCAGCACGGTCACCGGCACGGCCGGCCAGCGGCCCGGCTCGGCCGCGACCTGCTCGATGACGGCCGACGCCATGGCGAACACGCCCGGGTCGCCGGAGGAGACGACGGCGACCTGATGGCCGGCCGCGGCCAGGTCGAGGGCGTGGGCGGCCCGGCGGGCCTCGACGGTGTTGCCGGTGGCGTGCCGCTGCTGGCCCGGCCGCTCGGGCACGCGGGCCAGGTAGGGCCGGTACCCGACCAGGTCCGTGGCCTCGGCGATGGCCACGCTGACCTCGGGCGTGAGCCACGCCGGGTCACCGGGACCCAGGCCGACGACCGTGACGCCGCCGGTCACCGGGACGGGCAGGCCCTCCGCCTCGCCCGGCGAGGCCGCCGCCGAGGCGTCCGGCCCGGCCAGGCCGCCGCGCCGGCCGTAACCCGGCACGACCGCCAGCGACATGTACGGCACCGTGTCCGGGTCGACGTCGGCCAGCGCCGTGACCCGCTCGGCCGCCGTGCCGGCCCGCTCGACGTACCGCGCCCGGCCGAGCAGCCCGGCCTCGTCCAGCGCGGCCCGGACCTTGCCGAAGGTGCGGCCCAGCTTGAACACGGCCACCGCGTCCGCGCCGGCCAGCCGGGCGCGGAGCTGGTCGTCGGGCAGCGTGCCGGGCAGGACGGTCAGCGTCTCGTCGTGCTGGACCAGCGGGACGCCGGTCGCGGCGGCGGCGGCCGACAGCGAGGAGATGCCGGGCACCACCGACGCGCGGAACCGGCCGCTGAGCCGGGTGTGCAGGTGCTGGTAGGACCCGTAGAACGCGGGATCGCCCTCGCACAGGACGACAACGTCGCGGCCCGCCGTCAGGTGCGCGGCCAGCCGCGCCGTCGCTTCCTCATAGAACTGGGCCAGCAGGTCCCGGTAGGCCCGGCCGCTGGCCTCGGTGGTCACCGGGTACTGCAGGATCTCCTCGACCTGGCCGTCGCGCAGGTAGGGCTGCGCGGCGGCGCGGGCAATGCTGTTCCCGTGCCGGGCGCAGTGGTAGGCGATGACGTCGGCGGCGGCGATGAGCCGGGTGGCACGGACGGTGAGCAGGTCCGGGTCGCCCGGGCCGACGCCCACGCCGGTCAGCCGGCCCGTCGTCATCGGGACCGGATCCGCCGCCTGGGTGGTCACCGGGCCGGTCACTCCGGCGCCCCGGCCAGCGCGTTGACCGCGGCCGACGCCATGGCCGATCCGCCCCGGCGGCCGCGCACGACCAGGTGGGGCAGCCCGCTCGCGGCCAGGGCCGCCTTGGACTCGGCGGCGCCGACGAAGCCGACCGGCAGCCCCAGGACCGCGGCGGGCCGCGGCGCCCCGGCGGCAATCAGCTCGAGGAGGGCGTACAGGGCGGTGGGCGCGTTCCCGACCGCGACGACCGCGCCGTCGAGGTGCTCGGCCCACAACTGCACCGCCGCGGCCGAACGCGTCGTCCCGAGCCGGCTGGCCAGTTCCGCGACCCGCGGGTCAGCCAGGGTGCACACGACCGGGTTCCCGGCGGGCAGCCGCGACCGGGTGATCCCGGCCGCGACCATGGCGGTGTCGCACAGCACGGCCGCGCCGCGGGACAGGGCGTCGCGCGCGGCGCTGCCCACCCCCGGCGACCAGGCCAGGTCGGCCGGCAGGTCGGTCATCCCGCAGGCGTGGATCATCCGCACGGCCACGTGCTCCAGGTCGGCCGGGACCGCGCTCAGGTCGGCCTCGGCCCGGATGATCGCGAACGACTGCCGGTAGATCGCGGCACCGTCCCGCTGGTAAGCCAGGTTCTGCGTCATGCGGCCCCTTCTCCGGGCATCCGGTAGCGGGTCGCGTCCAGCGCCACCACGGGCTCCGCGTCCGGCGG
>DASYBB010000203.1:0-3973 GCA_036501025.1 Streptosporangiaceae bacterium
CTGCTGATGTTCAGCCTGATGATCGGCCCCGCCGCCGCGGCCCGCTCGGTCACCGCCCGGCCGGGCACCGCGCTTGCCCTCTCGGTGCTCATCGCCCTGGCCACCGTCTGGCTGTCGATCGCGCTGTCCTACGAGACGAACTGGCCGC
This sequence comes from Streptosporangiaceae bacterium, assembly GCA_036501025.1. GTDB lineage: Bacteria > Actinomycetota > Actinomycetes > Streptosporangiales > Streptosporangiaceae > DASUBV01. The sequence goes on from DASYBB010000203.1 coordinate 149, forward strand.
TCGGCTTCTTCGTCGGTACTATCGGCGCCGTCTTCTACCTGACGGGCCTTTGCGCCCGGGCCTGTGGCAGCGGCCGCATCCGTTCCGCGTGATAATTGAAGCGTGGTAAACCGGCTGAAGGGCGCGACAAGCCCCTACCTGCTGCAGCACGCTGACAACCCGGTCGACTGGTGGCCCTGGTCGGATGAGGCGTTCGCCGAGGCACGGCGCAGGGACGTGCCGGTGCTGCTCTCGGTCGGGTACGCGGCCTGCCACTGGTGCCATGTGATGGCGCACGAGTCGTTCGAGGACGAAGCGACCGCCAAGGTGGTGAACGACAGCGTTGTCGCCATCAAGGTTGACCGTGAGGAACGGCCCGACATCGACGCCGTTTACATGACCGCCACCCAGGCGATGACCGGGCAGGGCGGCTGGCCGATGACGGTGTTCATGACCGCCGGCCGCGAGCCGTTCTACTGCGGCACCTACTTTCCCCGTGACACCTTTCAGCGGCTCGTCCTCGGTGTCGCGAAGGCCTGGGCGGAGGACCGCGACGGCGTCACCGGCCAGGCGGAGAAGATCGCCTCGGCGCTGTCCGAACGGGCGTCGGCCGGCCTGAGCGCTCTGCGCGACCCCGCGGCGGCGGACGAGCCGGGCCCGGCCGGGCTGGCCGGGCTGGCTGAACTGGCCCGGGCCGGCGACTGGGATCCCGCCGGGCCGGCCGTGCGGCCGCTGGCCGACGCGTGCGAGGCCGCCACCGGCGCGCTGGCGGCCAGCTTCGACAGCGCGCGCGGCGGGTTCGGCGGCGCGCCGAAGTTCCCGCCGTCCATGGTGCTGGAGTTCCTGCTCCGCGAGCACACCAGGCGCGGAGCGGACGACCCGGACGGCCGGGCGCTGGCGATGGCCGGGCAGACCATGCAGGCGATGGCCCGCGGCGGCATGTACGACCAGCTCGGTGGCGGGTTCGCCAGGTACTCGGTGGACGCCGGCTGGGTGGTGCCGCACTTCGAGAAGATGCTCTACGACAACGCGCTGCTCGCCCGGGCCTACGCGCACCTGTGGCGGCTGACCGGCTCGCCGCTGGCCCGCCGGGTGACCGAGCAGACCTGCGACTGGATGCTCCGCGAGCTGCGCACCGCCGAGGGCGGGCTGGCCGCCGCGCTGGACGCGGACAGCGACAGCGAGGAGGGCAGGTTCTACGTCTGGACCCCGGACGAGCTCACCGCCGTGCTCGGCCCGGACGACGGCGAGTTCGCCGCCGGGGTGTTCGGGGTGACCCAGGCCGGCACGTTCGAGGGCGGCCGGTCGGTGCTGCAGCTGCGAGACGACCCGGCGGACACCGAGCGTCTCGGCCGGGTTCGCGCCGCCCTGCTGGCCGCCCGGGAGCAGCGGGTCAGGCCGACCCGGGATGACAAGGTCGTCGCGGCCTGGAACGGGATGGCGATCGCCGCGCTGGCCGAGGCCGGGCTGCTGCTGGACCGGCCGGACTTCACCGCCGCCGCCGTGGCCGCCGCGGAACTCCTCGCCCGCCTGCACACCACGCCAGCCGGGGGTCACCATGATCCACGGAGCGTTGATGGGGTTACAGCACCAACAACGCTCCGTGGATCAAGCTCGGGGCCGGTCCGGCTGGTGCGGACGTCCCGGGACGGCGCGGCGGGGGACAGCGCCGGCCTGCTGGAGGACTACGCCTGCGTGGCCGAAGGGTTCCTCGTGCTGTCCGGTGTCACCGGGGAGCACGCGTGGGTGGAGCTGGCCGGACGGCTGCTCGGCACCGCGCTGGACCGGTTCGCCGACGGCCGGGGTGGCTTCTTCGACACCGCCGATGACGGCGAGCCGCTGCTGTACCGGCCGGCCGACCCTACCGACAATGCCACTCCGTCGGGCGCCTTCGCGGTGGCGGCCGCGCTGCTCAGCTACTCGGCGCTGACCGGATCCCGGCGGCACAGGGAAGCGGCCGTGGCCGCGCTGGCCCCGCTCTCCGCGCTGGCCGGGCGGTACCCGCAGGCGGCCGGGGCCGGCCTTTCCGTGGCCGGGGCGCTGCTGTCCGGGCCGGCCGAGATCGCCGTCGTCGGCCCGGCCGGCGACCCGCGGACGGCCGCCCTGCACGCCGCCGCGCACCGCGCCGCCCCGCCCGGCGCGGTCATCGCCCTGGGCGACGGGTCCGGCCGGGCCGGCATTCCGCTGCTGGCCGGCCGGGAACTGGTCGACGGCAACCCGGCCGCTTATATTTGCCGCAATTTCACCTGCCGGCTGCCGGTCACCGATCCCGCTGACCTGCATGCTGTGCTTTCCGCCAAGAAATAGCGACTTTTCGTCCCCGTATAGACGCACGGGTAGGTTATCGGGCATGGTGGGCCGGGAAGACTGCCGTCATGCGGGCAAGCAACGGCCCGCCGAGGGGAGCGCTGTGCGCGACAAGGCCCGTTTTGTCTTCCCCGGACTTGCCGCCGCGCTCGCTCTTGCCGGCATCCTGCTCGTCGGACCTTCCTCCGCGGGCCGGATCACCGCGGCCAGGCACTCCGGCACGGCAGGGACGGGCCGGGCCAGTGCGGGCCAGGCCGGTGCGGGCCAGGCCGCCAGCAGTGCCGACCGGGCCCCGGCCCCCGGCCTGACCGCCGGGAGTTCGGACGGCTTCGCGGTGCCGGTCTCGCTGCTCTCCTCCCGCAAGCAGGCCGTCGCCCCGCTCGGCGCGCTGCGGCCCGCCGACCTGATGGTGGTCGCCCCCAAACGGCTGCCCGCCAGCGCGCTGGCGTCGATCCAGCGGCTGCACGGGGTGACCGCGGCGCAGTCGCTCGACGCGGCCCGGCTGCACCTGAACGGCAAGGTCGTGGCGATGCTCGGCGTGGACCCCTCAGCGTTCCGGGTGTTCGCGGCCAAGCCCACGGCGCGGTCGAACCGGCTGTGGCGAGGGGTCGCGAGTGGCGACGTCGCGGTCTCGTACACCATGGGCAAGCTGGACAAGCTGCCGCTCGGCGGCAAGGTCACGGTGGCCGGTGCGCGGAAGGAGAAGCTGCGGGTCGGCGGCTTCGCCACCGTCGGCATCCCCGGCGTGGACGCCGTGGTGTCCGACTCGACGGCCCGCTCACTCGGCTTCCCGCGCGGCAACGCGATCGTGGTCAGCGCGCCGCACGCACGGCTCAGCACCCTGCTGGCGCAGATCCGGCGGCTGGTGCCGCACACCGCGGCGGTGCAGCCGCTGGTGTCGCAGGCCGCGGAGTCCGGGACCTCGGGCGCGGCGGGCATCTCCGGCGTGTCCGCACAGGGCATCAACGGGTACCCGACGCTGACCACGCGGCAGCTGACCGCGTTTCTCCGGGCGGCGCTGAGCAGGCGCGGTATGCCGTACGTGTGGGGTGGCGCCGGGCCGAAGGTGTTCGACTGCTCCGGCCTGGTCCAGTGGTCGCTGCGGCAGGCCGGGATCGTGATGCCGCGGGTCGCCGCCGACCAGGCGCTGACCGGCCCCCGGGTCCCGCTCAGCAAGGTGGCCGCGGGTGACCTGCTCTTCTACCACACCGACCCGAGCGCACCGAACTACATCTCGCACGTGGCCATCTACCTCGGCCACGGGCTGATGATCCAGGCGCCGGAACCCGGCATGGACGTGGAGGTCGTGCCGGTCGCGCTCGGCTCCGGTTTCGCCGGCGCGGTCCGGGTGGACCCGCGGATCGCCGCGCAGGCGGCCGGCTCCACCGTCTGAGCCTGGCGAAGACCGTCTGAGTCCTGGCTAACTGGTCAGGCCGGCGGCCAGCCGGGGCAGGAAGTACTCCCAGCCGGCCCGGTGCTCGGCCCGCGCCGCCCGGCCCGCCTCGTCGGCGGCGTACGGGCCGTGCTGGATCGTCAGGG
>DASYBB010000204.1:0-5191 GCA_036501025.1 Streptosporangiaceae bacterium
CCGGCCACCATGCTGGGCTCCCAGGTCGATATCCACTGCTCGTACGATCCCGCGACCGTCGCGCGGCTCTCGCCGATCGAGCCCAGGGCATCCTCGAGCGGCGTCCACAGGTCTGACGGCGCGAGCAGCATCGCCGCGACGAGGTGCGGCAGCTGGACCTGGCCGCGGCCGTACGAGCGCGCCGTGAGGATGACCTCCCCGAGGATCGTGTTGTCGTCGGGCTGCCCGGCGCCCGGGCGGGCCTGCTCGGCGGCGGCCTGGAGGCTGCCGGGCGTGATACTCGGGTAGGCGTCGCCGACGACATTGCGCGCGGTGAGCCCGAAGTGGGTGAGGATGACATTGACCTCGCCGTCCCCGTCGGCGTGCGCGAGCAGGGCGCCCAGGAACAGGTCGGCGCCGTTGCTGAGCGGGTCGCCCTGCCCGTGCGGCGTTCGCTCACGGATCCGGGCGGCGACGCCCGCCCACCTGAATGCGGCGATCACGGCGCGCGAGTACGGCGCGGAGGTGGGCGAGGTCAAGGTCACCGTCCCGTAAGCCCGCACCCCGGGGCTTTGCGGTCAATGGTGTACGTCAGCCGGGGCCGCGTCAACGCATCCGAGACCGTCCCGCCGGGTTACAGCGGCCAGGACTCCTGGCGGTATCCCATATCCCAGAACATCCACTCGTACCGGCTGGTGGCCCGGAAATGGCGGTGGGCGCGGGCGCGCTCGGCCGCGCCCAGGCCCGGTCCCAGCCGGTCGGCCACGGCCAGCACCTCCCGCACGTCGGCGTCGAACTCCGCGCCGCCGTAGGTGTCGATCCAGCGCTGGTAGCGCGGGTCCGGCGAGCCGCGGCGCTGCAGTTCCCGGCCCACCTCGCGGTAGATCCAGTAGCACGGCAGCACCACGGCGACGCCCTCGGCGTACGAGCCGCCGCGGGCCGTGGCCAGCAGGTAGCTCGTGTACGCCAGCGTGGTCGGCGCCGGGTCAGCCGAGTCCACGGCGGCCGGGTCGATGCCGAGGTCGGCCAGCAGCGACTCGTGCAGCCGCCGCTCGACCGAGATCGCGCCCGCGGCGTGCCGGGCGAACATCTCCGCCCCGGCGGCGTCATCCGCGTGGCTGGCCACCTCGGCCAGCGCCCGCGCGTAATCCCGCAGGTACAGCGCGTCCTGCACGACATAGAACGCGAAGCTGTCCGGTGGCAGGCTCCCGTCGGCCAGCCCGAGCAGGAACGGATGGGCCAGGATCGCGTCGTAGGTGCCGGTGATGCCTGACCAGAGCTCGCCGGTGAAGCCGTCCGCCATCGGTCAGCCGTTCGGGGTGATGAGGTACTTCTGGCCGGTGGCCTGCCGGCCGTAGACGGCGATGGCCTCGGGCGACAGCGCCCCGGCCAGCGTGACCTGGCCGGTGTACCGGCTGGCGAAGGTGGTGGTGATCCCGGCCCCGACCCGGTCGCGCAGCTCCGCCGTCTTGTCCGGGCCGACCCTGGCCAGGAACGGGGTCAGCAGCCAGCCGCCGATGCCCCAGGCCATGCCGAAGCTGCGGGCCAGCTCGGTCGGGCCGCGGTCCAGCCCGCCGTAGATGTAGACCTGCTTGTGCACCGACGATCCGTACCGGCTGAACTCGGCGCCCGCGCTGGCCGCCACCTCCATGCCGGCCAGGATCTTGCTGGCCAGCGTTCCGCCGCCGATGGCGTCGAACGCGATGGTGGCCGACGTGGCCTTCAGGGCCGCGATGAGGTCGGCGGTGAACGTGTCCGCCGACGAGTCGCAGACGTGCTCGGCGCCCGCGGTGCGCAGCAGGTCCGCCTGGGCCGCCGAGCGGACGATGTTGACCAGCGGGATGTTCTCCTCGAGGCACAGCTTGTTGAGCATCTGGCCCAGGTTCGAGGCGGCCGCGGTATGCACCAGCGCGGTGTGCCCCTCCATCCGCATGGTCTCGACCATCCCGAGCACGGTCATCGGGTTGACGAATGACGACGCCCCGTCCGCCGCGCTGGCGCCCGCGGGCAGTTCCAGGCAGGCCCCCGCGGGGACGGTGCGGTACTGCGCGTACATGGCCCCGCCGGCGACGGCGACGAGCTTGCCCAGCAGCGCCCGGGCGGCCGGCGAGCTGCCCGCGGCGACCACGGTGCCCGCGCCCTCGTTGCCGGCCGGCAGCGACTGCCCGACCCGGGCCGCCGCGGCCCGGGCGGCGGCCGCCGCCAGCGGGGCCGCGATGACGGGCCGCTGCGGCGAGCCGCCGGTGATGGCCTCGGCCATGTCGGCCCCGGCGAACAGCAGCCCCAGGTCCGAGGGGTTGATCGGGGCGGCCTCGATCCGGATGACCACCTGATGCGGCTCCGGCGCCGCGACGTCGACGTCCGCCAGCGACAGCTCGACGGTCTGCGACGCGGTGACCAGCGTCCGCAGCTGCAGCCCGTGCCCGGGTACCTGATCCGACACTTTTGCTCCCTTTGCTCGGCGGCCCACGCTAACAGGCCGCCGCGCTGTGCCGGCCGGCGGCCGGGGCGATCATGCAGGCGTTTCCTAAAATTGAGCCATGACCGAGCGCAAGCCGCCGGACATGAGCTTCCGGACGTGGATCGAGCAGCAGATCGAGGAGGCGACGGAGCGGGGCGCCTTCGACAACCTGCCCCTCGCCGGGAAGCCCCTGCCCAAGGGCGAGGAGGACGCCGCGGCGGCCTGGCTGCGGGAGTATGTGCGGCGGGAGGGCGTCTCGACCGAGGAGTTCCTGCCCGTCCCGCTGAGGCTGCGCAAGGAGAGCGAGCGGCTGGCCCGGGCCGCGCCCGTGCTGCCCTCGGAGGAGGACGTGCGGGAGGCGGCCGCGGAGCTCAATGAGCGGATCATGAAGTGGCGCCGGATCCCGCTCGGCCCGCCGATCTTCGTCCCGCTTGTCGACGCGGACGCGCTGGCCGCCCGCTGGCGCGAGGCCCAGCCCGCGACGCCGCCCGCCGCGGAGACTCCCGGCAGCGCCGCCGGCCCGCGCCGCCGCTGGCGGCTGCGCGGTCGCCGCCGCCCCGCAGGCGCCTCCTTACGCGAGGCGCCCGCGGCGGCCGGCGGGGTTACTCCGCGCCGGAAGCGGTGTGGATGAGCTTCTTGTTGACGAACTCGTCGATGCCGAGCGGCCCGAGCTCGCGGCCGACGCCGGAGCGCTTGGTCCCGCCGAACGGCAGCTCCGGGCCGCCGCCCTCGGGCTGGTTGATCCATACCATGCCGACGTCGAGCCGGTCGGCCACGTCCAGGGCGAGCTGCTCGTCGCTGCTGAACACCGCCCCGCCGAGCCCGTACGCGCTGCTGTTGGCCAGCTCGACGGCGGTGTCGGCGTCGGGCACCCGGTAGACCACGGCCGCCGGGCCGAACAGCTCCTCGCTGAACGCCCGCATCTCCGGCGTGACCCCGGACAGGACGGTCGGCTCGACGAACGCGCCGGGCCGGTCGACCCGGTGGCCGCCGGTGTGCACGACCGCGCCCTTGCTGACCGCGTCGTCGATCTGCTCCATCAGGATCTGCGCCGCGCGCTCGGAGGACAGCGGCCCGTAGTTCACCCCGGGGTCGGTCGGGTCACCGGTGACCTGCGCGGCCATCGCCTTGGTGAACTCCCGGATGAACTCGTCGTAGACGCCGTCGGCGACGATCATCCGCTTGGACGCGTTGCACGCCTGCCCGCCGTTCTCCATCCGGGCCGCCGCGGCGGCCTGCGCCACCGTCGGCAGGTCGGTGCTGTCCAGCACGATGAACGGGTCCGAGCCGCCCAGCTCGAGCACGATCTTCTTCAGGTTCTGCCCGGCCGCGGCGGCCACCGCCGAGCCGGCCCGCTCGCTGCCGGTCACCGACACGCCCGCGATGCGCGGGTCGGCGATCATCGTGGCCACCTGCTCGTTGGTGGCGAAGACGTTGATGTAGGCGTCCTCGGGCAGGCCCGCGTCGCGGAAGATCTGCTCCATCGCCAGGGCCGACTCCGGGCATTGCGGTGCATGCTTCAGGACGATGGTGTTCCCGATCATCAGGTTCGGGCCGGCGAACCGGGCGACCTGGTAGTACGGGTAGTTCCAGGGCATGATGCCCAGCAGCGCGCCGATCGAGGACTTCCGGACCCAGGCCGTGCCCGGCGTGTTGGAGGCCAGCGGCTCGTCCTTGAGCAGCTCCGGCCCGTGGTCGGCGTAGTACCGGTAGATGCCGACCGTGAACTCCAGCTCGCCCTGGGCCTCGGCGGTCGTCTTGCCCATCTCCCGGGTGATGATCCCGGCCAGCTCGTCGGCCCGGTCGGCGTACAGCTGGGCCACCCGGCGCAGGATGCCGGCCCGCTCGGCCTTCGGGCTGCGCCGCCACGACGCGTAGCCGCGCTCGGCCCGCCCGAGGATCTCGCTGATCTCGGCGTCGGTGGCAGTCGGGTACTCGCGCTCGAGCTGGCCGGTCGCCGGATTCACTACCTGGTACTTCATTGAGCCAGCCTCCGTAGTGGTCGACGGGAAACGTGGTGCCGGCAGGATGCCCGGTAACCGCCATCCTCGCATGCCCCGTCCGCCGGTCCCATGATCGCGGGCGCCCGCCCTGAGGGCCGGCCCGGGCGCGCTATCGCCGGGCCATCCGGGGCCTGCCCGGGGTGCTCCCGGCCAGCCAGCCGGGGTCCTGGCCGGCGACTCCCGGCTCGTGAGCCGGGGTCCCGGCCGCGGCTACCGGCCGGCTGCGCCCGGGTCCTGGCCGGAGGCCGCCCGGCCGCCGCCGTCGCTCGTCCCGCGGGCCACGGCGATCACGGCGATCAGGGCGGCCAGCGGCGTGACGAGGGCGATGAAGTCGGCGGGGGCCAGGGTGCCCAGGGCATCGAGGGCCCCGGCGAAGCCGATGATCAGGACGGCGACGGCGACCAGTCCCCAGCCGTGCAGGAACAGCCGCACCGACATCGGCGGCTCGGCCGGGGTGACGTCCGGCACCGCCGTGACGGTCTTCAGGCCGCGGTACTGAGTCATGCCCTCGCGGACCCGCACGGTGACGGTCAGCGTGCCCGGCTCGTCCGCGACCAGGAGCAGCTCGTCGGGATGGGCCGGGTCACGGGCCTGGGTCACCGCGCCGCCGCCGGCTGCCCACGACTCCACCTTGCGGGTGCCGCTCACCGTGACCCGGTACCGGGCCTGGTCCCCCGCGACCACCACGTCCGGCCCCTCGATCACCACCGGCGCCCCCGGCCCGGCCCCGGCCCCTCCGCCCGCGGCC
>DASYBB010000205.1:0-60049 GCA_036501025.1 Streptosporangiaceae bacterium
CGCGCTGACCGCCGAGCTGCAGCAGGTCCACCAGGGACTGCTCGCCGCAGGCAGCGTCCCGCCGCAGGGCGGCGAGCGCGCGGACGACGCGCCGGGCTCGCCCGGCGGCAGCGACGACGACGTGATCGACGCGGAGTTCACGACCCATGAGTGAGTGGGACCTCGGGCCGGTCGCGGAGGCCGGCGGCGGGCCCGCGCCCCGGGCTGCGCCGGGCGCTGAGCCGGACGGCGGGGCCGACGCCGGGACGGACCCGGAGACCGACGCCGCCGCGACCATCGCCGACCTGCGCGAGCAGGCCGCGGCGGCGCAGGACGAACGGCTGCGCGCCCTGGCCGACGTGGCCACCGTGCGCCGCCGGTGCGCCGAGCAGGTCAGCCGGGCGCAGGCCGAGGCCAGCGCCCGGGTGGCGGCGCAGTGGCTGCCGGTCGTCGACAACCTCGAGCGGGCCCTGGAGTTCTCGGCCGAGGACCCGGCCGCCATTGTCGAGGGCATCCAGGCGGTCCGGGACCAGGCCCTCGGCGTCCTGGCCGGCCTGGACTACCCGCGGCGCGACGACACCGGCGCCGCCTTCGATCCCGCCCGCCATGAGGCGGTCGCGGTCCGGGTGCAGGCCGGCGTGCCGGCCGGGACGATCATCGACACCACCCAGCCGGCCTACGGCGAGGGCGACCGGCAGCTTCGCCCGGCGCAAGTCGTCGTGGCCGGGTCGGACTGATGGCCGCGAGCCGGGACTTCTACGAGATCCTCGGCGTGCCCAGGACCGCCAGCCAGGACGACATCCAGCGCGCCTACCGCCAGGCGGCGCGGGCCAGCCACCCCGACGTCAGCAAGGACCCGGGCGCCGAGGAGCGGTTCAAGGACGTCTCGGAGGCCTACGACGTCCTGTCCGACCCGCAGGCCCGGCGCCGCTACGACGCCTTCGGTCCCGACTTCCGGCAGGTGCCGCCGGACGTGGACCCCGACACCTGGGCGCGCGCCCGGGCCGGCACCGGAGCGGGCCGCGCCCGGTCGGCCGGCCCCGGCGGACCGCGCGGCGGGGGCGGGTTCGGGCCGGCCGGCGGCGACATCGACCTCGACGACCTGCTGGGCGGCCTGTTCAGCGGCCGCGGCGGCGGCTTCGGCGGCGGCCGCGGCGGCCGCGGCGGCTGGGGACCGGTGCCCGGCGCCGACCAGGAGGCCGAGGTCCAGCTGACCGTAGAGGAGGCCTACCGGGGCGCCGGCCGCTCAGTGACCCTCACCGGTCCCGGCGGCCCGAAGACGGTCGACGTCACCATCCCGGCCGGGGTCACCGGCGGCCAGCGGATCCGGCTGGCCGGCCAGGGCGGCCGCGGCAGCGACGGCGCGCGGCCCGGCGACCTGTACCTCGTCGTGGCCATCGCGCCGCATCCCCGGTACCGGCTGCAGGGGCGCGACCTGTACGCCGAGCTGCGGCTCGCGCCGTGGGAGGCCGCCCTCGGCACGTCGCTGGCCATCGACACGCCGGGCGGCGAGGCCAAGGTGACGGTGCCGGCGGGCACCTCCAGCGGCCGGCGGCTCCGGCTGCGCGGCCGCGGCCTGCCCAATCCGCGGGGCAGCGCGGGTGACCTGTTCGCCGAGGCCCGGATCATGATCCCCGGCGAGCTCTCGGCCGCCGAGCAGCGGCTGTTCGAGGAACTGGCCGCGGTGTCCGACTTCGACCCGAGGAGGCGGCCGTGAGCTATGCCCTGGTGCGTCCGGCCCGGCTGGACCTGGACGCCTTCGCGGCGGCGACCGGCACGCACCCGGACCTGATCCGCCGGCTGGTCACCCTCGGGCTCATCGACGCCCGCCGCGACACCGCCGGCCGGCTGTGGTTCGCGCCCGGCCAGGCCGCCGCGCTGGCCCGGATCCAGCGCCTCCGGGCCGGGCTGGCGCTCAACTACGCCGCCGTCGGCGTCGTCACCGACCTGCTGGAACGCATCGCGGTGCTGGAGACGGCGCTGCGCCGGTCCCGACGGCCCGGGGAGTGACCATGGAGCCGAACCGCCTGACCCGGAAGTCTCAGGAAGCGCTGCACACCGTCATCATCATGACCTCCAACATCGGCTCGGAGTTCCTGCTGGAGGGCGCGACGTCCCACGGCGAGATCAAGCCCGACGCGGGGGAGAACGTCCTGGCCGAGATGCGCGAAAGGTTCCGGCCCGAGTTCCTGAACCGGCTGGACGACATCGCGGTGTTCAAGCCGCTGACCGAGCCGGAGATCGAGCGCATCGTCGACCTGATGTTCGGCGACCTGTGCGCCCGGCTGGCGCAGCAGCAGCTGACCCTGGAGGTCAGCGCGGCCGCGCGCGCGCTGATCGCCCGCGCGGGCTTCGATCCGGTCTACGGCGCGCGCCCGCTGCGCCGGTTCATCGCCCGCGAGGTGGAGACGCGCATCGGCCGCGCCCTGCTGGCCGGCGACGCCCGCGAGGGCGCGGTCATCGGCGTCGGGACGGCCGACGGCGAGCTGACCGTCAGTTACTCCGACCCGGCCCGGCCCTAGAGGAGGCGGTCATGCTGCACGTCCGGTTCAACCTGCTGACCGCCGATCCGCTCCGGCTGGCTGACTCGGTGAAGTACATCGAGGCCGAGGTCGCGCCGCTGGCCGAGAGCCTGCGTGGCAGCCTCGGCCTGGCGCTGTACGCGAACTCCGAGCTCGGCGTGGCCATCGTCGAGTCCTTCTGGGCGTCGGACGAGGCGGTGGTGCAAAGCGGCCTTATGGTCGGGCCGGGGCGCCAGGAGGCTGTCCGGCGCGCGGCCGGGACGGTCTGCATCGAGCGCTACCAGGTGCCCGTGTTCGAGAAGCACGGGCCGCTCGCCGCCGGGGCCGGGCTCCGGCTGGAGCGGATGGACATCGAGCCGGGCGGCGTCGAGGACGTGGTCGAGGCCTACGGGGACACCGCCGTGCCGCGGCTGGCGGGGACCGAGGGCTTCTGCGCCGCGCTGCTGTTCGCCGACCGGAACACCGGCCGCCTGATCGGCGAGACCGTGTGGCAGACCCCGCACGCGCTGGCCGCCAGCCGCACCGCCGGGGCCAGCGCCCGGGCGGAGACGGCCGCCTCGACGGGCTGCGCGGTCCGGGCCGTCGAGGAGTACGACCTGGTGGTCAACTCTGCCCGGAAGCCCTGAGCAGGGAGGCCGGGGCGGCCCGCGCTCAGGCCGAGCCGCGCTCGACCAGCTCGCTGCTGAGCAGCACGTGCAGGGGCTTGCGGAGCCGCCCGGCCATCTGGTCGTCCAGGATCTCCAGGGCCTGCAGGGCGATCTGCTCGATCGGGTTGCGCATGGTCGTCAGGGCCGGCTCGACCATGGTGGCCGCCGCCGAGTTGTCGAAGCCGACCACGGCCACGTCCTGGGGTACCCGCCGGCCCGCCTCGCGCAGCGCGCCGATCGCGCCGACCGCCATCAGGTCCGAGGCGACGAACAGCCCGCGCAGCCCCGGATGGCGCGCCAGCAGCTGCTCGGCGCCCGCCCGCCCGCTGCGCAGGGACCAGTCGCCGGTGGCGACCAGGTCGGCCCGGAACGCCTCGCCCAGGGCGCGCCGGTACCCGTCCAGGCGCTCGCGGCCGCTGCTGGTGTGCATCGGCCCGGTCACCGTCCCGATCGGGCTGCCGGCCCGGCCGGCCAGGTAGCTGACCACGGTGAAGGCCGCCTTCTCGTCGTCGATGGCCACCCACGAGAAGGCTTCCTCGTAGCCGAGCGGCTTGCCCAGCACGACAAGCGGGAGCCGGTTCGACAGCAGCCGCCCGAGCAGCGGCTCCTCGTCGTGGGTCAGCGCCAGCAGGGCCCCGTCGACGTGGCCGGTGGTCAGGTAGTCGCCGAGGAAGTTCTCCTCCTCCTCGTCCTGGGCCGTCGTCATCAGCAGGTGCCGCCCGGACAGGCGCAGCTGGCGTGAGAAGACCCGGACGAACAGCCCGAAGTTGGGGTCCTCGAACAGCCGCTCCTGGCGCTCGGAGATGACGAACGCGATCGACCCGGTGTGGCCGCGGGCCAGGTTGCGCGCCGCCTGGTTCACCGAGTAGCCGAGGGCGTCGATGGCCGCGTTCACCGTCTGCACGACGGCCGGGCGCACGTTCCGGCCGCCGTTGATGACCCGGGAGACGGTCCCGCGCGATACGCCGGCCAGCCGGGCGACGTCCTCGATCGTCGGGCGCGGCCGCGCCCGGCCCGCGCCCCGCTGCTCCGCGGGGGCCACCGGAGCATCGTAGCCCGGCGCCAGCGTTGGGATCGCTCCCAGCTGACCATTGCCACCCTATTAAGTGGCTGTTAACGTTCCATCCCAAGAGTTGGGAACGCTCCCAATTGTCCCTCCGTCGACCGTAAAGGAGCGACTCGTGGGCTCGACCGGCGGCACGATGAGGTCTTCAGTCCGCAGCACCGGCGCCGCGGCCCGGTCCCGCGGCAAGCTCCTGCTGGCGGCCGGCACCGCGGCGGCCGCCCTCGCCCTCGCCGCCTGCGGCGGCTCCTCGGCCGGCGCCCAGGGCAGTGCCAGCCAGCCGGCCAGCGGCGGGAAGGTCACCCTGACCTTCTGGTCGTGGGTGCCGGGCATCTCCCACTCCGTGAGCCTGTGGAACAAGGCCCATCCCGGCATCCACGTCAACCTGAACGAGGTGACGTCCGGAAATGCCGGGAGCTACGCCAAGATGTTCAGTGCCCTGCAGGCTGGGAACGCTCCCGACCTCGGCCAGGTCGAGTACTCCACGCTGCCGAACTTCGAGCACGTCGGCGGCGTGGCCGACCTGTCCAAGTACGGCGCCGGCAGCGTCCGCTCGGACTTCGTCCCGTGGACCTGGTCGCAGGTCACCCAGGGCGGCGCCGTGTACGCGATCCCGCAGGACACCGGCCCGATGGGGCTGTTCTACCGGGCCGACCTGTTCAAGCAGTACGGGCTGCCGGTGCCGACGACGTGGGCGCAGTACCTGAGCGACGCCCAGAAGGTGCACGCCGCCCACCCCGGCGTCTACATCGCCGCCTTCCCCTCCAGCGACGCCCAGTGGTTCGCCGGCCTGGCCTGGCAGGCCGGGGCCAGATGGTTCGGCATCTCGGGCGACAGCTGGGTAGCCGGCCTCGATGACCCGGCGTCCCAGCAGGTCGCCGCCTACTGGCAGCAGCTGATCAGCGACCACCTGGTCAAGGTCGAGCCGGACTTCGCCACCCAGTGGTACAAGGACCTGTCCGACGGCACCCTGCTGACCTGGCCGACCGCCGTCTGGGGCGAGAACACGCTGATCACCAACGCCGCCTCGACCAAGGGCGACTGGCGGGTGGCCCCGATGCCCAACTGGGGCTCGGCCAGCAGCAACGGCAACTGGGGCGGCTCCACCACCGTTGTATTCAAGGACAGCAAGCACCCGGCCCAGGCGGCCCAGTTCGCCGAGTGGCTGAACACCAACCAGCAGAGCATCACCGGCCTCATCACCAAGGGCGGCCTCTACCCGGCCGACCTGGCCGGCCAGCAGCAGCCGGCCGCCAACTCCCCGGTCGCGTTCTACGGCGGCCAGAACATCTGGCAGGTGTTCCAGGCCGGCGGCAAGCTGGTCAACACCAGCTTCCAGTGGGGCCCGATCATGAGCACGACCTTCACCCAGATGCAGGACGGCTTCGGCAAGGTGACCGGCGGCTCGGTGACCTTGTCCCAGGTCCTGGCCTCGACCCAGGCCCAGACGCTCAGCGCGATGAAGAAGCAGGGCTTCTCGGTCAGGGCCGGGGCGTGAGCACGGCCGCCCGGCCGTCCCGGCGCCGCCGGGCCGGCCGGCGCGGCCGGGCGCCGGCCTTGTTCCTGGCCCCCTTCGGCGTGCTGTTCGCGCTGTTCTTCCTGCTGCCGATCGGGTACGCGATCTACGAGAGCTTCCTGAAGGTCCGCGTGTCGGGCCTCGGCCTCGGGCCCGGTTCGACCACGACCGTGTTCGCCGGGCTGTCCAACTACGCCCAGGTGTTCGCCGACTCGTCGTTCCTGCAGGGCGTCGGGCGGGTGCTGCTATTCGGGGTGGTCCAGATCCCGGTCATGCTGGCCTTCGCGACCGTGCTGGCCCTGCTGCTGGACTCGGCGACGGTCCGCTTCAAGCGCTTCTTCCGGCTGGCCTTCTTCCTGCCGTACGGCATCCCCGGCGTGATCGCGGCCATCCTGTGGTCGTTCCTGTACCTGCCCGGCCTCAGCCCGGTGGTCGCCGCGCTGCGCGACACCGGCTTCGGCACGGTGAACTTTCTCGGCGTCAACTCCGTGCTGTGGTCGATCGCGAACATCGTGACCTGGGAGTACACGGGCTACAACATGCTCATCATCTACGCCGCCCTGCAGGCCATCCCGGCCGACCTGGAGGAGGCCGGCCGCCTCGACGGCGCCTCCGAGTGGAAGGTGGCGACCCGGATCAAGCTGCCCATGGTCGGCTCCGCGCTGGTCCTGACCGCCATCTTCAGCATCATCGGGACGCTGCAGCTGTTCAGCGAGCCCCAGGTGCTCCGGGCGATCACCACCGACATCAGCAGCTCCTACACCCCGAACCTGCTCGCCTACACCCAGGCGTTCACCGCCAACAACCCGAACTACGCCGCGGCCATCGCCGTGGTGCTCGCGCTCGGCACCTTCGTCCTGTCCTTCGGCTTCCTGCGGCTGGTCCAGCGGCGCGGGGCGGGCGCGTGACGGCCGTCCGGGCGGCGGCCCGCCCGGTCGCACCGCCCCGCAGCGGCGCGGCCGGCGCCCCGCGGGTCAGCCGGTCCGGGGTCCTCGCCACCGCCCTCATGTTCGTCTGCGCCATCTACTTCCTGCTCCCGGCGTGGTGGCTGGTCGTCTCCTCGACCAAGGGGCCGAGCACGCTGTACGCCTCGGAGGGCTTCTGGTTCAGCCAGCTGCACCTGGTCTCGAACCTGACCGGGCTGTTCCGCTACGACAACGGGATCTACTGGCACTGGCTCGTCAACACGCTGCTGTACGCCGGGGTGGGGGCGCTGTGCGCGACCGCGCTGGCCAGCGCGGCGGGCTACGCGCTGGCCACGTACGAGTTCCGCGGCCGCGAGCTGGTGTTCTCCGTCATCCTGGGCGGTGTGCTCGTTCCCGGAACCGCGCTGGCCCTGCCGCTCTACCTGCTCATGAGCAAGATCAGCCTGACCAACACCTACTGGGCGGTGTTCCTGCCCAGCATCGTGAGCCCGTTCGGGGTGTACCTGGCCCGGGTCTACGCGGCCGCCGCGATCCCGGACGAGCTGATCGAGGCCGGGCGGATCGACGGCGCCAGCGAGGGCCGGATCTTCGCGGTCGTGGGCCTGCGCATCATGGCCCCCGCGCTCGTCACCATGTTCCTGTTCCAGTTCGTGGCCATCTGGAACAACTTCTTCCTGCCGCTGGTGATGCTGTCCAACACCCGCCTGTATCCGGTCACCCTGGGCCTGTACACCTGGAACAACCAGTACGGCCAGGCCCCGCAGCTGGTCAGCTACGTGATCATCGGCTCGCTGATCTCGGTGATCCCGCTCGTCGTCGCCTTCCTGTCGCTGCAGCGCTTCTGGAAGTCGGGCCTGGCCGCCGGGAGCGTGACGCTGTGACCGGCCCGCGGGGCCGGGCGGGCGCGCGCATCCTCGACGGCATCGCCTACGGCTGCGACTACAACCCCGAGCAGTGGCCCGAGTCGACCTGGGCGCAGGACGTCGCGCTGATGGCGGAGGCCGGCGTCAACCTGGTCACCGTCGGCGTCTTCTCCTGGGCCCGGCTGCAGCCGGCCCCCGGCCCGCTGGCCGCCGGGTGGCTGGACCGGGTCCTGGACCTGCTGGCCGGCGCGGGCATCTCGGTCGACCTGGCCACGGCCACCGCGTCCCCGCCGGCCTGGCTGATCGCGGCCCACCCCGAGATCCTGCCCGTCACCGTGGACGGCCGGCGCCTGGCCCCCGGCTCGCGCCAGCACTACTGCCCGAGCGCCCCGGCCTACCGGGCCGCCGCCGTGGACCTGGCCCAGCGGATGGCCGAGCGGTACGGCGAGCACCCGGCCGTCGCCATGTGGCACATCGGCAACGAGTACGGCTGCCACGTCCCGGCCTGCTACTGCGAGCAGTCGGCCCGCGCCTTCCGCCGCTGGCTGCAGGCCCGCTACGGCACGCTGGGCGCGCTGAACGACGCCTGGGGCGGCGCGGTCTGGAGCCAGGATTACACCGCCTGGGACCAGATCGAGCCGCCGCGCACCGCCCCCACCTTCGCCAACCCGGCCCAGCAGCTCGACTTCGCCCGGTTCAGCTCGGTCGAGCTGCTCGACTGCTACCGGGCCGAACGGGCCGTGCTCGCGGCCGCCACCCCCGGCCAGCCGGTCACGACCAACTTCATGGGCCTGTTCCGCCCGGTGGATCAGTTCCGCTGGTCGGCCGAGCTCGACGTCGTCTCGGTGGACAGCTACCCCGACCCGGCCGACGCCGAGGCCCACATCGCCTCGGCCATGGCCTACGACCTGACCCGGTCGGTGGGCGGGGGCCGCCCGTGGCTGCTGATGGAGCAGGCCCCGAGCGCCGTGAACTGGCGGGCCGTCAACGTGCCCAAGGCGCCGGGCCAGTACCGCGGCCTCAGCCTGCAGGCCGTGGCCCGCGGCAGCGACGGGGTGCTGTCGTTCCAGTGGCGGGCGGCGGCCACGGGGGCCGAGAAGTTCCACAGCGGGATGCTGCCGCACGCCGGAACCGACAGCCGGGTCTGGCGGGACGTGGTCAGCCTCGGGACCGACCTGCGGCGGCTGGCCCCGGTGGCGGGCAGCCTGGTCCGCGCCCGGGCCGCGCTGCTGCTCGACTGGGAGAGCTGGTGGGCGCTGGAGCTGGACTCGCACCCGACCAGCCACCTGCACCTGGCCGAGCTGCTCGGCGAGTTCTACCGGCCGCTGTTCGAGGCCGGCGTGAACGTCGACTTCGCCCACCCCGAGAGCGACCTGTCCGGCTACCGGCTCGTGGTCGTCCCGGCGCTCTACCTGGTGACCGACGCGGGCGCCGACAACGTCCGCCGCTTCGTGGCGGGCGGCGGCACGGCCCTGGTCACCTTCTTCTCCGGCATCGTCGACGCGCAGGACCGGGTCCGGCTCGGCGGGTACCCGGCGCCGTGGTGCGAGCTGCTCGGCCTGCGCGTGGAGGAGCTGGCGCCGCTGCCCGCGGGCCTGGCCGTCCGGCTCGAGGGGCTGGACGCGGCCGCGGCCGGCGCGGCCGGGCGCCTCTGGCGGGACGTCATCGACCTGCGCGGGGCGACGCCCGTGCTGTCCTTCGCCGAGGGCCACCTGGCCGGCGAGGCGGCCGCGACCCGGCACGAGCACGGCCGCGGCGAGGCCCTGTACCTCGGAACGCTGCCCGACCGCGCGACCCTCGCCCGGCTGGTCGAGCGGGCGTGCCGGCGGGCCGGGATTGAGCGGCGGGCCGACCTGCCCCGCGGCGTCGAGGCCGTCCGCCGCGGCGGCTACCTGTTCCTGATCAGCCACCTGGACCGCCCGGTCGAGCTCGAGCTCGGGGCCAAGCGGCTCGACCTGCTGACCGGGGCCATGGTCGGCCCGGTCGGCCTGCTCGCGCCGCGCGACGCCCTGGTGCTCGCCGACGGCCCGCCGTGACCGGAGTCTGGCCCGACGAGGCCAGCGGGGCCTGGCTGCTCGAGCTGCGCTCCACCTGCTACGCGCTCGGGCTCGCCGACGACGGGACCGCCGTCCGCCACCTGTACTGGGGCGCCGCCCTGCCCCGGGACGCGCTGGCCGGCCTGGCCGCCCGCGCCACTCCGGGCCGGCGGGAGCGCCAGCTCAGCGGGGCCCGCGAGGACCCGGACGAGTACGTCCCGTGGGGCGGCCTGCGCTACGACGAGCCGTCCCTCAAGGCCGAGTTCGCCGACGGCACCCGGTCGCTCGCGTGGCGCTTCCGCGCCCAGCGGGTCAGCCGCCACCCCGGCGGGTCGACCCTGGAGCTGGACCTGGCCGACGACGCCTACGGGCTGTGGGTGACCCTGCACTACCGGATCTATGACGGCTTCGACGTGATCGAGCGGTGGGCGGTGATCAGCCACCGCGGGGCCGAGCCGGCCGTGATCCGCCAGGCCCACTCGGCCAACTGGTGGATGGCGCCCGGCCCGAGCTGGCGGCTCCGCTACAGCCACGGCGGCTGGGGCGCGGAGTTCCAGCTCACCGAGACCACCCTGGGACCGGGGAAGCTGGTCCTGGAGAGCCGGCGCGGCAGCACCGGCCACCACCTGAACCCGTGGTTCACCCTCGACGCCGGCTCGGCGGCCGAGGACCACGGCGAGGTCTGGAGCGGCGCGCTGGCCTGGAGCGGCTCGTGGAAGCTGGTCGGCGAGGTGACCCCGGCGGGCCGGGCGCACGTGTGCGGCGGCTGGAACGACTTCGACTGGTGCCACCGCCTGGCCCCGGGGGAGCAGCTGGTGCTGCCCCCGTTCGCCGGGCTGCACACGGCCGGCGGGTTCGGCGCGGCCAGCCGCGAGTGGCACGCCTGGCAGCGCCGGCACGTCCTGCCCCGGCGGACGGCGGGCCCCGCCGCCGAGCCGCCGCTGCGCCCGGTCCTGTACAACTCGTGGGAGGCGACCGGCTTCGCGGTGACCGAGGCCGGCCAGGCCGACCTGGCCGAGCGGGCCGCCGCGCTCGGCGTCGAGTGCTTCGTGGTCGACGACGGCTGGTTCGCCGGCCGCGACCACGACCACGCCGGCCTCGGCGACTGGACCCCCGACCGGGCCAAGTTCCCGCGCGGCCTGACCCCGCTGATCGACCGGGTCAGCTCGCTGGGCATGGCGTTCGGCCTGTGGGTCGAGCCCGAGATGGTCAGCCCCGACAGCGACCTGTACCGGGCGCACCCCGACTGGGTGTACCACTTCGCCCGCCGGTCCCGGACCCAGCAGCGCAACCAGCTGGTGCTCAACCTGGCCCGCCCCGACGTGGCCGAGTGGGTGTTCCGCACGCTGGACGGCCTGCTCGCCGGGCACGACATCCGATTCGTCAAGTGGGACATGAATCGGCCCTTCTCCGAGCCGGGCTGGCCCGCCGAGGCCGGCCGCAACCCCGAGCGGATCTGGACCGCGCACGTCGAGAATCTGTACGCGATCCTGGACCGGCTGCGCGCCGCCCACCCGGACACCGAGTTCGAGGGCTGCGCGGGCGGCGGCGGCCGCGTTGACCTGGGCATCCTGCGCCGGGTCGACCAGGTCTGGACCTCCGACAACACCGACGCCCTCGACCGGATCGCCATCGGTGAGGGCTTCACCCAGGTGTACCCGCCCCAGGTCATGGGCGCGTGGGTGACCGACAGCCCGAACTGGCTGACCGGCCGGGCGCTGCCGCTGAGCTTCCGGTTCCACGTGGCCATGGCCGGCGTCCTCGGCATCGGCGGCGACCTGCGGACCTGGAGCGAGCCCGAGCTGGCCGAGGCCGCCCGGCTGATCGCCGCCTACAAGCAGGTCCGCCCCGTCGTCCAGCGGGGCCACCTGTACCGGATCGCCTCGCTCGCCGCGGGCCCGGTCGGCGCCAGCCAGTACCTGTCCGGAGACGGCGCGCAGGTCGTGGTCCTGTGCTGGTCGGGACCCGGCCGCCGGGGCCCGCCGCCGCCCCGGCTCCGGCTGGCCGGCCTCGATCCCGCCGCCCGCTACTATGACGCGGACACCGGCTCCGAGCACTTCGGCGCTTCTTTGATGAACGTTGGCCTGGACCGGCCCGGTGGCTCAGATTTCGGCAGCGCCCTGATCCGCCTCAGCCGCAGGTAAGCCACACAGGGGGGCAGCGTGCCAGCAGCCGACGAGGTCCGCGCGCAGGCGCTGGAAGTGGCCGCGGGCTGGTCGCCCGCGGACGCGCCGGAGTCGTGGCGGCTGACCGCCGCGTTATTCCGTGCCATCGCCGACCACGATGAGCTGCTGGACCGGCTGGCCGAGCTGCCCGCCGACCGGCTGCCGGCCCTGCTGGCCAGCGCGGCGGTCGCGTTCTTAGTGCGCCGAGCCCGGCCCGCCCCGCTGGCCGCCTACTTTCCGGAGCCGGGCGCGGCCCAGCCCCCGTTTGATGACGGCTTCGGCCCGGCCGCGCGGGCCTTCATCGACGGCCGCGTGGACGAGGTCATGGCCGTGTGCCGGGGGCGCCGCTATCAGATGAACGAGGTGGCCCGGTGTGCCCAGGTCGCCCTGGGCATCGCCGCCACGGCGGGTCCGGCGGGCGGGCCGATCGGGCTGGTTGACCTGGGCACCGGCGCGGGCCTCGGCCTCCAGCTGGACCGGTACCGCTACCTGGTGGGCGGGCGGGCGTCCGGGCCGGGACCGGCCGCGCTGACCCTGGCGTGCGAGGTGCGGGGGCCGCGCCAGCCGCCGCCCGCCGTCCTGCCGCCCATCGCCGGGCGCGCCGGGATCGAGGCCAGCCCGGTCGACCTGCAGGACCCGGCGGCCCGGTCCTGGCTGCTGGCGTGCGCCCCGCCGGAGGCGTCCGCGCTGGCCCGGCTCACCGCGGCCATCGCCGTGGCCCGCCAGGACCCGGCCCGGATCGTGGCCGGCGACGTCATCGCGGAGCTGCCCGGCGTGCTGGCCGGCTTCCCGCCGGATCGCCCCGTCACCGTGGTCGACGCCTACCTGGCCGTGTTCCTGTCGCCCGGCCAGCGCGCGGAGCTGGCCGGAATCCTGGCCGCGGCCGCCCGGGCCCGCCCGGTGACCTGGCTGTCCCTCGATCCGCTGGTCCCGCTCGGGCCGGCCGGCCGCGACAGCGTCCAGGGCCTCCCGCTGCCCGGCCCGCTGGTCGACGACTACCAGGGCCGCGGTGTCTTCGCCGTGCTCGGGGCGCGCACCTTCCACGACGGCGCCGACCGCGGCCGGCTGCTGGCCCGCGCCCACCCGTCCGGCCAGTGGGTCGAGTGGCTCGACGCCGGGCCGGCTGAGCCCTAGCTCAGCCGAGCCCGAGACGGCCGGCGAAGGCTGACAGCTCGGCGCGCTGGTCGTCGAGGCTCGCCGCCGAGACGCCCAGCACCAGCCGCGTGACGCCCAGCTCGGCCCGCGCCTCGACGTCGGCCGCGGACATGTCCATGGCCCCCCAGCGGGTGTACTCCAGCGCGGCGGCGTCCCGGCCCGCCGCCCGCGCCGCCGCCGCCATGATCTCCAGCTGGCGGGCGCGTTCCGGGGCAGCGAGCCGGCCGCCGGGAAAGTAGCCGTCCCCGCGCTGGCCCGCGCGGCGGGCCGCCGCCGTGCTGGACCCGCCGACGTGAATCGGGAGGGCCGTGGCGCCGTGCGGCTTGGGGAAGCTGCACATGCGGTCGAGCGAGAAGAACTCCCCGTCGAAGCTGACGCCGTGCTCATCGCCGGCCCACAGCAGCCGCAGGACGTCGATGGCCTCACTGGCCCGGCGGCCGCGGGTGGCGAAATCGACGCCCGCGGCCGCGGCCTCGCCGGGCAGCGTGCCCAGGCCGACGGTCAGCAGCCGCATCCGGCCCCGGGACAGGACGTCGATCGTGGCCAGCCGCTTGGCCAGCACGACCGGGTGGTGATACGGCAGCAGCAGGACCGCGGTGCCGAGCAGGATCCGGCTCGTGGCGGCCGCGACGAAGCTCAGGCACTCCAGCGGGTCGGCGAACGGCAGGGCCGGCGGGATCCGGGCCGGCCCGAGCATCGCGCCCGGGTACAGCACGATGTGCTCGGGCAGGTAGAACGACTCGAAGCCGCAGTCCTCCGCGTGCCGGGCCACCGCGACCAGCTGTCCGGGATCGGTGCCCAGGAGGCCCGGGTTGTAGCTGACGCCGAACTTCACCTCGCCGCCGCCGGGACCGCCGCGTCGCAGCCGACGTCATCGCCGCGCAGGTGCAGCGCCACGCAGTCGTCACCGTCCCCGTGCTGGCACACCCGGACCAGGCGGCGCAGGCGGCGCTGGAGCAGCGCGAGCTCGGCGAGCTGCTCCTCCACCGCGGCCAGCTTGGAGCCAGCGGCCCGGACGATCTCGGCGGTGGAGCGGGCCTGCGCGGGCCCGAGCAGGTCGCCGATCTCGCTGAGCGTGAAGCCCAGCCGCCGGGCGCGGCGGATGAAGGCCAGCCGCCACTGGTCCGCCTCGGAGTACTCCCGGAAGCCACGCCCCTGCCGCTCGGGCTGGGGCAGCAGCCCCCGGCGCTGGTAGAAGCGCACCGTCTCCACGCCAACGCCGCCGGCGGCGGCGAACTTGCCAATCGTCAGTCCGGGCATGCCCACAAGCTAGCCGCCGTACCGCGGTACGGAGTCAACCCGTTCGCGCTACCGTGGGCCGCCCCTTTTTGCAGTTCTGGTCCGGCCGAGCTAAGCTGGACTGAAAGCAACTGCACCGTTGGAGTTGTAAATTATCGCTCTGCGAAAGGAACCGCCATGCCCGCCAGCCCTTCCGGTGGCACGCTGACCCTCGCCGATGACCTGTCGCTGAGCCGCATGGGCTACGGCGCCATGCAGCTGGCCGGCCCCGGCGTCTTCGGCCCGCCCAGGGACCGCGACGAGGCCATCGCCGTGCTCCGGACGGCCGTGGACCTCGGCGTCACTCACATCGACACCAGCGACTTCTACGGCCCGGCCACGGTCAACCAGGTCATCCGCGAGGCGCTGCACCCCTATCCCGGCGAGCTGCGCATCGTGACCAAGGTCGGCGCCCGCCGCGACGCCGACGCGGCCTGGATCCCGTCGCACTCGCCCGCGAGCCTGACCAGGCAGGTCCACGACAACCTGCGGAACCTGGGCGTGGACGCCCTCGACGTCGTCAACCTCCGGATCTCCATGGCGGCGGCCGAGGACGAGCCCGTGGCCGACCAGTTCGCCGTGCTGGCCGGGCTGCGCGCAGCCGGGCTCATCCGTCATCTCGGGCTCAGCGGGGCCACCGACGCCCAGCTCACGCAGGCCCGGGCCATCGCCCCGGTCGTCACCGTGCAGAACGAGTACAACGTGGCCAACCGCGGGGACGACGCGCTGGTCGACCGCTGCGCCCGGGAGGGCATCGCCTACGCCCCGTTCTTCCCGCTGGGCGGATTCTCGCCGCTGCAGCACGACATCCTGGACAAGGTGGCCGCCACCCTGGGCGCCTCGCCCCAGCAGGTGGCGCTCGCCTGGCTGCTCCAGCGTTCGCCCGCGATCACGGTCATCCCCGGCACCTCCACCGTGGCCCACCTGCGGGAGAACATCGCCGCGGCCGATCTCGCGCTGCCCGCCGACGCGCTCGCCGCGCTCGACACGATCAGCGCCTGACGCGGTGCACCTGAGCGGTTCGGATCGTCGGTCAGAACCGAGGTACGGACCGAGCCGCTGAGGGTGCGCTGGCACCCGGTAACCTCCTGGCATGGTCGCGGAGGAGCACCCCTCGTTTGACACCAGCGTCGCGCACATCGCCCGGGTGTATGACTACTGGCTCGGCGGCAAGGACAACTTCGCCGCCGACCGCAAGCTGGCCGAGCAGTTCATGGCGGCCGACCCGTTCGTGACCATGGGCGTGCGCAGCAACCGCGCGTTCCTCGGCCGGGCCGTGCGCTACCTGGCCGCCGACACCGGCATCCGGCAGTTCCTGGACATCGGCACCGGCATCCCCGCCGCCAACAACACCCACGAGGTCGCGCAGCAGGCCGCCCCGGACGCGCGGATCGTCTACGTGGACAACGACCCGATCGTGCTCGCGCACGCCCGGGCGCTGCTGACCAGCCACCCGGCCGGCGCCACCGACTACCTCGACGCCGACCTGCGCGACACCGGCGCGATCCTGGCCGCCGCCGCGCGGACGCTGGACTTCACCCGGCCGGTGGCCGTCATGCTGATCGGGGTCCTGCACTGCATCCCCGACGCCGATGACCCCGGCCAGATCGTGGCCCGCCTGGTCAGCGCCGTCCCGCCGGGCAGCTACCTGGCCATCTCCCACCCGGCCTCCGACATCCACCCTGACGGCATGGCCAAGGGCGCCGCGCTGATGAACCGGTCGATGGCCGGCAGCATCACCTTCCGGCCCCGCGACCAGGTCGCGGCGATGTTCGGCGACCTGGAACTGGTCGAGCCGGGCCTGGTCTCCACCACCCAGTGGCGCCCCGGCCCCGGCGTCACCCCCCGCCCCCTGCCCGGCTGGGCCGGCGTGGCCCGCATCCCCTAGCCCAGCTGCGGGATGATCTCCGCGGCCAGCACCTCGGCGTGCTCCGCCTGGTCGAACAGCGGCGTGAACAAGATCAGCTCCGCGCCCGCCGCGGCCACCTGGCGCAGCTCGCGGACGCAGTCGCCGGCCGTCCCCGCGATCGCGGCGGCCTCGATGCCGGGCACCCGGTGCCCGTAGATCCGGGCCAGCCCGGCGTTGACCCGGTCCCGGGCCCGCTCCGCCCGGCTGTCCACCGCGATGTAGACCCGCTTGGCGATCCCGAAGCCGTCGGCCGGCCGGCCGGCTTCAGCCAGGGCCGCCCGCACCTGCGTGACCTGATCGGCGAACGCGGCCGTCGGCGCCGAGCCCGCCCCGAAGAAGCCGGTGCCCAGCGCCACGGCCCGGCGCACGGCGGCCGGCGCTGCCCCGCCCAGCCAGACCGGCGGGTACGGCTTCTGGGCCGGCTTGGGCTCCATCGCCGCGTCCCGCAGCTGCCAGAACTGCCCGTCGCAGGTGACGCGGTCCTGCGTCCACAGCTCCTTCATCAGCGCGAGTCCCTCGGTGAACCGCGTGACGTACCCGGCGGCGTCCAGGCCGAAGGCGGCGAACGGCCGTCCCTGGCCGCCGGTGCCCACCCCGACCTCGATCCGGCCCCGGCTCAGCTGGTCCAGCGTGCTCACGCTCTTGGCCAGGTGCACCGGGCTGTGCAGCGTCGACACGAACACCGCGCACCCGAGGCGCAGCCGCGTCGTGCACGCGGCCGCGTAGGCCATCGTCTCCAGCGGGCCGAGCTGCGGGCCGGCGCCCAGCACCTGCTCCTGGGTCCACGCGCTGTGGTACCCCAGCTCCTCGGCGCGCCGGCAGCTGGCCGCGAACGCCGCCGGGTCGAACTCGCCGTCGCCGTAGAACTGGGGGACCGAGATCGCGAACCTCATGCCCGGAGCGTACCGGCCGGCCGTCAGGTGATCACCGCCGTGACTGCCGCGTAGTCGGCGTCGGACAAAAGGCCCAGGTCGCGGGCCAGCACGACCTCGTCGGCCGAGCCCGGCTGCCACGGCTCGAGGTCATCGATGGCGAGCGCGGCCGCCGCCGCGCCGGGCGGGCAGGCGGGCGGGACCGGCGGCCACGGCCGGTCGCGGAACCGGCGGGCCAGGCCGTCGCGGGTCAGCAGGCCGGCCCGGTAGGCCGTGACCAGGTCGGTCACCTCCCCGCCGGGGAAGGCGGCCGACCGGTGCCGGTTCAGGTGCGCGATGTGCCGGGCCCACGGCTGCTGCCCGGTCTCGGCGGCCAGCGGGACGGCGGCGCGGATGGCCTCCGGCCGGGCCGGCCGGCCGCCGTCGCCGCGGCCCCGCCGGTAGGCCGCCTGGCCCCGGTCGTGCTCGGCCTCGGCCCACCGGACCGCCTCCGCCGCGCTGACCTCGGCCAGGACCACGTCCAGGGTGTACGCGGCCAGGTCGGCCACGTGCAGCCAGGACCGGACCGAGGTCCAGGACGCGGCCGTGACGTCCAGCAGCACGTTCGTGCCGGCCGCGATGGCCCGCGCGGCGAGCCGCTTGGCCACGTGCTGCGCCTCGGCGTGCACGAGCTCCGCGCCCTCCAGCGGCGCCAGCCCGGCCACGACCGGGATCAGGCTGCGCCGGGCCAGCTCGCCCAGCATCGCGTCCACGCTGATGACCAGGTACCGCGCCGGGTCCAGGCCGGCCTTGGCCAGGGCGGCGGCCTTGTCGGCGCCGGGCAGCCCGCCGGCCAGGACCGCCTTGCGCTCGGCGGGCACGGCGGCGGCCTGCCGGTACAGGCCGTCCACGATGTGGCCCTGCCGCCGGCTCCGGTCCGCGCCCCAGGTCACCGCGCTCACGCCGGGCCGATGAGGTCCCATTTGTTGCCGGCGATGTCGGTGAACACGACCACCCGGCCGTACGGCTCCGCGCGCGGCGCCGCCACGAACTCCACCCCGGCCGCCGCCATCCGGCGGTACGCGGCCTCGAAGTCCTCGACGTGCAGGAAGAAGCCCACCCGCCCGGCGTGCTGCCGCCCGACCGCTGCCGCCTGGTCGGCGCCGTCCGCGCGGGCCAGCAGCAGGCCGGTCTGCGCGCCCGGCGGCCGCACCACGACCCAGCGCTTGGGCCGCCCGTCGTTGGTGATCGCAGGGGAGTCCTCAGCCAGCTCGAAGCCCAGTTTTCCGACGAAGAACTCGATGGCCGGGTCGTAGTCCTCGACCACGACCGCGGTCAGGCTGAGATGCACCCAGCCAGCATAAGGCGAGGCCGGCCGCCCCCGGCGGGCGCCGTCACCACGGGCCCCCGCTGGCCCCCGGTCGCGCGGGCGCCGCTACCTTCCTGCCATGGGAGATCCCGAGCTGGCCTACGACGACGTCGGCGCCGGCCCGGCCGTCGTCCTCATCCACGGTCACCCGTTCAGCCGGTCGATGTGGGCGCCCCAGCTCGCCGCGCTCCGCCCGGACTACCGGGTCATCGCCCCCGACCTGCGCGGGTTCGGGGACAGCCCGGTGACCCCCGGCACGGTCACCATGCGCGAGCTGGCCGGCGACGTCGAGCGCCTGCTCGACCGCCTCGGCGTCGGGCCGGCCGCGATCGTCGGCCTGAGCATGGGCGGCCTGGTCGTGATGGAGCTGGCCGCCGCGCACCCCGGCCGCTGGTGGGCCCTCGGCCTCGTCGCGACGACGGCGCAGCCGGTGACGCCGGCCGAGCAGGCCGACCGCCGGGCCCGCGCCGACCTGGCCGAGGCCGAGGGCATGGCGCCCATCGCCCGGGGCATGAACGAGCGGCTGTACGGCCCGGACCCGGACCCCGGCGTGGTCGCCGGCATCACGGCCATGATGCTGGCGACCAGCCCCCAGGGCGCGGCCGCCGCGTTCCGCGGCCGGGCGCTGCGCCCCGACTACCGTCCGCCGCTGCGCGAGCTCGACGTCCCCGCCTTCGTCTGCGTCGGCGACCGGGACACCTGGTCGGACGGGGCCGTCACCGACGAGCTGGTGGCCAGCCTCCGCCGCCCGACCCGCCTGGTCCTGCCCGGTGTCGGGCACCTGCCGAACCTGGAGCGGCCGGAGCTGTTCAACGCCGCGCTGGCCCGCTTCCTGGCCGGCGCCCGCCCCTGACCGGCGCCGTCAGCTGCCGTCCGGGAACCCGCCGCGCGGCGAGATCACCGGGTAGTGCGGCAGCGTCGCCGGCCGCGCGACCTTGGCCCGCCAGCCGTCCGGGTACGGCGCTGTCCCGTCGCGCAGCAGGTCGCCGCCGAGCCGGGCCAGCGCGGCCCGCAGCGCCGCCGCATCGGCCCGGCCGCCGTCCGCCGCTGCCCACCGCAGGTAGGCATCCCGGGTCTGGCGCCCCCGCGGCGTCAGCCGGGCCACCTTGAACCGCCCCCCGGCCGGATCGGGCCCCACGGTCAGGTAGCGGTGCTCTTCGAGGCTCCCCAGCCAGTTGCCGATCGCCATCTGCGCCACCCCGGTCGCCGCCGGGAGGTCCCGGACCCGCGTCCCGCCGCCGTCGTCCAGCACGCGCAGGAGGTTGGCGCTGATGGCCAGCCGGGCCGCGCCCCGGCCGGTGTAGACCCCGAGGGCCAGCCGGGACTCGCTCTCGAAGTCCAGCGCCAGGGCCAGCAGCACCTTCGACAGCAGGGCCGGCAGCGCCAGCCCGCCCGCGTCCTCCTCGCGGCCCTCCTCCGGCTGCGCCTGGCCGACCGGCAGGAAATCGGGCAGCCGCGTCCCGAGCCGGGCGACGGCCGGGACCAGGGCGGCCCGCAGCCCCTCGATCGCGTCGCGCCCGAACCGGTCCCGCCAGCGGTCCTCGACCTCACCCGGCAGCGCCGCCCAGATCTCCTGCGCCTGCCGCCCGGCCCGGGTCGGCGCCACCAGCCGGCCGGCCGCCGCGCCGGGCGCCACCGTCAGGTAGCCCCACCACCGGCTCATCCGGGTCAGCACCAGGTCCATGCTGTGGGGCTCCAGCCGCGCCCGCCGGGCCAGCTCCCCGGCGGCGATCCCGTCCGCCGGGACGAACCGCAGGCAGTTCGCCCACATCGCCATGGACACCAGCCACGGCGGGCGCGCCAGGCCACCGGCGGACCCGAACCGGGTGGTGCGGTGCGGCATGCGGTGCTCGAACTCGTTGTCACATTCGATGATGAACGCGGTCAGGACCTGCGAGAGCCGCGCCGGGACCGCCAGTGTCGCCCCGTTCACGCGAGGTGAAACTCGATCCGGTACAGCAGCGTGTCGTCGGCGATCGGCCCGGCGTGCGCGGCTCGCTGCCGCAGCGTCTCCCGGTCCGGCTCGCCGGACCGGCGGACGTCGTCGGGCGTGATGGCGGCGAACGGCACCAGCTCGATCCCGTCCACCTCGATCTGGGCCGGGCCGACCCGGTAGCGGCCGCCGGCCCGCACATGCGGCCACTGCCACAGCCGGAAGGACACGGTGATGTCGCCCGCGATCACGTCGTCGCGCAGGTCCGCGCTGAACTCCACGCCACGATGCTACGACCCGGGCCCGGCGCCGGGCGGGTCCAGGGCCATCGTCATGAACGTGCTGTTGGCGCTCGGCCGGTAGTCGCCGAACGGCGGGCAGGGCGCGAACCCGGCGCGGGCGTACAGCGCGCGGGCGGGGGCGAACTCGGCCATCGAGCCGGTCTCCAGGCTCACCCGCCGGTAGCCGCGCTCCCGGGCTTCGCCGATCAGGTGCTCGACCATGGCCCGGCCGATGCCGCGGCCGCGGGCCGCGGCCACCGTGTGCATCGACTTCAGCTCCGCGTGCTGCCCGTCGAGCCGCTTCAGCGCGCCGACGCCGAGCAGCTCGCCGCCGGCCCGGAAGCTGAAGAACGTGACGGCCGGGTCGAGCAGCCGGTCGGCGTCCAGGGCGTGCATGTCCTCCGGCGGGCTGGTCGCCGTGGTGAACTCCAGGTGGCGGGCCAGCAGCGCACGCACGTCCGGCGCCGCCGGGCTGTCCGCCGCTATTTCCCCGTCTGCCGCTCTGTCCCCGTCTGCCACGTCAGGAATCTACGGCACTGGCGCCGGCCCGAGCGAGATCATTACAATCCGGGTGAGCAGGCAGGGAGACCGATGACCGAGCTCATCGCTGGCGCCGACTACCGGGACACCCGCCACAAGGCGCTGCGCATCAACCTCGACCCGCGCTGGTACGGCACGATCGCCGAGATCGGGGCCGGCCAGGAGGTCGTCCGCTGGTTCTTCCGGGTCGGCGGGGCGGCCGGCACGATCGCCAAGTCCATGTCGGCCTACGACATGGCGGTCAGCGACGCCGTGTACGGCAAGGCCGACCGGTACGTCTCCGCCAGCCGGCTGCAGGGCATGCTGGACAAGGAATTCCAGCTCAACGTCGACCGGCTCGGCGACGAGCGCGGCGACGGGACATCGTTCTTCGCCTTCGCCGACACGGTCGTGGCGCGCAGCTTCCGGGGCGGCAACGAGTGCCACGGCTGGATGGGCGTGAAGTTCCAGGCCCATGCCCGGGACGAGGCGAGCCAGATCATCATGCACGTCCGGATGCTGGACATCGAGGCGTCGCTGCAGCAGGAGGCGCTCGGCATCGTCGGGGTCAACCTGCTGCACGGTGCCTTCTTCGCCCACCACGAGCCGGACGAGCTCATCGAGAGCCTGCTGGACCGGCTGAGCACCGGCCGGGTCGAGATCGACATGATCCAGTTCCGCGGCATCGAGTTCCGCTCCGTGGACAACCGGCTCATGGCGCTCAAGCTCGTCCAGCTCGGGCTGAGCGGCGTCGCCATGTTCGGCCCCGACCGCGAGGTGCTGCAGCCCAGCGAGGTACTGCGGAAGAAGGCCGTGCTGGTCGAGCGGGGCAGCTTCCGGCCGCCGACCCACGTCAACCTGGACATGCTCGAGACGGCGCGGGCCAAGTTCGAGGCCGACCCGGCCGTGGCCGGGAAGCCGGTGCTGGCCCTCACCGAGATCACCATGCGCAACCTGCTGGCCGGCGGGGCCGACGTGGACCGGCGGGACTTCCTGGCCCGGGCCGAGCTGCTCGCGGCGTGCGGCATGACCACGCTGATCACCGACTACTTCGACTACTACCGGCTGGCCGCCTACATCGCCGAGCGGACGTCGGAGCGGATCGGCATCGTCATGGGCGTGCCGAGCCTCATCGACCTGTTCGACGAGAAGAACCACGCGCAGCTGCCGGGCGGCATCCTGGAGAGCTTCGGGCGGCTGTTCAAGAACGACCTGAAGCTCTACGTGTACCCGCTGCAGGCCGCGTCCGGCGACTCGCTGTGCACCGTGAACGACATCAGCGTCGGGCCGGAGCTGCAGCCGCTGTATGACTACCTGGCCGGCCGGGGCAGCTTCGTGGACCTCGACAACTTCCGGCCGCAGTACCTGTCGATCTTCAGCCGGGACGTCCTGCGCCGGATCGCCGCCAACGACGATTCCTGGGAGTGCATGGTGCCGGGCGACGTGGCCGAGCTGATCAAGCGCCGCGCCTTCTTCGGGTACGTCCGCCACCGGGAGCGGCTGGACGACGACTGAGCCCGCGCTACGAACGGGCCAGCGCGTCGGCCCGGTCCGCGTCCGGCCAGGGGCCGGCCTGCGGGGCGGCGGCGGGCTCGCGCAGCTCGGCCAGGCGGACCAGCGCGACCCCGGCCAGGATGAGCGCCCCGCCCGCGAACTGCAGGGAGGTCGGCAGCTGGCCCAGCAGCAGCCAGGCGAACACCACGGCGAACAGGACCTCCGCCATCCCGACGAACGAGGACAGCCGGGCGCCGAGCCGGCGGGCGGCGCCGATGCCGGTGACGTACGGGATGACCGCGGCCACCAGCGCCAGCCCCGCCACCGGCACGATCCAGCTCACCTGGTGGTGCAGGAACTGCACGTCGGCGGTGCTGGCCCGCATCGGCAGCACGCCGGCCAGGCCGAGCGCGCCGAGCAGCGCCGCGCCCGCGCACATCCCGGCCCAGGCCATCGCGATGGGCGGCAGGGCGTCACCGTCGGCGGACGCGGACAGCACGAAGTAGGCGGCCAGGCCCACCGCGGCCAGCAGGCCCCACATGACCCCGATCAGGCTCAGCCGCGCCGACCCGGACAGGTCGAGCACCAGCCCCAGCCCGGCCAGCGCCAGCACCGCGCCCGCCACCGTGAGCCGGCGCGGCCGCTGGGCATGCCGCAGCCACATCCAGCCGACGACCAGCACCACGCCGAGGTACTCCAGCAGCAGCGCGACCCCGATCGGGATCCGCTGGATGGCGTTGAAGTAGCACAGCTGGGCGCCGGCGACCGCGAACAGCCCGTACCCGGCGACCCGGCCCAGGCTCCGGCGCAGCTGCCCCCACCGGCCGCGCAGCGCCATGATGCCCGGGACAGTGAGGATCAGCGCCGCGACCGCGATCCGGGCCAGCACGGCCGCGCCCGGGCTCCAGCCGGCATCGATCAGGGAGGTGGCGAACGTGCCCGACGTCCCGAAGGTCGCGGCCGACACGACGGCCAGGGTCATTCCGGTCCGGCCCTGGCTAGCCTGCCTCGTCACGGTGGGTGCCTCCGATACGCCGTTCGTTCGCCACAACGTCCTGTAAGTGGTAAAAACTATTTACGACACTGACAGGTGACACTAGCGGCGGGGCGTGAAAGGAGTCAACTTGATTTTTGCCCATGACACCGAAGTAGCGCTCGCCGCCGCCGCGGCCCTGGTCAACACCGGCCGGGGCGACGCGGAACTGCTGCCTGACCTGGCCGCCCTCGACCGCTTCATCGCGGAGTGGGGGTTCACCGGCCAGCGCGCCCGGGACCGGGCCGAGCTCGACGCCGTCACGGCCCTGCGCCCGGTCCTGGCCCAGGTCTGGGAGCTGACCGTCGACGACGCCGTCGTCCTGGTCAACACCATGCTCCGCGCGGCCGGGGCGCTGCCCCAGCTGGTCAAGCACGGCGGCTGGGACTACCACCTGCACGCCACCTCGGCCGACGCCCCGCTGGCCGACCGGATGGCGGTCGAGGCGGCCATGGCCTTCACCGATGTCATCCGGTCCGGCGAGCTGGAGCGGCTGCGCCGGTGCGCGGCCGACGACTGCGACAACGTCCTCGTCGACCTGTCCAAGAACCGGTCCCGCCGCTTCTGCGGCACCACCTGCGCCAACCGCGTCAACGTGGCCGCCTACCGGTCCCGCCAGGCCGGCCGCGCCGCGGCCGGCTGACGCCCTCCGCCCCGCCTCCGCCCCGCCCCCGCCCCCGTTCCGCCCCGCCCCCGGCCCGCTGGCGACGCCGCGCGGCCCTCCGGTAGTCTCAGTGAGACTAGCCCAGCTCACGGGAGGGCAGGCCATGGCGGCCGAGACGGCCATCGCTGCGCAGCGCCCCGCCGGCCAGCGCCCCGCCGGCCACCGGCGGGCGGCCGGGGTGCTGAGTGACGGGACGGCGTTTTACGCCCCCATCGGCGAGGTCGTCGTGGACGGCTCCCGGGTCGTGTGCCACCTGTGCGGCCGGTCGCTGCGGTCGGTGGCCGCGCACCTGACCGCCCATGGCTGGACCAAGGCGCAGTACTGCGAGGCGTTCGGCCTGGAGCGCCGGCAGTCCCTGGAGGGACCCGAGACCCGCAAGCTCCGGGCGGCCGCGCTCACCGCCCGGCTGGTCTTCGACCCGGCCATCCGCGAGGGCAGCGCGGCGGGCCGGGACCGCGCCCGCTCGGGCGACCTCGCCCGGGACGCCGCCGCGGCGGCCCGCGGCCGCCCCTTCCCGCCGCAGCGCCGGGCCAAGGCCGCCCGGGCCTTCGCCCTGGTACCGCCCGCCGTCGTGGCCCGGGCCAACCGGGAGCGGGCCGACCAGCACCTGGCCGAGGTCGCCGCCGCGGCGGCCCGGCGCCTGGGCTACCCCGACCTGACCGCCTTCGTCCGGGACAGGCTCCGGGCCGGCGCGAGCCTGGCCGCGATGAGCCGGGAGGCCGGCCTCGACAAGGACTGGCTGTCCCGGCACCTGCGCCGCCTCGATCCGACCACCGCCGCCGAGGCCGCGGCCGCGGCCGGCCGCCGTCACGACGCCCTGTGGGAGCCCGCCCTGCGGCGGCTAAGCGTCCCGGACGTGGCCAGCTACCTGCGGGACCGGCACGTCGCCGGGCACTGGACGGTCAACGCCATCGCCGCCGAGGCCGGCCTGTCCTACCACGCCGTCGAGTCCGCGCTGCGCCGCCACGGCCTGTCCCGCACCGCCCACGCGGCCAAGCGGCATGCCGCCCGGGAGCGCGCCGGCCTGGTCGCGGCCGGGCTCGGGTTCGACAGCATCGCCGCCTACCTGGCCGCGCGCCGGGGCGCGGGCTGGACTTGGCGGGCGATCGCCGCGGAATCCGGCCAGCCCCCGACCTGGCTCCGCCGCCGCGCCGCCGAGGGCTGACCGGGGCCGGCCCCCGTGCCGGGCGCCGGGCCCGGGGCCGGCATCATGGGCGGATGCCACTGTTTGCGTTCGAGGGCCGTGAGCCCAGCGTCAGTCCCACCGCCTGGATCGCGCCGACCGCCACCCTGGTGGGGGACGTGCGCGTCGAGGACGAGGCCTCCATCTGGTACGGCGCCGTGCTGCGGGCCGACTTCGGGCCGATCATCGTGCGGCGCGGGGCCAACGTGCAGGACGGCTCGGTCCTGCACGGCGGCCCCGATCCGGTGACCGAGATCGGCGAGGGCGCCACCATCGGCCACCTGTGCGTCGTGCACAGCGCCGTCATCGGCGCGGAGGCGCTGATCGGCAACGGCGCCACGGTGCTGGACGGCGCGATCATCGGGCGGCGCGCGCTGGTGGCGGCCGGGGCGACGGTCGCGCCCGGCATGAAGGTGCCCGACGGCATGCTCGCCGTCGGGATCCCGGCCAAGGTCACCGGCGAGGTCGCCGGCTCCGCCCGGCGGTGGGTGCAGAACAACCCGGCCGGCTACCGCGAGCTGGCCCGCCGGCACGCGGCCAGCGTCCGCCCCGTGGGCTAGCGGCGCAGCTGGGCTAGCGGCGCAGCTGGACTGCCGGCGCAGCTGGACTACCGGCGCAGGGCGCTGATCGTGGATCCGCGCCGGCGGCGGACCAGGGCGCGCAGCGTGCTGGTGTTCTGGTAGCCGACCGCCGCGGCCACGGCGTCGGCGGTCAGGCCCGTCGTCCGGAGCAGGAACGTCGCCTGGTCGAGGCGGATCTCGTGGACGAAGTCGATCGGCGACATGCCGAGCACCGCCGCCATGGTCCGCTGCAGGGTGCGCTCGCTGACCCCGATGGCGGCCGCGGCGCGGCTGATCTGGAGCGGCTCGGCGACGTGCTCCCGGACCCACCGCTCGAACGCGGTGACTGTCGGGTCACTGCGGGCCAGCAGGGACGGGACGGCGAACACGGCCTGCGACGGGCGGTCGCCGATCAGCAGGTAGCGGGCGGTCAGTTCGGCCAGGGTCGGGCTCTGCCGCTGGACCACGGACAGGGCCAGGTCGATGTGCGCGAAGGCCGCGCCCGCGGTGGTGATCCGCTCGTCCCCGACCAGCACCGCGCTGTCCCGCAGCTGGACGGCGCCGTACCGGCCGCGGAACGCCGGGCCCAGCCACCAGCTCGTGGTGGCCGCCCGGCCGTCCAGGACCCCGGCCTCGGCCAGGAAGAACGTCCCGCTGCACGCCGCCGCGAGGGCGGTGCCCCCGCGGTGCAGCGCGGCCACGTGCGGCAGCGCCGGGTGGCCGCGGACGATCTCGATGACCTCGGCCGGCGTGCGGAGCCCGACGGCCGGCATGACGAGCAGGTCGGGCGGGGCGGGCAATTCCGCCAGGGGCGTCGTGGCGAGGTGAAGGGCATGGCCGGTGCGCACCTCGTTTCGGATGGCGGTGACGGTGACCTCGAAGGGCGGCGTCGTCGCCGCGGCCTCGCCGCGCAGGGCGTTCGCCGTGGCCAGCACGTCCAGCGTCACGGCCAGGCCGGAGTCGAACATGGCGTCCACGGCCAGGATGGCGATCCGCATGTCGGAAACAGTACCTAACACGGCGGATCCGCCACTGTCGGGGTGGCCGGGCGGTCTCTAGCGTGGTGGCCCTATCCCCACCGGAGAGGACAACGCTGATGAGCATTGACCGCGGGATCCTGGCCCTGCTGGAGGCCAAGCCCGGCCGCGGCGACGACCTGGCCGCCTTCCTGGCCCAGGGCCGCGCGCTGGCGGCGGCGGAGGAGGGCACGGTCACCTGGTACGCGTTCAAGCTCTCCGATACCACGTACGGGATCTTCGATACGTTCGCCGACGAGGACGGGCGGCAGGCGCACCTGACCGGCCAGATCCCGACCGCCCTGGGCCAGGTCGCGTCCGACCTGCTGGCCGCGGCGCCCGACATCCGGATGACCGAGGTCATCGCGGTCAAGTAGGCCGGCCCCCGGTAATCTCGCGGCATGCGGGAACGGGACGACCTGGCCGGTCATCCGGACCGGCAGCGCTGGAACGCCCGCTACGCCGGGCGGGAGCCGTCGTTCGAGCCGCACGCCCTGGCGGTGGCGGCGGCCGAGCTGGCGCCGCCGCTCGGCGCGGTGCTGGAGCTGGCCTGCGGGCCGTCCGGCAGCGCGCTGGCGGCGGCCGCGGCGGGGCGGTACGTGACGGCCGTCGATGTCTCCGACGTCGCGCTGCGCCTGCTGCGCGACGAGGCGGAGCGCCGGGGCCTGCTCGGGCTGATCGACATCGTCCACGCTGACCTGGAGGCCTGGCGTCCGGCCGGGGCGCCGTACGCGCTGGTGCTGTGCGCCGGCTACTGGGACCGTCAGGTCTTCGGCCGGGCCGCGGCCGCGGTGGCCGACGGCGGCGTGCTGGCCTGGCAGGCGCTGACGGCGACGGCCGCCGCCGCGCGGCCCGGCCTGCCCGCCGCCTGGTGCCTCCGGCCGGGCGAGCCCGCGGTGCTGCTGCCGGCCGGGTTCACGGTCGTGGCCCAGGCGGACCTGCCGGCGCCCGGCCCGGCCGGGACCTGGCGCCGGCTGCTGGCCCGCCGCGGCTAGGCAGCGTCCTCCGTGACCTGCGAGTAGTGGCTCGCGTCGCCCTTACGGACCACGCTGGTGTCGCCCCGGAGCCCGACCGGGATGCCGCCCGCGATGGTGATCCGGTGCAGCAGCCGCGGCCGGTCGTCGTAGTCGGCCACCGCGTAGTGCTGGGTGGCCCGGTTGTCCCAGATGGCCACGTCGCCGTCGCGCCAGGTCCAGCGCACGGTGTTCTCCAGCCGGGTGACGTGGCGCTGCAGCAGGGCGAACAGGTCCGCGGAGTCCGCCGTGCTCAGCCCGGCGAACGACCGCACGAAGTGCCCGAGCAGCAGGGCGGGCTCGCCGGTCTCGGGGTGCACGCGGACCACCGGGTGCTCGGTCTCGAACTCCAGATGCCGGAACTGGTCGCGGTAGGCCTGCTCCCGGACGTCGATCCCGCCCACCACCGGGCGCTCGGCGGCGTAGTCGTAGAGGTTCGAGTGCACCGCGCGCAGTTCGCCGACCAGGGCCTTGAGCGCCGGGTGCAGCCGCCGGTAGGCCTCGGCGGTGTTGGCCCAGACCGTCGTGCCGCCATAGGGCGGCAGGGTGATGGCGCGCAGCACGCTGATCGCCGGGACGCGGTCGACGAAGGTCACGTCGGTGTGCCAGCTGTTGGCCTTGCCCTGCTCGGAATCGATGGGCAGGATGGCCTGCCCATCGCCGGCGACGGTCGGGTGCGGCCTGGTCACCGGGCCGAGCAGCTCGGCGAACGCCAGCTGGTCGGCGTCCGTGGCGTGCTGCTGGTCGCGCAGGAAGACGACCTTGTGCCGCAGCAGCGCGGCCCGCAGGCCCGCCACGGCATCGGGGCGAAGGTCGCCGCCGATCCGGACTCCGCTGACGACCGCGCCGATCACGCCGCCGACCTTCGAGACGTGCTGAACCTGGGTGAGCTCCTGAACATCAGTCATGTCTCCAGCCTCGGTCCCGCGCCGGCCAAAGTCAAGTATTTCTACAGGTTAAGTATGGAATAAGAAACTGAGCTTATGTGGCGAATACCCGGGGGTTACCTGGAGAGTTGCCTGATCGAGTGAAGGCAAAGAAACAGGAAAGATACGGTATCAGAGTGTCAATAGCTGCCGACTTGTGTGCTCCTGTCCCCGAGCCGCGGGCCCCCGCGCCCCGGAAGGCTGGCCGCATCGCCGTCCTGGACGGCCTCCGGCTGCTGGCCGCCACGATGGTGGTGTTTTACCACTATGTCGGGGTGCCCAACGCCAAGATCGGCAACACGGGCCGCCGGGACGTGCTGGCCTGGGGAACCTCGGCGCCGAACATCTTCCCCCACGCCCTGAACCAGCTCGCGAGCTACGGCTGGACCGGGGTCGAGCTGTTCTTCATGATCAGTGGCTTCGTCATCTGCATGAGCGGCTGGGGCCGCCGGCCGGCCGACTTCTTCGTCTCCCGCGTCGTCCGGCTCGTGCCGGCGTACTGGGCTGCCACCCTGCTCACCGCGGCCGTGCTGATGATCTTCCCGCGGCTGACCTCCGGCGCGCGGGTCAGCGTCGTGCTGACCAACCTGACGATGGTGCAGTCGGCCTACGGGGTCCCGAACCTGGTCCCGGCGTACTGGACGCTGTTCGTCGAGCTGACGTTCTACCTGCTGTTCGGCCTCGTGGCCATCGGCGGCATCACCTACCGGCGCATGGTGACGTTCTGCGTGGTGTGGTCGGTCGCGTCGCTCGTCGCCGCCGGCTCGCACCACGCGCTGCTCAACAACGTGATCAACCCGCCCTACTCGCCGTTCTTCGTGGCCGGCATCGCGTTCTTCCTCATCCACAAGTTCGGCGGCAACCTGCTCCTGTGGGCGATCGTCGCCTACTCCTGGCTGATCTCGGTCAACCAGCCGCATACCGACCCGCCCTGGCAGGTCGTGGTGGTGCTGAGCGCGTTCTTCATCGTCATGGCCCTGGTCGCGACGCACCGGCTCGACGGGATCCAGTGGCGCTGGCTGCCGCTCGCCGGCGCGCTGACCTATCCGCTGTACCTCATCCACCAGGACATCGGGTTCACGGCCTTCGCCTATCTCAAGAACCTGGCCCCGGCCTGGGTGATCGCGGGGGCGACGTACCTGGTGATGCTCGGGGTCGCGTGGCTGATCCACCGCGGCGTGGAACGGCCGTTCGCGCCCCTGCTGCGCCGCAAGCTGATCGCCGCGGTGGACGGCGTGCGCCGGTCCGCCCCGCCGGCGGCCACGGCCGGCCTCGGCATCGCCGCGGGCATCGCCCGCGCCACCGCGGCGGCGGCTCCGGCGGCCGCCGCCAAGGGCACGGGCCATGACAGCGCGACCGGCCGCGGCAACGGGAGCGGGACGAGCCCGGCGAACGGGACGAGCCCGGCGAACGGGGCGAGTGCCGGGAGCGGGGCGAGTGCCGGGAGCGGGGCCGCCCCGGCGAACGGGACCGGGAACGGGAACGGCCACCGCAACGGGAACGGCCGCCAGCCGGTCTACCTCAGCAGCAGGCTGACGATGGCACCCAGCCGCCGCCCCAGCGGCGACGCGGCCGACACCGACTAGACGGTCTTCGCGGGCCGCGCCACGTCATCGGCCTGCCCCAAAACGGGCTCCCATGAAGATCCGGGGCTAGGCGCCGTGCATGATCGCTTCCTGCTCGGCGGCGGTCAGCTGCAGGCTGGCCGCGGCGATGTTTTCCTCGACGTGGTCAGGCGAGCCCGAGCCGGGAATCGGCAGCGTCTGCGACGACTGGGCCAGCAGCCAGGCCAGCACGATCTGGTTGACCGTCGCCCCGTGGGCCTTCGCTGCGGCCCGCACCCCGACGTTGCGGTCGGTGTTCTGGATGGGCGCCCACGGGATGAAGACGATCTGCTCCTGGTCGCAGAGGTCCGCGACCGGCTGGGAGGCCCGGTCCCCGGCGTTGTAGCGGTTCTGCACGGAGACGATCGGCGTGATCGCCTGCGCCTCGCGCAGTTGCTCCTCGTTCACGTTGGACAGCCCGATGTGCCGGATCTTGCCCTCGTCCTTCAGCGCGGCCAGCGCGCCGACCGACTCGGCGAACGGGACCTTCGGGTCGGGCCGGTGGAACTGGTACAGCGGGACCTGGTCCAGCCGCAGCCGACGCAGGCTGCCCTCCAGGGCCTCCCGCAGGTGCTCCGGCCGGCCGTCCGGGTCCCAGCGGCCCGGCCCCGGCCGGACCAGCCCGCCCTTGGACGCGATGACGAGGTCGTCCGCGTAGGGATACAGCGTCTCCGCGATCAGGATCTCGCTGACGCCCGGACCGTAGGAGTCGGCTGTGTCGATGAAGTTGCACCCCAGGTCGACCGCGCGGCGCAGCGCGGCCTTGGCCACCTCGCGGTCTTTCGGCTCGCCCCAGATGCCGTCACCGGTGATCCGCATCGCCCCGTAGCCCATCCGGTTGACGGTGAGGTCGCCGCCGACGTCGATGGTGCCTGCCGCCGCGGCTGATGGTTGGCTGCCCACGTGACGTCTCCTTAGCTGTCCGGCCCATGTTTCCTGGTCTATTCGGAACCCTATGACGGGCCGCCGCCCCCCGCCCGCGCCGCCCCCGTCACTACCCGGCGGGCGCGGTAACGAGGCAGCTGCTGCTGGCCGTCGCGACCAGCCGGCCCGTCCCGTCGACGATCTCGGCGGTCGCCGTGGCCACCCGCCGGCCCGGCTTGACGACCCGGCCGGTGGCCACCAGCGTGCCGCTGTCCAGGGTCACCGGGCGCAGGAAGGTCACCGTGATGCCGATCGAACTGTAGGACACCCCGGCGTCGAGCGTGGTGTGCACCGCGCAGCCCGCCGCCGAGTCGGCCAGGGTGCACACCAGGCCGCCGTGGACCATGCCGATCGTGTTGTAGACCGACTCATCGGGCCTGCACTCGAACACCGCCAGGCCCACGTCGACCTTGGTCGGCCACATGCCCAGCAGCTGCGCGATCGGCGGCGGGGGAATCCGGCCCGTGGCCAGCGCCCGCATGAACTCCAGACCCGACAGGCCGCCGCCCAGGGCCACCGTCGCCGCCGGGTCGTACCAGGTCACCGCCCGGGACCGGGGCTCGCCCCAGTCCGCGCCGGGTACCAGCTCCGGGAACGACCCTTCCGGCCCGCCCGTCATGACGCCGCCCTGGACGTCGTACGGCGGGTCAGCAGCGCGGCCGCGACCAGCGCCCCGGCGATGAAGAATCCGCTGATGAGCAGGGTGCCGTGCTGGTAGGTCAGCAGCGGGTCGGCCGAGGACGCGCGGGCCAGGATGGCGACCAGGCCGGCCACGCCGAGCACCGTCCCGACCTGGCGGGCCATGTTCAGCACGCCGCTGCCGGTGCCGAAGCGAGCCGGCGGCAGGGCCGCGCTGCCCGCGCTGAGCAGCGACGGGATGGTCAGCCCGACGCCTGCGCCGCCCAGCAGCTGAGCGGGGAGCAGGTGCGTCAGGTAGGCCGGGTGCACCTGCATCTGGCTGAGCCACAGCAGCTGCGACGCCGCGTTGACCAGGCAGCCGAGCACTGCCACCCGGCCCGGCCCGCCGATGCGCGCCGCCAGCCGCGGCGCCACGAACCGGGCGAACGGCAGCACCATCAGCGGCCCGGGACCGATCGCCAGCCCGGCCCGGACCGCCGAGTAATGCCACTCGCCGGTGAGGAACTCGACTGAGTTAAGGACGAAGGCGCCGAAGCCCGCGTAATACAGGATGGACGCCGCAAACGTCCCGCTGAACGCGCGGGAGCGCAGCAGCCCCAGCTCGATCACGGGGGAGTGATGCCGCTGCGAGCGGAACACCATGGCCGCCCCGCAGGCCACCGCGGCCAGCAGCAGGCCGTAGAAGCGGATCGAGCCCCAGCCCCAGTCCGGCGCCTTGACCAGCGCGAAGGCCAGCAGCCCGACCGCCGCGGCGAGCAGCCCGGCGCCGGCCAGGTCGGGTCGGCCGCGCAGGTGCTCGTCCTTGCTCTCCGGGACGACCCGGGCGGCCAGCAGTACCCCGGCCAGGCCCACCGGCAGGTTGATCCAGAACACCCACCGCCAGCTGAGCTGGACCAGCCCGCCGCCGATGACCGGCCCGAGCGCCGCGCCCAGGGCGCCCAGCGCCGACCAGGTCCCGATGGCCCGCGCCCGGGCCGGACCCGGAACGGCGGCCAGCAGCAGCGACAGGGAGGCCGGCACCATCAGGCCCGCCCCGATCGCCTGGATGACCCGAGCCCCGATCAGGGCCAGGACATCGGGCGCCAGGCCGCACAGCAGGGACCCGATGCTGAAGGCAATCAGGCCGCCCACGAACAGGCGCCGCCGGCCCACCCGGTCGGCCCACCGCCCGGCCGGCACCAGGACCGCCGCCAGCACGATCGTGTAGCCATTGAGCACCCAGGACAGCGAGCTCAGGCTCGTCCCGCTGAAATCGTGGC
Organism: Streptosporangiaceae bacterium; assembly: GCA_036501025.1. Classification (GTDB taxonomy): domain Bacteria; phylum Actinomycetota; class Actinomycetes; order Streptosporangiales; family Streptosporangiaceae; genus DASUBV01. Next base: position 33,328 of record DASYBB010000205.1, read on the forward strand.
CGATGTAGGGGAAGGCGAGGTTGACGATGAACAGGTCGAGGCTGGCCATGAACACGGCCAGCGACAGGACCAGGACGATCGCCGTCACCCGCCGCGGGCTGACGGCCGCCGGGCTGATGGCGGCCGGACTGAGGGCTGCCGGGCTGACGGCAGCCGCCGCGGCGGGCGGCTGTGACTCGGCTGAGCGGGGAAGGGTCACGACTATCCTCACGAGTGAGTCCGGAATATCGACTCACAATAACTGCTCCCTGCCTCCTAAGTCCAGAAACTGGACTCACTTGCTACACTGAGGCCATGACGTTCGCAGCTACCCAGCCCCGTCCGTGCTCGGTGGCCCGCACGCTCGACATCGTGGGCGAGAAATGGGCTCTCCTGGCCGTGCGCGAGGTGCTCCTCGGCAACCGCCGGTTCGATGAGATGGTGCGCAAGATCGGTGCCCCGCGGGACACCCTGGCCGCCCGCCTGCGCACCCTCGTCGGGGCCGGGATCCTCGAGCGCCGCCAGTACTCCGACCACCCGGCCCGCTTCGAGTACCACCTCACCCCGGCCGGCCGGGACCTGAACCCGGTGATCATGACGCTGATGGCCTGGGGCGACCGGTACCTGGCCGGGGACGACGGCCCGCCGCTGGTGCTCGAGCACCATGGTGACCACCGTTTCGTGGCCCAGGTCGTGTGCGCGGAGTGCGGCACCGCCCCCGGCCCCCGTGACCCCCGGCCCCAGGTCGCCTCGGCGCCGGCCACCCCCTGATGAGCCCTGCCCGCGGTTAGCCCCGCGCGGCGATCTCGTCCGCGATGAGCGCGGCGCGCTCGGCCACGGAGGCGGCGGCCACCTCGATGAGCTCGAAGCCGTGCTCGCGGTACGCCGTCTCGTGCAGGCCTTCGAAATCGAGGGAGTCCCGGTAGCTGATCTGCCGGGCCGCCGTGGGCACGATGAACCCGAGCGGCCGGAGGAGGAACACGGTTCGCTCGTAGACGCCCGTCGCCGCCACCCGCGCGACCTCCGCCGCCAGCGGCGGCGTGACCGGCCGCCCCAGGAACCGCGCCAGCGCCAGCGTGCACAGCACCGACCGGTCATGCACCTCCGGCGTACCCGGCGCGTCCCCTGGATCCGGGCCGTCGGCCGTGGCCGGCCCCAGCCGGTCCCGCTGCAGCGCCACGATCCGGTCGACGAAGTCGTCGCGCTGCCAGGGTTCCGCGACGCCGCGGGCCTGCTGGTGGCTGATCACGTCGGTCGCGGCCTCCGCCACGACCGCGAATCCCCGCTCCCGCAGCGCATCCAGCACCGAGGTCTTGCCGGCGCCGGGCGCGCCGGTCAGCACATACCGCTTCAAGGTGCTCTCCGAGTGCGGGTCAGCTCGGCTGACGGTCAGGCTGGACGGCGTACGTGCGTCCCGCAGGAGTGACCCAGCGGAACGTACCCGGCTGCGGCTGGACGAGGTCCCAGCCGCGCAGTTGCTTAAGCCGGTGATGACGCCGGCACAGCGCTCCCATATTGCACGGACAGGTCGGCCCGCCCTCGTCCCAGGGTTGGGTGTGGTCCAGGTCGCCGCGCCAGGCGGGCTGCCCGCAGGACGGATAGCGGCAGGTCACATCCCTGGCCACGACGTACTCGCGGACCCGGGGCGGCGGCCGGTAGGACGCTGACGCCTCCGTGTGCGCGCATCCCGCGGGGGCGGCCTGATCGGCAGCAGCCCGCCGCCGGGCGGCGGCCAGCGCCCGGCGCGCGGTGGAGATGATCTCCGCGTAGATCCCGGCGCTGCGGCGGTCCGCGGAGCTCGGGCTGCCATCCAGCACCGCGGCCGGCAGGATGACGGCCACCCGCCCGACCACGTCGGTGAGGCCCGGCGGCTGCGTGCCGGCCGGCGGCCGGATCCGGGGAACCCGGCCGACGCCGACACAGCGCCCGTCGGAGTCGGTGAGTATCACTCGCCACTGGGTCTGATAGCCCCGGTTCGCCAGCCGGGCCAGCTGGCGCGCCTGAACGGCGCTGACCGGCCCGATGCGGCCGAGGATCCCGGGGGCGTCCGCCGTACAGGTGAGCGTGGCCCAGGACAGCGTGAGTTCGAGCAGGCCGCCGGCGGGCGAGGCGCCGCGGCCGGCGCCGGGAACGGCCGGCGGAATAGCCGGCCAGGGCCATTGCGCGTCCGGCCGGGCGAAGTGGTCGTCGAGGGGATCACCTCGGGCGGGATCCCAGTCGACGTATCCGTCCGGGAGCGGCGGCCCGGTGTCGCGGTACCCGTCGTCCTCGGGCAGGTCCGCATCGGTGAGGGGCGGCACCTCCGGCCAGGGGTCCGTGACCGGTGGGGGCTCGGGCGGCGGGCCGGCATTCGGCGGCCGGCCGGGCGGCGGGCAGCCGGCTAGTTGTGGGCTGGGCGGTGGCTCGGTGGCTGGGGGCGGGCCGCTGGAGGCCGGGGGTCCGGCCGGCGGGTCGCCGGCTGACGGCGAGTCGGGCTGCCTCGAGGCGCGACCCGGCCGATCGCCGCGCGCCCGGCCGGCTCCGCCGCCCGACGGAGTGCCGCCGGGCGGAGCGCCGCCGGGCGGACAGCCGTCGGGCGGAGTGCTGTAGTGCGGAGTGCTGTAGTGCGGAACACCGTCGGGCGGAGCAGCATCGTCCTCGGGTGCCCAGCCGGCGCAGCCGTTGGCGCCGCCCTCTCCGTCGCCGCCCTCTCCGTCTCCGTCGTCGTCAGGCGGCGGCTCGGCGTCGGGAGGCCCGCCTGCCGGCGGCGGGATCGGCGGAAGCGTGCCGAGAATAAGGCCCAGGAAGACCTGGGCGCGCAGGAAGTGGACGCCGCCGCCGGCCCCGGCCGCCTGCATCGCGTTGGCCATCGCGCAGATCTTCGCGAACGCGGCCGCCGCCCAGGTGGCGGGGAGCCGGCTGCCGACCAGGGTCGCGGTGTCGTCCTGATCGGCATACAGGCTGACCTTGGCCCGCCGCTCGGCGGCCGTCCGCCGGTGCTCCGCGCCCTCCGGGTCGGCGGCGATCACCGCGCGGCGCACGGCGGCGTGCAGCTGCCCGTAGGTGAGGTCCCCGGCCCGCGGGAGCACCCGGTCCTCCACGGCCTTGGCCGTCGCGTCGGACAGCGGGATCACCGCCTCGGCCAGGATCTTGGCCCGGTAGGTGTCGATCCGCCCCGCGGCCAGTGCGGCGGCCGTGCGGGGCAGCCGCCAGCGCAGGGCGACGGCGAGGCCGGTCCAGGCCTCGGCGCCGGTGTGCGACAGCGTCAGGCCCAGGGACACCTGGGCGGTGGCGTCCTCGGTGAGCAGCGCGGGACGGCCGTCGGCGGCTAACCCGGCGCGGGGGTCAGCGGCGGCCGACCGTACGGCGACCTGCGCGACCAGGGCGAGTTCGCCCGCCTGCGCCCAGGACGCGACGCGGCGGAACGCCTCCGCCATCCCGACCAGGTGCCGGTCCGGCGCGGTCTCGGGGTCCTGCCCCGCGAGGAACCCCGCCAGGCCCGGTCCGGCGGGCAGGGCCTCAGCGTTCGCGCCCGCCGGTTCCGCGGACGGCGGTTCGTCCCGCTCACGGGCCGCCACCTCGTCGGCCAGGAACTCCTCCTGGCCGAGGTCGTCCCAGTCCGGGCCGGTTCCCTCGCCGTCGGCTTCCAGGTCGAGCTCGAAAGACCAGCGCGGCCCATCCCAGTCGAGGCGGTCCGGTGTCGGCTCTGTGCTGGCGGCCACCCGGATTCACCTCCCGCGCTGGGATCGGACCAGCCCGGCTGGCCCAGGAGAAGTAGATAAGAGAATCATAACATCCCACGATATGGCTGTCATATCGATCATGAATTCGACTACCGAAGGACGGAACGGCGGCTGCAGGCCAGTCCGGACTACCGCCGACCTGCGGCTCCGGGTCCCGTGCCCGGCCGTCCTGGCGGCGCCCGTCCGGCCAGGCCGCACCTCCGGGCCACGACCACAGGCCAGGACCACAGGCCAGGACCACAGGCCACGACCCCGGACCGCGACCACAGGCCACGACCCCGGAACGCGACCCCGGGCCGCGACCCGCACGCCAACCCGGGCCGCGACCCGCACGGCAACCCGGGCCACGACCGCGGCCCGATTCGCAATACAGCGAAGCGCCTCTTCCGGCCCGGACCCAGCCGGGTAACTTGGGCCTCATGTGGCTAGAACCAGCCGTGCGCGCAGACCCGCACAATCCGGTCGGACTGACTCGCGGGCGCTGCACCGCGCCCCCAGGCCGGGCGGCCAGGACGCGCGGGCCGGCATCTCCAACCCGGGGAGCCCGCTGACATGGACGCCGTCGGGCTCGTCCTGCACCCCAAGCGCGATTCCGAGGGCGCGGTGAACGCGGTGCTGGACTGGGCCGCCCAGAACGGCACCGAGGTCCTCGGCATCGCCGAGGAGATCGTCCGCCTGCACTGCGCGGCCACGGCCGTGACCCTGGAGGAACTGGCCCGGCGCTCGGACCTCCTGATCAGCCTGGGCGGCGACGGGACCATGCTGCGGGCGATGCGGCTGGCCGACCGCCAGCGGGCGCCCGTGCTGGGCGTGAACCTGGGCAAGCTGGGCTTCCTGGCCGAGGTCGACGTGCCCGACCTGGCCGGGGCGCTGACCGCCATCGATGCCAGGGACTTCGCCCTTGAGCCGCGCCTGGCCGTGGATGCGGTGATCGGCGATCAGGTCGTCACGGCCTTCAACGATGTCGCGGTGGTGCGCTTTCCGGGTCACCCGAGCGCGGCGGTGGGCGTCCGGGTCGCGGGCCACCCGTTCGTCAGCTACGCGGCCGACGCCGTTGTGGTCGCCACCCCGACCGGCTCGACCGCCTACAGCTTCTCGGCGGGCGGCCCGATCGTCAGCCCGTCGGTGGAGGCGCTGGTCGTCACGCCCGCTGCGCCGCACTCCTCCTACAACCGGGGCCTGGTGCTGTCGGTGCACGACAGCCTAATCCTGGAGATCCTGCCCGCCAGCAGCGAGCTGGCGGTGGAAGTGGACGGGCAGGTCGCCGCCCACGTGAAGTCGGGCGACCGGATCGAGTTGCGGCCGCGCCCGGCCGCGGCCAGGGTGGTCCGGCTGGGCCGCACGACGTTCTACGAGCGGGCCCGCCGCAAGCTGCGCCTGACCGACTCGGCCGAGATCCCGCCCAGCGAGCCCGGCGACCCGCGTGACCCGAACGACCCGAACGACCCGAACGACCCGATCGACCAGCGCTCCGAGGTGATCCTCGGCCGGACAGGCGACCCGACGGAGAGGAACTAGCCATGCCGGATGAGTCCTTCGAGCAGGATGACATCGAGGACGAGGGCGTGCTCGACCCGTCGGACACGCTGGACGGGGCGCCCGACGGCGACCCGCTCGAGGCGGGCTACCTGCCCACCGACCGGTGGTCGGCGGGCATGCGGTTCGGCTCGACCGAGGCCGAGGAGCGGGCGGGCGAGTCGCTGGACCAGCTGCTCGCCGAGGAGCAGCCCGACATCACCCTGGATCCGGCGCAGGAAGAGCCGGACGAGGACGCCGGGACGGATGAGGACGCCGGGGATGAGGACGTCGACGGCCTGCTGCTCGACGACGGCCCAGACCCGCGCTCGGGCCGGCTGGTGGCGGAAGACGAGGGGGCGCATGCCCCGGAGGAGCCCGACCTGGTCGCGTTCGACGCCGGGATCGATGGCGGCGCGGCGAGCGCCGAGGAGGCTGCGGTTCACGTAGTGGACGACGTGGACACCGGAATACCGTCAGATGACTGACTGCATTCCCGCGGGCGGTTACTGGGCGGGCATGCCCAGCTTCTCTGGGTGCGCCCGGCGGTAATGGTCGGTCAGGACCTCGCTCGCCTTTCCGGGCTGGTGAGCGATTGTGCGCTGGCACACCTGGCAGCGGACAACCGGCAGGTGGGTAACAGTCACCGGGAAGCGCCGGGACGCGGCAGAGGGACTCATCGGACTCCATAATGCCAGAGGGGTGTGGCTGCTCCGGCCGGCAGCGTCATAATGCCTGAGAATCTCCAGAAACGCCAGCACGCCGGACGCGTAGCCCTTCGAACGCTATCGCGCACACGGCGCTGGCCAGTTCGTGATCGGCAGATCGGCCACCGGGCCGGTACCACTCCGACACCGAGTTGACCATGCCGAACAATATCCGGGCCGCGGCTGCCGGGTCGATGTCGGGGCGGATATCGCCATCGCGCTCGGCCTCCTTCACGAGGTCAGCGACAATGTGATCGAACTCTCTCCGGCGAGACAGCGCGTGCCGCTCAGTAGCGGTATTGCCGCGGGCGCGCAACAGGAGCGTTACGTACGGCAGTCGATCGGCGAGCACGACCACGCTCTCCCGGACCAGGTATTCCAGCCGGTCGATTGCCGGCTCGTCGCGGTCGGCCACGCGCTGCGCTACCGAGAAAAGCCCGTCGAGTGCCCGGTCAAGGGCCAGGCTGAGCAACTGCTCCTTGCTATCCACGTGGTGGTATATCGACGACTTCGCTATGCCCAGGCGAACCGACAAGTCCTCCATGCTGGTGCCGTCATAACCGCGCTCGTTAAACACGGCCACCGAGACGGCCAGCAGCGACTCCAGGTCATACCCGGGCCGGCCGCGCCGCCGCCCGGCGACCGGCGGCCGCCCGCCCTGGCCATCAGCCATGCAGGCAAGATAGCATACCGAACGTTCGGTCTGTATTTCTTGGGAGGCCACCCATGACCGAGGCCAGCAGCGACACCAGCGAAACGCTCCAGCGGCACTTTGACGAGACCGTCGAGCGGGACCGGCGGATCGAGCCGCGAGACTGGATGCCGGACGCCTACCGCCGGTCGATGGTCCGCCAGATCGCCCAGCACGCGCACTCGGAGATCATCGGCATGCAGCCCGAGGGCGCCTGGGTGACCCGCGCCCCGTCGCTGCGCCGCAAGGCGATCCTGCTGGCCAAGGTCCAGGACGAGGCCGGCCACGGCATGTACCTCTACTCGGCCGCCGAGACCCTGGGCGCCGACCGGGCGGAACTCACGCAGAAGCTGATCGCCGGCGCGCAGAAGTACTCGTCGATCTTCAACTACCCGGCCCTCACCTTCGCCGACGTCGGCCTCATCGGCTGGCTGGTCGACGGCGCGGCCATCTGCAACCAGGTCCCGCTGTGCCGGTCGTCCTACGGTCCCTACGCCCGGGCCATGATCCGCATCTGCAAGGAAGAGTCGTTCCACCAGCGGCAGGGCTACGAGCTGCTGATGACCATGATGCGCGGCACCGCGGCCCAGCGGGAGATGGTCCAGGACGCGACCAACCGGTGGTGGTGGCCGTCGCTGATGATGTTCGGCCCGCCCGACGCGCAGTCCCCCAACACCGCCCAGTCCATGCGCTGGCGGATCAAGCGGCACACCAACGACGAGCTGCGGCAGCGGTTCGTGGACATGAGCGTGCCCCAGGCCGACGCCCTCGGCGTCACCCTCCCGGACCCGGACCTGCGCTGGAACGCCGACCGCGGCCACTACGACTTCGGCGACCCCGACTGGGCCGAGTTCCAGCGGGTCATCGCCGGCGACGGCCCGTGCAACGCCGAGCGCATCGCCAGCCGCCGGGCCGCCCACGAGGACGGCGCCTGGGTCCGCGAGGCCGCCAGCGCCTACGCCGCCCGCCAGAACGCCGCCCGCCAGAACGGAGCAAGCGATGACTGACAACTGGCCCCTGTACGAGGTGTTCCTGCGCGGCCAGCGCGGCCTGAACCACGTGCACGTCGGCTCGCTGCACGCTGCGGACCCGCAGATGGCGCTGCACCACGCGCGCGACCTGTATACCCGGCGCAACGAGGGCGTCAGCATCTGGGTCGTCCGCTCGGCCGACATCACCGCGTCCAGCCCCGACGAGAAGGACCCGTTCTTCGCGCCCAGCGGGGACAAGGTGTACCGGCACCCGACCTTCTACGACATCCCCGACTCCGTCCCGCACATCTAGGGAGGCAGCGGTCATGGGATTCGACACCGCCTACCGCGCCATCGCCGCCGATGAGGGCGACCAGCGCTGGGCCTTCGGCACTGGGTTCACCGGCCCGCTGGCCGGCGTGGACCAGGCCGTCCCGGACGGCACCGACGGCCAAGAGCTCGGCGCCTACTGCCTCATGCTCGGCGACGACGCGCTGGTCATGTCGCACCGCCTGCAGCAGTGGCTGGCCCGCGCCCCCGAGCTCGAGGAGGAGACCGCCCTGGCCAACATCGCCCTCGACCTGCTCGGCCAGGCCCGGCTGCTGCTGACCCGGGCCGGCCAGGCCGACGGCACCGGCCGCGACGAGGACGACTTCGCGTTCGGCCGCAGCGCCGGCGAGTTCCGCAACGTCTGGCTCGCGGAGGTGACCGACGCCGACTTCGGCGGGCTGATCGCCCGGCTGCTGGTGTTCAGCACCTGGCGCCTGGCCCTGCTGGACCGCCTGCGCGCCTCGCGCGACCCGGTGCTCGCCGCCGTCGCGGCCAAGGGCGTCAAGGAGCTCACCTATCACCGCGACTACGCCGCCCAGTGGCTGCTCCGGCTGGCCGGCGGCACCGACTTCTCCCGCGCCCGGATCGTGGCCGGCCTGGGCGCGGTGACGCCGCTGATCAGCGAGCTTTTTACCCCCACCGATACGGAACTGGGCCTGTGCGCCGCAGGCCTTTCCCCGAGCCCGGCCTCGCTCCGCGAAGAGGTCACCGCGGTCCTCGCGCACGTGCTCGTCCCGGCCAGCCTCACGCCGCCCCTGTCGGCTGACACCAGCGAGCCCGCCGCGAGCGGGCCCGCCCCCGCCGGCCCCGCCCCCGCCGGCCGGCACGGCGTGCACACGGAGGCCATGACTGAGCTGCTCGGCGAGTTGCAAAGCCTCGCCCGAGCGAACCCGGGAGCGACGTGGTGAGCGTCGACCTGGCCCGCGCCCGGCAGCTGGCCGGGTCCGTCCCCGATCCCGAGCTGCCCATGCTCACCCTGGATGACCTGGGCATCCTGCGCGACGTCGGCGCCGTCGGCAGCCGCGTCGTGGTGTCCATCACGCCGACCTACACGGGCTGCCCGGCACTGGCCGAGATGGGCGCCGACGTGGCCCGCCGCCTGGCCGCCGGGGGCTTCGCCGACGCCGAGGTCCGCATCGTCATCGCCCCGCCCTGGTCCAGCGACTGGATCACGGCGGCCGGCCGCCGCAAGCTCGCCGAGGCGGGGATCGCGCCCCCCGGCTCGGCCCCGCGGGCCGCGGGCGGGCCGGTCCCGCTGACCCTCACCGCCGGCCGGACCGACGTGACCTGCCCGGCCTGCGGCAGCGCCGACACCGTGCTGAGCGCCGCGTTCGGGGCCACCGCGTGCCGCGACCTGTACCGCTGCCGGGCCTGCCGTGAGCCATTCGACCACGTCAAGGAGATCTGACCGTGCCCGCCCGCGCGCCGTTCGCGGAACTGGAGGTGGCCCGGGTCGACCGCCTGTGCGCCGACGCCGTGGCCGTCACCTTCGCCGTGCCGCCCGGCCTGGCCGCCCGGTATGAGTTCCGGCCGGGGCAGTCCCTGACCCTGCGCCGCGTTACCGGCGGCCGCGACGAGCGCCGCTCGTACTCGATCTGCTCGCCGGCCGGCGCCGCGCCGCGCATCGGCGTCCGCGAGGTCCCCGGCGGGGCCATCTCGGGCTGGCTGGTCCGCGAGGTCCGCCCCGGCGACCGCATCGAGGTGCAGCCCCCGGCCGGCTCGTTCGCGCTGGATGACGGGACCGGCGCCGGCCCGGCCCGGCACGTGCTGATCGCGGCCGGCTCGGGCATCACCCCGGTCCTGTCCATCGCCGCCTCGGTGCTGGCCCGGCCGGGCTCCCGGGCCACGCTGCTGTACGGCAACCGGCAGGCCGACTCGGTCATGTTCGCCGACGAGGTGGCCGACCTCAAGGACGTCTACACCGGCCGCCTGCAGCTGGTGCACGTGCTGTCCCGCGAGCCGCAGGAGGTCGAGCTGTTCAGCGGGCGGCTGGACGCCGCCCGGCTGCGCCGGCTGCTGCCGGTGACCTGCGACGTCGCCGCCGTCGACCACTGGTGGCTGTGCGGCCCGTACGGCATGGTCACCGACGCGCAGGCCGTCCTGGCCGAGCTGTCCGTCCCCGCGGAACGCGTCCACCGGGAGCTGTTCTACGTCGAGGACGAGCCCCCGCCGCCGCAGCGGCACGCCGAGCCCGGCGGGCCGGGGGCGCCGGGCCATGGCGGCGGCCCGGCCAGTGCGGTTACCGTGATCCTTGATGGAAGGGCCACCACGACCACCCTGGGCCGCGACACGCCCGTCCTCGACGGCGCGCAGCGGGTCCGGCCCGACCTGCCGTTCGCCTGCAAGGGCGGGGTGTGCGGGACCTGCCGGGCACGCCTGTCGGCGGGCCAGGTGACGATGCGCCGCAACTTCGCGCTGGACCCGGCGGAGGTGGCCGCGGGCTACGTTCTGACCTGCCAGTCCCTGCCGGTAACGGACGAGGTCACGGTCGACTATGACGCCTGAGGAAGCTCCATGAGCGAGATGCTGCCGCTGTTCCCGCTGGGCACGGTCCTGTATCCGGGCCTGCTGCTGCCCCTGCACATCTTCGAGGAGCGCTACCGGCAGCTGGTCCGTGATCTGCTGGCGGACGGGGAAGGGCCGCGTTTCGGAGTGGTGGCGATCCGGGAGGGTCGCGAGACCGGCGTATCGGGGGTGTCCGCGCTGTACCCGGTGGGGTGCACGGCGGTGCTGCGCCAGGTGCAGAAGTACCCGGACGGGCGGTACGACATCATCACCGTCGGCGTGCAGCGGTTCCGGCTGCTGGCCGTGGACGAGTCGCGGCCCTACCTGCGCGGCGAGGTCGAGCTGCTGCCGGAGGAGGCCGGGGACCCGGCCGAGGCGCAGCTGGCCGCCCGCGCGGTCCGGCCCGCGTTCAGCGACTACCTGCGCGCGCTGGCCTCGCTGGCCCAGCACGACCCGCAGCAGGCGGGGGCCGCGGACACGGGGGCCGCGAGCAACGGGGAGCCGGCCGACCCGGGCGGCGTGCCGTCACCGGACCTGCCCGCCGCCCCGGTCGCGCTGTCCTACGTGATCGCGGCCCTGATGGTCGTCGACCTGCCGGACAAGCAGGCCCTGCTGGCCGAGCCGGATGCCGTCGGGCGGCTGGCCGCGGAGCGGGCCATGCTGGCCAAGGAGACGGGCATGCTGCGCAGCCTCACCTCGGCGCCGGCACCGGAACTGCGCTACTCGCCCTACAGCAACAACTAGCCCGGCCCGCCGGCCGGCGTGGGCGGCGGAAACTGGCGCGCGCGGTGTCCGGGCCGGCTGGCAGGATGACGGTCATGACCGCTTCTGACGCTGCCCCCGACCTCGACGCCGCCGCCGCCCGGGCGGCCCGGCTCCGCGACCTGCACAAGCCCGGCGAGCCGCTGCTGATGCCCAACCCGTGGGACGCCGGGTCGGCCCGGGTGCTGGCCTCGCTCGGCTTCGCCGCGCTGGCCACCACGAGCAGCGGCTTCGCCGCCACCCTGGGCCGCATGGACGGCAACGTGAGCCTGGAGGAGGCCCTGGCCCACGCCGCGGTCATCGCCGCGGCCACCGACGTCCCGGTCTCGGCTGACTTCGAGAACGCCTTCGCCGACGACCCGGCCGGCGTGGCCGCGAACATCACCCGGGCCGCCGCCACCGGGCTGGCGGGCTGCTCGATCGAGGACTTCACCGGCCGGTCCGACGACCCGATCTACGCCGCCGGCCTGGCCGCCGACCGGGTCGCCGCCGCCGCCGAGGCGGCGCACGCCGGCCCGGTCCGGCTGGTCCTGACCGCCCGGGCCGAGAACTACCTGCACGGCCGCCCGGACCTGGGCGACACCATCGCCCGGCTGCAGAGCTACCAGGCCGCGGGCGCCGACGTGCTCTACGCGCCCGGCCTGACCCAGGCCGACGACATCCGGGCCGTGGTGTCGGCCGTGGACCTGCCGGTGAACGTCCTGGTCAACGCGGCTACCCCGCCGGTGGCCGTGCTGGCCGGGCTGGGCGTGGCCCGGATCTCGGTCGGCGGGGCGTTCGCCTGGGTCGCGGTGGACGCGCTGGCCGCGGCGGGCCGGGAGCTGCTCGAGTCAGGTACCTACGGCTACTCGGCCCACGCGGCGGCCGGCCGCCAGGTGGGCGGCGCGGCCTTCGGCTAGTCCGGGCTGGCCGGGGTGCGGATCTCGGCCAGGATCTGGCCCGCGCCCTGGCTCAGGAGGGTCGCGGCCAGGTCCGCGCCGAGCTGCTCCGGGTCGTCGCCGGCCGCCGTGGCGGTCAGCTGGCGGCGGCCGTCGAGCGAGGTGACCTGGCCGGTGAGGGTCAGGCCCGGGCCGGTGACCTCGGCGTAGGCGCCGACCGGGACGGAGCAGCCGCCGTGCAGCGCCCCGAGCAGGGCCCGCTCGGCCCGCACCGCGCGGTCGGCAGCCGGGTCGCCGTAGGAGCTGAGCACGGTGAGCAGCTCGCGGTCGGCCGCCCGGACCTGGATGCCCATCGCGCCCTGGCCGGGGGAGGGCGGGAACTGGTCCAGGGGGAGGTACTCCGCGATCCGGTCGGCCAGCCCGAGGCGGAGGAGCCCGGCCGCGGCCAGCATGACGGCGTCCAGCCCGGCGCTGCGCAGCTTGGCCACCCGGCCGGGCACGTTGCCGCGCAGCGGGACGACCTTGAGGTCCGGGCGGACCGCCCGGAGCTGGGCGATCCGCCGGGTCGAGCCGGTGCCGACCCGCGCGCCGTAGCGCAGCGCGCCGAGCGGCGCGCCGATCAGGGCCTCGCGCAGGTCGGCGCGCGGTCCCGGGGTCGTGGCCAGCGCGAGCCCGTCGGGCGGCTCGGTCGGCAGGTCCTTGAGGCTGTGCACGGCGACGTCGATCCGGCCCTCGCGCAGCTCGACCTCGAGCTGGCTGGTGAACGCGCCGCCGCTGGCCCCGCCGACCGCGCTCATCGGGCTGATGCGGTCCTTGTCGCCGTTGGTCAGCACGACCCGGTTCCGGAACTGGACCACCGGGCAGGAGCCGCCCAGCCCGGCCAGGAACTCGGCCACCATGATCTGGGCCAGCTTGCTGCCCCTGGCCCCGACCACCACCGTGTCCATGGTCACGGGGACGGCGGTGCCGGTCGCAGTGGGGTCCATCGTGGAAGCGTACTGCGTCCCGGACGCGCCGGTACAGACGACTTCTTTACTTGTGAGTATGAATTGGGGGATCTCATTCGGGGCGCTAGTTTGCCGGCCTGATGCGCCGGGAAGATCACTCTCGGTTATGCGATCGATACTTAACGTAATCAAGATCTCGGCTTTGCTTCTGCGCCCTCCCCGTGGGTGCGCAGAGTGCGGCCGCGGGATGTGGTCACCGTAGCCCGGATCCCGGCCGGTCGTGCTTGGGGCACCCGCCCTGCCGGCGCCTGGCAGCCCGTTCGCCAGGCGACGGCGGGGCAAGCGTGACGGTCACGCGGCGCGACACGAGGAGGAGTGCACACATGCGGATCGGCCTGATTGCCCCGCCCTGGGTGCCAGTACCGCCGCCGGCTTACGGCGGCACTGAGCTGGTCATCGACAACCTCGCCCGAGGGCTCAAGGAACTCGGCCACGACGTCCGTCTGTTCACCGTCGGCGAGTCGACCTGCCCAGTACCAACGGAGTACCTGTACCGCGAGCCGCGAGCTCCCATAGGGCTTTCGATTGTGGAGTCCGCCCACGTGGTGGCGGCCTACGAGGCGCTCGCGGACGTGGACCTCATCCATGACCACACGCTGCTCGGGCCGCTGGTGGCCGGTTCGGTCGGGGTACGCCGGCCGCCCGTGGTGACCACCAACCACGGCCCCTTCACCGACGAGACCCGGCCCATCTGGTCGGCGATCACCCAGCACGCCTCGCTCATCTGCATCTCGCACTCGCAGGCCCGCGCCTCCGGGAGCGTGCCGGTCTCCGCCGTGATCCATCACGGCATCGACCTGGACGTTCACCAGGCCGGCCCCGGCGGGGGCGACTACCTGATGTTCATCGGCCGGATGTCGGCCGACAAGGGCGTGCATCACGCGGTGCGGATCGCCAAGGAGGCCGGCCTCCCGCTGGTCATGGCGACCAAGATGCGCGAGGCGGCCGAGATCGACTACTTCAACGCGCAGGTCCGGCCGCTGCTGGCGTCCGAGGACCAGATGCCGATGGAGATGCCGCTGCGGCGCCGGCTGTCGCTGCTACGGGGGGCGACCGCCCTGCTGAACCCGATCACCTGGCGCGAGCCGTTCGGACTCGTCATGGCCGAGGCGCTCGCGTCGGCCACGCCGGTCCTGGCGTTCCCCAACGGGGCCGCCCCGGAGATCGTCGATCCGGGCCGGACCGGGTTCCTGTGCCGGGACGAGGCGGACATGGCCAAGGCCGTCGGCCAGGTGTCGCAGATCGACCGGGACGAGTGCCGCAATGCCGCCGAGCGGCGGTTCTCGCTGCAGCGGATGGCCCGCGATCACGAGCGGTTCTACCGCCGCGTGCTCGAGCGCGAGGTGCTCGAGGCCGTGCCGGGAACCGGTGATTCGCTCGTCACCGCCTAGTCGTACCGGATGCGGCCCGGCAGCCAGTTCGCTGGCTGCCGGGCCGCTCGCACGGCAGCCCATTACTTTTCCTGAAGGGAGTTCCTGGTGAGCGGTCCCTGGGTTACTGGTGAGGCCCCGCAGGGGATGGGACCCTGCGGCCCGGCCACGCTGATCGAGGGCTCCAGCTTCTGCATCAGCGACCGGGGCGGCGACATCCTGCCGGGCCACCCGCAGGGGCTGTTCGTCCGCGACACGCGGGTGCTGTCCCGGTGGGAGCTCACCGTCGACGGCCAGGAGCCCCAGCCGCTCGCGACCCAGCCCGGCGAGCCGTATGCGGCCACGTTCCTCGGCCGCGTGCCGCCGCGGGCGGGCCGGGCCGACAGCGCGCTGCTGGTGGTGCGGCGCCGCTTCGTCGGGGACGGCATGCGCGAGGACATCACCATCCGCAACACCGCCGCGCGCACCGTCCGGTGCACGCTCGAGCTGGGCGCGGACGCCGACTTCGCCGACCTGTTCGAGGTCAAGGGCCGGTCCAAGCCGCGCGCCTCGGTCAGCGTGCACGCCGCGGACTCGGCGCTGGAGATCAGCAGCGGCCGCAAGGACCGCCGCCAGGCCGTGCTGATCGACGGCGACAGTGCCCCGTCGGTCACCGACGGCACGCTGACCTGGCGGCTGGCCATCGCCGGCCACGCCGAGCGGACGGTCAGCATCGAGGTCGTCCCGGTCATCGACGGCGAGCCGCTGACCCTGCGCTACCCGCGCGGCCAGAAGATCAAGGGCGCCGTCCCGGCCAAGCGGCTGCGCAAGTGGCGGCGCCGCGGGCCGCAGGTCCGGACCGCCGACCCCGGCCTGGCCGCGGTGCTGGATCGCAGCGTGGAGGACCTCGGCGCGCTGCGCATCTTCGACCCGGCGCATCCCCGGCGGCCCGTGGTGGCGGCCGGCGCGCCCTGGTTCATGGCCCTGTTCGGCCGGGACTCCCTGCTCACCGCCATGATGGTGCTGCCCTGGGACGCGAGCCTGGCGGCCGGGACCCTGCAGACCCTGGCCAGCTGGCAGGGCACCGAGGTGGACGCGGCGTCGGAGGAGGAGCCGGGCCGGATCCTGCACGAGGTCCGGTGGGGGCCGACCTCGGCCTTCGCGCTCGGCGGCCGCAAGGCCTATTACGGGACCGCCGACGCGACGCCGTTGTTCGTGATGCTGCTGGGCGAATTGCAGCGGTGGGGGTTCAAGGACGCCGCCATCGCCGACCTGGTGCCGCACGCCGACCGGGCCCTGGAGTGGATCGAGACCTACGGCGACGCCGACGGCGACGGGTTCGTCGAGTACTGCCGCAAGACCAGCCACGGCCTGGCCAACCAGGGCTGGAAGGACTCCTGGGACGGGATCAACTTCGCCGACGGCACCATCGCGGAGCCGCCCATCGCGCTGGCCGAGGTCCAGGCCTACGTGTACGCCGCCTTCCGCGCGCGGGCCCACCTGGCGGCGGGCGCCGGCGACCACTCCGTGGCGCGGCTGTGGCGCAAGAAGGCCAAGCAGCTCAAGCGCGCCTTCAACGAGCAGTTCTGGCTGCCCGACCGCGGCTGGTTCGCCGTCGGCCTGGACCGCGACAAGCGGCCGATCGACTCGCTGACCTCCAACATCGGTCACTGCCTGTGGACGGGCATCGTCGACACCGACAAGGCCGCGTCGGTGGCGCGGCACCTGATGTCCGACGACATGTTCAGCGGCTGGGGGATCCGCACGCTGGCCCAGTCGATGGCCGCCTACAACCCGATGAGCTACCACAACGGCTCGGTCTGGCCGCACGACAACGCCATCTGCGCCGCGGGCCTGATGCGCTACGGCTTCACCGAGCAGGCCCAGCGCGTCACCGAGGCGATCCTCGGCGCGGCCGAGCACTTCGGCCACCGCCTGCCCGAGCTGTTCTGCGGCTTCTCCCGCTCGGACTTCCCGGCGCCGGTGCCCTACCCGACCTCCTGCTCGCCGCAGGCCTGGGCCGCCGCCGCGCCGCTGCTGCTGGTGCACACCCTGCTGCGCTTTGTCCCGGACATGCCCGCGGGCCAGCTGTGGTGCGCGCCGGTCGTGCCCGAGCGCTACCTGCCCATGCGCATCGGCGGCCTGCGGCTGGCCAAGTCCCGCGCGGCCGTCGACCTGTGGCAGGCCGGCGGCTGGGAGATCACCGGCCTGGACGAGCTGAGCGTCGAGGTCATCCCGGCCCGCCGCCCGGCCCGCCCGAGCTGAGGCCGGCGGGAGGCGGCGACGGCTACAGGTTGCCGGCCAGCTCCGAGGTCCAGATGACGACCCGGGTCCGGTCGCCGCGCAGCAGGTCGCGGGCGTACTCCAGGGCGCGGCCGGCCTCCGAGTAGGCGATCCGCTCGACCAGCATCAGCGGGGCGCCCTCCTCCACCTCGAGCGCCTCGGACTCCCGCACCCCGGCGATCACCGGCTCGAACGACTCCTTGGCCCGGTGCGGCCGCTGCCCGAACCGCTCCGACAGCAGCTCGTACAGGGAACCGTCCAGCCGGCAGTCGAGCATGCCGGGGAACAGCCGGGCCGGGAACTGCGAGTGCTCCAGCACCATGGGGCGCCCGTCGGCCAGCCGCAGCCGCCGCACCTCCAGGACCTCCTCGCCGTCGCCGAGCCCGAGCGCCGCGGCGGCGGCCGGGCTGGCCGGGCGCTGGGCGGCGGCCAGGACCCGGGCGCCGGCCACCATCCCGTGGCGGCGCAGCTGTTCGGAGAACCCGGCCAGCGTGGTCACGTCCTGGTCGAGCTTGGGCTCGGCCACGAAGGTGCCGCCGTGACGGCCCACGGTCCGGGTCACCAGGCCGCGCTGGGCCAGCTCGCTGAGCGCGTGCCGGAGGGTCATCCGGCTGACGCCGAGCCAGGCGGCCAGGTCGTGCTCGGGCGGCAGCCGGTCGCCGGCCGCGAGCTGCCCGGCCACGATCGCGCCCGCCAGCCAGTCCTCGATCTGCGCGTGCACGGTCGTGCCCAGGCCGCGGACCAGCTTGGGCGGCACCCGGGCCAGGCTGCCGGGCAGCATCCGGGCCAGGCCGGCCTGCTGCTTGCGGGTCGGCCGCATCCGCGCGCCCTGCAGCTTGGCCGATTCCATCAGCGGAGCGGAGCCCTGGTCCTGGTGCATGCTCCGTCCTCCCGTGGGGCTGGTCTCGGCCGGGGCCGGGTCGCCCGGCCCGCCGCCGTCACGGCCTGGGTCTGACCCTAACTCGCCGCGACGACTGTCCATCCGGCCGTACACCCGCTTCCTCGGTACGCCCCCTGGTTGTGTTGCGTAGTCCCGCTTTAACAGGATATTCCGGGCACGGTATTCCGGCCGGAGGCCGGCCCCGGGGCTAGGCCGCCGCGGCCCCCGCCGCCGGGAGCGGGTCGTCCGGCGCCGGCGTGACCACCGGGTCGATGGCCTTGCGGCGCCCGGCGATCAGGTAGTACACGACCCCGATGAGCAGGATCACCACCAGCACCGTCCACAGGATCGGGATCTTGTTCAGGAAGGCGATGTGGAAGTCGAGCGCGCCCGCCGTCTGGTTCGGGGTCATGTTGCTCTGGATCCGGGGCCAGGCGAAGTTGACCAGCATCGCGCCGCCGTACAGCAGGCCGATGATGTTGACCGCCACCCCCCAGCGGCCCAGCCGGAACGGCGCCCGGGTCCTGGGCCAGCCGCTCAGCCGCGCGCGCAGGATGGCGATGTTGCCCAGGAAGTAGCTCAGGTAGATCATCGCGGTCGCGGCGATGGCGATGATGCCCGCGCCCGAGTACTGCAGGAACGGGATGGCGGCCAGCACCGCGATGGCGATGCAGGACCAGACCGGGGTGTGCAGGCCGGGCGCGACCCGGGCCAGCGGCCGGGAGAACGGGAGCCGGTTGTCGCGGGCCATCCCGAAGCACAGCCGGATCGTCGCGGCCATGATCGACAGGCAGCAGACGAAGATCGCGGCCGACACGATCAGCAGGTAGATGGTCGCGATGGCGTGCGGGAAGTCGGCCTCGATGATCTGGGCCGGCCCGTAGCCGCCCTTGATGGCCGTGCCCAGGTTGGGGATGGCCATCAGCGTGGCCAGCAGGAACACGCCGCCGATGACGAACGCGCCCACGATAGAGAACAGCACCGCCCGCGGTGCGGCCCGGCGCGGGTCCTTGGTCTCCTCCGACAGCGTCGACGCCGTGTCGAACCCGTAGATCACGAACAGCGACATGAACATGGCGACCAGGAAGGTGTTGCCCCCCACGTGCAGGCCCCCGCTGTTGGTCACCACGTGGAAGCCCTGGTGGTTGTAGACGGCCAGCATGATCAGGGCGAACACGAACATGCCGAGGATCTCGAACAGCACGCCGGTGTTATTGATCAGCGCGACCAGCCGCACGCCGTAGATGTTCAGCACCGTGATCACGACCAGGGTGATGAGCGCGACGACCAGCTGCGTGTGCAGCAGCGAGTTCCCGGCGCCGAGGCTGTGCCAGCCCAGGCCGTTCAGGGTCGGGATCAGCGCCAGCGGCAGCGTGGCCACCACGGCGGTCACGGTCAGGACGCCGGCGAACAGGTAGATCCAGCCGGTGAACCACGCCTGGGTCCGCCCGGCCAGGTACTTGGTCCACTGGAACACCGAGCCGGCCACCGGGAAGTGGCTGGACACCTCGGCGAAGTTCAGGGCGATCAGGAACTGGCCGAGGGCCACCACCGGCCAGGTCCAGATGAACACCCCGCCGAGCGTGGTCAGCCCGAGCGCGAACAGGGTGAAGATGCCGGTCGAGGGGGAGATGTAGCTGAACGCGACCGCGAATGAGCTGAAGGTGCCCAGGGATCGCTTGAGTTCCTGCTTGTAACCGAACTGGGCCAGGTCGGCGGTGTCACGCGCCTCCCCGCCGGAGATGTCCGTTTCCGCGCCCATGCCGGATCCTTCCTGGTCGCTGCGCAAGCATCCCGGATTGAGGCGTAGCGTAGGGCTGTCCTCGCCAACTGTCCAGACCTTTCGGGGGGTGAGGCTGGTGGCCAGCTCCGTGGCGGCCGGCGCGCTGGACATCATCGCGCGGGTGCCGAGCCTGGCCGCGACCCCGCGGGCCGTGACCGAGCTGCCGGGCGGCCTGACCAACCGCAATTACAAGGTCACCACCCCGGACGGCGCCTTCGTCGCGCGGCTGTGGGCGCCCGAGACCAGCGGCCGCCTGCTGTCCATCAACCGCGAGCACGAGTACCGCAACTCCGTCATCGCCGCGGCGGCCGGGGTCGGCGCGCCCGTCGTCGAGTACCGGCCGCAGGACCGCGTGCTCGTGCTGGGCTTCGTCAGCGGCGTGACCCTCACCAGCAGCGACGTCCGGGACCCGGCCAACCTGCCCCGGATCGCGGCCGCCCTCCGCGCGCTGCACGCCGCGCCGCGGTTCGCCGGCGACTTCGACATGTTCGAGGTGCAGCGGCGCTACCGGGACGCCGCGCGCCGGGCCGGCGCGGCCGTGCCCGACGGCTACGACGACCTGGCCCCGGCCTTCGCCGCCGCCCGGGCCGCGCTCGCCGCCGCGCCCGTGCCCACCGTGCCCTGCCACAACGACCTGCTCGCGGCCAACTTCATCGACACCGGCGAGCGCGTCCACCTGATCGACTACGAGTACTCCGGCAACAACGACCCGTGCTTCGAGCTCGGCAACATCGCCGGCGAGAGTGCCCTCCCCGGCGAAACGCTGGCCGCCCTGGTGACCGCGTACTACGGCCGCGTCAGCCGCAGCAAGATCGCCCGGGCGCGCCTGTTCACGCTGGTCTCGCAGTACGGGTGGACGCTGTGGGGCGCCCTGCAGCACGCCAGCAGCCCGCTCGAGTTCGACTTCTGGGCGTGGGCCGTGGAGCGGTTCGAGGCGGCCGCGGCCGGCCTGACCAGTCCGTCCTTTGCCCAGCTCCTCGACGATGTCGCGAAGGGAGATTGAGCGCATGGCAGATCTGCCGTCAAGGGCGCGTGTCGTCATTATCGGGGGCGGGGTGATCGGCACCAGCGTCGCGTACCACCTGACCGAGCTGGGCGAGACCGACGTCCTGCTGCTGGAGCAGGGGCAGCTGTCCTGCGGCACCACCTGGCACGCGGCCGGCCTGGTCGGCCAGCTGCGCGCGTCGGAGGCCGGGACCCGGCTGGTGCAGTACTCGACCCGGCTGTACGAGCGGCTGGAGGCGCAGACCGGCCAGGCCACGGGCTTCCGCCGGTGCGGCGGCGTCACGGTGGCCCGGACCCCCGAGCGGATGGCCGCGCTCGCGCGGACGGCGGCCACCGCGACCGCCTACCAGATCGACTGCGAGCTGATCAGCCCGCAGCGGGCGGCCGAGCTGTACCCGGTCATGGCCACCGATGACCTGGTGGGCGCGCTGTGGCTGCCGGGGGACGGGCGGGCCGACCCGGCCGACCTGACCCAGGCGCTGGCCCGCGGCGCGCGGCAGCGCGGCGCGGTCATCCGCGAGCACACGGCCGTGACCGGCATCGCCGTCCGCGACGGCACCGTGACCGGGGTCGTCACCAGCGCCGGCGAGGTCGAGGCGGAGATTGTCGTCAACTGCGCGGGGCAGTGGGCCAAGCAGGTCGGCGACCTGTGCGGCGTGACCGTCCCGCTGCACTCGGCTGAGCACTTTTACGTCGTCACCGCACCGATCGACGGCGTGCACCGGGACCTGCCGATCCTGCGCGACCCGGACGGGTACACCTACTTCAAGGAGGAGACCGGCGGGCTGGTGGTCGGCGGCTTCGAGCCGGAGGCCAAGCCATGGGTGGCGCCCGACGAGATTCCCGTGCCGTTCGAGTTCCGGCTCCTGGACGAGGACTGGGACCACTTCAGCGTGCTGATGGACAGTGCGCTGGAGCGCATCCCGGTGCTCCGCGACACCGGCATCCGCAAGTTCTACAACGGGCCGGAGAGCTTCACCCCGGACAACCAGTTCATCCTCGGGGAGGCCCCGGAGCTGCGGAACTTCTTCGTCGCGGCGGGCTTCAACTCGGTGGGCATCGCGAGCGCAGGCGGGGCTGGCCTGGCGCTCGCGCAGTGGATCACCGAGGGGCAGCCGCCGGGCGACCTGACCGCCGTCGACATCCGCCGGTTCGCGCCGTTCAACGGGAACGTGCAGTGGCTGCGGGACCGGGTCGGCGAGGTCCTGGGGCTGCACTACGCGGTGCCGTGGCCGAACCGGGAGCTGGCCACGGCCCGGCCGTTCCGCCGGTCCCCGGCCTATCACCTGCTGCGCGCGGCGGGCGCCTGCTTCGGCTCCAAGATGGGCTGGGAGCGGGCCAACTTCTTCGCCCCGCCCGGCGCGGAGCCGGTCATCGACTACGCCTGGGGACCGCAGAACTGGCAGCCCTGGTCGTCGGCAGAACAGCGCGCTACGCGCGGAGCGGTGGCCGTGTTCGACCAGACCTCGTTCTCCAAGTACCTGGTCGCCGGCCCGGACGCGGAGGCCGGGCTGCAGTGGCTGTGCACCGGCGACGTGGCCGTCGCGCCCGGCCGGGCGGTGTACACGGGGCTGCTCAACGACCGCGGCACCTACGAGTCGGACATCACCGTGACCCGGCTGTCTTCCGACGAGTTCCTGCTCGTGGCCAGCGCCGCGACCACGGTGCGCGACATCGACCACCTGCGCCGGTCCATGCCGCCGGGCTGCCGCCCGGCCGTGGTGGACGTGACCTCGGGCTACGCCGTGTACGGCGTGATGGGGCCGCGCTCGCGCGAGCTGCTGAGCCGGCTGTCCCGCGCCGACCTGTCCGAGGCCGCCTTCGGGTTCGGCGCCAGCGCGATGATCGACCTGGGGTACTCCACGGTCCGCGCGACGCGGATCACCTATGTGGGCGAGCTGGGGTGGGAGCTCTGCGTTCCGGCTGAATTTGCCGTGGGGGTGTACGAGGACCTGCTCGCCGCGGGAGCCGATCTGGGCGTGGTGAACGCGGGCTACTACGCGATCGAGTCGCTGCGGCTGGAGAAGGGCTACCGGGCCTTCGGCCGGGAGCTGACCCCGGACTACAACCCGGTCGAGGCGGGCCTGGTGTTCGCGTGCAAGCTGGCGGGCAGCACCGGGTTCCTCGGCCGGGAGGCGGTCGAGAAGGCGCGGGCGGCCGGGCCGCGGCGGCGGCTGGTGTCGCTGGTGCTGGGCGACCCGGCGGCCATGATGTGGGGCAGCGAGCTGGTGCTGCGCGACGGCGTCCCGGTCGGCCAGGTGACGTCGGCGGCGTGGGGCGAGACGCTCGGCGCCGCCGTCGGGCTGGGGTACATCAGCGACCCGGCCGGCGTCCCGGTGACCCGCGAATTCGCCGGCACCGGGTCGTATAGCGTCAACGTCGCCGGGCAGCTCATTCCGGCGACGGCCAGCCTGCGGGCCCCGTACGACCCGTCGGGCACACGGGTCCGGCCACCGGCAGCGGGGAGCAGAACGCCATGATCAGCGTCTTCGACTTGTTCAAGATCGGCATCGGGCCGTCCAGCTCGCACACGGTCGGGCCGATGCGCGCCGCCGGGCTGTTCGCGGAGTCCCTCGCGGACGGGGGCCGGCTCGGTGAGGTGGCCGGGATCCGGGCCGAGCTGTTCGGGTCGCTCGGCGCCACCGGGCACGGCCACGGCAGCGTCAAGGCGGTCGTGCTCGGCCTGTCCGGCGAGGTGCCCGACCAGGTCGACCCGCTCGCGGCCCAGCCCATGGCCGACGCGGTCCGCGCGACCGGCGTCCTGCCGCTGCCGGGCACCGCGGGCATCGCGTTCTCGCCCGACGACGACATCATCCTGCACCGGCGCAAGCGGCTGCCGTTCCACCCCAACGCCATGCGCTTCGCCGCGCTCGACGCGGCCGGCGCCGAGATCAGCGTCCGGACCTACTACTCCATCGGCGGCGGCTTCGTGCTCGGCGAGGACGAGGCCGGGCAGCCCGCCATCGTGGCCGACACCGCCCCGGTGCCCTACCCGTTTCACACCGGCGGGGAACTGCTCGCGCACTGCGCCGCGACCGGGCTGCCGATCAGCGGCATCATGCTGGCCAACGAGCTGACCCGCCGGGACCTGCCGGAAATCCGGGCGGGCCTGCTGCGGATCTGGGCCGTCATGCAGGAGTGCGTCGCGCGCGGCTGCGCGGCCGGCGGGGTGCTGCCCGGCGGGCTGAAGGTGCGCCGCCGGGCCCAGGGGATGCGCGAGACGCTGGAGCGGGCCGGGGCCGCCGCCGACCCGCTGCACGCCATGGAGTGGATCACCGCCTGGGCGCTGGCCGTCAACGAGGAGAACGCGGCGGGCGGCCGGGTCGTGACCGCGCCCACCAACGGCGCGGCCGGCATCATCCCGGCCGTGCTGCACTACTACGTCAAGTTCGTGCCCGGTGCCGACGACGACGGCGTGGTCCGCTTCCTGCTGACGGCCGGGGCGATCGGCGTCCTGTTCAAGGAGAACGCGTCCATCTCCGGGGCTGAGGTCGGCTGCCAGGGCGAGGTCGGCTCGGCGTGCTCGATGGCGTCCGGGGCGCTGGCCGAGGTACTCGGCGGGTCGCCCGAGCAGGCCGAGAACGCGGCCGAGATCGGCGTGGAGCACAACCTCGGGCTGACCTGCGACCCGGTCGGCGGCCTGGTCCAGATCCCGTGCATCGAGCGGAACGCGATCGCGTCGGTCAAGGCGGTCACCGCGGCCCGGATGGCGGTCCGCGGCGACGGCGAGCACAAGGTGTCCCTGGACAAGGCGATCAAGACGATGCGCGAGACCGGCGCCGACATGAAGGACAAGTACAAGGAGACGGCCCGCGGCGGCCTGGCCCTCAACGTCGTCGAGTGCTAGTTTCGCGGCGTGGTTCGTGACCTTCGGAGGGAGCGGACCGGGGGGCAGTCGCGGGTCACCAACATCGAGCTGTTCTTCGACCTCGTCTACGTCTTCGCCGTCACCCAGCTGTCGCACTACCTGCTGCGCCACCTGACGGTCACCGGCGGGCTGCAGGTCGCCCTGCTCCTGGTCATGGTCTGGCTGCTGTGGGCCTACACCACGTGGGCGACCAACTGGCTGGACCCCGATCGCATCCCGGTCCGCCTGGTGCTGCTGGCGCTGATGCTGGTCAGCCTGGTCATGTCGGCCGGGCTGCCGGAGGCGTTCGGGGACGGCGGCCTGCTGGTCGGCGGCGCCTACGCCGTCATGCAGATCGGCCGCAGCGTCTTCGTGGTGGGGGCCGTGCCCGCCGGGACGCTGCGCCGTAACTTCGAGCGCATCCTGTGCTGGTCCTGCGTCAGCGGCGCGCTGGCCGTGGCCGGCGGGCTGGCCGGCGGGGGCGCGCGCGAGGGGCTGTGGCTGGCGGCCGTGGGCGTGGACCTGGCGGGCAGCCAGACCGGGTTCTGGACGCCGGGGCTGAGCCGGTCCCGCACGCAGGAGTGGGACATCGAGGGCGGCCACTTCGCCGAGCGCTGCCAGGCCTTCATCCTCATCGCGCTGGGCGAGTCCGTCGTGGTCATCGGGGCCACCCTGGCCCGGCTGCTGGCCGGCCCGCTGGCCGGGCCGCACGCCCGGGCCGCGCCGTTCGTCATCGCCTTCGGACTGGCCTTCGTCGGCAGCGTCGGGCTGTGGTGGATCTACTTCGACCGCAGCGCGGCGGCCAGCGCGCAGGCCATCGCCGGGTCCGCCGACCCCGGCGCGCTCGGGCGGTCGGCTTATCACCTCATCCACCCGGTGATGGTGGCCGGGATCATCGTCATCGCCGCCGCCGACGACATCGTGCTGTCCCATCCCGATGAGCGGGCCGGGCTGGCCACTTCGCTGCTCATCCTCGGCGGCACCGCCCTGTACCTGGCCGGGCACGCGGCGTTCAAGGCCGTGGTGTGGCGGACGCTGTCGGTGTCGCGGCTGGCCGGGATCGCCGCGGCGGGCCTGCTCGGCCTGCTCGCCCCCCATGTCAGCGTGCTGGTGCTGGCCGGCTGCGCGACCGCGGTGGTGATCGGCGTGGCAGTCGCGGACTACGCGCTTGACGAGTCGGCTACCTAGGGAGGTAATATACTAGGTAACTAGATGAATGGAGCCTCGCGTGATCGAGTTCCACCTGGACGCCCGCTCCGGCGTTGCCCCCTACCTGCAGCTCGTCCAGCAGGTGCGGCAGGCCCTGCGGCTCGGCCTGCTGGATCCGGGCGACCAGCTCCCGACGGTGAAGGACGTGGTCGCGATGGTGGCGATCAACCCGAACACCGTGCTCAAGGCCTACCGCGAGCTGGAGCACGAGGGCCTGGTGGCGGCCCGGCCCGGCGTCGGCACGTTCGTGACCGGGACCCTGAGCGGCGCTTCGCTGGCCGCGCACGCGCCGCTGCGCACCGACCTGCGCCGCTGGCTGGCCAAGGCTCGCCGGGCCGGGCTGGACGACGAGAGCATCGAGGCGCTGTTCATGAACACCTTTCGGTCCGCGGCCCAGGAGGAAATAGCGTGACCCCCGTCCTGGCCGCCCCCGTCGTGGCCGCTCCCGTCCTTTCCGCCCGCGGCCTCGGGAAGCGCTACCGCCGCCGGTGGGCGCTGACCGACTGCACGGTCACCATCCCCGCCGGGTACGTCGTCGGGCTCGTCGGCCCCAACGGGGCCGGCAAGACGACGATGCTGAACCTGGCCGTCGGCCTGCTGCCCCCGACCACGGGCACCATCGAGGTGCTCGGCGGCCGCCCGGCGGGCGGCCCGGACCAGCTGGCCCGGGTCGGCTTCGTCGCCCAGGACACCCCGGTCTACGCCGGCCTGTCCGTGGCCGATCACCTCCGGCTCGGCGCCCGCCTCAACCCCGGCTGGGACGCCGCGCTGGCCCGTGACCGGATCGAGCGGCTCGGGCTGGACCCGGCGCAGCGCGCGGGCCACCTGTCGGGCGGCCAGCGCGCCCAGCTCGCCCTCACGCTGGCCCTGGCCAAGCGGCCCGAGCTGCTCCTGCTGGACGAGCCGGTGGCCAGCCTGGACCCGCTGGCCCGCCGCGAGTTCCTGCAGGGGCTCATGGCGGCCGTCGCCGAGCACGACGTCAGCGTCGTGCTGTCCTCGCACCTGGTCGGGGACCTGGAACGGGTCTGCGACTACCTGATCGTGCTCGTCGGCGGGCGCGTCCAGGTCGCGGGCGAGACCGAGCGCCTGCTGGCCACCCATCACCTGCTCACCGGCGCCCGCCGCGATCCCGCCGCGCTGCCGGCCAGCCAGCAGGTCATCCAGGCCAGTCACACCGACCGGCAGAGCACCTTCCTGGTCCGCACCGACGCGCCGGTCCTCGACCCGGCCTGGACCGTCTCGGCGGTCGGGCTGGAGGACCTCGTCCTGGCCTACATGAGCCAGGCCGTCCCGCCCGCC
>DASYBB010000206.1:0-7454 GCA_036501025.1 Streptosporangiaceae bacterium
CCCGAGTGCGTGACCGCAGCGCACGCGACCGACCTGCTGATGGGCAACGACCCGTGGGGCGCCAACTGGATCGCGCAGTTCCGCTCGGCGGCGGCCGCGGCGGCGACGGCGTAGGGGACGTGTCGGTCGCGGACGACATCGTGCTGGACGAGGGCGCAGGGCACGACGGCCGCGGCCGCGTGGTGCTGCGGTTCTCGCCGATGGGCGTCGAGACGCGCGTGCCGCCGGGCGTGAACCTGTTCGACGCGGCGAGCTGGAACGCCGTCCCGATCGACTCGACCTGCGGCGGCCACGGCACCTGCAAGAAGTGCAGGGTCCGGGTGACCGGCGGCCGCGTCCCGGCGTCGCCGCTGGACGCGCGGGCGTTCGGGCCCGATGAGCTGCGCGACGGCTGGCGGCTGGCCTGCCGGGCGCTGGCCGACGGCGACCTGGAGATCGAGGTGCCGCCGCTGGTGACCCGGCCCAAGGCCGCGACGGTCGGGGTCGGCCGCCAGGTCATCCTGCGCCCGGCCGCGCAGAAGCGCTACCTGGAGCTGGACGAGCCGTCGCTGAGCGACCAGCGGACCGACGCCGAGCGGGTCCTGGCCGGGCTGGATGACCTGGAGGTCCGGGTCGAGCTGCCGGTGCTGCGGACCCTCGGGCAGGTGCTGCGGGCGGCCGACTTCAAGGTCACCGCGGTCGTCGTCGACGACGTCCTGATCGCCGTCCAGCCCGGCGACACCACCGGCGCCCTGTACGGCATCGCCTACGACCTGGGCACCACGACCGTGGTGGCCACCCTGCTCGACCTGTCCACCGGGACGCCGCTGGCCGTGGCGTCGATGCTGAGCAAGCAGCAGCCGTTCGGCGCCGACGTGATCACCCGGATCAGCGCGGTCATGATGGACCCGGCCGCGCTGGCGACCCTGGCCCGGCTGGCCCATGAGTCGCTGGCCGAGCTGACGGCCGAGGTGTGCGCCGAGGCCGGCATCGACCCGGCCGACGTGTGCGAGGTCGCGATCGCCGGCAACGCGACCATGACCCACCTCGCGCTCGGGATCGACCCGGAGCCGCTGGGCGTGGCGCCGTTCATCATGTCCGCCCGGCTGCTGCCCGAGGTCCGGGCGGCCGACCTCGGCCTGCCGGTCCACCCGCAGGCGCGGGCCTTCTGCTTTCCCGCCTTCGGCGCCTACGTCGGCGGCGACATCACCTCCGGGCTGCTGGCCTCCGGCATGGACCGCGATTCCCGGACCCGGCTGTTCATCGACATCGGCACCAACTGCGAGATCGTGCTGGGGAACCGTGACTGGCTGCTGGCCACCGCCGCCCCGGCCGGCCCGGCCTTCGAGGGCGCGGCCATCCGGTGCGGGATGCGGGCCGCCGACGGCGCCATCGAGGTCGTCACGATGACCCCTGACGCGGTCACGCTGCAGGTCATCGGCGACGCCGAGCCGGCCGGGCTGTGCGGCTCGGGCCTGGTCGACGCGGTGGCCAGCCTGATCGCCGTGGGGCTGCTCGACCACTCGGGCCGGTTCGTGCCCGAGGAGGAGGCCGCCGTCATCGCGCCCGGCCTGGCCCCGCGGCTGACCAAGGCCGGCGCCGAGCGGGTGTTCGTGCTGGACTGGCGGGGCGCGCCGGGCGATGTGGCCGGCTCGATCTACCTGTCCCAGCGCGACGTCCGCGAGCTGCAGTTCGCCAAGGCCGCGATCGCCACCGGGTGGAACATCCTGCTCGAGGAGGCCGGGCTCGCGCCCGGCGACGTGCAGCAGGTGCTGCTGGCGGGCTCGTTCGGCAGCTACCTGTCGCCGGCCAACGCCATCAAGATCGGCCTGGTTCCGCGGCTGCCGGCGTTGCGCGTGGTCAGCGCGGGCAACGTAGCAGGTGAGGGAGCCAAGATGGCCCTGCTGTCGGTCCGCGAGCGGGCGGCGGCCCTGGCCCTGCTGCAGGAGGTGAGATATGTCGAGCTCTCCGACCGGGCCGACTTCAACGACGCCTTCGTCGAGCAGCTGTCCTTCCCCGGAGCACCGGGCTAGCGCGTCCCGGCCGGCCGGCCGGGGCGGCGGGGCGGAGCCGGCCGGCCGGGCCGGCCTCGCGGTCATCGCGTGCGGGGCCTGGAGCGGGCTGGTGCGGGACATCGCTGGGCGCCGGGGCTGGGCCGTGGACGTGCACAGCCTGCCCGCTCTGCTGCACAACCGGCCGGCCCAGATCGCGCCGGCGGCCCGCGCCCTGGCCGTCGAGCTTCAGGCGCAGGGCCGGGACGTCGTGCTGGCCTACGCGGACTGCGGCAGCTACGGCGCCCTCGACCGGGTCTGCGCCGAGCTGGGCCTGCGCCGCCTGCCCGGCCTGCACTGCTACGACGTGCTCGGCGGCCCGGACCGGATCGCGGCCGCGCTGGAGGCCGAGCCGGGCACCTACCTGCTGACCGACTTCCTGGTCGCCAGCTTCGCGCGCACGGTGCTCGCCGAGCTGGGCCTGGACCGCCACCCGGAGCTGTGGCCGGACTACTTCGGGCACTACCGGCGGCTGGTCTGGCTGGCCCAGTCCCGTGAGCCGGCGCTGGAGGCGGCCGCGGCCGGCATCGCCGGGCAGTTCGGGCTGCCGCTGACCATCATCGACACCGGCACCGCCCGCCTCGAGGCCGAGCTGGAGCGCCTGATCGCGCGCCCGGCGGCGGATGATCCGGCCGAGTCGCCGGCGGATGATCCGGCCGGGCCGCGGGCCGCCGGCGTCCCGATCGGGCCGCTGGCCTTTGGCCGGCCGGGGGCAGGGCCGCCGTGACGCGGGGCGGGGCCGGCGCGCTGGTGCCGCTGCTGCGGGCACCGCGCTATGAGGTGCTGCCGATGACGGGCATCGAGGACCTGGTGCTGGAGTGGGTCCCCCGTGAGGTGACCGTCACCGTCACGGCGTCCCCGGCCAAGGGGCTGGAGCCTACGCTGGCGCTGACCGAGCGGCTGTGCGCCCACGGCTACGCGACCGTGCCGCACCTGTCGGCCCGGCTGGTCACGGATTCCCGGCAGCTTGGCGACATCGTGGCCCGGCTGACGGCGGCCGGCGTGACCGACGTGTTCGTGCCCGCGGGCGACGCCGACCCGCCGGCGGGTGACTTCCACAGCGCCCTTGACCTGCTCGACCAGCTCACCGCCATGGGGCGGCCGTTCGCCCGGGTCGGGATCACCGGGTATCCCGAGAGCCACCCCAAGATCGAGGACGACGTCACCGTGCAGGCCATGTGGGACAAGCGGCACCACGCGACCTATATCGTCAGCAACGTGTGCTTTGACGCGGCGGTCCTGCGCCGGTGGATCACCCGGATCCGCGCCCGCGGCGTGACGCTGCCGCTGCTGGTCGGGCTGGCCGGGCCGCTGGAGCGCGCCCGGCTGCTGACGATGGCCGCCCGGTCGGGCGTGACGGAGTCGGCCCGGTTCCTGGCCGGGCACGCCGACTGGCTGATCCGCCTCGGGGTCCCCGGCGGCTACCATCCGGACCGTTTCCTGGAGCGGGCGGCGGTCACCCTGGCCGACCCCGCCGCCGCCGTGGAGGGACTGCACGTGTTCACCTTCAACCAGCTCGAGCAGACCGAGAAGTGGCGCGCGGCGCTGGCCGCCCGCCTGTCGGCCGGGGGGACGCGGTGACCGCCGGCCCGCGGTGGCAGCGGGCGCTGCCGGCTGGGCTGCATGCCGTCAACGAAGGACTGGCCTTCCTGCTGGAGCTGCTGGCCCTGGGCGGGCTGGCGTGGTGGGGCGCGGACGCCGGCGGCGGGGCGGCGACCAAGGTCCTGCTCGGTGCGGGCGCCCCGATCCTGGCCGCCGTGGCCTGGGGAATGTTCGCCGCGCCGCGGGCGCGGGTCCAGCTCCCGCTGCCCGCGGTGCTGGCCGTCAAGGTGATCGTCTTCGGCCTGGCCGCGGCCGGCGTCTACGCCATCGGCCGGGCCGGCCTCGCGATCGCCTTCGCGGTCGTCGCGCTCGTCAACACGGCCCTGGCCGCCGTCGACCGGGACGCCCTGAAGAACACCTCGGCCGGATCGGCCGCGACGCCCTGACGGGCCTGTCCGGGGACGGCGGCGTCCTGGCCTGGGCCTGCTGATCTTGCGGACGGGCCGCGTACTAATGTCTGCGACGTGACGAAGCCTGCCATCGCGATCGGCCCCTTCCATCGTGAGTCCACGGTCCGCGCGGTGCGCGCGGCCGGCGGCGAGGTGGTCCCGACGGACGAGCACGCCGGCGCGCTGGTCTGGCTGGAGCCGGCCGACGTGGACGGGCTCCGGGCGGCGCTGGCCGCGGCGCCGGCGGCCCGGTGGGTGCAGCTGCCGTTCGCGGGGATCGAGCCGATGGCAGCGGCCGGGCTGCTCGACCCGGACCGCACCTGGACCTGCGCCAAGGGCGCCTACGCGGAGCCGGTGGCCGAGCACGCGCTGATGCTGGCCCTGGCCGGGCTGCGCTTCCTGCCCGAGCGGGTGACGGCACGGTCGTGGGGCAAGGCGGCGGGCGAGAGCCTGTACGACCAGCCGGTCACCATCCTCGGCGGCGGCGGCATCGCGGCCAGCCTGATCAGCCTGCTGACGCCGATGCGGGCGCGGGTGACCGTCATCCGGCGCCAGCCGGGCGAGGTGCCCGGCGCGGTCACGACGCTGCCGACCAGCCGGCTGCACGAGGCGCTGCCCGATGCCCTGGTGGTGTTCGTGGCCCTGGCCCTGACCCCGGCCACGACGCACATCATCGGGGCGCCGGAGCTGGCCGCCATGCGGCGCGACGCCTGGCTGGTCAACGTGGCCCGCGGCCCGCACGTGGACACCGGCGCGCTGGTGGAGGCGCTGCGCGGGCAGGTCATCGGCGGCGCGGCGCTGGACGTGACCGACCCCGAGCCGCTGCCCGACGGCCACCCGCTGTGGGCCCTGGACAACTGCATCATCACGCCGCACACGGCGGACACGGCGGAGATGGTCGAGCGGATGCTGAACCGGCGCATCGAGCACAACGTCGCGGCGTTCGCCGCGGGCCGGCCGCTGGCCGGCCTGGTCGACCCGGCCGCCGGCTACTAGGAGCCCTTAGCCGGGCGGGCGCTGCCATGATGTCCTGATGGACGACGATCGCGGCGGCATACCGCCGATTGGTCCCCGGCGGACCCGGCTGCGGAAGGCCGCCGAGTCGGCGGGCGTCCCGCTGCCGACCATCCTGGTCACCGTCGCGGTCGTGGCGGCGACCTACCTGGCCGCGCTGGTCGTAGTCCACCTGCGCGACATCCTGCTGCTGATGGTGGTGGCCGGCTTCGTCGCGCTGCTGCTGAACTCGCTGGTGGTCGCCCTGGGGCGGGCGGGAGTCAAGCGGCGCGGCGTGTCCGTGGCCATCGTGACCCTCCTCGGGCTGCTGGCGTTCGTGGGGCTGGCGGTGGTCTTCGGGTACCCGCTGGCCAACGGCGTGACCCATCTCGCCGACGCGCTGCCGGGCTACGTGCGCGACGCGGAGCACGGCCGGGGCACCATCGGGCACTTGGTGCGCCGCTATCACATCCAGAACTGGGTGCAGAAGAACGCCCCCAAGCTCGTCAGCCTCGGCCAGGGGCTGGCCAAGCCGGCCCTCACCCTGGGCAAGGGCGCGTTCTCGCTGCTACTGGAACTGCTGACCATCTTCGTGCTGGTCGTGCTCCTCCTGCTGGAGGGCACCAAGCTCAAGAACGGCGTGCTGGGGCTCATGGTGCCGGCCAGGGCCGAGCGCTATACCCGGATCTCGCGCGAGGTCAGCCACTCGGTCTTCGGGTACATGCTGGGCAATATCCTGACCTCGGTGGCCGCCGGGGTGGTGGTGCTGGTCACGCTGATCGCGCTGGGCGTGCCGTTCCCGTTCCTGTGGGCCCTGTGGGTGGCGCTGGTGGATTTCCTGCCCATGATCGGCGGAGCGCTGGCGGGCATCCCGGTGGTCCTGTTCGCGGCCGCGCACTCGCTCACGGCGGGCATCGTGGTGCTCGTGGTGTTCCTGATCTACACCCAGGTCGAGAACCACGTGCTGAACCCGATCGTGATGAGCAAGACGGTGAAGGTCAACCCGCTGCTGGTGCTGGTGTCGATCCTGGTCGGAGCGTCGATCGGCAGCTGGATCGGCGGGATCTTCGGCGCCTTCGTGGCCGCGCTGCTGGCCATCCCGGCCGCGGGCGCGATCCAGGTGCTGGTCCGCGAGGCGTGGCAGTCGACCGCCGCGCCGGGGATCATCGTGGCCGGGACCGGCGGCGGCGAGGGCTCCGGCGAGGGCGACGCGGCGGCCGAGGGGCACATCATCACGGGCGCCGGCCCGGCGCCTGTGGACGAGTAACGGCTATTTCCGTTCACCATTTCATGACGTTCTGGCCATCCACAGTACGGGCGCCGTTTATCCCCCGCGCCGGGCAGTTATCCACCGGATATCCACAGGACTCTGTGGGTAACCCGTCCACAGGCGGGCCGACGCGACCGGCCGCCGCCACGCCCTAGGCTGGGGCCGTGGCCGATTCGATCCCCCCGCGGCGGGCACCCCGTTGACCGTCCGCCCCACCGTCACGATCGCCAGCCTGAACCTGCACTGCGGGCTCAGCGGCGGCGGCCGCCCCTTCGACGTCGCGGCGGTTCTCGCCAAGCTGGACGCGGACATCATCGCCGTCCAGGAAGACTGGTGGGCCAGGGACGACGGCACCGACCCGGTGGCCGAGGCGGCCCGGGCGCGGGACGCGCAGCTCTTCCGGGCCGAGCTGAGCTCCGGCCGCTCGCTGGCCGAGCTCAACATCGCCCCGCGCTCGGACCGCGGCACCTGGGGCATCGCCGTGCTGACCCGGCTGCCGGTACTGAGCCACGAGACCCTCAGCCTGGGCCAGCCCGAGGGCGAGCTGGTCGGGCGGGCGGCGCTGATCTGCTCGGTCACCGCGCCCGGCGGCTGGCCGCTGCGGCTGGTATGCACCCACCTGTCGCCGCGCCTCAACAGCCCGGCGCAGCTGGTGCGGCTGGCCCGGCACCTGGCCGCCGAGCCGCGGCCGACGGTCATCGCCGGCGACCTCAACATGCCGCGCGCGGCGACCTGGATGGCGG
Source organism: Streptosporangiaceae bacterium (assembly GCA_036501025.1). Lineage (GTDB taxonomy): Bacteria > Actinomycetota > Actinomycetes > Streptosporangiales > Streptosporangiaceae > DASUBV01. The sequence goes on from DASYBB010000206.1 coordinate 7,028, forward strand.
CCGGGTACACGCCCGTGCTGCGCGGCCGCACGTTCCCCGCCGACCGGCCCCGGGTCCAGCTGGATCACCTGCTGGCCGGCCCGGGGCTCACCTGCATGGCGGCCGAGGTCCTGCCGGCCGTCGGCTCGGACCACCTCCCGGTCCTCGGGCGATTCGCCCCGGCGGTCCAGCCCCGCCTGGCCGTCACCTAAGCCCTGCTGCGGGGCCACCGCGGGGCCCCGGGCAGCCATCATGATCGCGCAGGGTTTGTGTCGCCCTGGCAGCCAAAATCCTGCGGGATCATGAGACGACGGACGGGGCAGCCGTGACCCGGCCCATCCACGGCGGTCGTCAGGGGCGGGCGGGGTGGGCGGCGCCGGCGGCGCGGGCGCGGATGGCGGCGACGAGGGCCGGGAGGACCTGGGCGAGGTCGCCGATGACGGCGTAG
>DASYBB010000207.1:0-2461 GCA_036501025.1 Streptosporangiaceae bacterium
GGCGGGGTCAGCGTGCTGGCCCAGCTCGCCTCGCCGGGCGCGCGCGGGCTGTTCCAGCGCGCCATCGTGGAGAGCGGCACCCACAACGTCACGGAGAACACGCTGGCCGCCGCCGAGACGGCCGGCGCCGCGCTCGCGGCCAAGGTCGGCTGCCCGGCCGCGTTGAGCGCGGCCGCCACCGCGGCCTGCCTGCGCGCCGTGCCCGTCGCCGCGCTGCTGGCCGCGCAGGGCACCGCCATCCCCGACATCGACGGCCTGGTCCTGCGGCAGCAGATCGCGGCGTCCCTGTCCAGCGGGCAGTTCAGCCGGGTTCCGGTCGTCATGGGGACCAACCGCGATGAGTGGCGGCTGTTCGTCGGGGCGGCCAGCTGCAGGGCGTGCCCGCGGTCACCCCGGCCAACTACCAGGCCGAGATCGCCGGAACGCTGGCCGTGCCCGCGACCGTGGCGGCTCAGATCGCGGCCGAGTACCCGCTGAGCGACTTCGCCAGCCCGGCGCTGGCTCTCGGGGCGGTCGGCACCGACGCGATCTTCGCGTGTCCCTCGCTGGGCGTCGAGTCGGCGCTGTCGCGGTTCACGCCGACGTTCGCCTACGAGTTCAACGACGAGAGCGCGCCGGAGCGGTTCATCCCCAGCGTCGGCTTCCCCTACGGCGCGGCGCACGCCTCCGAGCTGCAGTACCTGTTCGGCCTCACCACCGCGCCGATCCCCGGCGCCCTCACCGCCGCGCAGCAGGTGCTGGCCGGCCAGATGCAGCGGTACTGGGCCCGCCAGGCCGCGTTCGGCGCCCCGGAGGCGCTCGGGCAGCCGGCCTGGCCGCTGTTCACCGGCGCCGGCCAGCGGATGCTGTCCCTCACCGAGCCGCGGCCGGCCGTGGCGACCGGCTTCGCCGCCGGGCATCAGTGCGCGTTCTGGTCGGCCGCCCTGCCGCTGGCCGGCCTTGCCTCTCACTAGCCGCTGGGCAGACAGGAGATCGCCATGACCAGCCAGACCGCGCGGCGCCGGGCGCGCCTGCCGGGAGTCCTCGCCGGGAGCACCGCCCTGGTCCTCGTGACGCTCGGCGCCGGCCCGGCCCTGGCCGCGCCGGCCGGTCCGGCCGCCCCGGCGCCCGTCACCGAGTCGCCGGGCGCCGGGCCCGCGACGATCACCGGGCCGATCCCCTCGACCGCGGCGCCGGGAGATCCCTCGCGAAACTATGTGTTCTACTCGACGCCCTTCAACCTGAAGCGGGCCGGCTACGAGGAGCAGGAGTACTTCATCGCGGGCACCGCGACCCGGTATCCGCCGCGCCCGACGGCGGCCCAGCAGCAGCAGCCGGCCACGCCGATCGGCACGACTCCGTACGTGACCCGGATCGTGGTCCGGCGGCCCGTCGATCCCCGCCGGTCGGCCGGCGTCGCGGTGGTGGACTGGCAGAACGTGACCGCCGGGCACGACATTGACACCGAGTGGGGCACCAGCGGGGATTTCTTCGTTTCGCATGGGTGGACCTGGATCGGGGCGTCGGTGCAGGCCGTCGGGGTCAACGGGGCCGCCGCCGGGCCGACGGCCGGCCTCGGCCTGCGCGAGTGGAACCCGCAGCGCTACGGCAGCCTCGACGTGACCGACGGCGGCACGGTGACCGACGACTCGCAGTCGTTTGACGTCTACTCCCAGATCGGCGAGCTGGCCAGGGGCACCAGCCGTCATGACCCGCTGTCCAGCCTGCACCTGCGGGACGTGTACGCGGCCGGCGCCTCGCAGTCGGGCGCGTTCCTGGGCGTGTACTACAACACCGTCCAGCCCCTGGCCCACGTGTACAACGGCTTCCTGTTCGCGCTGACCGACAGCGCGCTGCCGCCGCGCCCCGGCGTCGGGACCAAGGCCATCCGGGTGTTCACCGAGACCGACATCGTCAACGGCGAGGGCGCGGCCAGCCAGACGGTGCCCGACAGCGCGACGCTGCGGACCTGGGAGATCGCCGGCGCCTCGCACGTCCCCGCCTACGCCACCGACCCCAGCGAGACCGACTTCCGGGCCACCCTGGGCGGCATCCAGGCTCGCGAGTTCGGGCCCGCCCCGCCGGTCAGCTGCCTCAATCCCGGCCCGAGCCGGGTGCAGTCGTGGGCGGCCTTCCACGCCGCCTACGCGGCCCTCAACGCCTGGGTGCGCCTCGGCATCGCCCCGCCGCACGCCCAGCCGCTCGACCTGGTCAGCGCGGGACCGCCCGCCACCTTCGTCCGCGACCAGAACGGGATCGTCAAGGGCGGCGTCCGGCTGCCGGACGTGGCCGTGCCGATCGCGCTGAATAACGGCGTCAACGGCCCGGCCAGCCTGGCCAACCCGCTGAGCGTGTTCTGCGTGCTCTACGGCACCAGCATCCCCTTCACCCAGGCCCAGCTCAGCGCGCTGTACCCGAGCAACGCGGTCTACCGGGCGAAGGTGGCCGCCGACGTGGCGCGGCTGATCGCGGAGCGCCTCCT
>DASYBB010000208.1:0-3953 GCA_036501025.1 Streptosporangiaceae bacterium
GCCGCGCTCAAGCGGCGCGGCTACCTGCCCAACCTGACCGGCTGGACCGTCATCTTCTCCGGGCTGGGCCAGGCCGCGGGCCGCCAGCCCGCGCTGCCGCTGCCCCAGCAGACCGCCCTGGCCCGCTACTGGCTGGCCATCTGCCGCGCGGCGGGCGCCTCCGCCTGCCGCCTCGACAACAGCTCACGGCCGCTGCTTGTGTCCCGGAGCACGGTACCGGTGCCGACGGTCCCGGTCCCCGCGGTCCAGAGCATCACCGGCCCGCACGGCCAGCAGCAGTCGATCGTGCCCGCCGACCTCCTGTTCGCGTTCGGCAGCTCGACCCTGGTGCCCGGGGCGAACAGCTATCTGGGTCCGATCGCCGCCCGGGCCCGGTCCGGCCGGCTGTCGGTCGCCATCACCGGGGAGGCGTCTCCCGATGGCGGGACCGCCTCCTTCAACCTCCGGCTCTCAGCGTCGCGGGCCCGGGCGGTCCAGTACCGCCTCATCGCGCTGGGCCTACCGGCCCGGCAGATCACGCAGGTCAACGGGATCGGCACGGCGGGCAAGTCCTGCACGGCCGGCGGCCAGCTGGACGAGACCAAGTGCGCCCAGCTCCGCCGCGTGGTGATCACGCTGACCCCCGGCACGGCCTCGTAACCCGAGGAAGGATGGAGATTCTCATGGGCACACCCCAGCCTGACCTGTCCGTCATCCGGGCCGCCGACGGCGCCCCCCAGCCCGCCGCGCCCACGGAGCACGCGGAGCACACCGGGCACGAGACCGGTACGCCAGAGCGCGACCGCCGCAACCTGGCCGATCTGGCCGCGGCCGAACGGCGGCGGCGCCAGCGGCCGCGCCGCGTGATGCCGCTGACCCGGCTGCGCATCGGCCTGCGGCGCCAGCCGCGCATGTCCCGCCGGGCCATCCAGGCCCTGGTCGCCGAGCAGGAAGGCATTGACCAGCGGCGCGACCCCGGGTCGACGACGCACGGCGAGGCCAACGTCCGCAGCGTCGCGACCCGGCGGTCCGACGGGGTGATTTCCCGGACGGCCCGGCGGCTGCACCGGATCACCCGGCGGATCGACCGGCTGCGGGCCCGGCGGGCGATCCTGCTCGCCCGCGTCGCGCTCATCCCGGCCGGGTACGTCGCCCATCCGGACGGCGGGCGCCAGACCGTGCGGCAGACCCAGGCCGACGCCGCCGCCCTGAACAGCCGGGTCCAGGACCAGATCGGCCAGGGTTCGCGCAAGCACCACCGGGCGCCGGCCTGGTTCCGGTTCATGCCGCGGGTCGTGCTGGTCTTCGACCTGGCTCTGCTGCTGTACTTCATCTCCGGCATCACCGACGTCAACTGGGCCGCTCCGCTGTCGCTGCCGCTGGCGTTCGCGGCCGGCCTGGCCCTCATGGTCACCGTGGTCTGCTACGTCTGCTTCGCCTTCGCCGGGCACCAGCTGCGGCGCCACAAGGACGACACCGGCGCGATCCCGCTCAGCGAGGTGGACTGGCTGACCAGGCTGCTGGTCATCGCCTGCAGTGTGGGCGTCGTCCTGGTCGGGCTGCTGATGTTCACCCGGATGTGGTCCGAGGTGCTGCTAGCCCTGGGCAACGGCGCCCACACCACGGCCCTGGCCGTCGCGGCCGCCGTCACGGCGGTGAGCGTCCTGGCCAACATCATGGTCATCGTGGTCCACGCCACCGACGGCTCGGAGGAGACCGGAAGGCTGGGCGCGTTCGGGGCCACGCTCCGGCACCCGCTCCGCCTCGAGAACCGGCTGCGGCGGCGGGCCAGCCGGCTCGAGCACCGCATCGGTGTCCGGGAGCGCAAGGCCGAGCGGGTCTGCTCGCTGGGCCTGGCCCGGTCGGAGCGGCCGTTCCCGCTGGCCGAGGAGATGATCGGCCAGGCCCGGGCCCACCACCAGCAGACCGGACCGCTCAGCGACACCCAGCCCGCCGACGGCGTACGCGGACCCGAGCGCGCCCTGCGCTTGGCCGTGAGCCACGCCCACGCCGAACTGGCCGCCGCCGAACCGCCCGTCCCCGAATTGGCCGCCCCCGCGACCGCCGCCGATGAGCCGGATCAACGGGCTGGCTGATCAATCTCCGCCGTCTGCCGCACCGGTCACCACCGGTGCGGCAGACATACGTTGTCGCCACGTGCGCTAGCAGCCAGGTCGCCCCGGCCCGCGAGGTAGGGCGGGCGTGACTTCTGCGGACCTGGCCACCGATGTGGGGCACGTCAGACGGCGGAGGCGGCGGCCGCCCGGCGGGCGGGACGCAGCCGGCTCACCAGCAGGACGGCGGCGGCGCCGAGCAGCGCGGCCCCGATCGCGATGAGCGCGACCTGCCAGGTTGAGACGCCGGTGCTGATCACCTTGACCGCGGGTGCGGCGACGGGGATTGACGGGCCTCGGGTACTTCCGCCCGGCGGGACCATCATCGCGAAGGCCGGCCCGGACAGGCCCAGGCTCAGCAGGCTGGTGGTCGCGGCGATGAGGAACCCCGTGATCCGGCGGCGGCGAACGGTGGCCTTGCGGGCCCGCGTCTCGAAGGTGCTGCCCTGCGGTGAGGTGACGTTCATCATGATCTCCTGTCGGCTCTGGCGGGGCCGGCGAGCCCGGCCACCGCGTGACAGGTTCAGCTTCGCGGCCGGACCCTCCGGTCCGGCAGGGGCCGGATTACCCCTTTTGCCGCGGCCGGAGGTTCAGGGGTAAAACGGCCCCGGAGCGAACGCCGCTGCGGCCAGACCACCAGACCCAGACCATCAGACCAGGCCTTGCTCCAGGGCCAGCCGGGTGAGATCGGCCCGGCGCCGGCTGCCGGTCTTGTCCCGTATCCGGTCCAGGTGTGAGCGGACCGTGCGCACGCTGATGAACAGCTCGGCCGCGATCTGGGCGTCGGTGCGGCCCCGCGCGATCAGCGCCACCAGTTCCCGCTCGCGCGGGCTGAGCAAGCCGGCCGCACTGGACACCCTGGTCCCGGTAACTGGGCCGGCCGCGCCCGTCACGGCGATCATGGTGGCCAGCTCTGCCGCCGTGGCCAGCGTCATCTCCGCGCCGCGCTGCTCGGCGCCCTGGAAGGCCGCCGTGCCCAGCGCCTCCCGGGCCAGGCGGGACGGCTCCTCCCGGCGCTGCGCATCCTGCGGCACATCCAGCAGTTCGTGGTCGCGGGCCCGGGCTGCGGAGGCGCCCCACAGCGCAACGGCCTCGGCCCAGCGCTGGGTGGCGGCGCACAGCAACGCGGCGCGGTCGAGGTTGTTGAGCAGGCCGATCGGATCGCCGATCCGGGTCGACAGCTCCAGTGACTCCCGCAGGTGGCGGCCGGCGTTTGCGATCCGGCCCGCGTGCAGGTCCAGGTCGGCCAGCAAGCCGAGGCAGAACGTCTCGCTGAGCAGGTCGTCGGCTTCGCGGGTCCGGGCCAGGGCGTCCGCGCAGCTCTGTTCGGCCGCGGCCCAGTCACCGGTCTCGGTCAGGAACATCGAGAGGAACAGGCTGGCCCGGCGGGCGATCCAGCCCGGGATGACGGCGGGGTCGATCCGCGCGGCCAGCCGGGCCTGGGCCAGAGCCGTCTCCAGGTCGCCACCGTAGTACGCGGTTAGGCTGAGGTTGCCCAGGGCCAGGGCTTCCCCGGCCTGGTAGCCCAGCTCCCGGGCCAGGGCGACAGCCCGGTAGGCGTCGTCGAGACCCGCGTCAATCTGGTTCATGTTCGCGAGTGCGGCCGCCCGGCTGGCCAGCGCGTCGGCCAGTAGCGGCCCCGGGGTCCGGCCGGCGGTGACCTCGACGACCGCGGCGGCCGAATCCCGGGCCAGGGTGAAATCGCCGCTGATGTGGCCAGACTGCCCGATCAGAATCTGCACCGCGCACCACCGGTCACCTGGCGCCTCGGCGTGGGCCGCGGCGGCCTGCAGCAGCGGGAGGACGCCGGCCAGTTGCCCCCGGATGTACCACCAGGGACCCAGGGCGACCACGAGCCGG
>DASYBB010000209.1:0-2050 GCA_036501025.1 Streptosporangiaceae bacterium
GGCTGGCTCTCCGGCGACGATACGGGACAGGACTGCTCACGTCACGAGAGGATTTGCGGGCGACCCGGACCGGGGCCTTCCCCGTCCGGGCCCGGCCCGGAGTGCGGTAGTTTCGCGGGCATGAAAGCCCTCGTGCTGGCCGGGGGGTCGGGCACCCGGCTGCGGCCGATCACCCACACCTCGGCCAAGCAACTGCTGCCGGTGGCCAACAAGCCCGTGCTGTTCTACGGGCTGGAGGCCATCGCCGAGGCCGGCATCACCGACGTCGGGATCGTGGTCGGCGAGACGGCGCCCGCGGTCCAGGATGCGGTGGGCGACGGCTCGGCGTTCGGGCTGAAGGTCACCTTCATCCCGCAGGAGGCGCCGCTCGGCCTGGCCCACGCGGTCCTGGTGGCCGCCGACTACCTCGGCGATGACGATTTCGTCATGTACCTGGGCGACAACTTCATCGTCGGCGGCATCGCCGGCCTGGTCGACGAGTTCCGCGCCCATCGGCCCGCCGCCCAGATCATGCTGACCCAGGTCGGGGATCCCCGCTCGTTCGGGGTCGCCGAGCTGGACGGTGACGGCCGGGTCATCGGGCTGGAGGAGAAGCCGCAGGCGCCCAAGAGCGACCTCGCCCTGGTCGGGGTGTACATGTTCACTTCCGCGGTGCACGCGGGCATCGCGCAGCTCAAGCCCTCGTGGCGCGGCGAGCTGGAGATCACCGAGGCCATTCAGTGGCTGCTCGACGCGGGGCAGCCGGTGTCCTCCACCATCATCTCCGGGTACTGGAAGGACACCGGCAACGTCGCCGACATGCTCGAGGTCAACCGGATGGTGCTGGAGGGCATGCCGGCGGCCTGCCGGGGCGCCGTCGACGCCGGCAGCGAGCTGATCGGCCGGGTGGTGATCGAGGAGGGGGCGACGGTGACCGGGTCCCGGATCGTGGGTCCCGTGATCATCGGGGCCGGCACGACCGTGACGGACTCGTATGTCGGCCCCTTCACCGCGCTGGCGGAGGACTGCGTGATCTCGGAGGCTGAGATCGAGTACTCCATCGTTCTGCGGGGGGCGTCGATCCGCGGCGTCCGGCGGATCGAGGCCTCGCTCATCGGCCACGACGTGGAGATCACCCCGGCGCCGAACGTGCCCCGCGCGCACCGGCTGATCCTGGGCGACCACAGCCGCGTCCAGATCAGCTCATGAGCTCGCCTCGCTGGCTGGTGACCGGGGCCGGCGGCATGCTCGGCCGCGACCTGGTCAGCCTGCTCGAACGGCGGGGTGCGGCGGTGACGCCCCTGACGCGCGCCGACCTGGACATCACCGACCGTGAGGCGGTACTCGGCGCGGTGCGCGACGCGCGGCCCGACATCGTGGTGAACTGCGCCGCCTGGACCGCGGTCGACCTAGCCGAGTCCCGCGAGGCGGAGGCCCTCGCGGTCAACGGCGGCGGCGCCGAGAACGTGGCCGCCGGCTGCGCGGCGGCCGGCGCCCGGATGATCCAGCTGTCCACTGACTATGTCTTCGACGGCACGGCGCGGGTGCCCTACGCCGAGGATGCCGCCCCCGCCCCCGCCACCGCCTACGGCCGGACCAAGCTGACCGGCGAGCAGGCCGTGACCGTGCTGCTGCCCGGCCGCTCCTGGATCCTGCGGACCGCGTGGCTGTACGGGGCACACGGCGGCAGCTTCGTGGCCACCATGATCAGGCTGGCCGGAGAGCCGGATGGCGTCACGGTGGTCGACGACCAGCACGGGCAGCCCACGTCTACCGTGACGGTGGCGGAGCTGATCCTGGCGCTGGCCCGGGCGGAGGCTCCGGCCGGGGTCTACCACGCGACGTGCTCGGGCCAGACGACCTGGTTCGGGCTGGCCCGGGAGATCTTCGGGCTGGTCGGCGCCGATCCTGGGCGGGTTACGCCGATCCCGAGTACTCAGCTGGCCCGGCCGGCGCCGCGGCCCGGTTACAGCGTGCTGGGTCACGGGGCGTGGGCACGGGCCGGGCTGCCGGCGCCGGAGGACTGGCGGGCGGCGCTGCACCGGGACTTCCCGGCGTTCGCGCCGGCCGG
>DASYBB010000210.1:0-10462 GCA_036501025.1 Streptosporangiaceae bacterium
CGATGAAGGACTTCTTCGGCGGGACGCACCGCAGGCCCGCATTCCGGAAGGCCGGCCGCGCTGACGGGTTCCGCATGGTCGCGGTGAAGCCCGGGCACGTCCGCAGGCTGAACCGCCGTGCCGGCGAGGTCTGGGTCCCCAAGGCGGGCTGGGTGCGCTTCCGCTGGTCCCGCGCCGTTCCGCCGGCCAGGTCCTGCCGGGTGACCCTGGACCGTTCCGGTCGATGGCATGTCGCCTTCGCCGTCGTCCCGGCCGCCATCCCCGGTCCCGGCACGGGCGCGGTCGTCGGGCTGGACCGCGGAGTGGCCGTCAGCGCCGCTCTCTCGACCAGGGAGCTGCTGAGGGTCCCGCGCCTGAGCCCGGCCCGCCAGCGGCGGCTGGTCCTGCTCCAGCGCAAGCTGGCCAGGGCCCGGCCCGGTTCTGGCCGGCGCGCCCGGGTCAGGCTGGCCGCAGCGCGGCTGAAGGCGCGCGAGGCGGACTGCTGCAAGGACTGGTGCGAGAAGCTCGGCACCGACCTCGCGCGGCGGTTCGACGTGATCCAGGTGGAGGATCTCCGCATCACGGGCATGACCCGCTCGGCCCGGGGAACCGTGGCTGAGCCCGGCCGGAACGTGCGCCAGAAGGCCGGGCTGAACCGGGAGATCGCCCGGTCCGGCTGGGGCGCGCTGGTGACCCGGCTGGAGCAGAAGGCACCGGGCCGGGTGCAGAAGGTCGGCGCGGCCTACACGTCGCAGCGCTGCGGCGCATGCGGGCACATCGCGGCTGGATCGAGAGAGAGCCAATCCCGGTTCCGGTGCGTGGCCTGCGATTTCGCCTGCAACGCTGACGTGAGCGCAGCCATGAACATCGCGGCCGGGCAGGCCGTGCAAGCACGCGGAGGCGACCGGGTTACCGGGCCTGCGAAGCGTGAACCTCAGCACGCCGGCCTCCTGGTCGCATAGCTGGAATCCCCGCCCTTCAGGGCGGGCGACGATGTCAAGCCCGCACCCTATAGCCGGCGGGCCGCTCCGCGTGGTGCCAGCGACGGTACCGGGCGTGCCTCTAGACTCCTAGGTTATGTCAGCAATGGTCAGCGGTGTTGTCCTGATCGCGGGCTTTGCCGCCCTGGCGGGCCTGGCCGCGATCTTGGCCACGGCCGCCTTCCGCCGGGCCGGCGCCCGCGAGGCCAGCAGCGAGCGGGCCCAGTCGTGACCGGCGATGGCGTGACCGGCGATGGCGTGACCGGCGACACGGCCACCAGCGGGCCGGAACTGCACCCGCTCCTGGCCCCCCTGCGGTTCCTGATCGGCCGGTGGGAGGGTGCGGGCGTGGTCGGCTACCCGACCATCGAGAGCAGCCAGTTCGGCCAGGAACTCGAGTTCAGCCACAACGGCAAGCCGTACCTGTACTACGTCAGCCGGTCCTGGGCACTGGAGCCGGACGGCACCATCGGCCGGCCGCTGGGAATGGAGACCGGTTTCTGGCGGCCCCAGGAGGACGGGGTGCTCGAGGTCATCCTGGCCCACGCCAGCGGGATCACCGAGATCTACCTGGGCCGGGTGACCGGCACGCGGATCGAGATGGCCACCGACGCGGTGGTGCGCACGGCCAGCGCGAAGGACGTGACCGCCGGCAAGCGGCTGTACGGGCTGATCGGCCTGGACCTGGGCTATGCCTACGACATGGCGGCCGTCGGCCAGCCGCTCCAGTCCCACCTGTCGGCCCAGCTGAAGAGAGTGAGCCCCATCGGCAGCTAGCACAGTAAAAACCCCGGGCGCCTCCCGCGGCCACATCCGAGGATGTGATCGCGGGGACCGGCTGGACAAAGGCCGGTCAGCCCGGGGTTCCGGTGTCTGCCGTGAATTAGCCGGCCTCCGCTGAAGCGGGGGCAAGCCCACACGCAGGCGGCGGCTAGCTGACAGCCACCTCGCTAGTCCAACGTCTATGCATAAGTTGTGGACCACCTCCTCTCCAGCGTTAGCCGAACGCTATGTCACGCCGGCGCGATGAGGCAAGCAAGTTTCGCTGTGGGCTGCGGCACGGCGCCCCGGGCCGGCCCCCGCGGCCGCCGTGACCTCATACACTGGGCGGTATGTCGCAGACGTGGGATGACACGCTGCGGGCAAGCGGCTACCGGGTCACCCCGCAGCGGCAGCTCGTCCTGGAGGCGGTCACCCGGCTGGAGCACGCGACGCCGGAGGAGATCTTCACCGACGTGCGGCATACCGCGCGCGGGGTCAACGTCTCCACCGTGTACCGGACCCTCGAGCTGCTGGAGCAGGTCGGCCTGGTCACCCACACCCATCTCGGTCACGGCGCGCCCCGCTACCACCTGGCCGCCCAGGCCCAGCACGTGCACCTGGTCTGCCGCGAGTGCGAGCAGGTCACCGAGGTGGAGCCGGCCGCGGTCGGCGCGCTGGTGACCGCGCTGGACACCCAGCTCGGGTTCGAGACCGACGTCCGGCACCTGACCGTCTTCGGCCGCTGCGCCGCCTGCCGGCGACCGGGCGGAACCGCGTAGCCTGGCTGCCATGGACAGTCCGCTTCTTGCTGAGCCCGGCGCCGTCCCCGGTGAGGGACCCGACGCCGGCGTAGCCGCGCACTACGGCGACCCCTACGCCGAGCAGCGCGGGATCGTCGCGCACTGGGGCGTCGTGGACGCGTCGCACCGCGGCGTGGTCACGATCACCGGCCCCGACCGGCTGTCCTGGCTGCACAGCCTGACCAGCCAGGACACCGAGCACCTGGCCCCCGGCGAGAGCGCGCAGGCCCTCATCCTCGACCCGCAGGGCCACGTCGAGCACGAGCTGAGCCTGACCGACGACGGCGAGGCCGTCTGGGTCCACGTCGAGCCGGGCGCCGCCGGGCCGCTGCTGGACTTCCTCACCTCGATGCGGTTCATGCTCCGGGTCGAGCTCGCCGACGTGAGCGGCGAGTACGCCGTGCTGACCACCCTCGGGCCGGGCCGCCCCGAGGAGGGCGGCCGCGCGGTGCGCAATAGTTTCGAATCGAACGTGATCGTGCCGCGGGCCAGCCTGGCGGCCGAAGTAGCCGCCCGGCGATCCTCCGGTGCCGTTCTCGCCGGAACGTGGGCGCACGAGGCACTGCGCATCGCCGCGGGCCGGGCCCGCTTCGGGCGGGACACTGACGAGCGCGCCCTCCCGCACGAGCTCGGCTGGATCGAGACGGCCGTGCACCTGAGCAAGGGCTGCTACCGGGGCCAGGAGACCGTCGCGCGGATCCACAACCTGGGCCACCCGCCGCGCCGCCTGGTCCGGCTGCTGCTGGACGGGAGCGAGGACCGGCTGCCGGGCCACGGCTCCCCGGTGGCGGCCGACGGGGCGGCGGTCGGGCTCACCGGGTCATCGGCCCGGCACTACGAGCTCGGCCCGGTGGCCCTGGCCCTGGTCAAGCGGACCGTCCCGGTCGACGCGACGCTGCTGGCCGACGGCATCCCGGCCGCCCAGGAGGTCATCGTGGCGCCCGACGCGGGCGGCGCGGCGCAAGAGACGGTCCGGCAGGTGCGGGCCGGCCTGCTCGGCCGCGGCCGCTAGTGCTGCGCGAGACGCTGCTGGCCGCCTCGGCCAGCACCCGGATGCGGAACCTGGTCACCACGCTGCCGGTGTCCCGGGACGTGGTCGCCCGGTTCGTCGCGGGGGACACCGCCGACGACGCGCTGGCGGCCGTCGGGCGGCTGGCCGGTGACGGCCTGCTGGCCACGATCGACTACCTCGGCGAGCACACCACCGACCGCGAGCAGGCCGCCGCCGTCGCGGACGAGTACATCGCGCTGCTGGGGCGCCTCGGCCAGGACGGCCTGGGCACCGTCGCCGAGGTGTCGGTCAAGCCGACGGCCGTCGGCCTCGGCCTGCCCGAGCACGGCGAGAAGACGGCGCTGGAGAACATCGTCCGGATCGCGGTGGCGGCGCGGAACGCCGGCACCACGGTGACCCTCGACATGGAGGATCATTTCTGGGTCGACGCGACCCTGCGCCTGGTCAGCGAGCTGCGCGCGGACTTCCCCGACCTGGGCTGCGTGCTGCAGGCCTACCTGCGGCGCACGGCCGCGGACTGCCGGGCGCTGGCCGCCGCGGGATCGCGGGTCCGGCTGTGCAAGGGGGCCTACGAGGGCGCAGGCGACGTGGCCCTGCCCACCCGCCATGACGTGGACCTGTCCTACGCCCGGTGCGTGCGGATCCTGATGCGCGGCGCGGGGTACCCGATGCTGGCCACCCACGACCCGCGGCTGATCGAGCTGGGCGGGGTCGCGGCGGCCACGGCGGGACGGGACAGCTCTCAGTTCGAGTACCAGATGCTCTACGGGCTGCGCCCGGCCGAGCAGCAGCGGCTGGCCGCCGCCGGCGCGCGGGTCCGGGTCTATGTCCCGTATGGCAGCGACTGGTATGGCTATCTGGTCCGGCGGCTCGCCGAACGGCCGGCGAACCTGGCGTTCTTCCTGCGGGCGCTATCGTCACGCCATTAACCGGGCGCATTGTGGGCGACGGCCGATTTGCCTGCGGGTGATTTGTGCATGAGTCCTGTGCGGCTGCAATTGCAGAGAGGGTCTTTCGCATGATCGCTGTTCTTGGGGCCGGCAAAATGGGCGAGGCGCTGACCTCCGGGCTGCTGCGGGCGGGCACCTCGCCCGGGCAGGTCGTGGCGGCCGTCCGGCGGGCCGACCGCGCCGCGCAGCTGCGCGACGGCTACGGCATCAAGGTGCTGACCGCGGCGGAGGCGGCGGACGCGGCGGACACGCTGCTGATCTGCGTCAAGCCGCAGGACATGACGGCGCTGCTGGCCGAGATCCGGCCGGCCGTGACGCCGGGCAAGCTGGTCATCTCGGTGGCGGCGGGCATCCCGACCGCGTTCATCGAGAGCGCGCTGGACGGCGACGTCCCCGTCGTCCGGGTCATGTCCAACACGCCCGTGCTGGTCGACGAGGCGATGAGCGTGATCTCGGCCGGGAGCCACGCGGGCGAGGCGCACCTGCGCCGGGCGGAGGAACTGCTCCGGCCGGTCGGGAAGGTGCTGCGGATTCCCGAGTCCCAGCAGGACGCCGCGACCGCGCTGTCGGGCAGCGGCCCGGCCTACGTCTACTTCCTGGTCGAGGCCATGGTCGACGCGGGCATCTTGCTGGGCATGCCGCGGGCCACCGCCCTGGACATGGTCAAGCAGGTGGTCTTCGGGGCCGCGACCATGCTGCGCGACTCCGGGGAGCACCCGGTGATCCTGCGCGAGGCCGTGACCTCCCCGGCCGGCACCACGGCCAGCGCGATCCGGGAACTGGAGCGGCACGGCGTGCGGGCGGCGTTCCTGGCCGCCATCGAGTCGGCCCGCGATCGCGGCCGGGAACTGGGCGGCGGCTGAGGCCGGTTTCGGCCCGCGGCCGGCGGTTACGTCATTCTGGCCCGAACGCCACATAAGGCTTATCGCGGGCCTGTTGAGCTGTCTGGAGTGAATTGACCGGCCTCGTGAGGGTTGCCCTTTTCCGGACAGGACTTACTCTGGAGGCGGGCGTGACTGGTGCGCTGGAATCTCGCTAGGCGCACTATGCCTGGCTAGGAGAGGGCAATCGATGGCAGCAGATGTGACTCCGCTCAGTGATGTCAGGTTCCTGACCGTGGCCGAGGTGGCCACGATCATGCGGGTATCCAAGATGACGGTCTACCGCCTCGTCCATTCCGGCGAACTGGAGGCCATCCGGGTCGGCCGCTCGTTTCGCGTGCCCGAGCAGGCCGTGAACCAGTACCTGCGGGACGCCTTCGTGGCCTCCGACTGACGCCGGGCGCCCGGCGCCGCCGGGCGGCGCCGGGCCTGCCGAATCTCGGGTACCCCTCCGCCAGCGGTACTCTGTGGCACTGGCGTGTGCCCGGCTGCGTGCTGCGGCGGGTGCGGCCGAAGGCATGCCCGTACTGAAAGCAGGGTGATCCCGTGGGCTCAGTCATCAAGAAGCGCCGCAAGCGCATGGCCAAGAAGAAGCACCGCAAGCTGCTGCGCAAGACGCGCGTCCAGCGCAGGAACAAGAAGTAGGGCCAGGGCTGCCCCAGTCTCCGGCGGGCCAGCCCGTGGCTACTCAGCCGGGCGGGCCCGAGCCGGGATCCTGGCGGGACCGGCTGGCGCGCGCGGCGCAGTTCGCGGCGCGGCGGCTGGCGGGCGCGTATGAGGTCGATCAGTTCGGGTTCGACGCCGAACTCAACTCGGCCGTCCTCATGCCCGCCGCCCTGACCCTGTACCGGCAGTGGTTCCGGATCCAGATGCGCGGCCTGGACGCGGTGCCCGCGGCCGGCGCCGCGCTGGTCGTGGCGAACCACTCGGGCGTCCTGCCGGTCGACGCGGTCATGCTCCAGGCCGGCCTGTTCGCCGACCACCCCGCCCACCGCAACCTGCGGCTGCTCGGCGGCGACCTCGTCTACCAGCTGCCGGGCCTGGGGCCGCTGGCCCGCCGCAGCGGCCACGCCCGGGCGGACCCGGCCTGCGCCGGGGCGCTGCTGGCGGCCGGCGAGGTGGTCGGGGTGTTCCCCGAGGGCTACAAGGGCACCGGCAAGCCGTTCCGCGAGCGCTACCAGCTGCAGCGGTTCGGCCGGGGCGGATTCGCCCGGACCGCCATCGCCGCCGGGGTCCCGATCATCCCGTGCGCGATAGTCGGCGCCGAGGAGATCTACCCGATGATCGCCAACTCCCGGCGGGCCGCCCGGCTGCTCGGCCTGCCGTACTTCCCCGTGACCCCGCTGTTCCCGTGGCTCGGCCCGCTCGGCGCGGTGCCGCTGCCGTCCCGGTGGATCATCGAGTTCGGCCCGCCGGTGCCGACGGCCGGCCTCGGCGGCGACGGGGCCGATGCCCTGGCCGCCGCGGTGCGGGACACCATCCAGGCCCGGGTGGACGCGCTGGTGGCCGAGCGCGGCCCGGCCTTCGGCTAGCGCCTACTGGGGCCCAGCTGAAGATAGGCAGCGAAATTGCTCCCTAGTTCATGCGCAGTTTGCCTAGCGCCCCTACCGTCACGGCTGGAATATTTGGCCTGAAATTGGCGGATCAGGGAGATGCGATGCACGCCAGGCGTCAGCACGACGGTTTAGGAGCGAGCGCGGCGAGGCTGGCCGCGGGAGCCGCGGTCCTGGTCAGCGCCCTGTCTCTGACCGGGGGAGTGGCCGCCGCCGCCCCGGCGGCGCCGCAACGGCCGCAGACGCCCGCCTGCCACCTGGGCGCCGGCATCCAGCACGTGGTCAACCTCGGCTTCGACAACGTGCACTTCTTCCGGGACAACCCCAACGTCCCGTCCGACTTGCAGCTCATGCCGAACCTGCTGAACTTCTTCACCAGCAACGGCACCTTCCTGTCCAACGATCACACGCCGCTGATCGCGCACACGGGCGATGACCTGCTGACCACGGCCACCGGGCTGTACGGCGACCGCCAGGGCATGCCGGTCAGCAACAGCTACCAGACCTACAACCCCGACGGCAGCACCGACCCGGCCGGCTCCTTCGCCTACTGGACCGACCCGGTCTTTGACACCGCGAAGGCTCCGTCCGCGGGACATGACGTCAACCCGTCGATGGTGTACTCGCCGGTCCCGCCGGCGACCGCCGCGGCGCCGCCGGCCCCCACCGCCGTGACGCCGGCGCCGTGGGTCCCCTACACCCGCGCCGGGTGCAACGTGGGCGAGGTGGCCACCGCGAACCAGGAGCTGGAGAACACCGGCGTCGACATCGCCAAGGTGTTCGGGCCGAACTCGCCCGAGGCGCAGCAGCTGGCCGCGGACAGCGACTCGTTCAAGGACGCGGAGACCGCGGACTACGTGGGCATTGGCGTGCACTGTGCCCAGGGCAGCGCGTTCTGCGCGGACGCCCGGGGCGTGAAGTTCGGCCAGAGCGCGGCGTCCGCCACGGCGGCGGCCGACGTGCTGCCCAGCGAGCCCGGCGGGTACGCCGGCTTCCAGGCGCTGTTCGGCCACCGGTATGTCGCGCCGCAGCTCGGCGCGGGCACGCCCAGCCTCAGCCGGCACGGCTTCAGCGTGACCAACGCCGCCGGGAACCTGGTCGACCTCGACGGCAACCAGCTCAACGGCGCGTTCCTGGCCAACCACCCCGGCTTCCCCGGATTCGGCGAGATCAACGCCCCCCAGACCCTGGCCTACATGGCCGACATGCTCGAGGGCGGCGTGCCCGTCGTCAACGGCTACATCTCCGACATCCACGGGAACGAGGACATCCCCGCCCTGTCGGCGGCGTGCGCGAAGGCGCCGGCGGCCCTGGGCAGCGGCAGCGCCTGCTACATCGCCCAGGCCCAGTACTACAACCAGGCCTTCGGGGCGTTCTTCCAGCGGCTCGCCGCCGACGGCATCACGCCCAGGAACACGCTGTTCGTCCTCACCTCGGACGAAGGTGACCACGAGGCCGGGGCGAACGTGGGCCGGGCCGTCGAGCCCACTCCCGCGAACTGCGACGGCGCGACGGTCAGCGGCACCACCGTGACCCCCGACGTGCCGTGCACCTACCCGGCGGGCTCCTTCGGCGAGCTGGCCGGGAACGTCACCGGCCTGCTCGCGACGCAGAAGCAGGACACGACCCCGTTCAGCCTGGAAAGCGACACCGCGCCGGAGTTCTACGTCACGGGGAATCCCGGGCCGGACGCGGCCAAGGTCCGGGGGCTGGAGCGTGACGTGGCCGGCCTGACGGCCGCCAACCCGTATACCGGCACCACCCAGCCGATCGCGAACTACCTGGCCGACCCGGCGGCGGAGGCCATCGTGCACATGGTGAACGCCGACCCGGCGCGCACGCCGACCTTCGCCATGTTCGCGCGGCCGGACTACTTCCTGTCGCCCGGCCCCGCCACCTGCGCGGGCGCGTGCGTCCAGCAGAACACCGGGTTCGCCTGGGATCACGGCGACTACGCCGCCGAGATCGACACCAACTACATCGGCCTGGCCGGCCCGGGGGTCCGGCACCTGGGCCTGGACGGCTCCGCCGCCGGCGCCGGGCCCAGCTCGGCCGGGCCCGACAGCGGCCAGGTCACGGTGCCGGACGAGCACACCTCCGGCCCGTGGACGGACGAGACCGACATCCGGCCGACCATGATGTACCTGCTCGGGCTGCGGGACGACTACGAGCACGACGGCCGGGTGATCACCCAGGTGCTGGCCCGCCCGCACGCCGCACTGGCCGCGCCGGGCGTCACGGCGCTCGGGGAGTGCTACAAGCAGCTCAACTCGAGCGTCGGGGAGCTGGGCACCGACACGCTGGTGGCCAGTACCAGGGCGATCGAGAGCTCGAGCCCGGGCGATCGCACCTACCTGCGGGTGGAGGCCGCGCTCCGCGGGCTCGATGTCACCCGGGACCGGCTGGCGCTCCGGGTCAAGGGCGAGCTGGAGGCGGCCGCGTTCGGCGGCGCGCGGATCCCGGATGCCGTCGGGCAGACGCTGGCCTGCCGGGCCATCATCGGGGGCGCGGGCCTGCTGGCCCGGGCCAGTTAGCTATCGGGCGGCGCCGGGTCAGCGGTGGGGCGGCTCCAGGCTCACCGGCCGACCCGGTGCCGCCGGATAGCCACCGCGGCGGCCATCCCGCCCGCGATCGCGCCCGTGCCCGCCGCCACCGGCAGCGCGACCATCGTGACCCGCCGCCCGGAGCGGAAGTCGTGCACGGGCCAGCCGCGCTCGCGGGCCACCGCCCGCAGCTCGGCGTCGGGGTTCACCGCGTGCGGGTGCCCGACCAGGTTCAGCATCGGCAGGTCGTTGGCCGAGTCGCTGTAGGCGCTGCACCGGGCCAGGTCCAGGTGCTCGCGCTCGGCCAGCGCCCGGATCGCGGCCGCCTTGGCCTCGCCGTGCAGCAGGCCGCCGGCCAGCCGCCCGGTGTAGACGCCGCCGGAGGACTCGGCGACGGTCCCGAGCGCCCCGGTCAGGCCGAGCCGCCGGGACAGGATGTTGGCCAGCTCCACCGGCGTGGCGGTGACCAGCCAGACGCGCTGCCCGGCGTCCAGGTGGCGCTGGGTCAGGTCCCTGGTGCCGGCCCAGATGCGGTCGGCCATGGTGTCGTCGTAGATCTCCTCGCCGAGCGCGACGACCTCGTCGACGCGCTGCCCGGCCACGAAGGCGAGCGCCGCCTGGCGGGCCGCGTCGATGTGCTCGGCGTTCTCCGCGCCGCGCAGCCGGAAGGCGAGCTGGCCCCACATCATGGCCGCCATGTCCCGGGGTCCGAACATCTTGCGCGCGGTCAGGCCGCGCGCAAAGTGGTAGATGGAGGCGCCGCGCATGATCGTGTTGTCGACGTCGAAAAACGCCGCCGCCGACGGATCCGGCGTCGGCGGCGGATGCTCAACCAGCGCCGCGGCGGCCGCCGCGGCCCCAGCCTGAGCGGCCTGGCTCCGGCTGGTAATCAGCCGCGCCGGCAGGCTCCTCATGCCTCCCGAGCCTACCGGCGGACCGGGCTGACCAGCGCGGTTGACGCACCGGCGGGAGGTGCCCGGCTGCCATTTGCGGACACGAGCC
>DASYBB010000211.1:0-4393 GCA_036501025.1 Streptosporangiaceae bacterium
CGGCGAGTCCGCGCAGGCGCCCCGCCGCACGGGGGCCTGACGTCCCGCGCCGGATCGGTGCCGGCCCGGGTTGATCAAGGGATTTATCCCGAACGTAAGCGGCTTACTGCGCAGGCCGACCCAATCTAGGAACCGGCCAGGCGGCCGGCCTCGATGCGCACGACCTCGTCCACCAGGTTCAGCCCGGCCCCGCGGTGCGTGATGAGCAGGATGGTGCGGCCTTCCGTGGCGGTGAGCAGGTCCGCGGTCAGCTCGTCCGCGGTTTGCTCGTCAAGGTGCTCGGTCGGCTCGTCGAGGACGAGGACGGGAAAGTCGGCGAGCAGCACGCGCGCGAGGGACAGCCGCTGGCGCTGACCGCCGGACAGTCGCACGCCGTGCTCGCCGACATCTGTGTCAAGGCCGGCCGGCAGGCCCTCGACCCACCCGAGCAGCCCGGCGCGGCGCAGCGCCGAACGAACCTGCTCGTCGGTCGCCTCGCGGCGCGCCAGCCGCAGGTTCTCGCCGAGGGTGGTGTCGAAGACGTGCGCGTCCTGGGCGCACAGCCCGACGATCGCGCGGACGGTGTCGCCGTCAAGGCTGGTGATGTCGGTCCCGGCGAGGGTCACCCGCCCGGCGGAGGGATCGAGGAACCGCAGCAGCACCATGGCCAGGGTGGTCTTCCCCGCCCCGCTCGGGCCCACGATCGCCACGCGCCGTCCGGCCGGCACGCTCAGGTCGATTCGGCTGAGCACGTCAGGCCCGGCCGGGTCCCAGCGCGCGGACAGGCCCTCGATCAGAAGGTCGTACGGCGGCGCGGGCGGCGGGAGGGGCGACGCGGGCTCGCGGACAGGATCGGGCTGCCGCAAGACGGCCTGGACCCGCGCGGCCGACCCGCGGATTCTCGGGAGCTGCTGCGCGGCCGGGGCCAGCGCCCCGAACACCTCGTGCGCGGCGAGCGGCGTCAGCACGAGCACGGCGAGCGCAACTCCCGGCAGCGCCCCGGAACGGACCGCGGGTACCCCGAGGACCAGGCACGCCCACACCGACGCCCCCGCGGCCAGCGCGGTGACCGACGCGGCGATGCCCCGGCCGAGGGCGCTGCGGCCCTCGGCCTGGCCGAGGGCGCGATCGGCGGCGGCGGCACGGTCAAGGCCGGCCTCGGCGGCACCGAAGGCGAGCAGTTCCTGGCAGCCGCGCAGCAGGTCGAGCGCGGCGACAGCCAGCTCGCCGCGGCGCGGTGCGATCCGCCGCTCGGCCTGGCGGGCCGCGGTGCCCGCCGCCCACGGCGCGACAATGGCGGCGACCACGAGGCTGACAGCCAGGACGAGGGCGGCGGACGGCAGCAGCAGCGCGATGAAGCACACCGTGCCCGCCCCCGCGACCGCCGCCGTGGTGTACGGCAGCAGGACCCGCAGCCACCGGTCGGCGATGCCGTCAACGTCGGCCACCAGCCGGCTCACCAGGTCGCCCGAGCGGAACGCGGGCAGCCCGGCCGGGGCGAGCCGCTCCAGGCGACGGAACGCCGTGACCCGCATCGTGGCCAGGGCCCGGAGGGCGGCGTCATGACTGACCAGCCGCTCAAGGTAGCGGAATACGCTGCGTGCGAGCGCGAAGGCCTGCACCGCGACCACGGCCACCGTCAAGCTGAGCACCGGCGGCCGCTGCGACGCCCGGGATATCAGCCAGGCCGAGGTGGCGGTGAGTGCGATGGCGGCCACGCTGGCGACGGCACCCGCCGCCACCGCGAGGGTCAACTGCCTGACCGCGGCGCGATCCAGGCTCGTGCCGGTCATACCGCTACTCCCGTCTCTGCTCCCGGGTTCGCTGCCAGCCGGCCAGCCGGGGTATCCGCGGACGCCGGCAACGTCACTACGCGATCGGCCGCCTTGAGGACCGCCGGCCGGTGCGCCACCATCAGCACCAGCCGGCCATCCCTGGCCAGTTCGCGGACCGAGGCGAGCACCAGCGCCTCCGCGGCGGCGTCCAGCCCGGCGGTCGGCTCGTCAAGCAGCAGCACCGGCCGTTCCGTCACCAGGGCCCGGGCAACGGCGACCCGCCGCCGCTGCCCGGCGGAAAGGCCGCTGCCTCCCTCCCCCACGGGCCTGTCGAGCTCCACCTCGCGCAGCGCGGCGCGCCAGGCCGCCCGCTCGACGGCTTCGGGCAGTGCGTCCGGCCGGCCGAGCCTGATGTTCGATTCCACCGTTCCGTGCTGGAGCACCGGATCCTGCGGCACCCAGGCGACCTGGGCACGCCAGGCTCGCATGTCCAGCTGGCCGAGGCTCCGCTCACCGGTGCCCTCCTCAATCACCACGCCGCCGGCGTCAGGCGTGATGAACCCGAGGAGGACACCGATCAGAGTTGACTTGCCGCTGCCGCTGGCCCCGGCCAGCGCCACGACCTCCCCGGCAGCGAACCTGAAGGCGGCGCCGGCCGGCGCGGGCTGGCTCCTGCCGCTGTGGCGCACGAGCAGGTCCTCCACCCGCACCGCCCGCACCCGCGCCGGCTGCGCCCTGATGTGCTCGGCCGGCACCGCCTGCGCCGGCACCACCGGCGTTTCCAGCACGTCGAACACCTCCGCCGCGGCGGCGAGGCCGTCCGCGCTCGCGTGATACTGAACGGCGAGCTGACGCAGCGGCAGGTAGGCCTCTGGCGCGAGCACCAGCACCAGCAGGCCGGCCCGCAGGCCGAGGTGGCCGCCCTCGAGGCGCAGCCCGATGGCGACCGCGACCAGCGCGACCGAGAACGTCGCCAGTAGCTCGAGCACCAGCGCGGAGAGGAACGCCAGCCGCAAGGTCCCGAGCGTGGCGCGACGGTAGGCATCGGTGACCTCGCCGACGGACTTGGCCTGTGCCTTCGCGCGACCGAAGACCCGCAGCGTCGGCAGGCCGGCCACCACGTCGAGAAAGTGATGTGACAGGCGGGCAAGCTCCCGCCACCGGCGGCGGGTCCGGTCGGCGGTGGTCGCGCCGACGAGGGCCATGAACAGCGGGATCAGCGGCAGCGTGACGATGATGATGGCGGCCGAGATCGGGTCGGCCGCCAGCAAGCGCGCCACGACCGCCAGCGGGACGACGACGGCCAGCACGACCTGCGGGAGGTACTTGGCGAAGTAGGCGTCAAGGGCGTCCACGCCCACCGTGGTCAGCGTGGCCAGCTCGCCGGCCCGCCGGGTCGCGAGCCAGCGCGGCCCGAGCTCCACCGAGCGTCGCAGCAAGTCACGGCGAAGCTGCGACTTCACCCCGGCCGAGGCCCGGTAGGAAAGCGCTTCGATGGCCCAGGCCAGCGCCGCCCTGGCGGCGACCACGGCGGCCAGGGCGACGACCGTGCCCCCAAGCGCTGACAGGCCAAGGCCGCCGCTAAACGTGCCGGCGATCGCGGTGGCGAGCAACTGCGCCTGCAGGATGACCAGGCCCGCGATGGCGGCCGTGACCAGGACAAGCCCGATCAGGTACGCCCGGGCCGGACGGGCGTAGCGCAGCAGCCTCCGGTCAGACGGCCTCGTCACGGCGTCCTCTTCGGCCCGGTGCCCTGATCGGGTGAGCTAGGGCGGCGAGCCGGCGCCGGGGTCAGCCTGGCCGACACCACGTACGCCACGACGACCGCCACGATCACCAGCGGCATGACGGCGATCCCGTCGGAAGATAGCAGCAGGCTCGCCAGCAGCACCGATGTCAGCGGAAGCCGGAGCATAACGGCGCACATCGCGCCGATTCCCATCGCCACGCCCGGCACCAGCGGCAGGCCGGGCAGGTGAGAAAGCGCGATGCCGCCCACCGCCCCGAGATACAGCGCAGGGAAGGTAGGCCCGCCGCGGAAACTGCTCAGTGACGCCCCATAGGCAAGCCCCTTGCACGCCAGCAGCAGCAGGAGCGCGCCGACCGAGTAACTGGCCGCGTGGCTGATCAGCGGCCCAAGCTGCGATTGTCCAGAGAACAGCACATCGGAGGAACTCTTGCCTGTTCCCTCGGTGTAGGCGATGGCCAGTCCCGCGATGGCCATGCCCACGACCGGCGTCAGCAGCAGTATCCGCCGCTCGACGTGGGGCCGGAGAGAGAGCCCGAGCCGATGGATCGCCGTGCCCACGATGGCCGCCGCGACCCCGATCACCAGGGCCCAGCCGAACTCCGCGATGTCTGGCCGCGCGAAGTGGGGCAGGCCCGGCACGGACAATGAAAATGTGCCGAGCCCGGTCAGGGCGTCAAGGCCGACAAAGATGAGTGCGCCCACGCCGGAGGCTAGCAGGCCGGGCAGCAGTACCACTCCGAGCATGGGGCCGCCCAGGCCCGAGGCCTCCATCAGCAGGAAGGCGCCCACGATGGGCGAGCCGAGGAGCGTGCTGACGGCG
The DNA here is from genome assembly GCA_036501025.1 of Streptosporangiaceae bacterium. Lineage (GTDB taxonomy): Bacteria > Actinomycetota > Actinomycetes > Streptosporangiales > Streptosporangiaceae > DASUBV01. The sequence goes on from DASYBB010000211.1 coordinate 4,325, forward strand.
GCGAAGCTCCCGGCCGCGGCGACCACGGCGGTTGCCTGGGCCGGCATGTCGCGCCTGGCCAGCCGCACG
>DASYBB010000212.1:0-4416 GCA_036501025.1 Streptosporangiaceae bacterium
CGCGAGGGCCGCGAGGAGGCGGGAGAGCTGCTGCACCGCAACTCGGGCAGCGAGGACTCGCCGCGGATCCTCGGGGCGTTCAACGAGGAGACGCCGGACTGGCTCTCGTTCTACATGTTCACCTACTTCACCGACCGGGACGGCAAGTACCAGCTCGGCACGCTCAAGGAGAGCGGGTTCGACCCGCTGGCCCGGACCTGCGAGTTCATGCTGCGCGAGGAGGCCCACCACATGTTCGTGGGCACGACCGGCGTGCAGCGGACCGTCCGGCGCACCGCCCAGCTGCTGGCCGAGCACCCGGACGCGGAGCTGTGGCGGCACGGAGCCATTCCCCTGCAGGTCATCCAGAAGTACCTGAACTTCCAGTTCTCGGTGTCGCTCGACCTGTTCGGCTCGGAGACCTCCTCGAACGTGGCGGCGTACTACACGGCCGGCCTCAAGGGCCGGTGGATGGAGACCCGGCGGCCCGATGACCACCTGCTGGCCGACGCCGCCATGGACGTCCCGGTCATCGAGGCCGGCGCGATCACGACCCGGACCGTGCCGATGCTCACCGCGCTCAACCTCGACCTGCGCAACGAGTACGTCCTGGACTGCGCCCGCGGCCTGCGCAAGTGGAACGCCGAGCTGGAGCAGGCCGGGCTGGAGCAGCGGCTGACGCTCCCGCACGCGGCCTTCAACCGCCGGGTCGGCTCGTTCTCCGGGCACTTCGTCAGCCCCGCGGGCGAGGTGCTGAGCCAGGCCGGCTGGGAGCGGCAGTCCGGCGACTGGCTGCCGACCGCCGACGACCGGGCCGGGGTGGCCGAGCTGATGACGCCGCACTACGAGACCGGCGAGTTCGCCAGCTGGATCGCGCCGCCGGGCGTCGGCATCAACGAGCTACCCGTCGAGTACGACTACGTGCGATTCTGACTCCGCCACAAAAGGCACTGAGAAAACACCCCAGAAGACACCGAGGAACGCCATGGCTGAGTCCTTCAACGCCGCGCACTGGCTGCTGGGCCGCCACGCCGCCGCCACGCCGGACCGGGTCGCGGTCACCGCCGTCGCCGCCGACGGCAGCACGGCCGACCTGACCTACGGCGAGCTGGATGCGGCCGCCCGCCAGGCGGCGGGCGCCCTGGTCGCGGCGGGCCTGCGCCCGGAGGAACGGGTGCTGCTGTGCATGGCCGACTCCCCCGAGCTGGTCGTGCTGTTCCTCGGCGCCCTGTACCTGGGCGCGGTGCCGGTCCCGGTGTCGACGATGGTCACCGCGCAGGACCTCGAGACCCTGGCCGCCGACAGCCGGGCCCGGCTGCTGGCCGTCAGCGCCGAGTTCGCCGCGGCCGCCCCGCAGGCCGCCGCCCTCCCGACGGTCCGCGAGGTGATCGTGGACGGCGACACCGACGACCTCAAGCCGCTGCTGGGACCCGGCCAGCCCCGCGGCGGCGCGCGGGTAAGGACCCTGGCCGCGTTCCTGGCCGCGGCCGGCCCGGCCGACCTGGCCGCGGCGGCCGCCGCGCCGCCCACGCTGGCCGACAGCCCCGCGTTCTGGCTCTACACCTCGGGCACCACCGGGACGCCCAAGGCGGCGGTGCACCGGCACGGCGCGCTGCGCAGCACGGCGGAGACCTACGCGTCGGACGTGCTCGGCATCCGGCCCGACGACGTCTGCTACTCGGCGGCCAAGTTCTTCTTCGCCTACGGTCTCGGCAACACCCTGACGTTCCCGTTCTCGGTCGGCGCGCGGGCCATCCTGGACCGGGCCCGGGCGACCCCGCCCCGGCTGGCCGCGGTGCTGGCGGCGGCGAAGCCGACCCTGTTCTTCGCCGCGCCGACCGCCTACGCGGCGATGCTCGCCGCCGACCTCCCGGCCGGCACCTTCGCCAGCGTCCGGCTCGGCGTCAGCGCCGGGGAGGCGTTCCCCGCGGACCTGTACGCGCGGTTCACCGGCCGCTTCGGGCTCGAGGTGCTGGACGGCATCGGGTCCACCGAGGCGCTGCACATCTTCCTGTCCAACCGGCCGGGCCGGGTCCGGCCGGGCACCACCGGCGAGGTCGTGCCCGGCTACGAGCTGCGGATCGAGAACCCGGCCGGGGAGCCGCTGCCCGACGGCGAGCCGGGCAGCCTGTACGTCAAGGGCGACTCGGTGGCCGACGGCTACTGGTGCCGCAGCGAGGTGACCCGGCGGGTGTTCCGCGGGGAATGGCTGCGCACCGGCGACATCTACGTCCGCGACGCCGACGGGTTCTACACGTGCCTGGGCCGCAGCGACGACGTGCTGAAGGTCAGCGGCATGTGGGTGTCGCCGGCCGAGGTCGAGACGCGGCTGCGGGCCCACCCCGACGTCGAGCAGGCCGTCGTGGTCGCGATCCCCGACGCCGACGGCCTGGACAAGGCGGTCGCCTGCGTCGTGGCCCGGCCCGGGACCGACCCGGCCGACAGCGACCTCATCGACTGGTGCCGGGCCGGGCTCTCCGCGTTCAAGCGACCACGACATGTCCTGTTCCTGGCCGAGTTCCCGCTGACGGCGACGGGGAAGGTCCAGCGATTCCGCCTGCGCGAGCACGCCATCACGGTGCTGCGCGCCGGCGTCGGGGGCTGAGCGGGGTGCTCGACGGGCGGCTGCTGGTCGACGCGCACGTGCACGTGGCCCGGCTCGAGACCCTGTCGGCGGACTGGCACCGGTGGGCGCAGACGTTCGGCGCCGGCGTGCCCGTCGCCGAGCTGTTCGACGCCGCCGGGACGCCGCGGCCGGAGGCGCTGGACGCGCACTTCGCCGCGCAGGGCGTCGACCACGTGCTGCTCTTCAGCGAGTACAGCCCGAAGGCGACCGGGCTGCAGCCGATCGAGGACCTGATCCCGGTGGCCGCGGCCAACCCGGACCGGTTCAAGCTGGTGGCCAGCATCAACCCGCACCTGCACTACCCGCCCGCGGCCGAGCTGGCCCGGCAGGTCGGCCTGGGCGCGGTGGCGTGCAAGATCCACCCGGTGCACGGCGGGTTCGAGGCGGGCGACCGGATGCTGTACCCGGCCTACGCGTGGGCGCAGGAGCACGGCCTGCCGGTCATCGTGCACTGCGGCACCTCGACGTTCGCCGGGTCCGCGAACGCCTACGCCGACCCGGCGCTGCTCGACCCGGTGTTCCGCGACTTCCCGGACCTGACCGTGGTGCTCGCGCACGGCGGGCGGGGCTGGTGGTACCACCAGGCCGCGTTCCTGGCCCTGATGCTGCCGCAGGTGTGGCTGGAGGTGTCCGGGCTGCCGCCGCAGCGGCTGCCCGACTACTACGGGACCGCGCTGCGGCGGCTGGCCGGCAAGATGATCTTCGGGACGGACTGGCCGGGGGTGCCGGGCGTGGAGCGCAACGCGCGTTCGGTGGAGAAGGTGCTGGTCGCGGCGGGCTGCACGGACGCCGAGGTGGCCGGCGCGCTGGGCGGCAACGCGGCCCGGGTGTTCGGGCTGCGCGGCGGCGGGGCCTAGACCCGGGACGATCTTGTAGCTGAGACTGGTCCCCATGGACCCCTTTGATGTCACTGCCGTCCGGAAGCGGTTCTCCGCGCTGTCCGGGGACTTCACGTTCATGGACGCGCCGGGCGGCACCCAGGTGCCCGACGAGGTCGGCGACGCCGTGGCCCGCATGTACCGCGAGGCCAGCGGCAACGCCGGCGTCCCGTATGCCACCAGCCAGCGCATCGACGAGGTCATCACGCAGTCGCGCGAGGCGGCCGCCGCGTTCCTGGGCTGCCACCCGGACGAGATCATCTTCGGCGGCAGCATGACGACGCTGAACTTCGCCCTCAGCCGGACCGCCGGCCGGACCCTGGCCCGCGGCGACGAGATCCTGGTCACCCGGCTCGACCACGACGCCAACATCGCGCCCTGGCTGGAGCTGGCCGCCGACGCCGGCCTGGTCGTCCGGCAGGTCGACGTGCACCGCGACACCACCCTGGACCTGGCCGACCTGGAGCGCCAGCTCAGCCCGCGGACCCGGGTCGTGGCCTTCTCGTGGGCCTCGAACGCGGCCGGCACCGTCGTGGACGCCCGCGCCGTGACGCAACTGGCCCACCAGGCGGGCGCCCTGTCCTGGATCGACGCCGTCCAGTACGCGCCGCACGAGCCGATCGACTTCGCGGCCACCGGCGCCGACGTGCTGCTGTGCTCGGCCTACAAGTTCTGCGGGCCGCACCTGGGCATCGCCTGCGGCCGCCGCGAAGTGCTGGAGTCCTGGCGTCCCTACAAGGTCCGGCCCGCGGCCAGCGAGCCGGTCGGGCACCGGTTCGAGACCGGCACCCTGCCCTATGAGCTGCTGGCCGGGCTGGTCGCGACGCTGGAGTACCTCGACGACATCGGCGGGCTGGCCGCCTCCGCCGCGTGGGAGCGGCAGCTGGGCGAGCGGCTGCTGGCCGGCCTGCCGCCGTCCGCGCGGCTGTACGG
>DASYBB010000213.1:0-51580 GCA_036501025.1 Streptosporangiaceae bacterium
GGGCGACGGTGTCGAAGACCGGCACGCCGTGGACCTCGCGGCCTTTGCGGCCCGGCGTCACGCCGCCGACGACCTTGGAGCCGTAGTCGAGGCACTCGCGGGTCAGGTTCACTGCCTCGCGGCCGGTGATGCCCTGGACGATGAAGGTCGTCTCCTTGTTGAGGAGGATGCTCACGCTGCGGCCTCTCCCTGGACCTTGGCGACGGCCCGGCCGGCGGCCTCCCAGAGGGAGACGGAGCGGTCGCTGTACTCGACCCCGTAGTGCTCGAGGATCTTGAAGCCCTCGTCCTCCCAGGCGCCCGGGATGCGGAAGATCGCGATCGTCTCGCCCGGGTCCTTGCCCAGTTCGAGGCAGGCCTTGATCACGCCGCGGGCGACGATGTCGACGCGCGTGTTGGAGACGATCGACATCATCACCGCGATCTTCTCGACGCCGTCCTTTTCGAGGACCTCCTTGGCCAGGCCGCAGGCCTTGGCGACCGACGGGTTACCGCCGATCTCGGAGTAGTTGGCCGGCTTGCCGCCCTGGTTGCGGACCGCGTCGGTCAGCGTCAGCGAGCCGCCGCCGGCGCCGATCACGAGGCCGAGGTTGCCGGTGAAGCCGTGGTCTTTGCCCTGGATCACGCCGCGGTGGTCGGCGGCGTCGATCGCGGCGACGTTCACTTCGAAGGCCGACTGCTCGTAGTCTTCGCGCTTGTCGTCATCGGCGATCCCGAGCTCTCCGCGGAGCAGTTTCTTCTGCCGCCCGACCGCCTCGTTCTCCATCTCCATATGGGCATCGAGAGCGACGAAGCTGCCGTCGGTCAGCTCCGCCAGCGGGTTGATCTCGGCGAGCGTCATGTCGTTCTCGCGGAAGAGGCGGGCCAGCTTGGCGAGGATCGGCGTCGCGCGGTTCAGCTGCGAGCCGGTGACCCCGGTCGCGGCGATCGTCTGCTTCGCCTCGAAGTCGGGGATCGGGAAGAGGTTCGACACGTGGCCGCGGCCGACGTGGTCGGGGTGTTTCTCGGCGACCTCCTCGATGTCGATCCCGCCCATATCGCTGAACAGCATCAGCGGGCGCTTCGCGGTGCCGTCCCAGACGACCGACGCGTAGTACTCCTGTTTGACCTCGGCTTTGGGGTCGACGAGGACGCCGCGCGGCATGTGGCCGTTGATCTCCAGCTTCAGGATCGCCTCGGCGAACTTGGCCGCTTCGTCCGGCGTGTCGGCGAATTTGACGCCGCCCGCCTTCATCCGGCCGCCGGTCAGGACCTGGGACTTGATGACGACGGGGCCACCGATCTCCTCGGCCGCCGCACGGGCCTCCTCGGGGGTGGTGCAGAACCCGTACTTGGTGACGGGAATGCCGGCCAGCTCGACGATCTTGCGCGCCTCGTACTCGAAGAATCTCATCGGCGCGGGACCCTATAACGCCAGCGTGGACGATGGTAGGGCGGCGCTTGTATACCAGATGGACAACGTGGCGGACGCCGTTGCGCCCGGCCGATTGAAATACTCCCCTGGTGCCGCTCGCTTCCCCGAGAGCGCTTTGACCCGGAGTCGCCGGATCCTCATCGCAGTCGCATCGACCGCCGCCCTGGCGGTTATCTGCGTCGGCTGTGGGGGCACGACTGTCGATCCCGTAAAGCTCGAGGACACCCTGCAACCGAGCTTGGAAAAGTCATTCCATGAAAAGATCACTTACGTCGATTGCCCATCAGGTCAAAAGGTTGACCCCGGCGCGACGTTTACCTGTGAAGTGACCTTCTCCGACCACAAGCGGAAAGCGGCCCTTCTGGAAATCCGCGACAAGGAGGCCGACATCTCGACGCTCGGCCTCGAAGCAATCAAGTAGAGAGAGGCGAATGAGCGATTCGACGATGGCTCCCGCAGCGTTGACCACCAACTCCAAACTGCTCGAATGGGTCGGCGAAATTGAGGCTTTGACCCAGCCGGATTCCGTTTACTGGTGTGACGGATCGGCCGAGGAGTACGACCGGCTGGCCCAGGTTCTGATCGACGCCGGGACCTTCGAGCGCCTCTCCGACGCCAAGCGTCCGAACAGCTACCTCGCCCTCTCCGACCCCGACGATGTCGCCCGGGTCGAAGACCGCACCTTCATCTGCTCCGAGAAGGAGGTCGACGCCGGCCCGACCAACAACTGGCGCGACCCGAGCGAGATGCGCGAGACCCTCGGCGAAATCTTCAAGGGCAGCATGAAGGGCCGCACGATGTACGTGGTGCCCTTCTCGATGGGCCCGCTCGGCTCCGACATCTCCGAAATCGGCGTCGAGATCACCGACTCCGCCTACGTCGCCGTCTCGATGCGGATCATGACCCGGATGGGCAAAGCCGCGCTCGATCAGCTCGGCGCCGACGGCGAGTTCGTCCCTTGCGTCCACTCGGTCGGCGTGCCGCTCGAGGACGGCGTCGAGGACTCCAGCTGGCCCTCCAACGCGACCAAGTACATCGTCCACTATCCCGAGACCCGGGAAATCTGGTCCTACGGTTCGGGCTACGGCGGCAACGCGCTGCTCGGCAAGAAGTGCTTCGCGCTGCGGATCGCCTCGGCGATGGCCCGCGACGAGGGCTGGCTGGCCGAGCACATGCTCGTGATCAAGGTCACGCCGCCCGCGGGGGAGGCGCGCTACGTCGCCGCCGCGTTCCCGTCCGGCTGCGGCAAGACCAACCTGGCCATGCTCGAGCCCACGCTGCCCGGCTGGCAGGTGGAGACCATCGGCGACGACATCGCCTGGATGCGGTTCGACGCCGACGGCCGGCTGCGCGCGATCAACCCCGAGGCCGGGTTCTTCGGGATCGCGCCCGGCACCAGCTCGGTGACCAACGCCAACGCCATCCGGACGCTCGGCTCGGACGCCATCTTCACCAACGTGGCCGTCACCGACGACGGCGACGTGTGGTGGGAGGGGCTGACCGCCGAGCTTCCGGCGCACCTGACCGACTGGCGCGGCCAGGACTGGACCCCGGAGACGGGCACGCCGGCCGCGCACCCGAACGCCCGGTTCACCGTCGCCGCGGCGCAGTGCCCGTCGATCGCCCCCGAGTGGGAGGACCCGGCCGGGGTGCCGGTCTCGGCCATCCTGTTCGGCGGCCGCCGCGCCACCGCGGTGCCCCTGGTCACCGAGGCTCACTCGTGGGCGCACGGCGTCTTCCTCGGCGCCGGCATCGCCTCGGAGACCACGGCCGCGGCCACCGGCCAGGTCGGCCAGCTGCGGCGGGACCCGTTCGCGATGCTGCCGTTCTGCGGGTACAACATGGGCGACTACTTCGGCCACTGGCTGAAGGTCGGCGCGATGACCAGGCCGGAGCTGCTGCCGCGGATCTACTACGTCAACTGGTTCCGCAAGAACGCCGACGGCAAGTTCGCCTGGCCCGGCTACGGCGAGAACGCCCGCGTCCTGAAGTGGATCACCGAGCGCCTGTCCGGGACGGGCGCGGCGGTCGACGCCCCGATCGGCAAGCTGCCCGCGCCGGGCGCGCTCGACGTCGACGGCCTGGCCGTCAGCGCCGAGGACCTGGACCTGCTGCTGTCGGTGGACGCCGGCACCTGGCAGGAGGAAGCGGCCCTCACCCGCGAGTACTTCACCACCTTCGGCAGCCACTTCCCGGCCCAGCTGTGGGAGGAGCACCAGGCGCTGCTCGAGCGGCTCAAGGCCTGACCGCCCTGACCGCTCCCGGCAAGGCGACCACCCCGGCGGGCGGCGGGCTGACCCGCCCGCCGCCGGCCTACTTCTCGCAGTGGGGATCCCTGGCCGCTAACCGCTGCCGGATCCGGGACGGCGGCGACCCGTCCGGCCGCGTCGACTGGGCGGCGCTCGGCTTCGGGTCGGCCGCGGAGTACCGCCGGTGGACCGACCACGCCTGCGGGGTCGCGTGCCTGCAGTCCCTGCTGCACGCGGCGGGCCGGGAGGTGCCGCCGATGGCCCGGCTCATCGACGAGCTCGCCGGGGCCGGCGCCTTCCAGGTCCGGGACGACGCCATCACCGGGCTGATCTACGAGCCCTGCGTGCGGTGGGCCCGGGACCGCTGGCAGCTGGCCGGCGTCACCGTGCCGGGCCTGTCGGCCGGGCAGCTGCACGGCCACGTGGCCGCGGGCGGGATGGCCATTGCCTCGGTGACGCCGGAGATCCGCCGGCCCCGGGACGAGCCGGCCCGGCGCGGCGGCCACCTGGTGCTCGTCTTCGGCGCCGATGACCGGGGACTCACCTTCCACAACCCGTCCGGCCTGGCCGCGCCGGACTCGTTCGACGGCACCGAGACCGCGGTCAGCGCCGTCCTGCCGGTTTCCCGGTTCGACCGGTACTTCGCCCGCCGGGGGATGCTGTTCGCCGGCGCCTGAGGGCCGGGTAAATAGCCGCGGTGGTATCGCGGCCCGCAGCTAGGATGCAGCTGGCACACGTAACCGGGGGGCCTTCGGTACGGGTGGTGACGGTTCCTATGACGGCGGCCATGGAGTTCGGGCTGCTCGGGCCGGTCCTGGTGCGCCGGGGCGAGGCGGAGCTGCCGGTCGCCGCGGGCAAGCAGCGGGCGGTGCTGGCCGCGCTGCTGCTGGCCGCGGGCCGGGTCGTGCCCGCCGACGAGCTGGCCGGGGTGCTGTGGGGCCCGGCGCCGCCGGCGTCGGCGCGGGTCAGCGTGCAGAACTACGTGGCGCGGCTGCGGCAGGCGCTGGGGGAGGCCGGCCGGGCCCGGATCCAGACGCGGCCCGGCGGGTACCGGATCCAGGTCGAGGCCGGCGAGCTGGACGTCGCGCGGTTCGAAAACCTGGCCCGGGACGCGCGGGCGGCGGCGCGGGACGGCGCGTGGGACGCCGCGGCCGGGCTCGCGCGGGCGGCGCTGGCGCTGTGGCGGGGCGAGCCGCTGGCCGATGCCGGGTCGGAGCGGCTGCTGGCGCGGGAAGGCCCCCGGCTGACTGAGCTGCGGCGGCAGGTCGTGGCCACCCGGATCGAGGCCGACCTGCAGGCCGGCCGGCTGGACGAGGTGATCGCCGAGCTGCGCGTGCTGACCGCCGACTTCCCGCTGCGGGAGCACCTGCACGCGCTGCTGATGCTGGCCCTGGCCCGGGCCGGGCGGCCGGGCGAGGCGATGGCCGCCTACGAACGGGCCCGCGAGGTGCTGGTGGCCGAGCTGGGTGCGGAGCCCGGAGCGGAGCTGCAGCGGCTGCGCCAGCTGGTCCTGGCCGGCGACGCCCGGCGGGCGGCCGGCGGGGCCGGGCGCGTGGCCCGGCGGGGCGGGCGCGCGGCCGGCGGGGCCGGGCCGACGGCCGAGGGGGACGGGCCTGTAGATGAGCGGGCCGGGCGGGCGGCCGAGCGGGGCAGGCGGGCGGCCGGGGAGGGCGGGCCGGTCGCGCCGCGGCAGCTTCCGGGGGCGGTTGCGCACTGGGCCGGCCGGTCCGCGGAGCTGGCCGCGCTGACCGGCCTGCTGGACCGGGCCGGCCAGGGCGGTCCCGGAACCGTCGTGATCTCGGCCATCGCCGGCACGGCGGGCGTCGGCAAGACCGCGCTGGCCGTGCGGTGGGGCCATCAGGTGGCCGGCCGGTTCCCGGACGGGCAGCTGTACGTGAACCTGCGCGGCTACGACCCGGACCAGCCCGTGACCGCGGCCGGGGCGCTGGCCGGGTTCCTGGGCGCGCTGGGCGTGCCCGGCCCGGACATCCCGGCCAGTGAAGACGAGCGGGCGGCCCGGTACCGGAGCCTGCTGGCGGGCCGGCGCGTGCTGGTCATCCTCGACAACGCCGCCGAGGCCGCCCAGGCCGAGCCGCTGCTGCCCGGGACGCCCGGCTGCATGGTGCTGGTGACCAGCCGTGACGCGCTGGCCGGGCTGGTCGCCCGGTACGGCGCGACCCGGCTGGACCTCGGCCTGCTCCCGCTCGAGGACGCCGTCGGCCTGCTCCGGGGGCTGATCGGGCCGCGGGTCGACGCCGACCCGGGCGGGGCCGTGGCGCTGGCCCAGCGGTGCGCGCGGCTGCCGCTGGCGCTGCGGGTGGCGGCCGAGCTGGCGGCGGCCCGGCCGGCGGCCTCGCTGGCCGAGCTGTCCGGGGAGCTGGGCGGCCTGCAGCGTCGGCTCGACCTGCTGGACGCGGGCGGCGACCCGCGCACCGCGATCCGCTCGGTGTTCTCCTGGTCCTACCGGCACCTGGACGCGGACGCCGCCCGCGCCTTCCGGCTCCTCGGCCTGCACCCCGGGCCGAGCCTGGACGGCTTCGCCGCGGCCGCCCTCACCGGCACGACCGCCGGGACCGCGGCGCTGCTGCTGAGCCGGCTGGCCCGCGCCTACCTGATCCAGCCCGCCGGGCCGGGCCGGCACGGCCTGCACGACCTGCTGCGCGGCTACGCCGCCGGGCAGGCCGCCCGCGACGACACCGGGCCGGACCGGCAGGCCGCCGTGACCCGGCTGCTCGACTACTACCTGCACACGGCCGCGGCCGCGATCGACACGCTCTACCCGGCCGAGCGCGACCGCCGCCCGCGCGTCCCGCCGGCCGCCGGCCCGGTCCCGCCGGTCGCCGGCCCGGCCGCGGCCCGGGCGTGGCTGGATGCCGAGCGGGCCGTGCTGGTCACGGTGGCCGGCTTCGCGGCCGTCCGCGGCTGGCCGGGCCACGCGGCCCGGCTGTCCCCGATCCTGTTCCGCTACCTCGACACCGCCGGCCATCACGCCGACGCGGTCGTCATCCACGATCAGGCCCGCCGCGCCGCCCGCCTGGCCGGCGACCACGCCACCGAGGCGGCCGCCCTGGCCAACCTGGGCGTCGCCTACTGGCGGCAGGGCCGCCTGGAACGGGCGGCCAGCTGCCAGCAGGAGGCCCTGACCCTGTTCCGCGGCGCGGGCGACCGGTACGGGGAGGCCCGGGCCCTGGCCAACCTCGGCACCATCGACCAGCAGGCGGGCCGCCTCCAGCAGGCCGCCGGCCACTACCGGCAGGCCCTGACCCGGTACCAGGAGCTGGGCGAGCGGTTCGGCCAGGCCCAGATGCTGAACAACCTCGGCATCATCGAGGACCGCCAGGGCCGCTACCGCCAGGCCGTCGAGCACCACCGCCTCGCCCTGGCCCTGCACGGCGAGATCGGCGATGGCACCGGGGAGGCCCGCGCGCTCACCAACCTCGGCGTGGCCGAGGAGCGGGCCGGCCAGTACGAGCAGGCCGCCGAGCACCACCAGCAGGCCCTGGCCCTGTTCCGCGAGACGGGCAACCGGAACGGCGAGGCCAGCGCGCTCGGCAACCTGGGCATCATCGAGGAGCGGCGAGGCCGCCCCGGGCCGGCCGGTGACTACCACCGGCACGCGCTGACCCTGTTCCGCGAGATCGCCAACCGGAACGGCGAGGCGGCCGCGCTCAACGGCCTCGGCGGCGCCCTGGCCGCCGCGGGCCAGCACGGTCCCGCCCGGGTCCAGTACGAAGCCGCCCTCGAGCTGGCGCGCGCGCTCGGCAACCAGGGCGAGCGGGCCCGCGCCCACGACGGCCTGGCTCAGGCCTGGCTGGCGGCCGGGGACATCGGCCAGGCCCGCCACCACTGGCAGGAGGCCCTGACCCGCTACGCCGATCAGGGCGTCCCGGAAGCTGACGCCGTGCGCGCCCGCCTGGCGGCCCTGCCCGATGCCCGGGCCGCCGCCGGGCGCGAGGGTCCTTAGCCCTGAGGCGGGCGGTCGCCCGGCTCGCCGGCCACCCCGGACGGCGGGCCTGAGTCAGGCTGGGCGGCGGCCTGGGAGGGCGGGCCTGAGCCCGGCTGGGCAGCGACCTGGGACGGCGGGCCTGAGCCGGGCTGGCCGGCGACCGGGGAGAGTGGCCTGATGTCGAGGTCATGGCCGGGCGCGGCCGCCGCGGCGGCCGCCGGGGCCGCTGCGGGCGCCGGGTCCGGGGCCGCGGGGCGGGCCGCCTCCGGGTCGGTGGCGGCGACGGCCCGCCGGTAGGCCTCCTGCAGCTTCGACACCTCGGCCTGCGGGTCCTGGAACCAGTTCGTGGACCACAGCCGCTGGAAACTCCAGCCGAGCCGCTGCAGGTGCTCGCCGCGCAGCCGGTCACGATCCCGGACGCTCCCGGATCCGCTGTAGGACGCGCCGTCCGCCTCGATGGCCAGCACCATCCGGCCGGCGTCCTCCGGGTGGGCGGCGGCGAAGTCGACCCGGTAGCCGCCCACGCCGTACTGCGGCACGACCGTGATGCCGCTGGCCGCGAGCCGGTCCCGCACGTCCGCCTCGAACGGGTTCAGCTCGGTGCCGCCCGACGCCGGGGCGGCGGTCCCGCCCGAGCTCGCGTACTCGAGGTAGTCGGCCAGCAGCCGGGCGCCGGCCTTGGTCACCCGGTCGGGGTCCACGTCGCTGGCCGAGAACGAGCTGACCAGGGTAAGCCGGTGCTTGGCCCGGGTCGCGGCCACATTCAGCCGCCGCTCGCCGCCGTCGCGCAGCAGCGGTCCCCACTGGTAGCGCATCCGGCCGTCCGGGTGCTTGCCGTACCCGATGGACAGGATGATCGCGTCGCGCTCATCGCCCTGCACCCGTTCCAGGTTCTTGACGAAGAACGGCTCGGCGCGATCCTCCGCGAAGTACCCCTCCAGGCCGGCCAGCTCCGGATTGGTGGCCAGGGCCGCGCGCACCGCCGCGTCGATCCGCTCGGCGTGGCGGACGCCCAGCGCGATCACGCCGAGGGACTCGCCGGGCCGGGTCCGCGCGTGCTCCATGATCAGCTCGACCACCTCGTGCACCTCGGCGGTGACCGACACCTCCTGGCCGCGCTCGGGACCCTGGGCCACCACGACGTGGCGCAGGCAGTCACCCCGGAACACGCCCGGGAAGGTGGTCAGCGCGCCGCCGTAGATGCGCGCGTTGGAGAACGCCACCAGCCGCTCATCGCGGCTGCGGTAGTGCCAGGCCAGCGCCGCCGTCGGCAGCAGCGGCCTTAGCGCGTCCAGGACGGACTCGAAGCCGGCGCCGAACGAGACCAGGCTCTCGTCGTCGTCGCCCGGCTCGTCGCCCTCGTCGAGGAACTGGCGGAAGAAGTTGGTCGGCGGCAGCTGCCGGTCGTCGCCCGCCACCACCACCTGGTGCGCGCGCATGATCGACGGGATCGCGTCGGCCGGGACGATCTGGCTGGCCTCGTCGAAGATGACCACGTCGAACAGCCGGGTCGCGGGGAGCACCTGGCTCACCATCAGCGGGGACATGGCCCAGCACGGCTTGAGCGCGAACAGCACGTCGTCGGCCTGGTCGAGCAGCCGCCGCAGCGGCAGGTGGCGGCGGCGCAGGGCGGCCTGCTTGCGGATCACCCTGGCCTGCAGCGGGTGCTGGTCCTGGGCCGCGTGCAGCCGGTCGGCCCAGATCCGGCGGACCCGGGCCTGGTTAGCGGCCAGGTGCTGCACGTCGTGGACCCGGAACTCGCCGGCGATCTCGTCCAGGGCATCGCCCCGGTAGGCCGCGTACTCCGGATCACGGACCCGGATCTGGTCCAGGACCGAGGAGTACCAGGCGTGGTCGAAGGCCGCGGCCGCCGCATCCGGGCTGGCCTGGCGGCGGGCCAGTTCGTCCAGCAGCGAACCCAGGCCGAGGTCGTCGAAGTGGGTCCCGAGCGCGTACAGCCGGGGCAGCTTCCAGGCCGTGTCCTGGTCGGCGGCCAGCGCCGCGAGCTCCGGCTCGGGGTCAGCGGGCAGCCGGACGAACGCGCGCATCGCGATGAGCTGCCGGTCGCAGTCCGCCGCGGCCAGCGCCAGCTCGTCGAAGCCGGCCGGCAGCCGCGGCAGGCCGTCGTCGGCGCGCGCCTCCTGCCACTGCGCGAGCTGGCCCGACGCCTCCGTCAGGGCCAGGGCCAGGGCCTCGCGCGGCACCTCCGGGCCGCCCCGGGCCAGCGCGGCGGCCTGCTTGCGCAGGGCGCGGCGCTCGCGCAGGCCCAGGCCGCTGCCGTCCCCGGCGGCCGCGGCGAGCCGGGCCGGATCAGCCGCGTAGACGGCCGGATCGAGGACCTGCAGGGTCTGGCGGACCGCGGCGAGCAGGCGGATCCGGCCGGCGCACTCGGCGTAGGACCGCGGCGGGGCCAGGCCGACCTCCTCGCTGGCCCGGCCGGTGCGGTGGGCCAGCACCGGCAGCAGGTGCGTGCTGAGGCGGACGGCCAGGTCGCACGCCTCGCGGGCCTGGTCCGCGGTGCCCAGCGCGGCGCCGAACCACGGCGTGCTTCGCGGGCCGAGGCTGAACCCGCCCAGGTGGGCGAACTCGCGCAGCTCATCGCGGATCTGGTCGGCGAGCTGGCGGTCGATGCGCTCGGGGCTGGCCAGCCGGACCGTGGTGCGCGCCTGGTCATCGATACCCAGCAGCGCGGACTGGACCTGGAACGGCGTCACGCCCCAGGGCTGGTGCCGCCGGTGCAGCGCCGCCGCGTGCCCGCCGAGCCGGCGCTGCCGGTCCCGCAGGCGCCGGTGCAGATCGCCGACGTCCGGCTGGCCGGCGCGCTGCGCCTCGTCCAGCGCCTCGCCGAGATCGCGGGCGATGCGCATCCGGTCGCGGGTGCCCTCGTGGATGTCGAGCACCATGCCGGCCAGGCTGACGCCCTTGAGCCGCGACAGCACCGCGTCGATGGCCGCGCGCTTCTCCGCGACGAACAGCACCTTCCGGCCCCGCGCCACCAGGGCCGCGATCAGGTTGGCGATGGTCTGGCTCTTGCCCGTCCCCGGCGGCCCGTGGATGACCAGGCTGCGGCCGGCCAGGACCGAGTCGATGGCGCTGCGCTGCGAGGAGTCGGCATCCAGGACGGAGAAGTCGTCCTCCGGGGCGTCGGCGAGGTCGTCGCCGGCCGGCGACGGCTCGTCCTCAGCGGCCCGCGGGCCGCTCGGGCCGTCGTCGGTGCCGAGCAGTTCCTGCGCCTCCGGGTCGCCGGAGATCGCGGCGATGATGTCGCTGTCGCCGAGCAGGTCCCCGGCCGCCTGCAGGTCGCGCACCATCGGCAGCTTGGCGTAGGTGAAGGTGCCGATGACGGCGCGGTCCGCGACCTTGAACCCCGGCACCTCGGCGGCCGCCGCCGCGCTGATCAGCCGGTCGGCGACCAGCCCGGGCGGCTCGTCGGCGAGTTCCTCGGTGGCGGCGCCGAACACGCTGGCCAGCTTGTGCAGCAGGACCGGGTTGACCTCGGTGTCGTCCAGCGTCAGGTCGAAGTCGTCGTGCCGGGCCCGGGTCGGGGTGATGGCCAGGCCGCGCAGCAGCACGGGCGCGGCCGGCTCCAGGAACAGCTCATCCCAGTGCGCGATCCCGCTGGCCAGGTAGGCCGCCCGGATGCCGCGCTCCTCGAGCAGCTCGCGCGCCTTCCGGTAGATGACCTGGACCCGCCGGATCGCGTCGGCCCGGGCATCGACATCGCGGAACAGGCGGGTCAGCCGGATCGAGCCGGTGCGCAGGAAGCTGGCCAGCGCATCGGGATCGGCCTGGGCCAGGTCCAGCGTCCCGGTCCGCCGGTCCTTGTAATACAGCAGCGTGTTCCGGCCGCCCAGGTCGGTCAGGGCGTCGACCCAGCGGGCCTGCGCGGCAGCGATCAGCTCGGCCCGCCGGTCGGCGCCGTCGTCGTCGGTCTGACTGGTCATGTGCCACCCCGTTTCGGCAGGACGTCATGCGATGCCCTAACTTGCCCGGAAGCGGCGATTCATGCGGGCGTCCCGCGAGCGCCGGCCGCGGCGCACAGCGCCCCCGGCCAGGAGCTGGCCGGGGGCGCCGCTGGGATCTGGCGGAGGGTCAGAATCCCGAGGTGTGGAAGGTGTTGTTCGCCGCGGGCGCGGAGCTGGTCGACTCGAGGCTGAGCGCGTGCCCGTTGCCGTTGGTCTTCAGCTCGGTCCCGGCCGCCGTATTGGTCCAGCCGGTGCCGTTGAAGACCCACTGCTGGGCCGTGCTGCCCTTCTCGGTGCTGGCCAGGCCGACCGACCAGGAGCCGCCGCCGCGCCGGCTCGGGGCCCACATGGCGGTCAGGGCCTCCCCGGTGGGGACGCCGGTGCTCGGGCTGGCCAGCACCGCGTACTTGGCGTTGTTGGTGGCGCCGGCCGGGTTGAACCAGTAGAAGCAGTCCTGCGAGCCGCCCTGGCCGAAGAAGCCGCGGGTCTGGTGCGCGAGCGCGACGACCTTGCCGCCCTCGACGGAGACGGCGAGGTTGCTGCCGTCCAGCTGCACGCCCTCATAGCCGGACCACACGCCGCTGTCGCAGCCGCGGCTCGGCTGCGGCGCGGCGGTGCTGGCGCTGGCCGCCGTGGCGCCGGCCAGGAGCAGGGACCCTACCCCGCCCGCGACCGCCGCGGCCTTTCCGAATCTGATCATTTCCGTTCCTCCCCAGATTTGCTGCGGTATCTGCCGCGGCAACTGAGGGTAATGGTCAGGAATGGCGGCGACGGGTCATCCTTTATCGGACCTGGGCACAAGTTGCCAGGCCGCGGGGCATGACCCGTCAGGTCTCGTATATTTCGCATGGCGAAATATATGGGCCGGCTTGTCTATTGTGTCGCCATTGTTCCGGCGGTTCAGCTCAGCAGCTGGCTCCATTCCCGTGGGCATCCCCGTGGCACGCCGCCGACGACGGCAGGTCCAGGGCCGGGTTGCCATCGAAGAACCCGACCGGCCTGAGGTGGAACCCGACGCTGGTCACCGGCATCACGGGCCAGTCCTCCGGGCGGACGATGTGATGAGCGCCGAGGGTGTACCAGAGCACCACGTCGGCCCCGGCCAGCGGCGCGCCGTCGGCCACGTACTCGGGCAGCCCCTGCGGCTCCGGGCACTGGTACGGGTAGTTCCCGGCCGCATAGTTCTCCGCCGGGTCGTAGGCCGTCACCCACAGGTTGTGCTGGACGAAGCGCGCGCGGTCGTAGATCGCCGACCCGGGCTGCACCATGGACGGGACGAGCGTCCCCGGCTCCAGCTTGTAGGCCACCTCCTGGCCCAGCTCGTTGCGGACCGACGGGTTGGTCACCTTCCAGAACCGGGCCTTCGACACGTCCGCGTCCCGGGCGCCGTCCGCCTCGCTGGCGACCAGCGTCGACTGGGTCACCCACGCGTTGTGGTGCGGGTTGCCCGGTCCCTCGGGCTCGGGCAGGGAGTCGACCTCGTACACGCTGTTGCGGGCGCCGTCGACCGACATGTCCAGCCGGACGCTGAAGAAGTGCTGGTGGTGCGGCCCGTAGATGCCGGGGGCGACCAGGTTCCCGTGCTTGGGCACCTCGCCGTCGGCGACCGCCCCGGTGGTGAGCACCCCGGTGAGCTTGACCTCGTACTCGATCTTGCCGTCGGTGTAGAGGTACCAGTAGAAGCCGTACTCGTAGTTGCCGACCGTGGCGATGGTCGACAGGACGAGGCGGCGGGAGCGGCGGACCTCGACCGCGCCGGTGCGGAAGTCGGTGTGCTTCCAGGCGATCCCGGTGTCCTCCTCGTGCATGCAGACCGCGTTCGGGATGGTCACCGGCTCGCCGGCCGAGTCGTTGACGGTGCCGTCGAAGTAGAAGATCTCGCCGAGGCAGTCGCAGCCGAGGGTCAGCGAGTTGGCCATCAGGCCCATGCCGACCTCGCCCATGTCGAAGACGTTCTTGTTCCAGTGCGTCGGCGCGGTGTCCCCGTAGGGCACCACCATCTCCGACAGCGAGGCCCGGTACACCACCGGCCGCAGCCGGCCCCGGTCGGCGTAGCCGACCTGGTGCAGGACCAGGCCCTCGCGCGGGTTGAAGCCCACCCGCAGGCGCCACTTCTGCCAGCTCACCGACCACCCGTCGACGGTGAAGCTGGGGCCCTCGGGCTGGGTGATGCTGATCGGCCGCACGTCGTCGCGCAGCGCGCTGAACGCGGGCCGGTTCTCCGGGTCAAACATGAACTCCGGGGCGTAGTTGCCCGGGTGCGCCGGGATCGGCACCACGCCGTGGTCGGCCACGTCCGTCACCGTCATGGTGTCCATGTCCACGGTGACGATCAGGCCCTCGACCGGCCGCGCGTAGCCGTGCTCGCCCGGCGCCGACCGCATCCAGGTCAGCGGCCGGCACAGCCGCGCGCTGGTCGCCGGGTGGTCACTGTCACCCAGGTAGCCCGACGGCCACGGGTCGATCATGGCCAGCGCGAAATCGGTCACCCCCCGCAGGCGCATCGCCGCCTGCCAGCGGGGATCGGCGCGGACCAGTTCCTCGACGGAGAACATGTCCTCGCTGATGTAGGACGGGAACCGGTCGGGGACCGGCACCCGGCTGAGGACCGACCCGGCGGTCAGCGACACGACCGTCTCGTGGATCAGGGCCGCGGCCTTGTCGTAGGTGATGACCAGCGCCGCCCGGTCAGGCGCGGTCCCGCTGAAGTCCAGGCCGGCGGGCTTGGCCGGCTCGGCCAGCGAGATCATCACGAACCGGGTGGCGGGGGTGAACCCGGCCTGCGCGCGGACGATGGCGGCGGCCGCCTTGATCTCGCCCGCGCTCAGCGGGTCAAGGGGGTGGCCCGGCTCAAGGGACGGGGCGTCGGTCTCGGAGACGAGCTGGGCGGTCATCAGAACCTCCACGCTGCGATGGCGGGCCGGGATGCGGGGTCGGGGCCGTACTTCATGGTGCCTGCGGCGCTTCGAGAACGGCAAGGTGGGCGAGGGCGTCATCAGAGGTCACCTTGGCGGCCGACCGGCGGCCGAAGATGTAGACGAGCAGGGCGGCGACGAGCACGCCGGCCGAGATCGAGCCCACCCAGGCCATCCAGGTGCCCCGGGGGATGCCCGGCCCGAACGGCAGGGCGAACGAGTAGTAGATGCCCGCGGCCGTGCCGCCGCAGCCGACGATGGCCACCAGGTAGGCGCCGGCCAGCCCGCCGGGAATCCGCCAGAACGACTCGGCCTGATAGCGCTCCTTGTACTTATGCCGGGCGATGACCATCGGCACGAAGAAGAAGAACCCCGAGCACAGCCACACCACGCTGAGCGCGCCGGTCAGGTACAGGAAGACGTTGGTCAGGCTGGACTGCGAGAACAGCACGACGATCATGGTGGACGAGACGCAGGTCTGGACCAGGATGGCCGTCACCGGGTTGCGGGTCCGCGGGTTGAGGTGGGTGAACAGCCGCGGCAGGTGCCGCTCCAGCCCGGACACGAAGACCAGCCGGGAGTAGGCCGACTGGTAGGTGGTCAGGGCCACGACCAGGATGACCGCGATCAGCAGGGCCGCGATCTCGGCCAGGCCGGGGACGCCGACCTTGAGCGCCGACGCGACGCCCGTGACGGAGTTGATCTTCGCTGTGGGCAGCGCGAGCATCGTGCCGACCGTCCCGAGCACGTAGATGGCCGACAGCGCGACCGAGCCCCAGAAGATCATCCGGGTGGCGCTGCGCCGGACCGACAGGAACTCGGCCCCCATGTTGAACGGCGTCTCGACGCCCACCAGGTACAGCAGGATCAGGCCGAACAGCCACCCGTAGCTGCCGAAGTTCAGGGTGGTCAGCGCGTGCCAGCTGACCGGCGTGGCCGATGAGTGCCTGGCCGCGTGCACGATGCCGGTCAGCAGCACGGCCCCCGCGATGACGCCGTAGACGACCAGCGCGATGTTCATGATCCGCTGGGTGGCGGCCAGCTTGCGCAGGGCCAGCGCCGCCGACACCCACAGCACCAGCAGCTGCAGGATGATCGACATCGTCAGCCCGACTGTGGAGTGGAAGGCCAGCAGCGCGAACGACACCACCACGGCCGGGCCGCTGGCGCCGTTGAGGATGACCGGGATCCACGACAGGAACCCGCCGAAGAACGCCAGCGGCTCGTTCAGGGTCCGGTAGGCCCAGACGTAGACCCCGCCCTGGGCCGGCCACAGGTTGGCCAGCTCGGCCACGGCCAGGCCGGCCGGGACCAGGAAGACCACGATGCCCAGCACCCACATCGGGATGGCCGACCAGCCGCCGGTGGCCATGACCGAGGTGCCGTTGATCCAGCAGATGATGAACACGTAGGCGGCGGTCAGCCCGAAGGTCCCGAGGACCTTGGGCAGCACCCGCTCGGGGACGAGCTCGGCGGCAAGCTTGGCCTCGCCCCCGCTGGCGACACTGGTCATGTCAGACCTCCATAGTGGCGTCGTGGCTGGCTGGGTCATGGATGATGCGGCCGTCGGCCATCTTGATGACGCGGCTGGCCTCCTGCGCGACGGCGGGGTCGTGGGTGGCGGCCACCACCGTGACGTTCAGGCGGGAGCACAGGTCGCGCAGCAGCCGCACCACCGTGGCGCCGGTCTTCTGGTCCAGGTTGGCCGTCGGCTCGTCGGCCAGGATGACCCGCGGATCGCCGATCAGCGCCCGGGCGATGGCGGTCCGCTGCTGCTCGCCGCCCGACATCTTGGTCGGGGGGTGCCCGGCCCGGTGGGCCAGGCCGACCATCTCCAGCAGGTCAAGCGCCCGCTGCCGCAGCACGGCCCGGTCGTACGGCTCGAAGATCAGCGGCAGTTCGACGTTCTCGACGGCGGACAGGAACGGGATCAGGTTGTAGCTCTGGAAGATGAAGCCGATCGTGTCGTGGCGGAGTGCCGCGTACTGGCTCTCGGTCAGCGACCTGGTGTCGGTGCCGTCGATGATGACGGAGCCCTTGGTCGGGCGGTCCAGGCCGCCGATGATGTTCAGCAGCGTCGACTTGCCGCTGCCGCTCGGGCCCATCAGGCACACGAACTCGCCCGGCGTCACGGCCAGGCTGGCGTCGGCCAGGGCCCGCACGACCTCATCGCCCAGCTGGTGCAGCTTCCACAGCTCGCTGACCCGCAGGACACACGGCGCTGGCTCGGCCGCCGCGGCCCCGGCCCCGGCGGGATTCATGGCAACAGTCATGCGTCATCAGCCTCCGTGGCTCAGCGAGTGGATCGGCGGCCGGGACGCGGCCCGCCAGGACGGCAGGATGCTGGCCAGCGCGGCCGACACCACGCTCAGGCCGACCGCCAGGGCCACGGCCAGCCCGGTCGCCCCCGGCGCCGGCGGCGCCGACAGCGAGCCCGCCGCGGCCAGGGCGACCTCGGCCGCGACGGCCAGCACGGCGCCGGCGCCCGCGCCCGCCGCCGCCGCGACCATCGGCTCGATCAGCAGCGCGGCGGTCACCGAGGGCCGCGGGACCCCGGTGGCGGTCAGCACGCCGATCTCCCGGGTCCGCTGGCTGATGGCCCGCGTCGTGCACACCGCCACCTCGACCACCCCGGTCAGCAGCACCAGGATGGTGATCAGCAGCGTCGCGCGGAACACCTGGCCGGCGTGCCCGAAGGCCGCCGCCTGCTCGCGGACCACCGGGGCCAGCGAGAACACCAGCACGACCAGGAAGGCCCCGGTCGCGGTGGTGAGCACCGGCAGCAGCAGCGCCCGGCGGCGCCGCCGCGTCGACAGCAGCCCGTAGCGCACCCCGTACCCGATCATGACGAGCCCGCCAGCAGGGTAACGGGCCGCTGCTGGAGCAGCCGGTGCACCGGGACCAGCGCGCCCAGGATGGCCATGGCCGGCAGGTAGGCCGCCGCCAGTGCGGCCGCCTGCAGCCAGGCCCCGGCCGGCGCCACACCCGGCGCCAGCACCAGCACGGCCGCGCCGGCCGCGAGCGCGCCCAGGGCGTAGGCGGCGACGAAGATCACCGCGGATTCCACCAGGAAGAAGTAGAGGATCTCGTCGGCCAGCCCGATGCTGGCCATGATGCCGAACTCGCGGCGGCGCTCCTGGACCGAGGCCAGGAACGAGGTGACAGCGATGACGAAGCCGAGGATCAGGCCCACCGTGGACACCAGGCCGAGCACCGACCCGGTGACCTTCCCGGAGAACAGCGCCGAGAACCGCTGCCCGAAGGTCAGGTTGCCGCCGCCGCCGACCGTGTCGTAGATGAGGCCGCGCGCGCCGGGCTGCACTGCGGGGTCGGTACTGGACGGGATCCCGGCCGCCGCGCCCAGCACCTGGCCGAGGTTGAGCTGTCCCGCCAGCCGTCCCGGCGGCCGCACCGTCCACCAGCCCGCGCCGCCGACCTGGCTCCGGGCCACCGCCGGCGCGACCGTCACGATCCTTGACGGCCCGCTGATCTCGACGGTCAGCGACTGCCCCCCGACGCGGAGCTGCTGCCCGGCCGACACGTCCAGCACCGCGGCCGCCGCCGCGCCGACCTCAGCCTGCCCGGCGGGCACTCCCGGCCGGCCGTACAGGGCCAGCCGGCCGTGCCCGGTCGACCAGGCCCCGGCGATCACCTGCTGCGCCGTCCAGCCCCGCGGCACCGCCAGCGGCGGCGCGGGGCCGCCCGGCAGCATGGCCGACAGCCGCGCGTCATAATGCACGCCCTGGGCCGGCACCACCCACAGCGGCGCTCCGTCCAGGACATCGGCGAGCGACGCCGTCCCCGACCCGGCGAAGCCGATGGAAATCGTCCGGACCACGACCACTACCATGATCGCCAGCGCGATGCCCAGGGTGGACAGGACGAACCGCTCCGGACGGCGGGTGAGGTTCGCGAGCGCGAACCGCAGCAGCCGGGCCCCGGTGCCGCCGGCCCGCCGGGGTGCCTGCGGCGGCGGGAGCGGGTCCGCTTCGCCGGCGTCGCCTGCCTGCATCATCAAGGCCGTCATGAGCGTCAATGCTGTGCGGCGCTTGTTACGTCCGCCGACCGGCCCGTTTCCCGTCCGCAAATTCGGCGTGATCTTGCCGTTGCCGTTCCGTTACGCTGCCGGGAAGCCGAATGAGAATGACCGCCCGCGCCGAAACGCTCGCCGTCCCCCGAAAGCCCGGCCCCCGGCCGTCGACGCCGGCCGCGCGGCTAACTCCGCGCGCGGAGCGTGCGTCGTGCCGCCGCAGGGGCAGCCCGCGGCGGTGACGGCCAAGGCGAGATCCGTGGCGCGGGCGCCGAGCCCCAGGCCGCGCCGGCCGGGCAGCCGGGCGAGGTACTCGTCCCGGACCAGGATGCTGACGATGCGGTAAGTCGTCGCGGGGGGCAGGCCGAGCGCCACCGAGAGCTGCCGGGCGGTGATCCCGCCGCCGGCCCCGGCCACGGCGCGCAGCACGGCCAGCGCGGTCCGGATGGCCTGCGGCTGCCGTCCGGTCACGGTCGCGAAGTCCTCGGCCACGTTGACATCACCCTCCGGAACTGACATGGCTGGCGGTGCGGAACGGGTCAGGACAACGCTGTCGTCGTGATTTGCCTGTACCCGGAACGGTAAGGGGCCGAGCCGTATCCGGCAATGACCGGGTCAGGCGAGGCGTGACCTTGGGTCCAGCCAGTCCGCGGACCGGCGCCCGCGGAAGGCGAGATCGCCGCGGGCCATCGTTCTGTGTCAGAGCGGTCGTCTAGCTTGGTGCCGTGACCGTTCACGAGCTTTCGCGGGCCGACGCGCGCCGCATCGCGGTGCGCGCGCAGCTCCTGGACAGCCCCCGGCCGGCCGGGCTGCTGGAGGTGGTGCGCCAGCTGACGCTGCTCCAGCTCGACCCGACGGCCGCCATCGCGCCGAGCGCTGACCTGGTGGCGTGGAGCCGCCTCGGGTCGGCGCACGCGCCGGCCGACCTGGAAGCGGCCCTGGCCGGGCGGGCGCTGCTCGAGCTCCGGGCGATGCTGCGGCCCGCCGAGGACCTGGCCCTGTACCGGGCCGACATGGCCGCGTGGACCGCGCGCAGCCGGCAGGTGGCCGGTTTCGTGTCGGCCAACGACGCGTGCCGCCGGGACATCCTCAGCCGGCTCGGCGCGCAGGGGCCGCTGCCGTCGCGCGAGCTTCCGGACACGTGCGTGCTGCCGTGGGGGTCGACCGGGTGGACCAACAACCGCAACGTCTCGCAGCTGCTGGAGATCTTGGTGGTGCGGGGCGAGGTCGCGGTCGCCGGGCGGAAGGGCCGCGACCGGCTGTGGGACCTGGCCGCGCGGGTCTACCCCGACGACCCGGTGGTCCCGGCCGGCGAGGCGCTGCGCGCCCGCGACGCGCGGCGGCTGCGCGCCCTCGGCATCGCCCGGGCGGGCGGACCGGAGCGCCCGGTCGAGCCGGTCGGCGTGGGCGAGGCCGGCGAGCCGGCCACGGTCGACGGCGTTCCGGGCACGTGGCGCGTCGACCCGGCCCAGCTGGGCCAGCCCTTCTCCGGGCGGGCCGCGCTGCTGTCGCCCTTCGACCGGCTCATTCACGACCGCAAGCGTGCCGTCGAGCTCTTTGAGTTCGACTACCAGCTGGAGATCTACAAGCCCGCGGCCCGGCGCCGGTGGGGGTACTTCGCGCTGCCGATCCTGTACGGCGACCGGCTGGTGGGCAAGCTCGACGCCACCGCTGACCGCAAGTCCGGGGTGCTGCGGGTCGATGCCGTCCACGAGGACGTTCCCGGTACCG
Source organism: Streptosporangiaceae bacterium (assembly GCA_036501025.1). Taxonomy (GTDB): domain Bacteria; phylum Actinomycetota; class Actinomycetes; order Streptosporangiales; family Streptosporangiaceae; genus DASUBV01. Next base: position 20,250 of record DASYBB010000213.1, read on the forward strand.
CGGCGATGACCGCGGCCATCGGCGCCGAGATCGAGGACCTCGCGCGGTGGCTCGAGCTGGACCTCGTGCTGCCGCGCTGAGCTGCTCGCTGTCAACCGGTCCGGGGCCTGGCTCGTCTGTTGTCTAGGGATGGCGCCCGAAAGAAGGTCCGGATGGGAACCACGGGATTCCTCGAGGCCGGGGACGGCGGCCGGCCGCCGGCTGGCCCGGCGTCCTCGGACGAGATTCTGGCCGAGTACCAGTTCGGCATCAGGCTGGCTCGCGCCGGGGACATGGCCGCGGCGCGCTTCGCCCTGCAGCGCGTGATGGACGCGGCCGACCCGGAGTTATCCCCGGCCGCGGCGTTAGACCTCGGGTCGGTGTACAAGGCCACCGGGGACACCGGCCCGGCCCGGCGGGCCTACGAGACGGCCATCAGCTCGGGTCACCCGGAGGTGGCGCCGCTGGCCGCCCGCGACCTTGGGCTGCTGCTCCGGGCGGACGGCCAGGTGCGCGACGCGGTCGCGGCCTACCAGCGGGCCGTCGAGTCCGGTCACCTGGAGGCCGCGCCCACCGCCGCCAACAACCTGGGCAACCTGCTCACGGACATGGGACGGGTGGACGACGCCATCGCCGCCTACCGGTGCGCCGTCGCCTCCGGGCACCCCTTCGCCGCGCCGGGCTCGGCACTCCAGCTGGGCAACCTGCTGGAAGGCCGCGGCGACCTGGACGGAGCCCGGACGGCGTACCAGGCCGCCATTGACTCCGGTGACCGCGACCACGGCCCGAGGGCGGCCGCGTCGCTCGGCGAGGTGCTCAAGAAGCAGGGTGACCTGGGCGGCGCGCTGGCCGCCTACCAGCTGGCCATCGAGTCCGGCCACCCGGACGCCGCGCCGTGGGCGGGCGTGTGGCGCGGTGCGCTCCTGGGCCAGGCGGGGGACGCCCGGGGCGAGCTGGCCGCGTTACAGCCGGCCATGGCGTCGGGCCACCCCGACGCCGGGCCGAGGGCCGCCTGCATGCTCGGGCTCGCGCTGCAGCGCGAGGGCGACTTCCCCGGCGCCCGGCTCGCCTTCCGCGCCGCCACGGATTCCGGCCACGAGCAGGCGGCGCCGCCCGCGGCGATGAACCTGGCCGCCCTGCTGGCCTATCAGGGTGACCTGGACGGCGCCCGGGCGGCCTGCGAGCTGGCGATCCAGTCCGGCCACCGGGACGCGGCGCCCCGGGCCGCGGTCGTCCTCGGCTCCGTGCACGCCCGCCAGGGCGACGCGCTCGGGGCGCGGGCCGCGTACAAGCTCGCGGTTGACTCCGGGCACGCCGAGGCCGCCCCGCTGGCGTTCGCCGAACTGCAGAAACTGGGACCGGTTCGCTAGACCGGCGGTGCCGTTGAAGTACTGTAGTACCTTAGTACTATTAGCCCATGGCTGACGACATTCGGCAGTTCAAGGTGTACCTGCCGGCGGACCTGATCCGCGCGCTCAAGTACCGCGCGGTCGACACCGAGCAGTCGCTGTCCGCGATCACCGCCGCGGCCCTGCGGCAGCACCTGCAGGCGGCCGGGCACGAGGGAGAAGACGTGGGGACGACGGGCATCGAGGGGCTCATCATCCAGACGAGCAACTGGGGCAAGACGGTCGCGTTCTGGCAGGCACTCGGCTACCGGGTGGAGTTCGAGACCGGTCGCAATTCCGGGCGGCTGGAGCACCCCGCCGGCGGGCCCTACCTGTTCGTCGTCGAGCGTCCCGACGGGTCGGCTCCGGAGATCCAGCCGCTGGTCGCCACGGCCAGCGCGGACGGCTTCCAGCCGCCGCCGGCCGGCACCGTCGAGCATCCGTTCACCGACCGCGCCTGGGGCGCGGCCGAGATGCTGATGCGCGACCCGGACGGCCGGCACGTCAGCATCCAGGCACCGCTGCCGGAGGCTGGCTCCTGACGGCAGCGTGATTCAGGAGGCGATACTCACATGGCCACGGTCAGCATCCGTTACATCGTTTACGACATTGATGCCGCGATCGGCTTCTACACCGGGCACCTGGGGTTCAGCGTGCAGATGCATCCCAACGACATGTTCGCGATGCTCACCCGCGGTGACCTGCGCCTGGTGCTCAGCGTCGCGGGTGATGCCCCGGGCGGCGGCCAGGCGATGCCGGACGGCACCCGGCCTGAGCCGGGCGGCTGGAACCGGTTCTCGATCGAGGTCCCTGATCTCGCCGCGGCGGTCGCGCGGCTGCGGGCCGAGGGCGTGCGGTTCCGCAACGACCTCGTGACCGGCGTCGGCGGCAGCCAGATCATCGCCGAGGACCCGTCCGGCAACCCGGTGGAGCTGTTCGAGCCGGCTCTGCCCGAGGCCCGGCTCTCCGCGAGCTGACCGCGCGGCCCGGCGGCCGGCTGGCGCTGGCTGGCCGCGCGGCGGCCTTCGCGCGGCGGGCGGATGATGAAGCGTGGGCAGTGACGGGGCCAGCGGTGGCGACCGGCCGGATCTGGTGCAGTTCGGGTCGGCGCGCCGACGGCGGCGGACACCGCGGCCGGGCTGGCTGGCCCTGGGCGCCGTGCTCGTCGCGGGCGTGCTGACCGTGGTCGTGCGCGCGGGGCAGCCGCCGCCCGCACCGGCGGGCGTGCGGGTCACCGAGGCAGGGCACCGGCTGCTGGGCGCGGCATCCGGGTGGGACCTGTTCGGCTTCGGGCCGGACGGCCTGGTCCGGATCGAGCTGGAACGGGGCCGGGTTACCCGCACGGCGGTCCCGCCGCTGGACAGCACCGGGCCGGCGTCGCTGGTGGCCGGCCCGGATCAGGCCGTGATCCGGCCGCTGGACGCGGTGCCCGGCTACCTGGTGCCGGACGGGCGGGCGGCCCGCCCGCTGCCGGGGCCGCTGCGGCGCGGCGGGGTCGTCCTGCCCGGCCCGGCGGCCGGGCAGGTGTGGGTGCTGCCCGCTGACAGGCCGGTGATGACGTTGTACTCACTGGCCCGCAGGGCCTCGGAAGCGTCGGTCCCGCTTCCCGGCGGACCGTGGGCGGCGACGGCAGATGGCCGCGGCGGGGTGCTGCTGGAGAACGGCAACGGCTCCTTCTTCGACGCCGGGCCGGGCGGCGTCCGGCCGGTGAGCGCCGAGGCGGTGCTGGCGCCGGGGCCGGTGCAGTGGCTCGAGGTGGCCTGCTTGCGTCCGGGGCACTGTTTCGACGTGGCCGCCAGCCCGGCCCGCGGAACCCGCCGGGTCCTCCTCGGCCCCCCGGCCCGCACCGTGGCGCCGGCCGGTGCCGTCAGCCCGGATGGGTCGGTCGCCGCGGTCTACGAGCCTGCGGCGGGCGGCCGGGTCGTGCTCCGGCTGATCAGTCTCAGGTCCGGCGCCACCCGGTCCGTGGCCCTGGCCGTGCGCGGGCCGGCGGGGCCGCAGGCCCTGGCCTGGTCTCCCGACAGCCGGTGGCTGTTCACCGTCGCCGACGGCGGGGCGCTGCGCGTCGTGGACGCGCGCACCGGCCGGCTGCGCCGCCTGGGCATCAGGCTCCCGCCGCTGACCGAACTCGCTGTCCGGAGCGCCCCGGCCCCCCGCGGTGCGCAGGACGCGAGCGCTAGAGCGCTCCGGGGCGGTCGACCGTGATGTCGAGTATCACGAGCCCGAGGCGGGTGGCGGCCGCGACGGTCGACCGGCCGTAGGTGGCCAGGGCCAGGATGTCGGCATCCAGGTCGATAGTCAGGGCCGGGGGACCCGGGTGGCCGGCCTCGTGCACAGGCGTGATGGCCGGCGATCAGAACGCCATGATCATCTACGCTGACCTGCGCGAGCCGGAGCGGATCCTGGCCCACCTGGGCGGCCGCCGATGCTGATCTCCTTGAGCGATGTCGGTCACCTGCCGGTTGAGCTGCGGGGCCAGGCGCCGGCCGGGCCGCAAAACTGAGCCTGGATGACCGCTATATGTCGTGCCGACGGCCGGGACGGGCGTGAGCGCGACCGACGACCACCAGGAGGAGCGGCGAGTGACCGACACCGATGTGATCATTGTGGGCGCCGGGCCGACGGGCCTGATGCTGGCCGCCGAGCTGTGCCTGGCCGGGGCGCAACCGCTGGTACTGGAGCGCCGCCCGCGGCTGCGGGACACGGCGAAGGCCAACGGCCTCGGCGGCCACATCCTGGACCTGCTGGCCTACCGGGGCCTGATGGAGCGGCTTGAAGCAGCCAGCTACCGCCGCGGCGACCCGGCCCGCCGGTACCCGTTCGGCACGGTGCAGCTGGACCTCACCCACGTGGCCGACCCCCCGCTGCGCGGGATCTCGCTTCCGCAGGCGAAGCTCGAGCGCGTGCTCGACGAGCGCGCCGGTGAGCTCGGCGCCGAGATCCGTCGCGGGCACGAGGTGACCGGGCTGAGCCAAGACGATGCCGTGGTGAGGGCGGTGGCGGCCGGGCCGGAGGGGCCCTACCGGGTGAGCGCCCGGTTCCTCGTCGGCTGTGACGGCCCGCGCAGCCGGGTCCGCGGCCTGGCCGGCATCCCGTTCCCCGGCACCACCTATGCCGAGGTCAACCGGCTGGCCCACGTCACCCTGACCGAGTCGGTGACCCAGCTCGACAACGGCGACCTGGACGTTCCCGGGCTGGGGCGGGTCCAGCCGGGCTTCACCCGGACCGACCGCGGCGTGTTCGCGCTCGGCCGGCGCACCGTCGGCGAGCTGATGATCCAGACCACCGAACCCGAGCCCGCCGACGTCGACGACGATGACGCTCCGATGACCCTGGCCGAATTCCAGGACAGCATCCGCCGCGTGCTCGGTGCCGAACTGCCTATCGCAGCAGCAACTCGCCTGTCGCGCTACGGGTTTCAGGCCCGGCAGGCCGAGCAGTACCGCCACGGCCGCATTCTGCTGGCCGGCGATGCGGCGCACGTGTTTCCGTCAACCGGGGTGGGCCTGAACCTCGGTATGACCGATGCCATCAACCTCGGCTGGAAGCTGGCCGCCGACCTCCGCGGCCGGGCGCCGGCCAGCGTGCTCGACACTTACCACAGCGAACGCCACTACGCCGGCGCGCGGACGATGATGCAGACTCAAGCCCAGATGGCGCTCAGGCGCGGCCAAGACGCGGCCGCCCAAGCCCTCCGGGACGTGTTCGAGGAACTGCTCGCTGACGAGCAGCCGGCGCGGCGGCTCGGTGCCCTGATCGCCGGCTCCGACCTCCGCTACCCGATGCCGGGGGCCGGCCACCACCCGCTGGCCGGCACGTTCGCGCCCGACCTCACCGTGCGCACCGAGCGGGGCGCGACCACCGTGGCGCAGCTCATGCACACCGGGCGGCCCGTCCTCCTCGACCTCGCCGGCCGTCCGGACCTCCGCGAGATCGCCGGCCACTGGCACGATCGCGTCGACATCCGCGCCGCCTCGGCCCCCTCGGCCGCCTCGGCCGATGACCGCCCGGCCGACGCCCTGCTGATCCGCCCGGACGCCCGGGTCGCCTGGGCCGCGGCCACCGACGAGCCCGCCGCCACCGCCGCGCCCGCGCTGCGAGACGCACTATCGCGCTGGTTTGGCGCACCGTGACGGCGGCCTGGATCCCGGGCACCCACTATCCGTCCTGGCCGGAGGCCTGCTGGCGGTGGACACCCCGGGGATCGGACTGACAGTCTGGATGGTGAGCGACGATCAGGGTGCCGACGGCACCTGGCTGGGGGCGAGATGGACAGCGCAGCGCTGCGGGCCGTGCAGCAGCCGCTGAAAGACGCCTACCGCGGTGACCCGCAGCAGGCGGTGGTCACCCTGCAGGCGCAAGGCGTGCTGGGGGACGAGGAGGTCAGCTGCTCGGTCTCGACCGGCCGGGCCATGGCGATCGCGGGCCTGCACCCCGCCACGGGTGGCGACGGCTCGCTGGCCTGCTCCGGGGACATGTTGCTGCAGGCCCTGGTGGCCTGTGCCGGGGTCACGCTCCGGGCCGTGGCTACCTCGCTGGAGCTCCCGGTTCGCGGCGGCACCGTCCGGGCCGAAGGCGACCTGGACTTCCGGGGCACCCTCGGCGTGAGCAAGGACGCCCCGGTCGGGTTCACCTCGATCCGGCTGAGCTTCGACCTCGACACCGACGCCAGCGACGAGCAGGTGGCCACGCTGCTCGGGCTCACCGAGCGCTACTGCGTCGTCTACCAGACCCTGGCCCGGCCCGCCGGGCTCAGCGCCGCCGTCACCCGGACCGCGCCCTGAGCCAGCTGGCACGCGCTGTTCTGGTCGGTGTGCGTCCGTGCGGTGCAGCTGGGGCTCGGCGTGGGTGCCCGGCTGGAGCTGGCAGCGGTCGCTGTGCCCGGCGGCCGCCGCCCGGCTGCCGCCGCCTGCGCATGTGACGTATTGGCGTCCGAGGCGGCCTTGATAAACGAATACGGTCACGAGTTCTTCGGCCGGTCGAAACGGCTGCGCCACTCCGCCTCCGACGCGCGGCGCACTCCACCAGGAGGCCGTCGGCCAGCTGCCGACGCCACACATCCGGCGATGAATCCCCTGTCGTCACGATGATCAGGTCACTTGTGTCGTGCGGCACTCCGGGTTAGCCCCACAGCTGCGGCGCCGTGGCCTGCCGGTGGCCGATCGCCAATTCCCGGACAGCTTCCCCTCGGCCTCGACGGCAAGGCGGCCAGGTGCGGGCCGCTGCGCAGCCAGCCGGCCGGCCTGAGCGCGCGGACTGCGCACCCCGGCCTGAGCACCGCGGATCGTTATCGCCGGGAATGGCTTCCGGCGTCCTTTCGGGAGGCGGGCGGGATCGGCAGAATTCACCCTCAAGCGCCCGGCCCGTCCGGGACCTATTGGCAACCGCCGGGCTCCTCGCTATTGTCTTCCTCAGCCGGGGTATTTTGCTTGTCGCATAGCTAATCCGCGCGGTCATCGCGGCGTCCTGAACTGCAGCGGGTCCGCGGCAGGATGGGGCAGAGAGCCGCTTTCCCCCCGGCGATGGGGGTCAGAAGTGCCGCTGCTCCTTGGTGTCGTTCTGATAGTCGTCGTGGTCATTCTTGTCCTCGTCATCCTGCTGCTGGTGCTCCGCGGGCTGGGGGGCCGCGGCAGCGGGAGCACCGGCACGGGGACCGGAACCGGCGGCGGAACAGGCACGGGGACGGGGACGGTCATCCCGGATCAGCTGCCTGGCCCCGATGTCGCCCGCTACCTGGCCGTCCGGCTCGCCGGAACGCCCGCTGATGGCTCCGCGCCCCCGGCCTCCGCGGCCCCGGCCTCCGCGCCCGGCCGGGTGGTCTGGGTCGACCACGGCGACGAGGTGCTCGTGCACCTGGACAGCACCACGACGCAGATCGCCGGGCAGAGCCTGCTGGTCTCCATCGAGCTGGAGTGCGACCAGACCGGCCGGACCCCCCTGGTCGTTGCCTTCGCGCTGCCGGCCGATGAGGCCGCCGGCCTCGTCCTGGCGACCGACGAGTATCCCCGCGGCAACGGCCTGCTCGCGGCCCGCTGGGGACCGGCGGTGCAGTCGGCCGCCTGGAGCGCCCTGCTCGCGCTGGCCGGCGACCACGCGGCCGAGCGCGACCTGGCGCCGCGGGGACTCACGGTCACCGGCGGACAGCTGCGCCTGATCGCCGGCCAGAGCCTGACGGCCGCCGCGCAGCTGAAGGCAGGCTAGCCGTGGACATCGGGAGCCTGCTCGGCCCCGTTCTCGGCGATGTCGCGAAGGCGGCGGGACTCGTCACCAGCACCGGGGATCTCGACGCGGCCTGGTTCGAGGGACCGCTGCCCTACCTGGAGAGCGTGTTTACCGACCCCGGGCAGCGCGCGGCCGTGCTCGACCTGCTCGACCAGGTGCTGCCGCCCGCCGAGGTGGCCGGGGCGCCCGGCGGCCAGAAGTGGCATCCGCTGCTGGGCACGCAGGCGAGCGGCAACGTCTACCTGACGGTGGACGATTCCGCGGACCCGGAGGTCGTGCTGGGCCTGGCCGGCCACTACGGCTCGGCGGGAGGTCCGCCCGGAGCCTCGGTGCTGGTCGAGCTGCCGATCGCCGAGATTGACGGCACCAGCTTCAGTGCCGTCGCGGGCACCGCGGCCGGCCCGCTGACCGCCACCGTGGCCGTCACGCTCGGCTGGACCATTCCGGCCCAGCCGATCGCGCTGGCCGGGGTGTCGATCGCCCTCGTCCTCGCACCGCTCGCCAGTCCCGTGGTGGCCGGCGTCAGGATCGAGCTGCAGGGGCTCGACCTGGACGGCACTGGCGCCCGCGATGTCGTGCTGGACCCCCAGAACCTGGGCAGCGAGGCGACTGCGCTGATCCTCGGCCTGGTCCGGCAGAAACTGCACGAGATCAGCGGCTCGGCCACCGGCGAGGCCGCCGCGATGGCGGCTCATCTCATCCCGCTGCTGGGGCTCGACGGCTCCGTCCCGGCATTCCCGTTCGGGTCCATCGCCAGTGACCCGGCCGCGCTGGCGGCGTGGCTGCGGTCTCTGCTCACCGGGACGCCCGCGCCGATGGTGACCTGGCTCGGTCACCTGGCCGGGCTGATGGGGGTCACCGCGCCGGCCGTCACGACGGCGGCGACCGCGACCGGGACCACCTGGGCGGTCACGCTGTTCGCGCCGACCGTGTCGTCGTCCGTCGGCCTGAGCCTGGCCCAGGCCACGGCCGCAGACGGGGTCACGCCCCAGCTGGAGGCGGGCATCACGGTCAGCCTGGCGCCCGGCGGCGCGAGCCCGCCGGCGCGGCTGGCCGCCAGCGCCACGGTGCTCAGGCTGCCGCTGGCCGGCACCGCCGCGGCCGCGGCGTTCCCGGCCGCCACGATCGTGGTGGAGGCGCCCGGCGATCTAAGTCAGCAGCTGATCCCGGGCGGCTCGGCCGTCAGCTTCTCGGCTGACTCGCTGCGGGCCGGGCTGCAATGGTCGGGAAGCGCGCTGGCGCCGCTGCTCGAGCTGCGCAACGTCGTGATCGATTCCGCCAGGTTCCCCGTTATCGATCTCAGCAACGCGAGCACCGCGGCCTCGGCCGCCATCAGCGCCGCGCTCGCGGCGGCGCTGGGCAGCACGGGTCCCGGCGCGCACCTCGGCGCGCTGGCGGGCGTAACTGAGCCCGCGGCCGACCCGGCGGCGCCGCTCGCCGACCCGCTGCACCTTGCCACCCACCCCACCACGACGATCGCGGCCCTGCACCGGAGCGCCCTGCTGAGTTCGGCGCACCCGTGGAGCGCCTACTTCGCTGAGCTCGCCGCGCTGATCGGGCTCGCCGGTCCGGTCACCGGCAGCGGCACGGCCGCCGCGCCGTGGTCGGCGTTGATCGCCGACGCCGGGCCCCTGACCCTCAGCCTGGTTGCCTGGAACGCGCAGTCCTCGGGCGCCGCGGCCGATCCGCAGCTGCTGCGCATCGGCGTCCAGCTGGCCGCCGCGAGCTCGCCTGCCTCGGCGGCGGTGACCGCGGAGCTGCTCGGCTTCGACCTGCCCGCCGCCGGACCGGGCAAGGTCACCGTGCTCGGCGGCTTCCACGCCCGGGCGCAGGTCATTCTCGGCACCGTCGCGACGCAGGTATCGGGAATCTCGCTGACCGCCACGTCCCTGGACGCGTCGGTCGACCTCGCGGCCGGCACCGGCGCCGTCATCACCGCGCAGATCAGCGGCCTGGCCATCACCACCCCGGCGGGCACCATCACGGTGCCCGCCGTGACCTTCCCCTTCCCCGCTGGCTTCGACCTGGCCAATCCGGGCGCCGCACTCGGCATCGGGGCCGCCGACCTGGAGACGCTGCTCTTCGCCCTGGTCGCGCACGCGCTGGGCGAGGAGCTGGGCAGTCCGGGCCTGGCCCTGGCCGCCCTGCTCGGCTGCACCGCCGGCCTGCCCGGCCTGCCCGGCGACTTCCCCGTGCTGGCCGACCCGGCCGGCCCCGGATCCCTGTTCAGCGACCCGCTCGGCGCGCTGCGAGCCTGGCTGGCATCCGTCGCGACGGGCCTGTCCGCGGACGGCGGCAGCTTCGCCGACGCGCTGGCCACCTGGCTGGCCGGGCTGGTCGCGCAGACGCTCCCCCCCGGCCTGGCCACCGCCCCGGCGCTGTCCGGGCTGGCGGGCTCGGGCAGCTACGACGACCCGTGGCAGCTGCCGCTGGGCGCCGGGGGCTCGCCGGCCACCGGACTGGCCTGGCTGGAGCCGGCCGGGCCGCCGAGCACGGCGCCGGCCGCCAGCGCCGCCATTTCCGCCGCCGCCGACCTGGACGCGCTCACCACCGCGCTGGCCGGCGCGAGCCGTTACCTCCCGCCGATCCCGCCGTCACTCGACCCCGCCACCCTGGCCAGCGGGCTGCAAGCGCTGTCGGACCACCTGAGCACCACCGACGGCGTGGTCCCGGTGACGTCCCAGGCCCCGGCCGGCGGCGGCTGGACCGCGGGCGCTCCCATCACGGCCCCGCATCAGTCGCAGCCCGCCGACCCCGCGGCCTGCAGCCAGATCCTGGCCCAGGTCGACGCCTGGGCCGCGCCCGGCAGCCAGCGTGCCATCCTCCTCCTGGGCCCGGCGTTCTCCGACCACCAGGCCTGGGCCACCCTGCTGAGCCAGGCGGAGGCCGCCCATCCGGGCAGCACGGACGCCGCGGCGACGTTCAACCTGCGCGTGCCGGGCGTGGCCCCGGGATCGGTCGACCTGCAGGCGGTGACCGTCACCGCCGACTACTACACCGCCGACGTGCAGGACGACGGCAGCGGCGACGTGACCGGCCTCGCGGCGCAGATCGGCCTCATTCAGGCCAGGCTCGCGGTGCTGAAGCCGGGTGCCCCGCTCATCCTCGTCGCCCACTCCACCGCGGGCCTCGCCGCGCTCGCCTACCTCCAGGGCAGCCCCGGAACGGTCACCGGGCTGATCACGCTCGGCACGCCGTTCGGCGGTGCGCCGCTCACGCCGCTCACCGACCCGCTCACCGGGGACGCCCTGCGCGCCTGCGCGCACCTGTTCCCGCCGGGCGGTGGCCCGGCAGGCGGCGCGTCGGTCGGCGTCGCGCCCGGTCCGCTGCATGACGCCCTCGCACATCTGCTCCAGGCTATGGACGGGTACCTGCCGCCCGCCACCGCCGGGTCGCTACCCGTGGCCTGGCCCTATCCGGTCGGCGACTTCGCCGGCGCCGCCTCGACCGACACCGGCGGCGTGCCGGGACTCGCGCTCGGCGGCCAGCTGGGCGGCCCGGCCGGCGTGAGCCTGCTGGCCGGCCTTCAGGCCGCCGCGACCGCGGTCCTGGCCGCGGTTTCCGTCACCGCCCCGACGCACCTGGCCTTCGGCGTCAGCGCCGAGCTTCCGCTCGGCGCCGGCGGCCCGGTCGTCGCCGATGCACGCGTCCGGATCGACGCCGGGCGGGTCGCGCTGCACAGCGGCGCGGCGGACCCGTCCCGGCCCGCGCATGCCCTGGCCGTGACCGTCGCGCTGAGCCGGCCGGGCGGGTGGCTGGCCGGCGGCCCGCTCTCCTACGCCGGGCCGTCCGCGGCGCCGGCGAGCAGCCGGGTGCGCAGCGCCGAGCTGGGGCTGCTCGTCACGCTCAACGGCGCCGAGGTCACCGCGACGCCGTCGGCCGCCCTGCACGAGGCGTCATTCCGCGGCCCGGCCAGCGACGTGGTCGGCTGGTCCGACGCGCGGCTCCAGCCGCTGCTCGGCGTCGTGTTCAGCGCCATCGCGGGCACCGCGCCGCCGGCCGGCGGTTCCCTGGCCGGGCTGCTGCAGGCCCTGCAGGCGCTGGGCATCGCCGCCGCCGACGCCAGCGGGTCGGTCGCCATCTCCGCCGACGCGATCAACGCGCTCAGCGTCGACCCGATCGGGTACCTGACCCCCCGGGCGGCCGCGGTGCTCGCGCCGCTCGGGTTCACCGGCGGCGCGGCGGGCGGCGCGCAGAACAGCTACGCCCTGGCACTCGCCGGGCTGCCGCTGGAGATCTTCGTGCAGACGGGCCCGGCCACGGTGGGGGTGCACACCACCGGGACCGGGATCACGCTGGCGGCCGGGGCGAGCCTGGCCTTCTCGGTCGGGCTGCCGCTGGCCACGCTGGTCCCCGTGGTCTCGGCCGCGGTAACCGCCGGCCCGGCCGCGCTCAGCTACGGCGACGGCACCCTGACCGTGGCCGTTCCGCCCGAGCTGCCGCCGCTGCAGCTTTACCCGGTACCCCCGGCGGGCGCGATCGAGTCGGCGCTCGCCGCCGCCGTGCCGTGGCTGCTGCTGTCGGTATCCGCCTCCGCGCTGCTGGAGGCCGTGCTCGGGCCGGGCTACGCCGTGTCCGGCGTGGGGTCGTTCCTGCGCAGCCCCGGCCAGTGGCTGATGCGCGCCACCGCGCTCGGCGACGGCACGGTCCTGGACCCGGCAAAGGTCAGCCAGCTGCTCGCCCTGCCCGGCACGCTGCCGGCGGGCCTGACGCTCGGCGCCAGCGGCACCAGCCCGACCACCATCGCGCTGGCGACCAGCCCGGGGCAGCCCCTGGGCGGGGTGCTGGACCTGTCCCTGGGGGTCAGCATCGACGCGGCCCGGCACCTGACCCCGGCGGGCAGCATCGGCCTCACCGCGACGCTGGGCGGGACCTGGCCGAGCGTGACCATCACCTTCGGGGTCAGCGCGGCGGGCATCACCCTGACCGTGACCCCCGGCGTCGGCAGCCCGATCGAGCTGCTGCCGACCTTCGGCGGCGCCGCCGGCCTCGCGGGTGCCGCCGAGGCTCTCCTCCCGCAGGCCCTGGACGGGCTGCGCACCGCCCTGCCCGCCGGGCCGATCCTGCCGCTGGCGCTGGACGTGGCCGCGGCACTGGACCTGTACGACAGCGCCGGGGGCTTCGCCGCGCATGCCAGCCAGCTCGCGGCGCTGCTCGGCGGGGGCTGGTTCGCCCAGCTCTCCGCGGCGGCGCGCACCGCCTTCCTGGCCGCCGTGGCCGCGATCTTCAACGACCCGTCCTCGCCGCTGAGCGGCGCCCTGCCCGGCACCATCGCGGTGGCGGGAACGGGGCCAGCGAGCACCGTGGGCTGGACCTATCCGCTGCCGGCCGGCCTCGGCACCGGCTCGCTCGCGGTCGCCGTGGGCTGGGACGCCGGCGGCCCGACGGTCACGGTCGGCGCGCAGAACGTCGCGCCCGCGGCCGCGCCCGTCACGCTGTCGCTGACCGCTGGCTACGCGGGCGGCGCGCTCGCGCTCGACGCAGGCGCCGGCATCAGCCTGGCGGCCCTCGGGATCAGCGTCGTCCCGGAGCTTCAGCTCGCGCTCGGCGGCTCGGGCCTGGAGCTGTCGTTCCTCCCCCTGGGCGGTTCCGCGGGCTCGACGCTGGCCATCGCCGTGCTGCCCGCGCCGCGGATCACGGCCACGGCCGGCGCGGCCGCGGCCCTGCTGGACGCGTACGCCATCCCGCTGGTGGCCGACCTGCTCATCGGCGCCACCGGAAGCGACTTCAGCCAGGCGGCCTGGACCGGCGGCCCGACGATCGAGCACCTGCTGTCCGCGGCGGGCGTCATCACGATCTCCGGGCCCGGCCAGTACGCGCTGAAGACGCCGCTGCCGGACGTGGGCGACCTGATCGGCGGCCTGCTCCAGGCCATCGCGCCGGTCTCGATCTCCCTGGCGAGCCCGGATGACCCGCCGCTGAGCCTGGAGTTCGTCGACGACTCCGGCCAGCTCGGCCTGCGGCTGCTCGGCTCGGTCGACCTGTCCGGCGACGGATCGCCGCAGGTCTCGGTCCTGCTCGGCGGGCCGGCCACCTGGCTCGGACCGACGGCCGGCATCACCCTGTACCTGTTCAGCGTGGCCGGCGGCCTGCAGTTCGCGCCGCGGCTGCTGGCCCGGGGCCTGGGCGTCGGGCTGGCCGGCAGCGGCAACGCCCCGCTGCTCAACGAGTCGGGCCTGCGGATCGGCGCGCTCGACGGGTACCTCGCCTTCGAGATCGACCTGAGCGGCGGCATCGTCTCCGGGCTCGGCGGAGGCCTGGAGATCGACAAGCTGGGGCTGCCGGTCAGCCAGTTCGACTCGGCATCGTCAAGCAATCCCGTCGCCGCCAGCCTGCTCGACTCGAACGGGCCCGCCGGTGGCGACGACTCGGCCGTGAACCCGGCCGTGGACGTGATCGCCTACGACCTCGACGGGCAGTTCGTCGTCGAGTTCGCCGGCAACAGCGGTCCCGTGGTGATCCCGGTGCACGCCAGCTTCGGCCCGGTCTACCTGGACCAGATCGACCTGGCACTGAGCGGGAGCAACGAGGTCTCCCTGGGCATCGACGGCAGCGTCAAGATCGCCGGGCTGGACGTCAGCGTGATCGAGCTGGCGCTCGGCATCCCGCTCGCGTTCCTCACCTCGCCCGAGCACTGGTCGCTCGACCTGCAGGGGCTCGCGGTCGCCTACAGCCAGGACCCGATCGAGATCACCGGCGGGCTGCGCAAGAGCCCGGGACCCCCGGTCGAGTACGACGGGATGCTGTCGGTCAGCATCGAGGACCTGGGCCTGACCATCGTCGGCTCGTACTCGCGGCCCAGCGACGCCCAGGGCGCGTACACCTCGCTGTTCATGTTCGTCTCGCTCGGCATGCCGCTCGGCGGCCCGCCGTTCGCGTTCATCATGGGCCTGGGCGGCGGCTTCGGCTACAACCGGGAGCTGATCGTCCCGACTGACCTGAACCAGATCGACTCGTTCGTGCTCGTCAGCGCCATCGACGACAGCAGCCTCGCGAACGACCCGATGGGCGCGCTGCTGCAGATGGGCACCGCCATCCCGGCGCGGCGGGGCGCGTTCTGGATCGCCGCGGGCGTCCGCTTCACCACCTTCGAGCTGATCAACAGCACCGTCGTCGTCGCGATCGCGCTGGACCGCGGCTTCGAGATCGACATCCTCGGCATCAGCCGGATGGCGCTGCCGTCCGAGGACGTGGCGCTGGTGAGCGTCGAGCTGGCGCTCAAGGCCCGGTTCAACTCCGAGGAAGGAGTCCTGTCGGTCCAGGCCCAGCTCACCGACAACTCCTACATCTTCAGCCCGGACTGCCAGCTGACCGGCGGCTTCGCCTTCTTCGTCTGGTACCCCCAGGGCCAGTTCGTGCTCACCATGGGCGGCTACAACCCGGCGTTCAGCAAGCCGGCGCAGTTCCCGGACGTGCCGCGGCTGGGCTTCAACTGGAGCGTCGGCGACGTCGTCGTCATCAAGGGCGGCTGCTACTTCGCGCTCACCAACTCCTGCGTGATGGCGGGCGGCTCGCTCAGCGCCACGGCCGACTTCGGCCCGGTCAAGGCCTGGTTCGACGCCTACCTGGACTTCCTGGTCTCGTGGGACCCGTTCGCCTACGAGTTCGACATCGGCGTGGAGATCGGCGCGTCGCTGAGCATCCAGGTCTGCTTCTTCGGCTGCGTCACGATCGGCGTCAGCGTCTCGCTGGGCGCGCAGCTGTCCATCGCCGGACCGCCGTTCCACGGCACCGCGTCCATCGATGCCTACGTCACCACGATCACGGTCTCGTTCGGCGACCCGCCGCAGCCGCCGCCCTACATCAGCGACTTCGGCGTGTTCGCCGGCAAGTACCTCACCGCCGGCGACGCGGACGGCACGGCCGTGTCCCTCCAGCTCAACTCGGGCGTGCTGGTCCCCGACCCGCCGGGCGCGCAGCCGCGGCCGGGCACGCCAGCACAGCCCTGGCAGGTCGGCGCGGAGTTCTCGTTCACGACCACCACCCGGATGCCGGCCACCTCGACCGCCGACTTCGTCACGGGCAGCTCGGCGAGCCCCATCGCCGGGCTGAACGCGCTCGACATCGCGCCGATGGACCTGATCGGCGTGGCCTCCGCGCACACCCTCGCGCTGGAGCAGCTCCAGGAGAACGGGTCCTGGCAGGCGGTCGTGCTCGCCCAGGGGCCGGCCCACTTCACCGTCACCGCGGCGACCGGGCCGTTCCCGGAGGCAACCTGGCACTGGGTCGACCCGCAGCACCTGCCCGCCGCCGCCCGGACGATCACCGCGGTGGCCGGGTTCAAGGTCGACGCCCACGTCGAGTTCAACGACCAGAGCCAGCTCATCCCCATCTCGGCGCTCGTCGACGACCAGCCGCAGTACGCGCTGCCCCTGCCGTTCGCGACCACGGCGCAGGTCTCGCCCGCGCTCCAGGCCTACGGGGCCGCGGCGGAGTCCATCGCCGCCGCCATCGCGCCGGCCAGCTCGGCGCAGATGCTCGCCGCGAGCGTGTCGGTGCTCACCGGCACCGGTATTTTCGCCCAGAACAGGGCCGCATTCGGACTCCCGCCCGCTGGACTGGGACCGCTTGCCGCCGCCGCGCTGCGGCGGGCCCGCAGCGCGCCGCCGCTCGTGGCGCCGATCACGACGGGCCTGACCATGAAGCCGGTCGGCCTGCCGGCGCCGAACGTCGCCGGGCCGCTCGAGCCGGTCAGTGCCGTGCTACTGGAGCAGCCGCGCCTGCGGGCGGTGCTGGCGGCGCAGCCGCAGCCGGTGACCGACGCGCCGCAGTCGCTGCACACCTCGGTCACCGGCCTGACTGCCCTGGCGCCGGCCGCCGGGGCGCGCGCCGCCGCGGGGCCGGCCGCCGGGACCGCGCAGCTGGTGCCGCGGATGGCGCCGCCGGGGCCGCCCGCGGTGGCCGGCGCCCGGCTGATCGTCGTCCCGGCGGCCGCCGCCCCGCGGGCGACCCGGGCCGCGGTCCGGACCCGCGTCGTGCGCAACGCCGACCTGGGCGCCGCGGCCGGGCCGGCCCAGCAGCAGGCCCTGGCGCAGGCGGCCGCCGACCTCACCGGGCCCGGCGTCACGCTGGGGGCCGGTGCCGCGCACCTGTGGGACCTGCCCGCCGACGCCGGCGCATTCACGCTCACCGGCGACGGCTGCGTCCGGATGATCAGCACCGACCGGGCGGGCAACGTCCTGGCGGACACCGAGCTGGCGGTGGCGGGCAGCCCGGCGCAGCCGGTGGTGCCCGGCACCGAGATGGTCCTCATCCAGGCGCTCGGCTCGCCCGCCAGCATGGCCGGCGCCGGGGCCACGGCCGGCGCCGCGGGCACGACGGGGGCACCAGTCCCGGCGCCCGGCTTCGGCGTGATCAGCGCGGCCCTCGCCCCGGCCGGGCAGGCCCCGGCCGTCGGCTGGCAGGCCAGCAGCACCCTGCTCCAGCTCGGGCCGACCCGGTTCGCCGCGCGCGGCGCGACCGTGCACGTGCCGCGGGCGCATGCCAGCTGGCGCAGCGGGCAGCGGGCGAGCTGCGCCACCGCGGCGGCCCGCGACGTGATGGCCGGCCAGATCGGCGTCGAGACGCAGCTGCCGGCCAGCGTCAGCGTCGTGATCATCGCCCTCGACCTGGCCGACCCGACCGGCTCGCAGGACGGCGACCTGGCGCTGGGCTGCGCCGGCGGCACCCTGGCCACGCCGCCGCAGCGCGCGGCGGCGGGCAACCGGCGGGTGCTGTGCTACGACGTGAGCGCGCGGGACCCCGGCGCGACCGCGCTCACCATCTCCGTCGCAAGCGCCCGCGGCTGGACGGTGGGCGCCGTCGTCGGCGTACCCGGCAGCGCACTCGAATGGTCGGCCGCGTTGAGCGGCGGGCTGCCCGACCATCTCGTCCCCGACGGCCCGATCACGCCCGGCGGCTCGGTCACCGTCAGCTACGCGTCAGGAGGAGCCGCGTGACGCTGCCACCCGCGCAAGGCCACATGTACCTGTTCGACTCAGTGACGCCGCCGCTGGAGGATGGTTCCTACCGGCTGACCGCCGGCACGCAGGTCAGTTATCCCGCCGGCGGCCAGGACTTCAGCCAGCAGCGGTACTTCGACGTGGTCGGACCCCGTTTCGCCGTTCCGCAGTCGATGGTGGCGGCGACATTCCCGCCGGCGAACGCGCACGGCTCGTTCCAGGACGGGCTGCCGCACGTCGTGCTGGCGCGCCGCACCCTGCCGTGGGAGCGCGAGCTGGATCCCGAGCGCCTGATCCCGGCCCCGGCCGTCGCTGCCGCCGAGCCCGAGGCGGTGGTGGGGGTGCCGGCCCGGCTGCCGTGGGTGGCGTTGCTGATCTTCGAGGAAGGCGAGTACACCCTGCTGCGCGGCATCCCGCTGGCGCAGGCCGTGCCCGCCGGCGTGCTCGCGCGCCTGGGTGCTCCCGCGGGTGTCATCTGCGACGCGGTGCAGGCCAGCCGCGGCCTGATCTCGTCCATCCTGCCGTCGACCGAGGAGCTCGAGCTGCTGTGTCACGTGCGCTGGGTCAACGTGGACGACCGCGAGCTGAACGCGGCCGGCGGCGACGGCTACTACGCGGTCGTGGTCGCCAGCCGGCTGCCTTCGCCCGGAGCACAGTGCCGGGCGGTCCTGGTCTCGCTGGAGGAGCGTTCTGACCTGGTGCAGGCCAGCCCGCCCGCGGTGGCCGGCGAGGAGCAGCCTCCCGTCCGGCGCGAGGAGGAGGCCGCCCTGCCGGGAGTGCCGGAGGCCGGAGCGGCGGCGGCGCGGGACATCCTGCCCAGCCCGATTTACGGCCTGACCCGGGCGCCGGTGCACACCTTCTCGCCCGTCATCCCGCTGCCCGTCCAGGTCGTGGCGTCCGAGCAGGTCCGGCTGGTCGCGCTGACCAGCTGGCAGTTCACCTGCGAGGGCCCCGGCACGTTCCGGGAGCTGATGCAGAACCTGGACGTGGCGATGCTGGGCACGGTCGCCGACCCGGGCGCAGGGTCCCCGTCCCTGGCGGACACCGGTCACCTCCAGCTCCAGCTCCAGGACCGGCTCGGGGCGACCGAGCCGGTCTGGTACCGCGGCCCGCTGGTGCCCTACAACCTCACCCGTGACCCGCTCGGCCCGTACCACAGTGCCGACCAGGCTCGCCGCGCCGCGCCGGAGACCGGTTCGGAGGACATCTCCTACGCCGCCGCCTTCGAGGCCGGCCGGCTGCTCGCCGCGGCCGACCCCCGGTTCGCCCAGGCGATCATGGCGTGGCGCCGTGAGTCGTACAAGCAGTCCGCCCGGGCGAGCACGATCACCTCGATCGCGGGCCGCCTGCCGCTGCAGCTGCCGCCGACGCTCGCCGAGACGCTGCACACCCCGGTCACGCCCGTCGTCGCCGCCGCGGCCACCCGGGCGGTGGTGGCGAGCGGCCCGCCCATCGCCGACGCCTACGGCCTCACGCAGGTCCAGCAGGCGGCGGGCCTCGACTCCGCGAACCTGGCCGAGGCCTGGAACCTGGCCTCCTCGGCCGATGCCGAGGCGCTGCTCGGCGCCGATCCCGGCACGCTCGGCGCGGTTGTCACCCAGCCGGCCCAGACCGTGCGCGGCGACACCACGCTCAGCGCCGTCGCGGCCGACGCCGAAGGCCTGGACCGGCTCGCGGCCGCCCGCCAGCAGGCCGTCGCCAACGCCCAGAACACCCTCGGAGGCTCCTGATGCGCATCGCCTCGATCACCGGCCAGGCGGCGCTCGCCGAGCGGATGACCGCCAAGGACCAGGTCGACGCCAGCATCCCGGAGTCGACCCTGCCGCCGTACATGGAGATGTTCCTGGCCCACCTCCGCCTGCTGACCGGTGTCCCGTTCGACTACCTCGTCCCGGACGCGCAACTGCTGCCGGACGAGTCGATCCGGTTCTTCTACGTCGACCGGTCCTGGACCGACCGGCTGGTCGACGGGGCGATCGCCGTCGGGAAGATCGGCACCCGCGAGCAGGCCCACCACCAGGCGCACTCGGCCGACGTGCAGTCCCAGCTCGACCTGACCGAGCGGGTCGTCCGGACGCTGCAGCGCGGCCTGCCGCGGCCCGGCGACCCCGACGCCGGCCCGGGCGGAATCATCACCGGCTTCCTGCTCCGGTCCGCTGCCGTCACCGGCTGGCCCGCGATGGACGTGCGGGCGTTCCGGTCGGTCGTGCCGGCACCCGACGGCGACGGCGACGCGGCCGCGGAGCAGTGGGCCAGCGCCGCCGCGGCCGCGCAGCTCACCACGCTGCGCCTGGAACTGCTCTCGCCGTCGGTCCTCCTGGCCCTGTTCGACGGCATCCCCGAGCTGGTCTGGTGCGAGGAGCCGCATCACGGCATCGAGTTCGGCGTGACCACCACCGACGACGTGCATTTCACGCTGGACCGGCACGAGGCCGGCGGGCAGACGGAGCAGAACGTGCCGCCGGTGCCGGTCCCGGTCCGGGCGGCGAACCGCCGCGTGGTCGCCGTCGCGGAGCTGCGCCGGCGGCTGGCCGCGCTGGGCGACCCGAACCTGGTGCCGCAGACGGGGAGCGCGGGGTTCGCCATCGAACTGCTCCAGTACCCGTGGCGGCAGCGGTTCGAGGGCGTCCAGTCGGCCCAGCGGGCGAGCAGCGGCGCGTTCGTCTCGAAGTACGAGGTGGCGAGCGTGATCACCGAAGCGGATGTCCGCTCCGCCGTGACGGACCTGCTGTGACGACCGCGGACGCCGCGGCCGGCCCGGCTCAGGTCAGCCAGTTCGACGCCGGCCTGATCTCGCTGGCGGCGGCGCACGGGATCACGCCGCGGGTGGTCGCCACCTGGTCGCCGGCACTGCTGCGGACGCCCCGCGTGCTCGTCCCGATCGAGCTGGACGTGCTCATGGTCCGCGACGCGACGCTTACCTGGGCGGCTACCGGCATGGCGACCCCGCCGCAGCGCGACCACGACAGCGGCGCGCCGCTCACGCCGGCCGCCAGCCTGCTTCCGCCGCCGTTCACCGACCTGGCGGCGTCCCGGCCGCGCGGCGCCTACCTGCAGTGGTACCTGCCGAACGGGCTGACGGCCGGGTCCGCCGACTCCGCCAGCAGCACGGCCACGTTCCCGCCGATCCCCGACCGCTGGCTGGTGCTGCGGATCTCGCCCGGCCGGCAGATCGGGCGCCGCGCGGTCCGTGCCTGGGTCCTGGAGGCGGGCGGCGAGCCGCCGCAGGTGACCGACCTGGATAGCTGGACCGAGCCGGGCACGGCCCCCGACGTGGAGAAACCGCTGACGGCACTCGGCCACGGCGACGTGTCCTGGGCCGGGTACTTCGACAACGTCGTCAACCGGCTCGGCTTCTACGACGGCTCGCTGGACTCCGAGAAGACCACCGGTCCGCTCGCCTATGCCGTATGCGGCTGGTACGCCGACCCGACGGCCGACCCGCTGGGGGACCAGGCGATCACGTCCCTGGCCGCGTTCAACGCTGCGATGCAGCAGCTGGGCTGGACGCTGGAGGACGGTGATCTCGACGAGGTCACCCGCAAGATGCGCGACTACATCGGCGCGGCCCGGTCCGTGGGCCTGGCCAGCGTGCTGGACGCGCGCATTGCCGCGACCGCCGCGACGCCGACCACCGGAGCCTCCGGCGGCTATGTCACCAACGGGTCATGGTGGCCGTCGGGCTGCCTGCTGCATGGCGCCGTCGTCGGCATCGACTGGCCGGGTGCGGGAGACGCCCGGGAGGTCGGCGGCCCGCCGGACCCGGCATCAGTCAGGATCGCCGTCGGCAACACGATGGCCGAGGCCATCGGCTCGCTGGTCGCGCTGGCCAACGACGCGCCAGACGAGGCGGTGCTGGTGGAGGCGCTCCAGCTCGGCGTCGTCAAGGAGCTCGATCAGCCGGACGGGCGCGCCCAGCTGGATGTGGCCCTGCACGCCAGTTCTTTCGCGAGCCTGCCCGGCGGCAGCGCGGCGACCGAGCCGCTCGCCATCGCGCCGAGCGGGCCGCCGCAGGCGCCAGCGCAGGGCCCGCCGCCAGGGCCGGGCATCTTCGGGAACCAGGACTCCGGCCCGGACGGCGGCAGCGGCTCGGGTTCGGCCGCGGGCAGCGGTGCAGGGACAGGCGGTCCGGCGGCGGCCCGGCTGGCCGGGCTGGGGGAGCGGGTCGCGGAGCTGACCACCACGGCCCGGGCCGCGCGGGGCGTCCTGGCCGAGGAGACGATCATCGACGGCTCGCTCAGCGCCGTCCTTACTCACCTGGGCGCGGGTGTCACCGTCCCGCCCACCGATCCCGGCGGCGACGTCGATGCACTGCGCGCGCTGCCGCGGTTCTTCGTGCCCAGGGACCCGATCGTGCTGGTGCAGGGGGGTAAGCGCGCGTTCGTGCACGACAGCGGCATCGCGACCCAGGACGGCCTGGTCGTCTGCCGGCTGACGCCCGTGTCCGAGGTGAGCTGGCAGCTGGCGGGCAGCCTGGACCGGTTCGCCGTGCGCGGCCCCGACGTGCTGGAGCGCGGAGTGGAGAACGGCAGCCTGCCGGTCGAGTGCGAGGGGATCTTGCAGGAGACGGCGCTGCTCGACACCGGGACCGCCCCCGCGATGGCCGTCGCCGGCTTCGCTGCCGCCGCGGCGAGCACCGCCGGGCCCGGCCGCGCCACGGGCCCGGCCAGCCCCGCGAGTCCCGAGGCGGCCGCGGCCGCACAGCTGAACATCACCGTGGAGCAGACGGCCTGGTACTCGCTGCGAAATCCGGCCGTCGATCACGGTCCGCTGATCGCGCACAGCGGCATCACCGGCGTACTGCCGGCCACGTTCGCGGTCGCCCCCGCCGCGCGACCGTGGACGCCCATGCACCTGGAATGGTCCGCGGAGTTCGTGGCATCGCCCGGCGGCGTCGCCGACTGGGAACTGGGCCAGCTCGACTACGCGCTCGGCGCCAACGCGGCCGTGCCCGCGGCCGGCACGGGCCTGATCCTGACCGGCCGGTCGCCGCTGACCGGCGGCGCCAGCGCCACCCTGGCCTCAGCCGTCAACAACGCCCTGAGCCAGGCCTCCCGGATCGGCGGCACCGGCGGAGTGCCGGCGCCAGCCGGCGGCCTGCTAGTGCGCGAGGCGTTCTACTCCGGACAGGCGCAGGCGCTGCTGGCCACGTTCCAGTCCCTGCAGATCACGTCCCGGCCAGGGCAGCCCGGCGGCTCCGGGCCGTCCGGTACCGGGGCGCCCGGGCCGGGCGAGCTCGACGACATCGCCACCGCGCTGGCGCAGATGGACGTACTGTCCTGCGGGCTGGACGGACTGCTCACCCAGCTGCGCGGCGGCGTCCCGGCCGACGGCACGTCAGCCGCCCCCGGCGGGTCGCTGCCCAGCCCGTTCTTCGCGCTCCGGGCCGGCTTCCTGCGGTTTGCCCGGCTCCGCCTGGTGGACGGCTTCGGCCAGTTCATCGACCTGTGCGGATCGGATGCCGACCACAGCGCACACGACTACGTCGTTTCCGGGCCGCTGACCGTCGACGGGCAGGCGGGCGTGATGGGGCTCCCGCCGCGGTTCAGCGCGCCCACCCGCGGCTGGTTCCGCTTCATGAGCGCTGACACGCCGGGTCAGGAGGCCGACTACCAGACAAGCCCGGTGTGCGGATTCCTGCTGCCTAATCACCTGGATGGCTCGCTGGAGTTCTTCCGGCCCGACGGCAGCGCGGCCGGCGGCCTGCAGCCGCAGCCCGACGGCCAGGTCGGCTGGCAGGACGCGCCGGGCAGCCCGACCGGCGCCGGCCAGGATCCCGGTGCCGCGCTCGGCAACAGCTCGGTCGCCGAGCTGGCCC
Organism: Streptosporangiaceae bacterium; assembly: GCA_036501025.1. Lineage (GTDB taxonomy): Bacteria > Actinomycetota > Actinomycetes > Streptosporangiales > Streptosporangiaceae > DASUBV01. The sequence goes on from DASYBB010000213.1 coordinate 43,598, forward strand.
GCTCGCTCATCGACTGGGGCATCGCCGACGCGGGCCAGGATCGGGAGGCGGCGCTGGCCGGGCTGCTGCGGACCATCGACTCCGCCCGCTGGGCGGTGGACCCGTTCGGGCACGCGGGCGATGAGCACCTCTCGCTGCTACTGGGCCATCCGGTCTGCGTGCTGCGCGGCGAGGTCCGGCTCGATGTCGATGACCCGGTCGCCAGCCCGGGCGCCGCGGCCACCGCCGTGCCGGTGCGGCTGGGCGACCTGACCCAGTGGCAGGACGGGCTGCTCGGCTACTTCGCCGGCGACGATTACACCGTCCTGCACGTCGCGGACGCGGCCGCGCCCGGCATGGCCCGCCAGGTCGGCCCGCAGCAGGGTTTCCTCCAGCAGATCAACCTGGTGCCCGGCTTCTACGACACCTTCGCCGACGACCTGGCCGGCGGCGCCGCCGCGGGCGCGAGTCCGGTGACCCACCCCTACGTGGACACCTCGGGCGTGCTGTGGATCCGGCCGGGCCAGACCATCAGCCTGACGCTGCTCGTCGAGCCGCTCACGTCCATTCACGCGACGCTCGGCCTGGTCCCGCGCAAGGAGATCGGCGTCCGCCGATCCTGGGTGCAGGCGGGGCTCGCGGCGATCGCGCCGACCTTTCAGTTCGGCCCGGTACTCGTCGATCCGCAGCACATCAAGATGCCGCTGGCCACCGACCTGAACGGCACCTGGGTGTGGGACTACCGATCCGACGCCACGACCTGGCAGCAGGACCCGACGACCAACGCGACCGACGACGCGCTGCTGCCGATCGACGCGCCCACGGCGGTCGAGGGCTGGCTGAAGCTCACGCCGCCCGCCGCAGGCGGGAGCGCGACCCCGTGAGCGGCCTGTCCGACCTGCTGTCGCTGCTCGGCCTGAGCCAGCCGGGCGGCCCCGTATCCAACCTGCATCAGCTCATCAAGTGGGCGTCGGTGCCGTTGACCATTGACGGGCCGACCGTGCAGGGGCCGCCGCCGTCGGGCTACCAGATCAGCTCCACCACCAGGGACATGGCCACGCTCGAGGGCCGTATGGCCAAGCTGCCCAGCGGGACGCTGGCGGCCCTGAAGAACCGGGGACTGATCGGCCCCGACGCCACCGACAATACGAAGTTCCAGGTCAACCTGGAGCTGCGGATTGTCTACCCGTCCGTCCCCGGCCAGCCGCACCAGGTCGGCGGCACCGGCAAGCTGCCGGTGGTCCTGCTGAACCACGGGGCGCACCCCGGCTGGGTGACCACTCCGGTCGGCGGCCCGGTCACCGGCGTCACCATCACCCGGAGCCAGGACGGCTACGCCTACCTCCAGGACGCGCTGGCCCAGCACGGGATCATCTCGGTATCCGTTGACCATAACTTCGCCAACTTCACCGAAAGTCACATCGAGACCAGGGCCGACACGATCATCGCCGCGCTGACGCTGCTCAGCGCCGAGAATACCGACCAGACCAGCCGGTACTTCGGGCGGCTCGACTTCACCAACATCGGCCTGATGGGTCACTCCCGCGGCGGCGATGCCGTGGTCCGAGCCGTGCAGAAGATCACCGCCAGCTCGGCCCTGAGCAGTCAGTACACCGTCGAAGCCGTGTGCTCGCTGGCGCCCACCGACTTCACCGGCGGGGCCGGGATCGTGAACCATGTCTCGCTCGGCCCCGGCGACACCAACTTCTACCTCGTCGTTTACGGCGCTCTCGACGCTGACATATTCGGGGGCTATTTCTCCGGCAATGACGCGGACTCCTACCCCGGCAGCGGCTTCCGCCACTATGACCGGGCGGGAGTGTCGAAGGCCATGGTGTTCCTGGACAACTGCTGCCACAACCCGTTCAACACGGTCTGGCTCGCGGACGGGAACGACTCCAATGACAGCCGCGTGACCAGCGCGGCTGACCACCAGAGCATCGCGGTCGACTACATCGGGGACCTGTTCCGGTGGCAGCTGAAAGGCGAGGCGCTCGGCGGCCGCTTCGACGGGCGGACGCCCAATAGCGCGGGCCAGCACGCCGCCCTGCAGTGGCAGTTCGGCCAGACCGTCCGGAAGATCGAGGACTTCGAGAACGCCGGCGCGAACGATCTCGGCGGCGCGCGGACGGTGGCCAATCCCGGCAACGTCCCGGCCACGATCGAGCTCTTCGCGAAAATCACGATCAACGGAACGGTCATCGGCCTCAACAACACCTCCCATCAGACGAACGTCCTGCACGTGGACGTGACCCAGGCGGCGCCGGGCGGGACCCGGGTGATGAGCACCGACATCCCCGCCACCAGCCAGGACTGGACGGCGCTGGACACGCTGATCTTCAGCCTGTCCGGCTGGTTCGACCCCACCAGCATCGCCACGGTCGCGGCCGCGAACCTGCCGCGGATCACGATCACCCTCCTGGACTCCTCCGGGGCCAGCGCCGTGGCCGACTTCAACGTCTACGGGGCCACGCTGCCGAGCAGACCGGTCTGGAAGCGGCTGATCTTCAACATCCCGCACCAGCCGACCGTCACGCTCACCCCCGTCTTCATGCGGCTGGAGACGATCCCGATCGCGCTCACGGCGTTTACCGGCATCAGCCTGTCGGCCGTCGCGCACCTGGCGCTCGACATCGTGCTGGGAAACAACACGCACGTCTTCGTCGACAACATCAGCGTGGTGAAGAGGCAATGAGCATGGACGAGCCGGACGCGACCGCCATCCAGTTCGCGCCGCCCGACGACAACGCGCCCGGCGGCCCGTGGCAGCTCGAGGTCATCGTCACCGGGACCGGGTTCCAGACTCGCGGGCTGCCGCTGGCGGCCAGCATCGGCGCGGTCCTGGTCGAGGCGATATTGCCGTTTCCCGACGGGTCGGGCTTCAGCGGGTACCTCGCCACGACGCCCAACGATGGCGACGTGCTGACCTTCGGCTTCGCCGTGGCCACGGTCACGGAGCTGGCCTACCACCCGGGCGAGGTCGCCTGAGCTAAAGCGAACGGCCGGGGCGGGTCGATCGGCGCGGTAACCGCGTAGTGGAGCATGGTGTACCTTCGCAGCCGCGCGGCCAGCGGAACCACCAGGCCCTCCAGCAGGGGCGAGTGCCGGGATATCGTACGCGACGCCCGGGCGGCGGCCTCCCCGTGCAGGAGCTGCGCCACGCAACGGATTGCCGGGCCGAGGGGCTTTCCCCGGAACGTCGCCGGCGCGGCCAGCACGGTGGGGTTCCGCCGGAGCCGCTTGGCCTTCCCGGTATGGCTGTAGGTGCGGATGTAGGCCACGTCGCCGTCCCGGTCGACGACGACGCTCACCGACGTGCTCACCGCGGTGCCATCGCGCTTGTAGGTCGTCAGCAGTGCGATCTTGCTGCGGCTCAGGGCATGCAGGGCGTGGTCCGACATCCTGACGCCTACCCCCGCAGCTGAGGCTTCATCGCGCACAGCCCCTCCGTCAGCGTCGGATATTCGGGCTTCCAGCGCAGTTCGGACTTGGCCTTGGCGTTGGAGACGCGCATCTGAGTGTCCAGGATGATCGTGGCCACGTACGGTGCCGCGAGGCGGATGAGCCCAGCAGGAAGGGAGCGCGGCGCCGGGGTGTCGAGTGTCGTGGCCATAGCGGTGAACATCTCGCTCCAGGAGGCAGGCTTGTCGTCCACGATGTTGTAGGCGCCGGCGGCGCCGCCCTCGACGGCCGCCGCGGTCGCGCTGGCGGCGTCGTCGATGTGGATCCAGGACAGCGCGTTGTTCCGCTTGCTCGCGATGGGCAGCTTGCGCTTGCGCAGCATGGTGGCGTAGTTCTGCACGTCGGCGCCATAGATCAGGCCGTACCGCAGGGAGATGCCGATGATGCCCTCCGCCTCGGCGGCCAGTCTCTCGTTGGCGAGCATGGCGGCGAGGTGCGGGTTGGCCTTGCCGCTGTTGGGCTGCCCGAACGGATCGTCCTCGGTGATCAGCTTGTCGCCGTGGTCGGTATATCCGTAGCCCAAGACGATCGACTGGGTGACGAACCTCCTGGCGCCTACCGCGCGCGCGACATCCAGCAGGTTCTTCGTGCCTTCGGTGCGCAGTCGGTTGGTCTGGGTCATGTCGCTGTGCTTGGCCGGCGCCTTGGTCAATGCGGTGAGCTGGTGCACCACGGCGTCTGCCGACACGCCGTTCACCGCCGTCAGCAGAGCTGATCGGTCCAGCGCGTCGGCGATGATGGGCTGGACACCCGCGGCCGTGAGCTTCGCGGCACCGGCGGGCGACCGGGTGACCCCGAGGATCTCATGGCCCGCGGCGCGCAGCGTGGACGACAGCGGGATGCCGATGGCGCCGGAGGCGCCAGCGATTAGTACCTTCATGGGAACTCCTTGCCAGTGAGCGGACTTCGGATAGTTGAGCCGGATGGACAGGGCGTGGGGCCAGGGGTTGCGCGACGCTCACCACGGAGCGGGGCCGAGGCGATCGATGAACGTCCCGGTCGGCCCGTCGGCGTCGATCATCGCGAGTTTGACGATCGAGTCGGTGCCCTCGGTGACCGTCAGTTCGCCGGTGTGGTTGTTCATGTCGGTGGCCGCAAACTTGCGGTTGGCGATCTCTCCGGGAGTGGCGATGTTGAATTTGATGCTCGGCAGCGCCTGGGCGTACCGGACAGTGATCATGTTCAGCGCCGCTTTTGACGAGCTGTAGGCGAGCTCGTGGATTCTCGAGAAGGGCTGCTCGGGATCGGTCACGACCGCGAAAGAGCTGCCGCCGCTGGACACCATCACCACCCGCGGATGGTCCGCCGCCAGCAGCATGGGCAGGAACGCACGGGTGACCCTGACCGGTCCGTACACGTTGGTGTCGTAGACGCAATGAATTTCTTCAGCCGTCGCGTCCGCAGGCGCCGTACCCTTTCCGGGCGCGCCCGCATTGTTGATCAACACATCCAGCCGGTCGGTATGCTCCCGAACGAGCCGTAGAGCGTCGGTCACCGACTCGTTCAAGGTCACGTCCAGCGGGACCATGACCACCTTCGCGCCACCGGCAGTCAGCTGGTCAGCGGCTGCCCGTCCTCGATCTTGATCGCGCGAGCCGAGAAAGATCCGCCACCCCAGTTCCCCGAGCCGGCGGGCTGCCTCAAGGCCAAGTCCCTTGTTGCCTCCGGTGATCAGCACCGAGGTGTGTTCCGAGTTCGTCATGCCCTCTAAGACGAGAGGGCTCGCCCGGCTGTGACACGGCGCCGCGCCGACCGCCGCGACGAGCCCTCCCGCACTCCGACGGCGACAACCCCACCCTGGCTTCGGCTACGGCACAGGTAGTTTCGGAGGCTTCCAGAGGCTCATGATGAAGATCAAAGTTACGTCAGATGTAAGTTTCGTGCGATCAGGCTGTCCAGCGCGCTGTAGGAGCTTGCCGTCCTGCACGGCGGCTACTTCACGAGGTGTGAGGCTGTGCAACCGGACCCGAGCACCCGGAAGTGGCAGGTCAGCGGTGCGTGATACCAGCAGCGCAGAGGGCCTGATCGCGGCCCTTGTGGTTCAGCAGGCGACGGGCGACGTTGTCAACAACCAGCATCATCGGCCCCGAACTCAGCCCGCATGACCCCACGCGCCACGGCGCCCAAGTCTGGGCCAGGACCATTAAAGGGGCTTGAGGATCCGGAACCGACCGCCCCTCGGTCGCGCCAGCCGCAGGGCACGGTCGCGCCGATGGCCCGCGAGGTGGCGCGGGGCACTGGCCCTGGCCGGGTTCGCGGTGCATCACTGCGTGCAGGCCGACCCGCTGCACCGCCCGGGCGGGGTGTGCCTGCTGCCCGTGGCCGCCTGGGGAGCGTGGGGGGACAGGCGGGGGTGGCGGTGTCGTGGACGACGCACTCGCTGCTGTCGCTGGACTGGGACCGCTGGAGTGAGTACCGCGGCGTTCAGGAGGCGATGAATCCGGCGCTGGCCGGGTCCTGGACGTGCTCGGGTTCTGCGTGCAGCGTCTCCGGAGGAGAACAGGAGCTGGACGAAGTCGTGATCACCGGAAATCAGTACCCTGTCCTGGCTGCGGGCCCGGTTTAGGATCACCTGGTCGTCGGTACTCGCGAGGCCAATCTCGCCTACGTGGACCGCATCGTGCCCAGCTGCCTTCAGAGGAGGGCAGACCCTGTAGGAGACGTTCTCGTCTAACAGGAACCTCATGCCGGGCGGGAGACGGGTAGGTGGTACTCCCGCACCGAGAACGCGGCGTAGGCGGTGGCCTGCTGGATGTCAGCCGCCTCGATGAATGGGAAGTCAGCCTGGATCTGCTCCAGCGTCCAGCCGGCGCCGACCAGGTTCAGCAGGTGCTCGACTGTGAAGCGGTGTCCGCGGATGCATGGCTGACCGCCCATCTTGCCGGGCTCAATGGTGATGCGATCCAGGCGCTCCGTGCCGCCAATGTACAACCAGGCATACAGAAGCTCCGAGACCGCAACGAGATGCTCTGCCAACCCTGGGCGCCTGTCGCCGCGACTTCCGGCTGTCCGGCTCCCCGCCGGAACTGCTGCCCAGGCATGCCGTCATCCCGTTCGGGGACGCGAAATATCAGCCATGCCTGCTCGGTTCAGGTGACATCCGGGTGACAAATGATCTTCAGGTAACCGTAGCGAGGCCGTGGCGGACGCGTGACCTGCCGGTTTGGGTGGAGCTGAGGGGATTCGAACCCCTGACCCCCTCGATGCGAATCCGGCTTGGTCGTTTTGGCTAGTTTGACTCGAACCGCTGAAGGCCAGCTCAGAGGCTCCTCTTCGAAAAAGTTGAGAGGGCTTGGGAATGGCTGCACTCGGTGCAGACCTCCCAAATTCCTCCCAGTTGATCAAGGAGGAGAACCATGCTTGACGACTGGTCCCGACCGGTATCGGACGGTCCGGATGACGACGACCGGCTGACCGATGCGCGGCCGGATCTGGGACCGCTACAGGAGGCGGCCGAGCGCGACGAGCTGGCCGGTGCGGTAGCGTGCCTGGCGGGCTCGTCCGGGTTCCGGCTGCGGGCCGATGACCCGGTCGCGCCGCTGGCCCGCAAGGTGGCCTGGGCGCTGACCTTGGCCGGGTTCACTCTGCATCACTGCGTGCAGTCCGATCCGCTGGACCGGCTCGGCGGAGTGTGCCTGCTGCCTGTTGCTGCCGGACCTGACTCGATGGACTGCGGCGGGCTGGTCGTGTCGTGGACGACGCACAAGCTGCTGTCGCTGGACTGGGACCGGTGGAGCGAGCACCAGGGCACGCACGCGGCGATGAACCGCGCCCTGGCCGAGGTCCTGGACGCCCTCGGCTTCCGAGTGCGGCCGTTCGGCCACGGCGGCGCGTCGCTCGTGACCGGGCAGCGGGCTGGAGACAACCGGCACGGAGCGGGCCGGTGAGCGCCGCGGACCGGGCGATCCGGTTCTCGACCGCGGCCGCCGTGCTCGGCGTCGCGGGGATCGCCGCGTACGTCTCGTACTGGCACGCGTATTAGGTGGTCCGCGCGCACGGGGATGGCGGGGTGACGGCCCGGCTCGAGCCGGCCACCATCGACGGGCTGGTGTATGCCTCCTCGATGGTGATCCTGTATGCAGCCCGGCACCGGCTGCCTGCCCCGGCCCTGGCCCGGTGGCTGTTGGCGCTAGGCATCGTGGCCACGCTGGCGGCGAACGTGGATCACGGCTGGGCCGCCGGGCCGGTCGGTGCCGTTGTCGCCGCCTGGCCGGCGGCCAGCCTGGTCGGGAGCTACGAACTGCTGCTCTGGCTGGTCCGGACCGCCGCCGGCGGCATGACTGGCCGGACGGATACGGGCCAGGAGGCGCGGCCGACGGGCCAGGAGGCTCCGGGGCTGCGGCTCGTGCCGATGCCCAACCCGGACGGGCACGAGGCAACCGGGGCTGCGGCGTGGCCGAGCGGACCATGCCGGCCCGCAATGGACCAGTCATGCCAGGCCGTTGCCGACTGGCCCGGATCGGGCCAGCCGGGCGGCAGGAGTGATGCCAGCATCGAAGCCGCCGCCGTAGCCTGCTACCGGGCCAGCGTCGAGGCCGGCAG
>DASYBB010000214.1:0-7902 GCA_036501025.1 Streptosporangiaceae bacterium
GCGGTGGTGGCGTTCCTGCCGATGACCGCGCCGGGCGCGGCCGCCGAGTACGCGGCCGGGCCGGCCGGCGCCCTGGCCGCCGCGCCCCGCGCCGCCGACCTGGCCGACGCGGCGGCGCTGCCGTCGGCCGGGCTGACGGCCAGGCAGTCGCTGTTCGAGCACGCCGGCCTGCGGGCGGGCCAGACCATCCTGGTCAACGGGGCGGGCGGCGCGGTCGGCGGCTACGCCGTCCAGCTCGCCGCGCAGGCCGGGGCCATGGTCACCGCGACCGCCAGCCCGCGCAGCGCCGGCCGGGTCCGCTCCTACGGCGCGGACCGGGTCATCGATTACACCGCCGCCCCGCTCCCGGCGGCCGCGGCCGGTCAGCGCTTCGACGTGGTGCTCAACCTGGTCGCCACCACGCCGGAGGAGACCGCGGCGCTGGCCGGGCTGGCCGCCGACCACGGGGCGTTCGTCAGCACCACCACCCCCGGCCCGGGCGATGCCGGCCGCGGGGTGGCGACCGCGCGGGTCTTCGCCCGCAGCGACGCCACCCAGCTCGCCGAGCTGGTCGCCCGCGTCGACGCCGGCGACCTGAAGATCGACGTGGCCGAGCGGCGGCCGCTGGCCGACCTGGCCGCCGTCCACGAGCTGGCCGCCGCCGGGCAGCTGCCCGGCAAGACCGTCCTGATCCCGGACCTGTAGGAGGCCCACATGAGCAAGCAGCAGCGTGACGCCATCGACGCGGCCCTGCGGGCCGAGCCGTTCAGCCTGGCCCAGACCACCGGCGAGCACCGCACGTCGTTCGACGGGTGGGCCATCCGGCCCTACCCGGCCGACGTGGCCGCGGCCGACGTGCGCATCGGCGGCGTCGCCGCCATCGAGCTGTCCGTCGCCGGCCGCGGAGCGGACCCGACGGTGCTGTACTTCCACGGCGGCGGGTACGTCGCCGGGTCGGCCCGGGCCGGCGCCCACCTCGCGGCCGAGCTGGCCCGGCGGGCCGGCGGCCGCGCCCTGTCGGTGGACTACCGGCTCGCCCCTGAGCACCCGTACCCGGCGGCCGTGGAGGACGGCCTGGCCGCCTACGCCGGGCTGCTCGAATCGGGCGTCAGCCCGGCCCGGATCCTGGTCGCGGGCGACTCGGCCGGGGGCGGGCTGGCGGTGGCGACCCTGCTCGCCGCGCGTGATCAGGGCCTGCCGCAGCCGGCCGCCGTCGCGGCCTTTTCCCCGTGGGCCGACCTCACCCGCTCGGGCGCCAGCATGCGCACCAAGGACGAGGCCGACCCGCTGTTCAGCTACGGCGCCATGGGCTGGTACGCCGAGCGGTACCTGGCCGCCGGGGACCGGTCCGCCCCGCTGGCCAGCCCGGTGTTCGCCGCGCTGGCCGGGCTGCCCCCGCTGCTGATCCAGGCCGGCTCGCACGAGGTGCTCCTGGACGACGCCGTCCGGCTGGCCGAGCGCGCCGGCCGCGACGACGTCGCGGTGACGCTGCAGGTGGCCCCGGAGGGAACCCACGTCTTCCAGCTCCACTTCGGGGCACTGGAGGAGGCCGACGAGGCCCTCGACGACGTCGCCCGGTTCTTCCGCCGCCACCTCGCCTAATGGCCGCGGGCGGCCCGGGCCTGGCGGGACCCGGGCCGCCGCGTGCCGCGCAGCAGCGGGCAGGTCCGGCCGGCCGCTGAGATAATGGCGCGGTGACCTCGTCGGCGGACTTCTCGGCTACGCCCCCCGCCCAGCACGCCGCGGAGATCCGGCGGCTGTGCGACGCCATGGCGGCCGCGGACCGGGCGGGCCGCTACCCGCGGCTGTCCGTGGAGCGCCCCTGGTCGGCCCATAACCCGGTGCTGGACGGTGAGTTCGCCTCGCCGCAGGCGATCCGCTGGTACCTGGAGCGGGAGCTGGGCCGCCTGGCGGCCAGCGGCGCCCGGGTCTCGGTCAGCCCCGGCCGCGAGGCGCTTGACCTGCGTGACCCGCGGCTCGGCCCGGCGGTCGACGAGACCCGCTGGGACCCGCGGCGCAAGAAGCTGTTCCTGTTCACGCCCGAGCGCATGGCCCTGTCGATCGACCGGCTGCAGCACTACACCGGGACGGACGCCGCGTGCTTCCAGCGCTACATCCTGCTGACCAACTACTCCTGGCACGTGGAGGAGTTCCGCGCGCTGCTGCCGGACTGCACCGGCCCGGACTCGGACGGCCGCCAGATGCCGGCGTGGCATCACATGCGCCCCGGCCGGGCCGGCGTGTCCATCGTGAATATCGGGGTCGGGCCGGCGAACGCCAAGACGATCACGGATCACCTGGCCGTGCTGCGCCCGGACCTGGCGCTGATGATCGGGCACTGCGCCGGGCTGCGCAATCACCAGGAGATCGGTGACCTGGTGCTGGCCGCCGGCTACATGCGCGATGACCGCGTGCTGGACGACATGCTGCCGCTGAACGTGCCGGTGGTGTCCAATTACGCGCTGAACACGATACTGCTGGCCGAGGTATCGGCCCGGCGGCTGCGCAGCCGGATGGGGATCGTCTACACCACCGGCAACCGGAACTGGGAGTTGAACCTGGCGCTGGTCGAGGAGCGCCTCCGGCTGTCTCGCGCCCTGGCCGTGGACATGGAGTCCGCGACCGTGGCCGCGAACGGATTCCGCTACCGGATCCCCACCGCCACGCTGCTGGCGGTCAGCGACAAGCCCCTGCACGCCCAGCCCAAGCTCAGCACCGACGCCCAGGGCTTCTACGCGGCCAGCCGCCGCCAGCACGTGGAGATCGCCATCTCCGTGGCCGCGAAGGTCCGGGAGCTGTACCCGGGCGGCCTGCCCGCCGCCGACCTCCGCTCCGCCGACGAGCCGCTGCTCGGCACCGCCGACACCGAGCCGCCCAGCTGCACGCTGGCCTAGTAGCGGCGCGGCCGGGAAGGTCAGTGCGTGCCGGGCTCGTGCCCGGCATGCCCGGCCGCCTCGAGCTGGAACGTCGAGTGCTCGAGGTCGAAGTGCCCGGCCAGGCACGCCTGCAGCTCGTCCAGCAGCCGGGGCACGTGCCCGTCGTAGAAGCACGAGTCGTCCACGACGATGTGCGCCGACAGCGCGGGCAGCCCCGAGGTGACCGTCCACGCGTGCAGGTCGTGCAGGTCGTGCACGTGCTCGGCGGACAGCAGGTGCGCCCGCACCGCCTCCAGGTTCATGCCCTCGGGCGCGGCCTCCAGCAGCACCCGGCCCGAGTCGCGCAGCAGCCCCCAGGCCGCCGTCAGCATCAGCCCCACCACCAGCAGCGAGGCGATCGCGTCCGCGCGGGTCCACCCGGTCACCAGGATGACCACCCCGGCCGCCACCGTGCCGATGAACCCGTACAGGTCGGTGAGCACGTGCCGGAACGCGCCCTCCACGTTCAGGCTCGACCGGTTGGCCCGGGCCAGCACCCACGCGGCCGCCACGTTGACGATGATCCCGGCCGATGCGACGGCCACGACCGGGCCGCCGTCCACCTGCGGCGGGCTGACCAGCCGGCTCACCGCCTCCACGGTGACGATCCCGCTCACCACCAGCAGCGTGATGCCGTTCCCCGCGGCGGACAGGATCTCGGCCCGCTTCCAGCCGAACGTCCACGACCCGGCGGCCGGCCGCGCGGCCAGCCGGATCGCCCACAGCGCCCCGCCGATCGCCCCGACGTCCGACAGCATGTGCCCGGCGTCGGACAGCAGGGCGAGAGATCCGGACAGGACGGCCACGATGATCTCGCCCAGCATGAACGCGGCCAGCAGCGCCAGCGCGATCCACAGGTAGCGGCTGTCCGAGCTGGCGCCGGGCCCGTGCGCGTGACCGCCGCGCTCTCCCGTCGCGCCGGGGCCATGCCCCCGGTCCGGGCGGCCGCCCATCAGCTGGCCCGCTGACCGGGCAGGGGGCAGGCGGCGGGGTCCACGGCCAGCACGACGCCGAGCAGGTCGCCGAGCGCGTGGGCCAGCCGCGGGTCGGCCAGCTCGTACCGGCTGCGGCGGCCGTCGGGCACGGCCACCACCAGGCCGCACCCGCGCAGGCAGGCCAGGTGGTTCGACAGGGCCTGCCGGGACACCCCGATCAGGTCGGCCAGGTCGGCCGGGTAGGCCGGGGCCTCCCGCAGGGCCAGCAGCACCCGCGCCCGGGTCGGGTCCGACAGCGCATGCCCGAACCGGGCCAGGACCTGCCCGGAGGCCATCATCGTCACGGCGCCCAGAGTACATCAGGCGGTGAATACAGGCGATGATGAACTATCGGGCGTTTCCGCCCGTCCTGGCCGGCTGGCGTGGCCGGCCGGGATTTCCGCCGCCGGAGACCTCACGGACCACGGCCGGCCCGCGTCTTCCTGCCGTGCGCCCCGTCCGGGGCCGTCGCCGACTTCGACAGGAAGGAACGACGCTATGTCAGTCGAGGAGAATAAGGCCATCGTCGGACGCTGGTTCACCGAGTTCTGGGGCCCGGACTTCAATCCCGGCGTCATCGACGAGCTCGCCGCGCCGGACATCCGCTTCGAGTACTCGCTGCATGCGCCGTGCCGGGGCCGGGACGAGGTCCGCGCCTTCGCCGCCAAGTTCCGCGCGGCGTTCCCGGACCTGGCCTTCGGCGGCACCGCCGAGCTGATCGCGGAGGGCGACTACGTCGTCGGCCAGTGGATCGGCGGCGGCACCCAGACCGGTGACGCCTTCGACGACATGCCGGTCGGCGCGCTGCCGGCCGGCACCGGCAAGGCCATGCGGTTCACCGGCACCACGGTCCTCAAGGTCGAGAACGGGCTGATCACCGAGGAGGTCGGCCTGGACGACGGCGTGACCGTCCTGCAGCAGCTGGGCCTGATCACCACGGCCCCGGCGGCCCCGACGGCGGCGACGGCCTCGTCGGCCCGGCGGGCCTGGCCGCTCTGACCGGCGAGAACGTGCCCGCGACCGGCGCCTCGCCGCGCATCCCGGCTAGCTGGCTGGCCCGCTGCCCGCGGGCCAGCCAGCCCCCGGCCGGCCACACCGCCGCCGAGCTGGCCGCGCTGCTGCTCCTGCTCCGGGCGGCCCGGGCGACCAGCATCGCGATCGGCCACGGCCGCCATCCCGCATCCGCGGCCGCCGCGCGGGCACTGGCCGACGCGTGGACCGGGGCCACCCAGACGGTGCCCGACGCCGCGCGAAACGGGGCCACCGTGCCGGGGGCCGGCCGGACCGGAGGAACGGTGCTGGATGTCGTCGGCTATCCCGCGGACGCGGCGTCGTGGCTGCGCCCCGCCCGGCGGCTGGCCCGCGCCCAGCCCGACGCCTGGGTCATCGCCGACAACCCGGCCGGCTGCGCTCAGCTGGCTCGCCGCCTGGCCGGCCAGCCCGGCTGGGCCGCGGCCCGCACCTTCGGCTTCGCCGGCGCGGCCACCGCTGACCTCATCCCCCTGGCCGGCCCCGGCCTGCTCGACGGCATGACCGGAGCCACCCCCGACGGCGGTACCTGGCGCATTGAAGACGGCCAGCTCACCAGGCCCGGCGCGGGCCGCGGCCGCGCGGGGCCCGCGGCATGACCGCGCGGTTGCTGCGGCCGGTCCGGCCGCGACTGCGCGGCCACGTCGTCGTCCTCACTGACGGCCCGCGGCTGGCGAGCCCGGCTCGACGGGGTCCCGGCCGCCTGCGGGACGGGAGCGCTGCCGACGCCACGTGTCCAGCAGCTGTGCCCCGGCTACCAGCCAGGCCATGAAATAGACCACGGCGACGAAGAAGAGCACAAGCGCCACGGGGCTGTGGTCGGCGTTGCTAGGGCTGGGGACCGCCACAGCGGCCGCGAGCAGAGCGAGGGTGAGGAGCCCGCATGCGCTCCACGTGACTGCCCGGCCCGCCGGCTGCCGGGGCGGCGCCGGGCCGGGCTGGGGCACGGGCTCGGTCGCGGGCGGCCCGGCGGGGAGGTCAGCGGTGAGCGCGGCCAGGTCGGCGCCGGTCCGCGCGACGAGCGTCTGGCCCACCCGCGCCTCCAGTCCCTGCCTGGTCAGCCTGCCCAGGGCGAATGCGGCCTTGAGCACGTCGACTAGCTCCTCGCGCTCGGCGGCGGAGGCCATGAGGCGGCCCGGCCGCGGTGGCGGCGAAACAGCGTGCGGGCCGCGGGCACCAGGCTGGCGGGTGCCGGGCGAGGTGCGGGCGAGTGCCGCGCCGAGGACGCCGATCCAGGCGCCGAACAACGGCGCGATCATGAGCGCGGCCAGGGGCGCCATGTCCGCCTGCCCGACGCTGAGATCGGCGCAGTACTCGCGCCGGAGGCCCGGCGGGATCACCACCTGGTTCGGGTCGCAGGTCTCGCACCCGCCGCCCGGCGCCGGCCCGGGCATCTGGAGCGGCACGCGCTGCGGGAACAGCGCGACCGTGACCGAGGTGAGCACCGCCAGCAGCAGGGCCGCCGCCGCCATCGCGCAGGCCGCGGCCAGGCAGCCCTGCCCCACCGGGCCCAGGGCCGCGCGCCGCGGGTCGCGGGCGGACATTCGCGCGGCCAGGAACCCGGTCGCCAGGGGCAGCGCCAGGCCGGCCAGCCCCCACCACTTCAGGTCGATGTTCACGCCTGCGGGTGCGAGCGCGTACAGCACGCCGGCCGTGGCCGCGCCGAGCCCGGTTCCCGCCGGCAGGATCCAGCGGGTGAGCCGCACGCGCCGGGACGTCAGGATGAGCAGCCCGGCCACGTAGGCGGCGATGACCAGCAGCAGCAGGATCTCGATGGCCCAGATGCCGGGGACGACCGCGAAGTAGGCGCCGAGCCGGCTGCCGGCGCGGTCCTTCACCGCCTTGGCCGCGATCAGCGCGAGCACCAGGGCGTACCCGCCCGCCCGCGCCGCGCGCGGCGCCCAGCCGGCGCGAGCCGGCCCGGCGCAGCGGCCGACCACCACCGGCAGCACCGCCAGCGCCGCCACGGTGACCACGATGTACACGCGGTTGAGGGGCACGGCGGAGTCCGATGAGCTTCCCGGCCAGCCGACCGCCACCAGCCCCGCTGCGCCGGCGGCGAGCGCCAGCACCCCGATCACCCGCATCAGGACCTCCCGGGCCACCAGCCACAGCCCGCCGCCGAGCCAGGCCAGCCGGCCCGTCCAGGCCGGGATCTCGCCGGCCTCGGCCAGCACGGCCTCGGCCCAGTCGCGCCGCCGCGCTGGAAGCAGCCCGGCGACGCGCCCGAGCAGCCCGGCCAGCACGCTCGTGAAGCGGTCCATCACGCTCCCTCTCCCGCTATCCGGCCCTCTCCCGCTATCCGGTGCCGGGCCGCATGTCCCGCCGGGGCCGCGCGCGGCTGCTTCAGCGGGGCCTGCTCAGCCACGGCCGCCCTCGCCACGGCCAGCCCCTCGGAGCTGAGCCGGTACAGGTGCCGCCGCGGGCGCCCGGCCGGCTGCCCGTCTTCCCAGCACGCCTCGACCAGTCCCCGCTCGGCCAGCCGGATCAAGATCGGGTACAGCGTGCCCGACCGCAGCGCGGTCTGCTTGGCCAGCTGGTAGCCATGCCGCCACGAGGCGGGGTCGGCCTCCAGCGCGGCCAGTACCGACAGTGTCTGGGCCGAGAACCCTGAACGACGAGGCATAACACCAAACTCTACCTAGATAGACCGTCGAGTGCACCATAGCGGGAAAAATGTCAGCGAGGGCCGGCCGGCCGGCGCCGGGGGCTAGTTCTACGCCGCGTAGAATGGCGCCTGTGGCAGGGACGGGACATCTGGAGCGGGCCGTGCTCCAGGTGCTGTGGGACCGGCCGGCGCCGGTCGCGGCCAAGGACGTGCTGGCCGCGCTGGGCGAGCGCGACGGGGCCGGCACGGGCGCACCGCGCGAGCTGGCCATCACGACCGTGCTCACGGTGCTGGACCGGCTGCGCCGCAAGGGCCTGGTCCGCCGCGAGCGCAGCGGCCGGGCGCACCTGTACCAGGCGTCGGTGAGCCGGGAGGCCTACGTGGCCGACCTCATGGT
>DASYBB010000215.1:0-2699 GCA_036501025.1 Streptosporangiaceae bacterium
CCGGCACCCCGGTCAGCGAGACGATGGCCACGCTGCACGGGTTCGTCCAGTCCGGGAAGGTCCGCTACCTCGGCTGCTCCAACTGGAGCGGATCGCAGATCGTCGAGGCGCAGTGGGCGGCCAGGGACCTTGGCGCGACGCCGTTCATCAGCCTCCAGCCGCGTTACTCGCTGAATGCCCGGCGGATCGAGGACGACATCCTGCCCGCCTGCCAGCGCCAGGGCCTCGGCACCATGATCTACAGCCCGCTGGGCGGCGGCGTGCTTACCGGCAAGTACAAGCCAGGACAGCCGGCGCCGGAGGGCAGCCGGGCCGCCCGCGGCGGCCTCTGGACCCGGATGCTTGACGACCAGAGCGTCGAGCTCGCGGTCGAGGTCGGCAAGGTCGCCGCCGAGATCGGCGCGACGCCGGCCGCCGTCGCGCTGGCCTGGGTCCTGTCCCGTCGGGGCGTGACGACGGTCATCATCGGCCCGCGCACGTTTGAGCAGTACGAGCAGAACATGGCCGGCTTTGACCTGGCGCTTGACTCCGCCCTGATCAAGCGACTCAGCGACGCGTCCCGCTGGGCCCGGTAGCCCGACGATACACAGGAGGAGGGACCCGATGCCGCTGACGACGCTTGAGCCCGGCCAGGCACGGGAGGCCCTGCGGGCCCGCTGGCGGGCTGCGGGCTGGTACCGGGACCTGACCGTCGGCGAGGCCATCGCCGCGGGAGCAGAGCAGCACCCGGATGACGAGCTGATCTTCGTCCGGCACGGCGGCGGGGCGACGGCCGTTCGGCTGGCCACCTTGCACGAGCGGGCGCTTGACGTCGCGGGCCGCCTGTACCGCACCGGGGTTCGGCCCGGCGAGGTCGTCGTGCTGCAGGCGGCGGTCGGCCCGGCAAGCACCGAGGCGGCCATGGCACTGTGGGCTCTGGGCGCCGTCCCTGTCCTCCTGACCGGGGCGGCGACCCCCGGCGAACTGGCCCATGTCCTGGCCGAGGCCGGCGCCCGGACGGTCGTCGCAGCCCGCCGGCGGCGCGGGACCGAGATCGCCTCAACGATCGCGGGGCAGCGGCAGGCCCTGGGCCTGGACCGGCTCATCATCCTGGGCGGGGACGCGCCGCACGGCGCGCTGGCGCTCGACGCGCTGCCGACGGGGCCGCGGCCAGAGCCAGCCCGGCCGGCGCCGGCCTCGGTGGCGGTCCTGCTGTACACGTCGGGATCTACGGCCGCGCCGAAGGGAGTGCAGCACAGCCATGAGTCGCTGTTGTTCGGCCTGACCGCCGCCGCGCCCGCCGGCGACGTGACCCGCTCCCTCATGACGTTCCCCGCCGGCCACATTGCCTCGCTGCTTGCCGTGCTCCGGCCGCTCGTCGCGGGCGGCCTCACCGTGATGATGGATTCCTGGAGCCCGGCAGCCGCCGCCGACCTGATCGAGGCGTACCAGATCACGGCCAGTGCGGGCACGCCGTTCTTCCTGACGACGCTGCTCGACGAGGCCGAGCGCTCGGGCCGCGACATCTCCACTCTCCAGCGGTTCCTCGTCGGCGCGGCCGCGGTGCCGCCGGGCCTGGTCGCGCGGGCCGAAGCCGCGGGCATCACCGCCTGGCGCACGTACGGGTCGACGGAGCACCCGGCCATCAGCAGCGGCGGGCCGGACGACCCGCCCGACAAGCGCCGCCTGACCGATGGCCGGGTCGCGCCAGGGAATGAGGTCCGGCTCGTGGACGAGTCGGGCGCCGACGTGGTGCCGGGCTCGGAGGGCGAGATCGTTTCCCGTGGCCCGCGGCAGTTCGTCGGTTACCGTGACCCGGCCCTCAACGCGGACGCCTACCTGGACGGCACCTGGTTCCGTACCGGCGACCTGGCCCGGTTCGACCCCAATGGCTATCTCGTCGTTACTGACCGGGTGAAGGACATCATCATCCGCGGTGGCGAGAACATCTCGGCGCGCGAGGTGGAGGAGGCGCTGGCGGGCGCCGCCGGGACACGGGAGATCGCGATCTGCGCGGCCCCCGACCAGACCTGGGGCGAGATCGTGTGCGCCGTCGTGGTCCCCGGCGAGGAGGTACCCACGCTGGAGTCCCTGCGGGAGCGGGGCACTGCGGCCGGCCTGGCCCGGCACAAGCTGCCGGCCCGCCTCCTGATCGTCGACGCACTGCCGCGCACAGCCGCGGGCAAGGTGCGGAAGGCGGACCTGCGGCACCTCCTCGCGAGGCCCGCAGACGGCGGCTAGCTGCGCTGGGTTCCGACCCGCAGGTCGCGGTAAGGAACGTTCTTGTCGGCGGACGGCTCCCTGGGCAGCCCGAGCGCGCGCTCGGCCAGCACGGTGAGCTGGACCTCGTCGGTCCCGCCGCCGATCCGGGTGCCGGGGCTGGCCAGGCCGACCGTCTGCAGGTCACCGCCCATGGGCGCGTCCGGCCCGGCGAGCAGCCCGACCGCGCCGACGACGCGGTAGGACAGGTCACGCGACTGCTGGCAGATCCGTGAGGTCAGGAGCTTGGCGAGGGAGCCGTCGGCTCCTGTCACCCGGCCGCCGGCCGCCGCGATGCGGCGCATGGTCCAGCCGTTGATCATGATCTGGCTGACGTAGCGGGCCAGTTCCTGGCGCAGCGCCGGGTCCCCTGACACCCCGTATTCCTTCGCGAGGGCGGTCATCGCCTTCGCCGGGATGGCACCTGCCCTGATCGGGCTGCGGCGGGCGCTGGCAGCGCG
>DASYBB010000216.1:0-2341 GCA_036501025.1 Streptosporangiaceae bacterium
GGACTCCTCGCCGCCGCCCCGGTGCGGCGCGTTCTGCTTGAGCCAGGCGCGCGCCCGGTTTCGGAAATCGCTTACAGACTGCTCGCTCATGCAGATCCGTCCCCTGCTAGACCGCGGTTCCTTCTCGTATCCGAGAGTGCCCAAAAACTGGAATCGGTTATGTTATCTCGCGTTGAGGGAACCATGCGGCGCGTGCGGGTGTCAACCGGCCCTGAGCAGCTCCCCGGCGACGTGGGCGCCGAGAATGACCCACCAGCGTAAGAGGTCGTTGTCAAGTGGTGCTGGTGAGTTGCGTGCTGTCGGTGTTGCAGGTGGCGTGGCCTGGTGTTTTGCGTTTTCTCGGGTTGGGGTGGCGGCTGACGGCCGGGGGCGGGGGCATGCTGAGGGCCCGCGTCGCGTTCTGCGGTGCGCGGGTGCCGGCGCCCTGCCGGGCCCGGTTTCTTCCCGTCCCTACGTAGCTCAAGCGGGCTCGGCCGCGGGGGCCTGCCCCGACAGCGTTCAACCGGGCTCGCGGGGAGGAACCGGGGACCGGGGAGGGCTGCCCAGGGTGGGTCGCGGGGTCATCGCTGCCGCCGACGATCATGCGGGCTCGCCCTCCCTGCCTCGGGGAGGATGGTCTGGGAGGGCTGCCGGGCGGGCGGCGTGCCCTTGATTGCCCCTGTCTAGGCAGCCTCGGGCAGTGCGTCCGGGTCGAGGCGGCCGCCGGAGGCGGCAGCGGGGTCCCAGGCGGCATCGTGGACGGTCATGTAGTAGATCCAGCGCAGCAGCGCGGCCGCGCACGCGACCCGGGCCTTCGCCCGGGCGGCCCGGGCGGCGCGGCCGGCCTGGGCGGCGCGGGCGGATCCCGGCCGGGCGCCCTCGGCGGCGGCGCGGGCGGCGTCCTCGGCGGCGGAGACCAGGGCCTGGTACTTGGCGGTCATTACGGGGTTGTGCAGCAGTAGCGGGGCGACCGCGCGCCAGGCCGCGGTCCGCAGGCCCGGCCGGCCCCGCCGCGAGATGCGCGACTCGCCCTCGAACGCGCCGGAGGACGTGTCGGCCGGGGACAGGCCGGCGTGCTTGACCAGCGATTTCGATGTCTCGTAGCGGTGCGGGTCGCCGGCCTCGGCCAAGATCGCGGCGGCCCCGGCGAGTGTGAGGCCCGGGATGTCCCCGAGCCGCGCCAGGCCGAGCTCGCTGCCCAGGACGGCGGCCATCTCCTCCTCGGCCGCCGCGATCTGGGCGCGGAGCCGGCGCAGGTCGGCGAGCTCGCCGGCGAGCCGGCGGAACAGGCCGCGCCGTGACCAGGCCACCGCGTCCGGGTCGTCCAGCACCCCCAGCACGTTCCGGGCGATCCTCCGGTCGGCGCGCGTCGCGCCCCAGGCCCGGGCCGCCTCCCCGGCCAGGGCGAGGAACCCCGCCTCCCCGCCGGCCGCGAGCCGCGCCGGGCCGGCACCTGACGCGACCGCCTCCACGCACCCCAGCCAGGTCACCGACTTGAACGGGACCGCAGCGGCCGTCTCCGCCGCCGGCCAGGCAACCGACAGGAAGTCCCGGATCCGCAGCACCGCCGCCGTCGCGGCCCGCACCAGCCGCTCGCGGCGCCGTCCCAGCTGCCGCAGGTGCGCCCACGTCTCATCCAGTTCCTCCGGCACATAGCAGTGCAGCTCGCACGCCAGCCGCGCGATCAGCACCGCGTCGGACTCGTCCCGCTTGTGCGTCGTGAAATCCTGCTGCTCGCGTGCGATATGCGACACCAGCGGCTGCACGCACACCAGCGCCAGGCCCCGCCCGGCGCACAGCCGCTGCACCTGCATCCACCGCGGACCCGTCGGCTCGCACGCCACCGTCACCGACGCGAAACCCGCCTCCCGCGCCGCGTTCACGGCCAGGCCGACCGCCTCGCCGAGCCGGTGCGCAGGCACCCTCACCGTCTTGCGCCACAAAACCCGCACGTCATGATCAACCAGCACCAGGGCCTGCTTCTCCTCGCCCAGGTCGATCCCGATCACCGCGCCGTCACGCGGCACCAGCCCCCGCAGCCGCTCCCTGCGCGCGTTCCGCCGCCGCTCAGACCGCGACACGCCGTTGCTACCCTTGCTCACCAGGACGTCCTCTCTGGATGCGTTTGGGACACCAAGCCCGCACTACCGCACCAGGAGGACGTCCCTATCTCAAGCGCTTCCCGCTAAAACAGGCACCTCCCGGGCTACGTCCTATTACTACGATCTTGACCTGAGACCTCCGTGGCTCAATCCTGGTCAGACCGCCTTGGCAGCCGGAACGGGCGCGCGGGGATGTCGCCGCGCAGCAGCTTCTCCATGAGGTCGGCGAGTTCCATGGGCAAGATCCGCTCGGTCGTCGC
>DASYBB010000217.1:0-10809 GCA_036501025.1 Streptosporangiaceae bacterium
GCGAACTTCGTCATGCACGCCGCGGGCTGGCTGGAGGGCGGCCTGGTCTCCTGCTACGAGAAGTTCATCGTCGACATCGAGCTGCTGCGGATGCTGCGGGTCGAGTTCACCCCGCTGGAGATCGACGAGGCGTCGCTGGCCTTCGGCGCGCACGAGGAGGTCGGGCACGGCGGCCACTTCCTGGGCGCGGCCCACACCATGGAGCGGTTCCGGGAGTGCTTCTACCGGCCGCTGCTGTCGTCCACCGCGAACTACGAGCGGTGGCTGCGGCTGGGCGGCAAGGACACCACCGAGCGGGCCGGCGAGATCTGCGCCAAGACGCTGGAGGCCTACGAGCCGCCGCCGATGGACGAGGCGGTCCGGGCCGAGCTGGCCGAGTACGTGGCCCGGCGCCGGGCCGAGCTCGGCGACTAGATCAGGGCCATATACAGAACTAACTTTCATCTGGACGCGGCCGCGGCCGGGCGGCGCGGCCGTTGCGGCCGGTCGGGGCGCCGTCCCGCCTCTGGGTGCAGGTCATGTCCAGGCCAGGCCCAGTTTCGTCACGGGGTAGGAATCCGTTGGTAACGGGGCTGACATATTGACCCGCGACCCGGTGCCCTGGTAGACAGAACTCGTTCTGGAAATTTCGGAAGTTGGCCTGTCGAGCGCTAGCGGCCGGCGGCCCCCTAGCGGAACGAGGAGGCCGAATGGCCGGTGGCACGGAGCCGTCGCCCACGCCGGAGACCGAGGAATTCTGGGCCGGGACCCGGCAGGGCGAGCTGCGCATTCAGCACTGCAATAACTGCGGCAAGAACTACTTCTACCCGCGTCCGTTCTGCCGCTACTGCCAGTCGCGGAACGTCGAATGGCGGGTCGTGTCCGGGCTGGGCACGCTGGTCTCCTACGTCATCAACTACCGGCC
The DNA here is from genome assembly GCA_036501025.1 of Streptosporangiaceae bacterium. Taxonomy (GTDB): domain Bacteria; phylum Actinomycetota; class Actinomycetes; order Streptosporangiales; family Streptosporangiaceae; genus DASUBV01. Next base: position 905 of record DASYBB010000217.1, read on the forward strand.
GGTGCCGCCCGCCGCCCCGGACCAGCCGCAGGTCATCGCCCTGGTCGAGCTGGACGAGGGGCCGCGCATGATGACGAACATCGTCGGCGTCGCGCCCGAGCCGGAGAACCTGCCGCTCGACGCGCGGGTCCGGGTCGACTTCGAGCCGCGCGGCGAGCAGGCGCTGCCGGTCTTCCGGCTGGAGAGCCAGGTGAGCGCATGACCAGCATGCACGGCGGCCAGATCGCCATCATCGGCGCGAGCGAGACCGACGAGGTCGGCGTCCTGCCCGACCGGGCCATGATCCAGCTGCACGCCGAGGCCGCGCTGAACGCGCTGGCCGACGCCGGGCTCACCGCGGCCGACGTCGACGGCGTGGCCACGGCCGGGCCACTGCCGCTGGAGGTGTCCCACCACCTGGGCATCCAGCCGCGCTGGCTGGACGGCACCATGGTCGGCGGCTGCAGCTTCATGCTGCACGTCCGGCACGCGGCCGCCGCCATCGCCGCGGGCGCGGCGGACGTGGTGCTGGTCACCCACGGCGAGTCAGGCCGGTCCCGGGTCGGCGTCGGCGCCTACGCGCGCAACCCGGCCTCGGCGCAGGGCCAGTTCGAGGCCCCGTTCGGCGCGGCGACGCCGTACTCCACCTTCACCGTGCCGGCCCTGCGCTTCCTGCACGACCGCGGGATGAGCCGCGATGACCTGGCCGAGGTGGTCGTCGCCCAGCGGGAGTGGGCGGCCAGCAACCCGCGGGCGTTCCGGCGCAAGCCGGCCACCATCGAGTCGGTGCTGGCCGACCGCCCGATCGCCTACCCGTTCACCCGGGAGATGTGCTGCGTGGTCACCGACGGCGGCGGCGCGCTGGTGCTGACCAGCGCGGAGCGGGCCGCCGACCTGCCCGGCGGCGAGCACGCGGTATACCTGCTGGGCTCGGGCGAGGCATGCGAGGCGCCGATGATGTCGCAGATGGACGAGGTCGGCTCGTTCGGCGCGTTCCGCCGGGCCAGCGCCGAGGCGTTCGCGACGTCGGGGGTCAGCCACGCCGACATCGACCACCTGATGGGCTACGACGCGTTCGCGCACCTCCCGCTGTACATGCTGGAGGATCTCGGCTTCGTGGGCCGCGGGGAGTCGGGCGCGTTCATCCGCGACGGGCATACCCGGCCGGGCGGCTCCCTGCCCATGAACACCAACGGCGGCGGCCTGTCGTACACCCACACCGGGATGTACGGCATGTTCGCCATCCAGGAGGCCGTCCGCCAGCTGCGCGGCCAGGCCGCGGTCCAGGTGCCCGACGTCACGACCAGCTTCGTGCAGGGCGTCGGCATGTTCTTCGGCGCGGCCGGCAGCCTGGTGCTGACCAACCGCCGCCCGTGAGGAGCTCGCCATGTCGCTGAACCACGAGATCGTCGGCGTCGAGGGCCCGGCCGCCGAGCGGACCTGGGACTCCGCCGATGTCCTGCTGTACGCCCTCGGGGTGGGGGCGGGCCAGGCCGACCCGTACGCCGAGCTGGAGTTCACCACCGAGAACTCCATCGGCGTGACCACCCGGGTGCTGCCGACGTTCGGCAACCTCATCTCCGGCGGCGGGGGCTTCGGCAAGCTGGGCGACTTCGACCCGGCGTCGTTCGTGCACGCCGAGCAGGCGTTCACGCTGCACCGGCCGCTGCCGGTGGCCGGCACCGCGCGGTCGGTGTCGAAGGTCGCCGGGATGTACGACAAGGGCAGCGCCGCCCTGGTGGTGACCGAGTCGACGGCGGTGGACGCGGCCACGGGCGACCCGCTGGTCACCACCCGCGGGTCGATCTTCATCCGGGGCGAGGGCGGCTTCGGCGGGGACCGCGGCCCGACGGCGGACTGGGCCATGCCGGCCGGCCCGCCCGACGCCCAGGTCACTTACGCCGTGCCCCGCGACCAGGCGCTGCTGTACCGGCTGACCGGGGACCGCAACCCGCTGCACTCCGACCCGCAGTTCGCCGCCCGCGGCGGATTCGACCGGCCGATCCTGCACGGCATGTGCACCTACGGCTACACCGGGCGGGCGCTGCTGCACGCCGTCTGCGGGTCCGACCCGGGGCGGTTCCTATCCATGGAGGGGCGCTTTACCCGGCCGGTCATGCCGGGTGACGAGCTGATCATCTCGATCTGGGCCGACGGCGGGACGGCGTACTTCCGGACCACGGTCGGCGGCCAGCCGGTCATCGACCGGGGACGGCTCACCTACACCAGCTAAGGCTCTTCTTACCAGCGAGAGGACGGCGCATGGGCGTCATTGACGGACGGGTCGCGATCGTCACCGGCGGCGGCCGGGGCATCGGCGCCTCGATCAGCAGGCTGTTCGCCGCCGAGGGCGCCTCGGTGGTCATCAACGACCTCGGCGGCCACACCGACGGCACCGGCGCCGACGCGGGACCGGCGCAGGAGATCGCCGCGGAGATCGTCGCCGCGGGCGGCGCGGCCATCGCCGACGGCGGCGACATCGGCGACGTCGCGACCGGGGAGCGGCTGGTCGACACGGCGGTCAAGGAGTTCGGCAAGCTCGACATCGTCGTCAACGTGGCCGGCATCCTCCGCGACCGGATGATCTTCAACCTGACCGAGAGCGACTGGGACGAGGTCATCCGGGTGCACCTGAAGGGGCACTACTCGACCGTCCGGCCGGCCTCGGCCTACTGGCGCTCGCAGCGCAACCCCGACGGGCACTACCGGGTCATCAACTTCACCTCGGTGTCCGGGCTGGACGGCTCGCCCGGCCAGCCGAACTACGCGGCAGCCAAGATGGGCATCATCGGGCTCACCTACTCGCTGGCCCAGGGCCTGGCCCGGTACGGGGTGACCGCGAACGCGATCGCGCCCGGCGCCGCCACCCGGCTGACCGCGACCGTGCCGCAGGACAAGCAGGTGGTCCGCGAGGACCGGCCGTCGGAGGAGGACCGCGAGCGCTCGCCCGACAACATCGCCCCGGTGGCGCTGTTCATGGCCAGCGAGCAGTCGGACTGGCTCACCGGCCGGGTCGTCTCCTCGTCCGGCTACGAGGTCGGCCTGTACGAGAACCCGCAGATCATCCGCCAGGTCAGCTCGACCGCGCCGTGGGAGTACGGCAAGCTCGCGGCCCAGCTGGAGCGCAGCTTCCGGCCCGCCGCGGACGGCCTGCCGTTCAGCCTGTTCGCCAGCCAGCTCAAGACCAACTAGGTACTACCCGGCTCCGGGCGGTTCCTCCGGGCGGGGCCTCCGGGCGGCCGCCCGGAGCCGGGTTTCCAGGTGACGCAACGAAGGCCCGCGGTGAGGCGCGCGTGGAGGCACTGGCAGGTTTTCGAGTCGTCGAGCTCACGACCGGCATAGCCGGGCCGATCGTCGGGATGTTCCTCGCCGACTTCGGCGCCGAGGTGATCAAGGTGGAGCCGCCGGAGGGCGACCCGGCCCGGTCCGATCCCGGCTTCGCGGTCTGGAACCGCGGCAAGAAGAGCGTGGTCGCCGACCCGGCCGACGAGGGCCGGCGGCAGTGGGTGGCGGAGCTGATCGCGGGCGCCGACGTCTGCCTGGTGTCGGAGGCCGACCTGCTGGGCGCCTACGGCCTGACCCAGGCGGCGCTGCTGGCGGACTGCCCGCGGCTGGTCATCGTGGAGACGCCGGCCTATCCCGGCGGCGCCCCCTGGTACGGCGGCCGCGAGTCGCACGGCCTGCTGTCGGCCGTCCTCGGCGTGGCCTGGCGGCAGTCGTCCTTCGACGGCGGCCCGGTCGAGTCGGTGGCCCGCTTCCTGCTCCAGGTCCACGGGACCTGGGCCACCGTGTGCACGGTGGCGGCGCTGCTGGAGCGCGAGCGGTCCGGCTTCGGCCAGCTGGTCCGGGTCACCGGCGCCCACGGGGCGATGGAGGCCAACGTCGGTGCCTACAGCATCGACCCGCAGCGGCCCGACCCGCCGACCAGCATCGGGCCCGGCGGCCGGCATCCCACCTACACCCGGTTCGTGGCGGGCGACGGGAAGTGGCTGGCCTCGGGGGCGCTGGGCGCCAAGTTCGAGCGGCAGCTGCTCGAGGTCCTCGGCCTGACCTGGATGCTCGACGAGGAGCGGATGGGCGGCCGGGTCGAGAGCCTGATCCTGCCCGACAACATCCTGTGGGCGCACGGGCAGACGGCCCGCGCGTTCCTGTCCAAGGACCGCGACGAGTGGCTGGACATCATGACCCGCCTCGGCATCCCGTGCGGCGCGCTGGCCGACCGCCAGGACTGGCTAGATCACGACCAGGTCCGCGGCATCGGCATGCGGGCCGAGGTCGACGACCCTGAGCGCGGCCGGGTGGTCATGCCCGGCGTGCCGGTCAACCTGACCGGATCGCCGGGCCGCGTCCGCGGCCCGGCCCCGGCCCTGGGCCAGCATGATGCCGAGATCGCCGCCCGGACGGGCCGCGCCTCGGGTGATCCGGGTGCCCGCGATGCCGGCGCGCCCGGTACTTCTGGCGCGCCCGGTACCTCCGGCGCGGCTGGTGCTTCCGGCGCCGCTGGTGCTTCCGGCGCGGCTGGTACTTCCAGCGCGGCCGGTACTTCCGGCGCGGCCGGTACTTCCGGCGCGGCCGGTACTTCCGGCGCGCCGGGCGGGCCGCCGCTGAGCAACGGGCCGCTGGTCGGCTACCGCATCCTGGACATGGGCACCTTCGTGGCTGGCCCGTACGCGGGCAGCCTGCTGTCCGAGCTCGGCGCCGACGTCATCAAGGTCGAGCCGCTCGGCGGCGACCCGTTCCGGGTCAGCGGCTTTGTCTTCAACCGGGGGATGCGCAGCCTGGCCATCAACCTGGCCGTGCCCGACGGGGCGGATGCCTTCCGGCGGCTGGCCGCGGCCAGCGACGCCGTCGTCGAGTCCATGCGCCCTGGCGTCACGACCAAGCTGGGCATCGACTACGACGCGCTGGCGCAGGTGCACCCCGGCATCATCACCGTCTCGCTGTCGGCCTACGGCGAGGGCGGCCCGCTGTCGGGCCGGGGCGGCGTCGACATGGTCCTGCAGGCCATGAGCGGCATGATGAGCGCGCAGGGCGGCGACTCCGAGCCGGTCGCGAACACCATCGCCATCATCGACGTCACGACCGGCGCGATGCTGGCCCTCAGCACGTGCCTGGCCCTGCTGCACCGGCAGCGCACCGGCCAGGGCCAGCGGGCCTGGTGCTCGCTCGCCGGCACCGCCACCTACCTGCAGAGCGGCGAGATCGTCCGGTTCGCGGGCCGGGCCCCGTCCCCGACCGGCGGCCGTGACTACCTGGGCGCCGACCCCTTCGACCGCTACTACCCGACCAGCGACGGCTGGATCCGCATCCAGGCGGCCGGGTCCGGATCGCCGGCCGGTGCGGCGCCCGTCCCAGCGGCTGGCTCAGCGTCCGGCCGGCCGGCCGGTGCGGCGTCGGTCCCAGTGGCTGGCTCAGCGTCCGGCCCGGCGGCCGGTGCGGCCGGCGGATCGGCGGCTGTCCAGCCCGGCGGGCCGGGTCCGGTGACCGCCGAGGCGCTGGCCGCCGCGGGCCTGGACGTCGACGCGGCCGCCTTCGCCGCCGACCCTGCCGCCGCGCTGGCCGCGGCGCTGGCCGGGCTCTCGTCCCAGGAGGCGGCGCAGCGGCTGACCGCGGCGCGGGTGCCGGCCGTCCCGGCCCGGCGGATCAGCAGCGTGGTCCGCGATCCCCAGCTGCTGATGTCGGAGTTCTCGCACATCCGCGAGGCGGCCGACGGCAGCACCTTCGTGACGCCGGGTCGCTACGCCGCGTTCAGCCGCACCCCCCGGTCGGGGGTCCTGCTCTCACCCGGCGTCGGCGAGCACGCCCGGCCGGCGCTGGCCGGCGCCGGCCTGTCACCGGCCGAGATCGAGGAGCTGATCAGCTCGGGCGTCGTGCAGGCCGGCGAGCCCATGCCCCAGTCCCTCCCGACCGCCTACCGCTGACAGCCCGCCCGCCGCGACCGCGGCCCTGCCTGCCCGCGGCTGGAAGTGCGGGGGCGTCGAAAGCCAGAGCCGGCCCGGACACTGCCGTCCGGGCCGGCTCTCGTATCAGCGGACGAGCTGAGGGACCGAGCTTCCGGCTCAGGCGCCCCGGGCTCCGGCGTTGGGGTGACCGGCGGACTGGACCGCCTTATCGGCCGGCCGTAAGGCGGCCGGCGGCCTGCCCGGAGGGGAGACACCACGATCGCGCAGGCTTTGGCACACCCTGGTGCGCCAAATCCTTCGGGATCATGAAGCCCCCACGGGCAGACCCTCGTCCCAGCCCCGCTCGTGGAGTTCGCGGGTCGCGTGCTGCGCGCAGCCGGTCGTCAACGCCCGCCGCTGGGGAGAGGGCTTGCCGGGGGGAGCTGCCCGCGACGAGGGGCGACTGCCCGCTTGACGTGGCGGCGCCGCGGCCCGGACCTCCACCCGTCCCGGCCGCGGCGCCCGCGTTAGCCCGCGCCGGCGTTACGTGGCCAGGCGGGGCTGCTCGTCCTCCGCGGCCAGGGCGCCGGGCCGGCCGGCGTCGGTCAGCCTGGCCGCGACCGAGCGCTCCAGCAGGGCGGCCCGGGCCTTGCGCGGGCTGTAGTAGCCGCCCAGGCCGTAAGCGCACAGCGGGATGAAGGCGGCCATCATCACGATGCAGCAGATGAACCACACCCGCCAGCCCGCGGCCGTGGCCAGCGGCGAGCCGATGACGTGCGGGATGACCAGGCCGGCGATGACGCTGGACAGGCGGTTGAACACCCCGAACACCGCGAACGCCGTGCCGACCAGCGCCGGGTTGATCCCCTCGGAATCCTCGCTGTAGGCGGCGTACCACGGCGAGAAGCCGCCGCCCATCCCGACCGACCAGAAGATCAGCGGGATGGCCAGGCGCCAGTAGCCCGGGTCGTGCGCGGTCATGATGAAGATCACCGAGATGATGACGATGATCGCGCCGGCGAACATGACCGGCTTGCGCACCTGCAGGCGGTCGGAGATGATCCCGAAGCCCACGAGCGCCACGCAGTTCGCCGCCCAGTACAGGGTGCCCAGGTCGTTGGCCTTGGCCACCGACAGGTGCTGGACCTCGACGTTGTACAGCGTGAGGAAGCCCGAGGCGGTCACGAAGATGACCAGGTAGAGCATGATCGCGACATTGGCGGAGATGATCCGCGGCGTGATCACCTGCCGCCACTTGTCCAGGCGCGAGGCCTGGGCGATGACGGCCCCGTCCTGGCTCGCGCTGGTCGTGCGCTCGATCACCGCCTCGTCCCGGCTGGTGGCCACGACCTGCGCCCGCAGGTGGGGCGGCAGCTCGCGGAGCAGGAACAGGCAGACGACGAAGGCGACCAGGCAGGCGCCGCCGCACAGGTGCAGCATGACGCGCCAGTCGGTGGTGTGGGCCAGCAGCCGGGCCGCGAAGAAGCTGATCAGCAGGGCGCCCGCGCCCGTCCCGAGCGTGTTGACGCCCATGGCCGTGGCCCGGCCGGTCTGCGGCGTGAAGTCGCGCATCAGCGTGGCCGTGCCGACCAGCGAGATCCCGTCGGCGAATCCCATCACGCAGTACCACACCGCGAACTGCCACCGGGTGTGCGCGGTCGGCACCCCGAAGTAGGCGATCAGCCCGGCGGCCAGCGCCCCGTAGACGATCAGGTTGGCCCGGCCGATGCGGTCGCTGAGGGCGCTGAAGTAGGCCGTCGCGGCGCCGAACAGGCCCGCGACCACGAGCAGGTACGAGTAGAAGCTGGTCGACATCCCGGTCTGCGCGATCAGGAACGGCGAGATCGACCCGATGACCAGGCCGAGCGAGGTCAGGCAGATCCCGCTGGCGACCACGAGGGTGAGCAGGCCATACCGCTGCAGGCCTTTGGGGTAGGCGGTGAGGTCCCGTTGCCAGAACCGGAGGGCCAGTCGGCGCAGTGTCATGGCGCAGCGCTCCCGTCAGTCCGACGTGCTTTAGCGCATCGTGACACTTGATTCTGGTTCTTGACAATAGCCGGTTTCAGTCTGGTTAACTGGGAGCAGCGACAGGGCCTGGAAGTACCCAGTTTCGGACCGGTCGCGCTGCCCTCGACGGGGCTAGAGGTTTCGACCAGAATCGACTCCCAGAACGGGCCGCGGCTCGGCTATCGTCAGCCGCCCGGCGCGGGCGGGCGGCAGCGGCCGCCGGCCGCGATGACCTCATGTATGACCTGCGGAGACGGCCCGCCCGGGCCCGGCCAGCACCGGTCTCGGCGCTTGAATACCCGCCTGGCCCGGCAGTCGTGGCAGAATTTCCTGATACCGAACATCGCTCGGGGCCAGACAGGGGGAGATGCCTGATGGGCCAGCCGATGACGCCCGCCACCCCGTCGACGCCGGCTCAGCGCGAGCGCTACGACCGCGTGCTGACGACCGCGGCGGCCATCTTGTCGGGCGGCGGCGAAGAGGCACTGCAGATGAAGGACCTGGCCCAGCGGGCCGATGTCTCGCTGGCCACGCTGTACCGGTACTTCCCGTCCAAGGACCATGTCCTGCTGGCCATCTCCCTCGACAACTACCAGGCGGCCGCCCGGAAAGTGCTGCAGGAGGTGCCCCGCGGCAAGACGGCCCGCGAGCGGGTGACCAACCACATGCTGCGCGAGTTCCGCGCCCAGCAGCGCAACCAGCGGCTCACCACCGCCCTGACCAAGGTGCTCACCGAGACCAGCCGGAACTACAGCGAGATCATCGAGGTCATCGGGCACGTCCACGTGCAGATCCTGCAGCACGTGGCGGCGGCCGGCCCGGGGCCGTTCAGCGAGCGGCAGCGGCGGCTGCTGCCGATCATCATCGACAACTTCGGCTCGGCCAGCCGGCGCTGGCAGACCGGGGTCTGCTCGGCCGCCGAGGCCCGGTTCCAGATCCGGGTCGGCTGTCACCTGCTGGACCTGTCCGACGCCGACCTGGAGGCCGAGCAGGAACTGGCCGCGCCCGCCCAGACGCTCAGCCCGGCCTGACCGGCCGGGGTTTTCTGAGAGTTAGTTCTGGCATGCCCGCGGCCAGCTGCGGCGTCACCGCCCGTGCCCGGCCGCCTGCGCGAAGACGGAGGGAGACCGTTGACACGGTTCCCCGCCTGTGCTTCGCTCAGCAACTGTAAACATAATAGGTTTCAGTTTTCCCTGATGCGGCCGCCGGCCAGCGAGGGCCGGGTTTGCCGAAGGAGATGAACCCGCATGAGCGACCAGTCGGCAGAGGACTTCCGCGGCCGGGCACGGGACTGGCTCGAGGCCAATGCCCCCCGCCGCGGCCCGGACGGCATGGAGGAAGATGCCCGCGGCCAGGCCACGATTGCCGATCAGCAGGCCTTCCAGGCCAAGCTGTACGAAGCCGGGTTCGCCGGCATCACCTGGCCGGTCGAGTACGGCGGCCAGGGCCTGACCAACGCCGAGCAGATCGCGTTCAGCTCCGAGGCGCGCAACTATAGCCTGCCCACCGGCGCGTTCGTGATCGGGCTGGGCATGCCGGGGCCGACCATCCTGGAGCTGGGCACCGAGGCGCAGAAGCAGCGCTACCTGCCGCCGATGCTGCGCGGCGAGGAGATCTGGTGCCAGCTGTTCTCCGAGCCCGGCGCCGGCTCGGACGTGGCCAGCCTGCAGACCCGCGCGGTGCGCGACGGCGACGGCTGGGTGCTTGACGGGCAGAAGGTGTGGACGACCCTGGCGCACCTCTCCGACTTCGGCGCGGTGCTGGCCAGGACCAACCCGGATGTGCCGAAACACCAGGGCCTGACCATGTTCGTCGTCGACATGCACGCGCCGGGCGTCGAGGTCCGGCCGTTGCGCGACATGACCGGCCGCGCCCCCTTCAACGAGGTGTTCTTCGAAGGCGTCCGGCTCGACGGGGACTCGGTCATCGGCCAGGTCGACGCGGGCTGGCGCGCCGCGGTCACCATGCTCGGCCACGAGCGCGTGTCGATCGGTACCACGGTCGCCCGGCGCTCCGACCCGCTCGCCTTCGACGTGC
>DASYBB010000218.1:0-8111 GCA_036501025.1 Streptosporangiaceae bacterium
CAAGCTGCACGGCGGCAAGCGGATCGAGAACGTCGAAGACGTGATCCACGTGGGCGACAAGATCCAGGTCGAGATCCGCGAGATCGACGACCGCGGCAAGCTGTCGCTCGTTCCCGTTGAGGTGCTCGAGCGCGAGGCGGCCGGCGAGGACCTGTCCGGCGGCGACTCGCACGGTGATCGCCCGGAGCGCTCCGACCGGGGCGACCGCGGCGACCGGCCGAACCGCGGCGGCGACGACGGCGCACGCCGCACCCGGCACCGCTCTCGTGGCGGGCGCCCCGAGTAAATGGGCATGCCTAATGACTCGACAATGCGTAAGACCGTCCTCCCTGGCGGTCTGCGCGTTGTCACCGAGTTCCTGCCGTCCGTCCGGTCGGTAGCGCTCGGCATCTGGGTCGGCGTCGGCTCACGCGACGAGGACCAGGCGCACGCGGGCGCGACGCACTACCTGGAGCACCTGCTGTTCAAGGGCACCGGGCGGCGCAGCGCGCTGGAGATCTCGGCGGAGATGGACGCGGTCGGCGGCGAGCTGAACGCGTTCACCGCCAAGGAGTACACGTGCTACTACGCGCGGGTGCTCGACAGCGACCTGCCGCTGGCCATCGACGTGCTCTCGGACATGGTCAACAGCTCGGTCATCGCCCCCCGGGACGTCGACGCCGAGCGCGGGGTGATCCTCGAAGAGATCGCCATGAACGAGGACGACCCGTCGGACCTGGTCCACGAGGCGTTCGCCGCGCAGCTGTTCGGCGACACCCCGCTCGGGCGGCCCATCCTCGGCACCGTGGACTCGATCAACGAGATCAGCCGGGACCGGATCTGGGAGCACTACCGCGCCCGGTACACCCCGGACAGCCTGGTCGTCGCAGCCGCCGGCAGCGTCGACCACGACCGGGTCGTCGAGCTCGTGGCGCAGGCCTTCGGGCCGGTGCTCGACGCCGGCCGCGATCGCCAGCCGGCCGCGCCGCGGCTGGGCGGGTCGTCGGCCGGCGACGCCACCGGCACCGGCGTCCGCCTGGTCTCCCGGCCGGTCGAGCAGGCCAACCTGGTGCTCGGCTGCTCCGGGCTGGCCCGCAGCGACCCGCGCCGGTTCGCGCTCGGGGTGCTGAACTCCGCGCTGGGCGGCGGCATGTCGTCCCGGCTGTTCCAGGAGGTCCGGGAGAAGCGCGGGCTGGCCTACTCGGTGTTCAGCTTCAGCTCGCAGCACGCCGAGGCCGGCCTGTGGGGCATCTACGCGGGTTGCCTGCCGGCCAAGGCCGACGAGGTCCTGGACATCTGCCGGGACGAGGTGGCGAAGGTAATCGCCGACGGCCTCACCGACGAGGAGCTCGACCGCGGCAAGGGCCAGCTGCGCGGGTCCATCGTGCTCGGCCTGGAGGACCCGTCCTCGCGGATGAGCAGGCTCGGCAAGTCCGAGCTGGTGCACCCGAGGCTCGAGCCCGTCGAGGAGATTCTCGCCGCCATCGAGGCGGTGACCGCCGCCGACGTCCAGGCGATCGCCGCGTCCGTCCTCGGCCAGCCCAAGGCGCTGGCCGTGGTCGGCCCGTTCGACGACGCGGACGCGTTCACCGCCTAGCCGGCCGCGCCGGCGAGCCTGGGGGAGTCATGATCAAGGTCGGGGTGCTGGGCGCCAAGGGGCGGATGGGCACGGCGGCCTGCGCTGAGGTGCAGGCCGCCGCCGACCTTGAGCTGGCCGCGCAGGTCGACGCGGGCGACCCGCTGGAGGACCTGGCCGGCTGTGACGTCGTGGTCGACTTCACGCACCCCGGCGCGGTCATGGACAACCTGCACTGGTGCATCGGCCGCGGCCTCACGGTCGTGGCCGGCACCTCCGGCTTCGACGACGAGCGGCTCGCCCGGGTGCGGGACTGGCTCGGTGCCGCGCCCGGGACCCGCGCGCTGATCGTGCCGAACTTCTCCGTGGGCGCCGTGCTGATGATGAAGTTTGCTCAGCGCGCAGCCCCCTTCTTCGAGTCCGTCGAGGTCATCGAGCTGCACCACGCGGGCAAGGCGGACGCCCCGTCGGGCACCGGGGCCCGGACCGCGGCGCTGATCTCCGCCGCCCGGTCGGAGGCCGGCGTCGGCCCTTCCCCGGACGCGACCGTCTCGGAGCAGGACGGCGCGCGGGGCGCCGTCGTCAGCGGCGTCCACGTGCACTCGGTCCGCCTGGCCGGGCTGGTCGCGCATCAGGAAGTGCTGCTCGGCGGCCACGGCGAGGTGCTGACGATCCGGCACGACTCCCTGGACCGGTCCTCGTTCATGCCCGGCGTGCTGCTGGCCGCCCGCGGCGCCGCCAGCCTCCCGGCCGGGCTCACCGTCGGGCTGGACGCGCTCCTGCCGCTCTGAGCCCGCTCTCGGCGGCCGGCTCACCCGGCTCACCCGGCTGGATGGAATTGCGTCCGCCGGATCCGGTGTTGTAACAGGACGAGAGCAGCGCGCGACCGTGTGCCGGCCGCCGCTCCGCCCGGACCTTCATCTCCCGGGCAGCCGCCGGGCTCTGCCCTTGCCCGGCCGGCGGGCTGACCGACCTGACGCCAGCCGCGCCGCCTGCCGGGTCGTCCCGGTGCTGACACCCTTCCCCCTGCCAGCGGAGCTTTTATGCGGTCCCGGTACGAGCATGACCAGAATCACCCGGATTCGTGGCCCGGCGAGAAGTGGCTGACCGACTGGTGGCACGGGCTGACCAGCCCGCGCCGCTGGGCGGCCGGGGCCGGCGTGATCCTGGCGGTGGTCCTGGCCTTCACCGGGGTCGCGGCCGCGGGCGGCTTCGCCAGCCACGGGCCCGCCGCGGCCGGCCCGGCCCCGGCTCCGGTCCGCGAGGGGCCGGCCGCCCAGGGCCTGGCCTCAGCCGCCCAGGGCGGGGCCCCGGCGGCCGCCAAGGCCGCCCCGGTGCAGGCCAAGCGCCATCCGGCCCGGGCGGTGGCGAAGCGGGGCGGCCCGCTGCGGACGTCCTGCCAGACGGTGGCGCACATCGGCGACTCGACCTCGGTCGACCTCCTCTCGCCGGTGAGCGTTCCGAACCCCGCCCAGCGGCTGGGCGCGCAGTACCGCGATGTCGGCGTCCGCCACCTGCACATCGACGCCTCGGGCGGGCGGTCGGTCGTGGAGGAGATGCCCGGCCAGGTCAACGGGTACAAGGTGGCCAGCTCCTACTGGGCGCACGGGTACCGGGGCTGCTGGGTCTTCGCCCTCGGCACCAACGACGTGGCCGACGTCCAGGCCGGCTCGGCCATCGGCCTGACGGCGCGGATCGACCAGATGATGTCCGCCGCGCACGGCGAGCCCGTGCTGTGGGTCAACACCCGCACCGAGCTGGCGGCCGGCCCGTGGGCCGACGCCGGCGAGCAGGCCTGGGACGCGGCCCTGGCCCAGGCGCTGAAGACGTACCCGAACCTGCGCATCTTCAACTGGTCCGCCGTGGCGCAGCCGTCCTGGTTCCTGGGTGACGGCATCCACTACAACACGACCGGCTGCGCGTTCCGCGCCCACGACATCCCCGCCGCTCTGGCCCGCGCGTTCCCGGCGGCCGGCCACAGCGCCAGCCGCATCGTCACCTGACCGCCGGGTCCCGGCCGGCCGCCGGGCCGGGGGAGCCGCCGAGTCCCCCGGCCCGGCGCGGCCCGGCTCGCGGCGCACGCCGAAGTCCAGGGCCTGCGGCTCGTCGGCCAGCACTCCGGTGGTCGGGATGGCGTCGCTGGCCTCCTCGAACCGGGGCTGGCTGAGCTCCGGCGCCCGGCCGCCGTTCAGCAGCGCGCCGAAGTGCAGTTCGGTGGCATCTTCCGGGACATCGAGCACGACCCGGGCCGGGGTCCACCCGGTGCTCCGGCGCAGCGCCCGGTCGCGCATGTTCTCGATCTGGCGGGTCCGCCCCTGCGGCCCGACCTCGTAGTCCGGTGCGCGGCCAGGAAACGGGCCGGACAGCTCGCGCCCGGCGCGGCGGCCGCCATGCGCCGCGTAGAACGCCCGGGCGGCGGCGTTCTGCTCCAGGACCCACAGGTAGAGCCCGGTGGCGGGGCTGCGGCGGGCCACCGCCCGGGCGGCCTCGGCGATCAGGCGGCCGCCGATTCCGCGGCGCTTCAGGTCGTGCCGCCCGTGCCGGGCATCCAGGTAGGCCCCCCAGGCCGGGTCCGCGTCGAAGATGACGTGCGCAAAGCCCGTGACCTCGCCATCGAGGTCGGCCACGACGGTATGCAGCCCGGCCTGCGGCCCGGACAGCCGGGCGGCCGACTCGGTCATCCGGTCGGCCAGGACGTCGCCGTCGAGGTAGGAGTCCAGGTACGCGCCCCGGTAGTGACGCTGCCAGCTGTCGGCGTGCAGGCCGGCGATGGCGGCCACGTCGCTCGCCGCTGCCTGCCGGTACTTCATGGCCGGTGCTTCCTTTCCGGCGGCCCGGTGCCGGGTCGGCCTGCCGCCATCGTAGCCATTTTTCTAGAGTTCTAGAAGACTGCCAAACGCCTCGCGCCGAAATGACGGCGACGTCGTCCCGAACCGCCCGTGCCGGGTGAACGTCGTTACAGAACTTCTCCGCGACAATAAGTAGTCATTACGAAACTGCGGGTAGTCGTCCACTGGCCGCGGTAGCAGCGACTCGCCGGAACGACAGCTGGCGAGGACCGTGGCGAGGGGGGAAGATGCCGAAGCCGACGCGCCCCGGGCAGCGCTATATGCCCGGTCTCGACGGGCTGCGCGCCGTGGCGGTTCTGGCCGTCATCGCCTATCACGAGCAGTTCAGCTGGGCCCTCGGCGGCTTACTGGGCGTCGGCGTCTTCTTCACGCTGAGCGGATACCTCATCACGAGCATCCTGCTCAGCCAGTTTGCCGCGGACTCAAGGCTGCACCTGAAGGACTTCTGGCTCGCCCGGGCGCGCCGCCTGCTGCCCGCCCTGTTCGTGATGCTGGCCGTGGTCACCGCCTGGGTGACGATCGCGGACCGCAGCCGGCTCCCGAGCCTGCGCGGCGCGGTGGCGGCCGCGGCCACGTACTCCAGCAACTGGTATGCGATCGTCCAGCAGCAGTCGTACTTCGCCCGGTTCGCGCCGCCCGGGCCGCTTGACCACCTGTGGTCGCTGGCCGTCGAGGAGCAGTTCTACCTGATCTGGCCCGGGCTGCTGCTGCTCGGCTTGTTCTTCCTGCGCGGGCGGCGGACGAGCGCGGTGGGATGGCTGGCGCTGCCGGCCCTCGGGCTGGCCGCCGCGTCGGCCGCCCTGATGGCCGCGCTGTACCAGCCCGGGCCCGACCCGACGCGGGTCTACGAGGGCACCGACACCAGGGCCGCCGGGCTGCTGATCGGCGCCGCCCTGGCCATGTTCCTGGCCGCCCGCCGCCGCCCGGCGGCCGCCGCCGCGGCCCCGGCCCCGGCCTCCGCTCCCGCCTCGGCCCCCGCTCAGCCGAGCCAGGGCCGCCTCGGCCGGATCCTGCTGGACGTCATCGGCTTCGCCGGGCTGGCCGGGATCGGCGTGATGGTCTGGCGCACCGGCGAGTACTCGCCCTTCCTCTACCGGGGCGGCCTGGTCGTGCTGGCGGTCGCGACCGTCGCCGTCGTCGCCGCGGTCGCCTGCCCGGGCACCCTGGTTGGCGCCGCCCTCGGCTGGGCGCCGCTGCGCTGGATCGGCGCCCGCTCCTACGGCATCTACCTGTGGCACTATCCGGTCATCGTGCTGACCACCCCGGCCAACGCGGGCGAGAGCCTGCCCCGGGCCGCGGCCCAGATCGCGGCGAGCGTGGTCATCGCGGCGCTGTCCTGGCGGTTCGTCGAGGAGCCGGTCCGGCACGGCGCCATCGGCCGGGCCTGGGCCCGCGTCCGGGCCGCCGGCTGGCGCACCGCGCTCACCGGCTGGCGCACCCGGCCCGCCGGGCTGCGCGGGCTGGCCGCGCTGACCGGGACGGCCGGCGTGGTGGCCGTCGCGGGAGTCGGGCTGGCCGGGGTCCTCGCGGTCCCGGCCGGGGCCGGCCAGGCGCCGCTGGCTTCGGGCGCCACGCTGCCGCTGAGCAGCCGGTTCATCTCCCGGTCGGGAGCCCATCCGGTATTCGCCGGCGGCGCGCAGCCGGGCCACGGCGCGGGCAGCGCCACGGCCGGCAAGGGGCCGGCGGCCGCCGGCCCGGCCGCCGGGGGCTCGGCCGCCGCGGCGCCCCTGCGCACCTCCTGCCCGGCCGTCGCCCACCTCGGCGACTCCACCTCGGACGGCCTGGTCTCACCCCAGTACCTGCCGAACAAGAAGCAGCGGATCCAGGCCCGCTACGAGGACGTCGGCGCCAAGAGCGTGTGGACGAATATCGCCGGCGGCCGGTCGATCGTCGAGGTCCTGCCGGGCACCGTCAACGGCTACGACGCCGCGCGCAGCATGACCAAGGAGGGCTTCAAGGGCTGCTGGGTGCTGGCCCTCGGGACCGATGACACCGCCGACGTGGCCGCGGGCTCGGAGACGCCGCTGGCGACCCGGATCGCGCGGATGATGTCAGCCGCCCGCGGCGAGCCGGTCATGTGGGTGAACGTGATCTCCCTGGTGTCCAGCGGCCCCTACGCCGAGGCCAACATGCAGCGGTGGGACGCGGCGCTGGTCAAAGCCTGCCCCAAGTACCCGAACATGCGGATCTTCGACTGGGCGTCCGTTGCCCGCCACAGCTGGTTCATCTCGGACGGCATCCACTACACCTCGGCCGGCTACGCGGCTCGCGCCCAGCTCATCGCGGACGCGCTGGCCAAGGCCTTCCCGCAGAGCGGGCACAGCAGCGGCTGCGTCGTCAGCTAACCTCAACCTTGGCGAAACGGAGGAGCACCGCGTGCGCCTGATCCTCAACGTAATCTGGCTTGTGCTCTGCGGCCTGTGGATGGCCCTCGCGTACGTGCTGGCCGGAATCGTCTGCTGCGTCCTGATCATCACGATCCCGTTCGGCATCGCCTGCTTCCGGATCGCGGGCTACGTGCTGTGGCCGTTCGGCCAGCAGATCGCGCCGCGCGCCGATGCCGGGGCCGGCGCCATGATCGGCAACATCCTGTGGATCGTCCTGTTCGGCTGGTGGCTGGCCGTCGGCCACCTCGTCACCGGGGCGATGCTGTGCCTGACGATCATCGGCATCCCGCTCGGCCTGGCCAACTTCAAGATCATCCCGATCTCGCTGATGCCGCTCGGCGTCCGGGTCGTCCCCGCCGACACCCTCCGCTGACCGGGCTGACTCACTGACGGCCGCTGCCCCGCGGCGCGACCCCGGGGGTCCCGGGATCGCGGGTCCCGGCCGCGAGGAATGCGGTTCCGAAGAACAACTCGGTCCAGGAGGGATCGGCCAGTTCCTCGTGCATGGCGTCGCGAATCGCCTCCCACGGACGGCGCATGATCCACTCGTCTATGCCGGCGAAAGGCCGCACCATCGCGGTTCCGGCCTGCGCCAGCCACCGGGGGGTGCGTCCGGGAACCTTGAGATCCAGGACGGCCCACCGTCCGCCTCCGGTGAGGGCCGCAGCGCCATGGGCGATGACCTTCCCGCAGTCGGGCACCTGCGACAGGGCGTACGTGGACAGGATCGCGTCGACCTCGGCCGGGAAGTCGAACTCGGCCGCGTCGGCCTGCACGAGACTGACATTGCGCCAGCCGTTCGCCGCTATCCGATCCTGGGCCTGGCCGAGCATCGCGTCGGTCAGGTCGACGCCGACGATCCGGCCCTCGGGACCGATGACTTCCTGCAGCAGGCTGAAGTTCAGGCCGGTGCCGCAGGCGATGTCCACCACGCTGTCACCCGCGCGCAGTCCGAGCGCCTGCACGACGCGGAGGCGCTGCCCCCGCTGCGGGTAGCCGGGCGCGGGGTACAGCCGGGAGGTGACGTCGTAGTGCTTCGCCTTCTTGCGGTACGTCGCGATCAGGTGCTGTTGCGTACGGTCAACCTGGGTCACGGTGTGCTCCTCGATCTCGGCAGCGCGCGGCAGGGCTGGGCGGCGCCCGTCTAGGGTGCCGCGCTCTCCCGCGCCGGGGCCTCGGCCGCCGCCTTGATCAGCACCATCTCGAGGTCGCTGACGCGCTGAACCCTGCGCTGGAGCGTGCGGCCGGGCATCGCGCGCATGATGCCCGCGAGGTCGATCTCAATCCACATCATGGCGTCGGTGTGCCCGTCGCCCGCCG
>DASYBB010000219.1:0-7451 GCA_036501025.1 Streptosporangiaceae bacterium
AGACCCGCCGATCCCGATGGTCAGGCTGCACGCGGCGATCTTGGCGAACGCCAGCAGAACCAGGAACCACAGTACGTAGCCGCCGGCGGCAGCCTTGTAAATCACCGGATAGCCGACCCCGTACATCTGCGGGATGGCCAGCAGCAGCAGGGCCAGCGCGATCCCGCCGACGGCGGGTCTGGCCCACCCCGGCCGCCCCTTCCATAGGACGTCGCACAGGTCCTCGGTCTTGTACAGCGCCGCCTTGAACGCCAGGCCCATCAGTGCGGCCACGACGGCCAGGACGGCGATCAGGAGGTAGTCGCGGGCGTGGTGCAGCTCGATGCCTGCCGGGAACCCGGACAGGAACGGCTTGTCACCCAGGAACGGGATGGCGGTGATGTCGGCGATCATCGCGGCCAGCATCACGGTGAACAGCGCGTCGACGGAGAACTCCCGCAAGATGATCTCCACCCCGAAGAACACCCCGGTGATCGGCGCATTGAAGGTCGCCGCGATGCCGCCGGCGGCGCCGCATGCGACCAGGATCCGCAGCCGGCTCTCCGGCATCTTGATCCGCTGACCCAGACCGGAGGCCAGCGCCGAGCCGATCTGCACGATCGGTCCCTCCCGGCCGACCGACCCGCCCACCTCGATGCACAGCGCCGAGGCCACCGCCTTGACCACGCTGACCTGCGGGCGGATCCGCCCGCCCTGTTCCGCGACAGCGATCATCACCTCGGGCACCCCGTGTCCGCGCGCCTCCCGGGCGTGGCGGTAGATCAGCGGCCCGTAGACCAGGCCGCCCACCACCGGGATGATCACGAAGAAGCCCAGCCCCAGCCAGGGCAGGTGCGCGCTGGCCACCCGCCCCTGCTGGCCGAACTGGTCATGCCCGGTCGCCAGCCAGGTAAAGAAGTAGATGAGGTACCGGAACGCGACCGCGCCCAGCCCCGCACCCGCCCCGACCCCCAGCGCCACCGCGAACAGGCCCGGGCGGCTGCCACGCAGCCAGGCCTGGGCCCGTCCCAGCCAGGGGTCCCCGTTGGGCCCGGCTCCTCCGGCCGGCTGGGCTGGTTCCCGCGCTCCGCTCGTCATGCGTGTCCTTTTTTCCCTTCGGCTCGCCCGGCGCCCCGCCGGCCATCTTGCGGGCGGGGTCCCTTCCCGGCCCGACCGAGTGGTCGACGCCTGTACCGCGCGACCGCCTGCCCGCGCCCGGTGCCGGCAGGCGAGGCCCGGCCCGTGCGCAGCGGCCGGTCACACATCCGCCCCGCCGCCGGCGGCATCACGTCCAGCACGGCGGGCAGGCCGGCCAACCGCTGCGAGCCTCGCGAGGCCCGCACTACCAGGGCTCGGTACTGGCCGATCGTGGTGCTCTCCGCAGCCGCGCCCAGCGACATTGCCAGCACCACCAGCGCCCGGCTCGGCGGCCAGGACTGCCCCTACCGCGTTCCGGTCCGCCGGGTACCCCGTTCACCGCTCCCACTTATTGCATGAAGCAATACTTTCAGTCTCAATATATCAGGCCGCGCACGAGGAGCCCGCCCGGGCCTGCAGTGACCGCCCCGCGCCGGGCTGGGCGGCCGCCGCAGCCGGCCGCTCACGCCGGCCAGGCTCGGGATCGGCCGGCTCGTGAGCCTCAGCGGAGTCACCGGCGGGTCCGGGCCGGGCCGGGCGGCCAGCACGCGCAACCAGGTTTCTCGGGCGGCAGCGCGGCCGGGCCGCTCGAGGCCGGGGACACGGCCCGCAGCCCCGCGCTCTGACCTGGGACCCGCCATCGTGGCTGCAACCGGCAAGCATTCCTTCATACAATACTTTCCATGTCTGGATCAGGCTCAGGGGCGGACAGCCAGGGACCGCCCGCGGACGCGATAGAGGTGATGCAGGCGGCCACCCGGGTCCTGGCCGGGGTGGCGCTGCACAGCGTGGATGCGCTCGGCGGCGCCGTCACCCTGGCCCAGTACCGGATGCTGGCGGTGCTGGCCGGCACCGGGCCCGCCCGGTCGGCCCGGGTCGCGGAGGCCCTCGGGCTGGAACCCTCCACCGTCACCCGGCTCGCCGACCGGCTGGTCGCCGCCGGGCACGTCGTGCGAGGCGGCGATCCCGGCCACCGCAGCGTGGTCACCCTGGCCCTCACTGCCAGCGGCCGCCGCATCGTCCGCAGGGCCGACGCCGCCCGCCGGGATGAGCTGAGCCGCATCTTCGGCCGGATGAGCCCTGCCGACCGCGAGCAGCTGACCGGGGCGCTGCGCGGGCTGGTGGCCGCGGCCGGCGAGGGCTACGGGATGGTGCCGGGTAACCCCGTCCCGCGGTGACCGGCCCGGTCCTGGCCCGCCCGGCCAGCCAGGACCGGCACAGGCCCGGCTCGCCGGCCGGACCCAGCCGGAACGGGCCGCTGAGCCAGCGGACATCCGCGTGCCGCGCCCGCGGGGCCGTCGGCTGCCGGCCACGGCGACGCGCCGCGTGCTTAGCCCACGGAGGTGAAAAATACCTGCCGGGAGATAACGCCATGCCCGGTCTCGGTGCCGTTCCACAGCGCGAAGTGCTGGCCGGCGTCGAGGAACTCGCCTGCGGCGTCGTCGGCGATCTCGATAGTGGCCACGACGCTGGGCTCGCCGCGCCGCAGCGGCCGGCCGTCCACCCGGTAAATGGCGGCCGGGAAGCACCGCTGCCCGGCTGCCCGGCCCAGGGGCGCGGCCTCGACCATGAGCGCGTGCGTGCCGCAGGGGTACTCCTGCGCGTCGCGCCCGCCTGGGCCTGCGGGGTCCAGGCTCAGCAGGGCTCGGAACCGGAACAATCTCATGGCACCCTCCTCGGCTGTCCCGGAATGACCGGTCCCGCCCGCGGCGCGCGCGAACGGCAACAGCGCCCGGCTCTCGCTACCATGGCGTATGACAACTGTTGCTTATGACAATAGTTAACTGGAAATGCCGAGTCAAGCGCCCAGTCCGGCGTACGCCTGCGGGCGGCCCCGGCCCGCTGCTGCCTTCCCGCGGCACACGCCTCACCCGCCGGAAACAGGCGCTCGCCACCCCCCGGGGACCCCTGACCGAGACGGCCGGGGCTTACGCCACGACCCGAGCGACGCACCTGCAGCCTGGCCCGGGCGCCGCTCGTTCGGCCGGGGCCTCCGACGACCAGGCAGCTGGCTCACTCAGTAGGTCCGCCGACTATGGCGGCATACAATACTTGCTGCTGGCAAATCAGAGCCACCCGGAGCGGGCCCGCGCTGCCGCGGGCGCGGCGGCCCGGTGCCCGGCGCGAGCAGCCTGGATCGCGTCAGCTCAGCTGCCGCGGTCGGAAAGGACCGTCATGAAGATCGTCCGGAAAATGCAGCCGCCGACCGGACTACGACGGATGCTGTTCCGGCTGCCGCTGGGCCTGTACCGGCTGGGACTCGGCCGGATGTTCGGCCACCGGCTCCTCGTCCTCCACCATGTCGGGCGTGTCTCCGGACAGCCGCGCCGTACCGTCCTCGAGGTGGTTGCCCGAGACCGCGACGGCAGCTACGTCGTCGCCTCCGGCTGGGGACCGGACGCAGCCTGGTACCGCAACGTGCGGCAGGCACCGGAGGTCACTGTCCAGGTCGGGCGGCGAATGATCCCGGCAACGGGCCAGCCCATCCCGTCGGAGACGGGAGCTGAGATCTTCGCGCTGTATGCGGCCCAGCACCGCCGCCTCGCCCGGCGGAT
Organism: Streptosporangiaceae bacterium; assembly: GCA_036501025.1. Lineage (GTDB taxonomy): Bacteria > Actinomycetota > Actinomycetes > Streptosporangiales > Streptosporangiaceae > DASUBV01. The sequence continues at coordinate 3,672 of DASYBB010000219.1, forward strand.
TCTCCCCCGGCTGATGGGCTACTCCGTAGACGGGTCAGAGGCCGACTTCCGTGCCGTCGGGCAGCGCATTCCATTCCTCCGGCTCGTGCCGCGAGCCGCGTAGCCGGCCATGGCGGCGCGACAGCCGCGCGGCCAGCCGCTGAGCGCGCCCGCTTGCCGCTGCCCGCCTGCCCGGAGCGACGGGCCCGGAGCATCTGTTACCGCGATGCCCCAGGGCCGTTGATTCCCGCCGACGGCGGACCGCGCTTTCGTCCGGAACGCCAGCTCACCATGACCGCTGAAGCCGACGGCTGGTAGCTGGAACTCGGCCGGCGTGCCGACTGCCTCTCGTCCGCTGCGCTGATCACGGTCCTGCTGGCCCCCGGTGGCCGCGAGCGTGACGTCGAGGGCGGGCCCGGTCACCCCGCCGGAAGTCCTCGCCGCGCCGGTCGCGGTGAGCCGTGATGGGTACTCCGGCTGCTCGCGGCTGCGGTGCCCGGGAGAAAGTTCTGTGATAGAACTATAAGTAGTTCTGCCACAGAAGTAATCGAATGAAGGCAGGTGGGATACCGGTGAATGCGGGCCGGGCGCTGGCGCGGGCGGCGGGCCAGTGATCCTGCTGCGGGAGCCGGCGCGGCCGGCGGTGGTCCGCGAGCACCGGATGGCGCCGTGGCTGGCCGTGGCCACGGTGTGCTTCGGAGCGTTCATGGGCCAGCTCGACGCCAGCATCGTGACCCTGGCCTTCCCCGCGCTGCAGCACCAGTTCGCCGTAGGCCTGGCCGGGGTGCAGTGGGTGTCGCTGGCCTACCTGCTGGCCCTGGTGGCGTTCCTGGTCCCGGTGGGTCGCTGGTCGGACCGGCACGGCCGCAAGCTGATGTACCTGTACGGGTTCGTGGTTTTCACCGCGGCGTCGGCGGCATGCGGGCTGGCGCCGTCACTGGCTGCGCTGATCGCGCTGCGGGTGGTCCAGGCCGCCGGCGCGGCCATGCTGCAGGCCAACAGCGTGGCGCTGGTGGCCGCCAGCGCGCCGGCCGGCCGGCGCCGGGCGGCGCTGGGTATCCAGGCCGCCGCGCAGGCGCTGGGCCTGGCGCTGGGGCCGGTCGCGGGCGGCCTGCTGGTCGCCTCAGCCAGCTGGCGGTGGGTCTTCCTGGTCAACGTACCGGTCGGGGTGGCCGCGGTGGCGGCGGGCTGGTTCTTGCTGCCGCGCACCCGCCAGCACGCCGTCCGACAGGGCGCGGACCTGCCCGGGATGACGCTGCTCGCGGCGGCTGCCACCGGGACGCTGGCCGCCGTGTCCGCGGTCTCGGGCCTGGGCCTGCCGGCCCTGGGCCTCGGCGGGCTCGCCGTTCTGGCGGTGCTGTCCGGAGCGGGCCTGGCATGGTGGGAGCGACGCGCCGCCGCGCCGCTGATCGACCTGCCGGTGCTGGCTGCGAGCGGGATCACGCCGCTGCTGGCCGGAGCGCTGTGCGCCTACCTGGTGCTGTTCGGCCCGCTGGTACTGTTCCCGCAGATCCTGGCCGCTCATGGCGGCAGCGTCGTGCGGGCAGGGCTGATGCTCACCGCGCTGCCGGCCGGGTTCGGGCTGGCTGCGGTGACCGCCGAGCGGATCCTCCCGGCGAGCTGGCCCGACCGGCGCCGCTGTGCCGCCGGCGGGCTGCTCGCCAGCGGCGGCGCTGCCGCGCTGGCCATCCCCGCGCCGGCCGCTGTGACAGTGTTGTGGCTGGGCCTGGTCGGCGCCGGCCTGGGCACCTATATCCCGGCCAACAACACGGCCATCATGGCGGCAGTCCCGCCGCAGGAGGCAGCCACGACAGGAGGGATGGTGAACATGGCCCGCGGCCTGGGCACTGCCCTGGGGGTGGCAGTGGTGACCCTGGCGCTGCATGCCGCCGCGCGCCTCGGCTATGCCGGCGCTGGGCCGGCGGCGGCCATGGCCGCGCTGGCCGTCTTTGCCCTGGCCGCAGCGTGGGCAGCACACAGCGCCAGCGCCGGGCACCACAACAGACCGCCGCGCACCCGCGGGCGCGACTTCGGCGGAGCGCGGCAGTGACCCCGGCGACGCCGGGCCGCGCCCCCCGCAGCGGCGATACCGGGGCTGACGGGCTGGCCGGGGGAATCGCCCGGCTGCGCCGGGCGCTGCGCCGCGGCGCCCGGCTCGCCGGGCCCGCTAACCCGCTGGCCGTGGCCCAGCTCGAGCTGCTGTCCGCACTGGCCGAGCACGCCGGTGCCAGGCCCGGCCAGCTGGCCGGGCTGCTGCACATGCGGGCCAACACCGTCACCACCATCGTCAGCGCGCTCACCGCCAGGGGGATGATCAGCCGCGCCATCCCCCAAGGGGACCGCCGCGCCGTCGAGCTGACCATCACCGATGCCGGGCAGCAGGCGGTCCACGCGTGGCAGGCCACCAATGCCGCGGTGCTGAACCTTGCCCTCTCCACGCTGCCAGCCCCGCAGCGCCGCGCCCTGACGGCCGCGGTCCCGGCGCTCGACGCCCTGGCCGAGGCGATCGACCGGCTGGCCGACTCAGCCGGGCCGCCTCCCGGGCAGGACACTCGATGAGCACGCGGCTCGCTGCCGGGCACGTATCTCGCGTCTTCACGACACGGACAGCAGGGGAACAGCGAGCTCATGCTCATCGACGTCCTGGCTGTCTGGTAACCGCAAGAACGGCGGCCGGACCGGTTCGTCCTGGCCGGCGAGCACGCGGCCGAGTCGGCGGACCTGCCGGGCGGCTGCTGCCATCGCGGCGGCAGACGGCACAGATGCGCTGCACGGTGGAGTTCCAGGCTGCTGGCCGCCGTGATGGCGGCGGGTATGGATAGCGTGGCAGTCGTGGAACGTGCAGAGCTAGCGGGGCGTCAGCTCGACGCGGAGTCGGCGGACTGGCTGCGCCGCCTGCCGGCGCGCGACGATGTGCGGCGGCAGGAAGCCGAGGGTGAGCTGCATGCCCGGCTGCTGCGTATCCCGCTGGCGCTGGAGCGGCTGGACCGGTTCATGGCCGTTGCCGGTGACTAGCGCGGCGGATCGTCCGGGTGACCGCGAGGTGCTGGCCTTCGACCTGTACGGGACGCTCGTCGACCCGATCGCGATCGCCAGCGAGCTCGGTCAGGTTGTCGGCGACTCCGACGGCCGCGAGGCGGCGCGGCTGTGGCGGCTCAAGCAGCTGGAATACTCATTCCGGCTCACCGCGATGGGTCACTACGAGGACTTCCGGTGGGTGACGGCACGCGCGCTCGACTTCGCGCTCGCCTCCATCGGGGTCAGCCTGCCAGGCGAGCAGGCCCGGCGGCTCATCGAGCTTTATGACCACCTGCGGCCGTTCCCGGACGCCGTCCCGGCGCTGCGGGCTCTCGCCGGCCGGGGATATGAGCTCGCGGTGCTCTCCAACGGCAGCCCCGCCATGATTAGGAACTGCCTCGGTAACAGCGGCCTGGAAGAGTTCTTCGGCCAGCGGATCAGCGCCGATGAGGTCCGGGTGTTCAAGCCGTCGCCCGTGGTCTACCGGCACGCCGCCGAGCGGCTGGCCGTCCCGGCCGGGCGGATCCGGCTCGTCACCTGCAACGCGTTCGACAGCGTGGGCGCGAGCGCCGCCGGCATGCGTACGGCCTGGGTGAACCGTTCCGCGGCCCCGTTCGACACGATCGGCGCGCTGCCCGATCTCACCGTGCCCGCCCTCGACCGGCTGCCTGTCGCGCTGGACGGCCGGAGCTGACGGACACCGAGGCAGCGCGGTCGTCCTTGTCACCGGCGCTGCCGTAGCGGCTGATCCACAGCTGAGCGCCCGGCCCGCGCAGCCCGCAG
>DASYBB010000220.1:0-2839 GCA_036501025.1 Streptosporangiaceae bacterium
CTAAAGACAGGAGAGGGGCCGGGAATGAGCGTGGCCGAGGCTGTCTTCGGGCGGATCGCCGACGGTGAGCTGGTGATCATCGACGGCGGTACCGGCACCCAGCTGCAGGCTGAGGGCGTGCCCATGGACGAGCTGGCGTGGAGCGCCCGGGCGAACCTGGAGCAGCCCGGCGTGGTGCAGCACGTCCACGAGGAGTACATCAGGGCCGGCGCCGAGGTGATCATCGCGAACACTTACGCGTCCAGCCGTGCGGCCCTGGAGCCGGCCGGGCTCGGGAGCCGCGTCGCCGAGGCCAACCGCAGCGCCGTCCGCGCGGCCCTGCGGGCCCGGGAGGCAGCCGCCACGGGCCCGGTGGCGGTAGCCGGCTCGATGTCGTCGTTCTCTCCGAAAGACATGGAGGCCGGGGGCCTGGGCCGGCCGCTGGCCGGGCCGGCCGACGAGGATGCCCGGTTTCCCACCCTGGCTCACTTCCGTGAGCAGGCGGAGCTGCTGGCCGGGGAAGGCGTTGACCTGATCGCGCTGGAGATGATCAACGCCCGGGGCTACGGCCGCGCCGCCCTCCAGGCCGCCGCCGAGACCGGGCTGCCGGTCTGGCTCGGCATCAGCGCGTTCCGCCGCGAGGACGGAACCCTCAGCACCCTGCTCGAGCTGGGGGACGGTGACAGCGTGGAGGACCTGCTGAGCGCCCTGGCCGGCCCGGAGCTGGCCGCGATCACCGTGATGCACTCCAAGCCCGAGGCGAGCCTGGCCGCGATCGAGATCATCCGCGGCCACTTCGCCGGGCCCACCGGGATCTACGCCGAGACCGGCGACTGGCAGCCGCCGAACTGGGTATTCGGCGGCCTGCCGCCCGCCGGATACCTCCAGCAGGCGATCACGTGGGCCGACGGCGGGGTGCGGCTCATCGGCGGCTGCTGCGGTGTCGGGCCCGAGCACATACGAGCGCTCGCCGACGGCCTGCCCCGTCGCAGCACGCCGCCTCGGCCAGGACCCTGAGCGCGAAGATAATGACAGATCCCAGCTAGCGCACTCTGGTGGGCGAGCGGCCGCCGGAAAGCGAAGGGGCCACGCTGGATGAAAATGTGGCCGGACTAACCCGGTGGGGCTCGGAAATGCGATTCGGGTGACCTGCTGGCAGTCACGCTGCGATGTAGTACTCGTGGGCAAGCCCGCCGAGGACCTTTTCAGGTCGAAGTAATTAGCTGCCGCTTGTTAGCGGATGCGCTGGTTACGGGGATATCTGACCGTACGCCCGGGGCCGCGCCGAGGAGCCGGGTCAACCGCAGGCCGGCGGCAGGTCCATGAAAGGGCAGTGTTGTATTGTGCGGCCGGGTGCGCCTGCCAGGGCGCGGTCATGGAGATGGCCGGCTGATCAGATGGCGGTCGCAAGCTGGCCGGATGCTGGGGCGAGCCGGCGGCGAGGTGGGATGCCGGCGGCGAGTTCGCAGCTACCACGGCACAGGTTCTGGGCGAACGCATGCCCGGCGGCCAGTCCGCGCGGGCCGGCGCCGGTTTAGCCCCGCGCGATCCGCCGGACCAGCGCCGGTTCTCGGTCACGGCGGGGATCGGCCCGAAGATCGCCGCGGCCATCGCCGCCATCGGCTAGGCGTCTCGGGCGGGCTCCCCGTGGCTGGCGTTGGCCCGGCCGCGGCCCCAGTAGGCCTTGGGTGACATCTGGTCCTGGCCGAGCCCTCGCCCGGCCAGGACCTCCCGCAGCCGGGACACGACCGTCGCCTCGCCGAACACGTAGGCGTGGCCGCGGCCGGGCGGCAGCTCGATCTCGGCTGCCTCGGCGGCCAGGGCCGGCGGGTCGCCAGCGGGCGCGCCGAGACGGTGCAGCCAGGAGATGCGGGTGGTCACCGCGGCGTCCAGGTCCTGCTCGTCGCCCTGTTCGGGGATCTCGAGCACGAGCGTGGCCGGGCGGCCGGGCGGCAGCGCCTCGGTCATCGCGAATGCCGCGGGCAGCGCCGACTCATCGCCGATGAACAGGTGCCAGTCGGCCGCGGGCGACGTGGTGATCTTCCCGCGCGGCCCGATGCCCTCGATCTTGTCGCCGGACCGGGCCGACCGCACCCAGCGCTCGCCGGGACCGTCGCCGTGCAGCACGATGTCGAGCGTGAGCAGCCGCGCGGCCGCGTCGAGCTGCCGGATCGTGTAGCGCCGCCGTACCGGGCGGTTACCCTCGGCCGCCACCAGCAGCATCACGTCCTGGCCGGGCAGGTAGCCGAACCCGTCGAGCTGCGGGGCGGTCAGCCTGAGCCGCTGCATGTGCCGGGTGAGCCGGGCTGAGTCGACGACCTCGAAGTCCAGCCGGGTCGTGCTGGCCAGCGGCCCGGTCAGCTGCGCGAACGGATCGTCCAGCGCCGCGAGCGCCGATACCGGCAGTGCGTCAGCCATGAGACGGCCAGCCCTTTCCGCTTGATGCCCGGGTGCCGGGAGACGACGGGGATGCCGCGCCGTCGCTAGCCTTCGCCGCGAGCCCGGGCCAGCCCCGCGCCAGGATCAACGCTGCCTGGCGTCGCCTGCTTCCCGTCCCGGGCGGGGCGGCGCTGACGACAGGCCCGGCCTTCCCGGTTCCGGCCCGGCCGGGAGGTGCCTGATGGACCCCTGCCGTCCCCATCTGCCGCGCTCGCCACGATCCAGCCCGGGCGTTCCGCCCGCCTGTTACATCGGCGTGTCCTATCGTGACCGGATGCAGAGCTCGTCCGCGTCGAACGTGGTGCGGCCGCTTTGTCCCTGACACCGCATCAGCCGGCTCCTTCACCAGCACATCCAGCGCGCAACGAAGCGTGGACGGCAGCGCGCTTATGGACAGGTGACGCGTGCCTCTGACGGGCAG
>DASYBB010000221.1:0-30280 GCA_036501025.1 Streptosporangiaceae bacterium
GTAGTCGCCCTGGCGGGCCAGGAGCACGGTGCGGTCGGGCAGCTCGATCCGGAAGCGCCCGCTGATCAGCAGGATGGCGGCGGTGCGGTGGTCCTCGGTGACCCACTGCGCGCGCTCGTCGCCGGCCGGGTGGATGCCCCACTTGATCTCCACGTCGTCGCTGTGCCGGGGATCGTCGCCGGGCAGGAAGTGGCCGAGCAGCCAGCCGCGGTTGGCCGGGGCGTCCGCCGGAGCGCTGCCGACGTAGACCTGACCCGGTTTCGTCCGTGACTGCGTCATGCGCAGCGACGCTAGCAGCCCGGCTCCTCAGCCGATGATGGTGTCAAGCCAGTCGAATACGACCTGGTTGCGGGTCTGCGGCGCCATGGGGGCATCGTGGAATTCCGCGCCCTCGGCCGTCGTAAAGCGGTGGAACCGCTTGCGCAGGCCCGGCCGCAGCAGCTGGTAGACCTCGATGGCCTGGCCCGCGTAGAACATGTCCTCCTGGTAGCCCGTGATCAGGGTCGGCGAGGTGACCTGGCGGACGACCGGGCCGCAGCTCACCTGCATGATCGTCTGGCCCAGGTCGTACAGGTCGGTGAACACCCGCCCGGCGCGGGCGGCCCGCAGGTACGGGCGGCCGAACAGCTCCGAGCGCTTGGCGAAGGTGTAGCGCTCGGCCGGAGTCAGGGCCGGCCCGATCTCGGTGTTCCAGACGTGGTTGACCTCGGCCTTCGGCGCTCCGTCGCGGAACAGCCGGCGGATGATCTCCGGGAAGGCCAGCCAGGCGTCCCGCACGCCGGGGTCGGCGACCACCGCGGCCAGGCGGTGCTCGAAGGCCGCGGCGCGGACCACCGACTCGCCGCACATGCTCCAGCCGGTGATGCCGATCCGCTTGGCCGCGACGTCGGGCCGGGCGGCCAGCCAGTCCATTACGGGCGTGATCACGTGCTCCCAGTGCGGCCGGAACGGGATCTCCCGCTCGAACAGCACCGAGCCCTGGCCCGGTCCCTCGAGGATGAGGGCGTTATAGCCGCGCTCCAGCGCGGCCGCGCCGCCGAACGCGACCAGGTCCACGTTCTGGCCGTCGCTCCCGTTGTTCAGGATGACCGTGGGCCGGCGGACATTCGCGTCGCCGGGCCGCAGGAAGTAGCCCGGCAGCCAGGTGTTCCCGTAGGGGATGCGGACGAACTCCCACGGCGGGTCGGACAGCGCGCACGCGGCGGCCCAGTTGCGCTGCATGGCCGCGAAGACGGCCGCCTCGCGGGCGTGGAAGCGGGTGCCGAGGACGAAGAACAGGCTGACGTCCCAGTAGGTGGCGGCCCGCAGGTAGGCGCTGCGGGCGCTGACCCTGTGCCCGGCGGCCAGCTCGCGGTCGGCCAGGGTACCGAGCCGGCGCGCCGTCGCGCTGAACACGTCGAAGTAGGTCTGGTAGCTCGGGCCGGCGGCGTTGATGGCGTTCACGGCCGTGACGATCTCGCCGACCTCGGACGTGCCGTAGCCGGCGCTGCCCAGCGCGATCAGCGTCTCGAAGTTCAGGTCCGCCTGGGCGAACAGCGCGAACGGCGGCAGGCCGCCCGGCACGGCCGGCACCGCGCTGGCGGGCGGGGCCGCGCTGGCCGCGGCGGCGCCGGCCGCGGTCGCGACGGCGCCGCCCGCGCCCAGGGCTCCCGCGCCGAGGACCCCGGCCCGCAGCACCGCCCGCCGGGCGACCCGCCCGTCCGGTCCGTCCGGCTCGCCCTGCCCCGTCCCGCTGCCCAGCATCTGTCCCCCCGGCCCTCGCCACCCCGCGACACTCAGTCACGGATAGTAACGTCTGGTTAACCGGAGCGCTCCGGCAACCGGCCCGGCGCGCCCTCGGCTCGCGGTGCCGCGGGCGGGCACCGGACATAATGAGCCCATGACCTACACAGGCGATGTCAGCGTCGGCGGCCCGGCCGACACCCGGGAGCTGCCCGGCCTCACCATCACCAAGGTGGCGGTCGGGTCGATGAACAACAATGCCTACCTGCTGCGGTGCACGGCCACCGGCGAGCTGGCCCTCATCGACGCGGCGAACGAGGCGGACACCCTGCTCGCGCTGATCGGCGACGTGCCGCTGGCGACCATCATCACCACGCACCAGCACTGGGATCACTGGGGCGCGCTGAAGGAGGTCCAGGAGTCCACCGGCGCGCAGACCGCCGCCCACCCGGAGGACGCCGACCCGCTGCCGGTCCCCGTCACTCACCTGGTGCGGCATGGCGACGAGATTGCGGTGGGGAACGCGACGCTATCCGTTATTCATCTGCGGGGTCACACGCCCGGGAGCATTGCCCTGCGTTATGACGATGGCGGCGAGCCGCACCTGTTCACCGGGGACTCGCTGTTCCCGGGCGGGCCGGGGAACACCCAGAAGGATCCGGCCCGGTTCGGGTCGCTGATGACCGACCTGGAGGAGCGGGTGTTCGGCGAGCTGCCTGACGTGACCTGGGTGTACCCGGGCCACGGGCTGGACACGACGCTCGGCACCGAGCGGCCGCACCTCGGGGAGTGGCGCGCCCGGGGCTGGTAAGCCGCTACGCCGGGCCGAGCAGGCCGGTGAGGATGCGGGCCATGATGTCGGCGTAGCGGTCGGCCGGGTCGGGCGGCTGCGGGTCGACCGGGCCGCCCTCGCCGGCCGCGGCCAGCAGCTGCGCCAGCCGGGGAAACTGGCCCGTGCCGAGGGCGTGCCACAGGTAGCCGAGCTGCCGCTGCTGGACCGCCGAGCCGCCGGCCAGCTCGTGCTGGACGAACATGGCCGTGATCGAGCTGAACATGGCGAACGCCTCCAGCTTGGCGTTCAGGCCGGCCGGGTGGCCGGCCAGGACCTCCAGCGCGTGCTGCATCAGCGCGAGGCCGGCCGGGCCGAGGACCGGCCGGGTCAGCACCAGCCCGGGGACCCAGGGATGGCGCCGCATGATCGCGCGGCCCTGGTCGCCCAGCGCGACGAGGTCGGCCAGCCAGTCCCCGCTCGGCGCGGCGAACGCGTACTCGGCGCCGGTGGCGTCGGTCATGAGGTCCAGCAGGTCATCGCGGTGCTCGAGGTAGCGGTACAGCGAGGCGGCGCCGGTGCCGAGCTCGGCGGCGACCCGGCGCATCGAGACGGCGTCCAGGCCCTCCCGGTCGGCGAGCCCGATGGCGACGGCCGTGATCTCGGCCCGGCTGTGCTGCGCGGGACGGCCGACCGCCGCCCGCTCGGCCCGCATCCAGATGACCTCGCCGGGCCGCTCCGCTGCCATCTCAACCGCTCCTGACACCCGGCCGCGGCCAGGACTCCGGGGCCGCCCGCCCGCCCCGATTGCGAACACCGTACCCGAGCGCCTATTGTAGTTCGCGAACAGCGTTTGCGAACGGAGGCGACGATGACCACCGACCAGAACAACTCACGGCGCGCGGGCGGCGCGCTCGCGGCGACCCGGGGGCCGGCGCGGAGCCCGGCGGCGGGCCGGCTGCCCGGGCACGTCCGGGTGATGCGGCGGCTTTCCGGGCGGGGCCTGCCTCGGCCGGCGTGCGATGTCGGCCTGGAGCGCGGGATCGCGGTCCCGGCGGCCGACGGGGTCGCGCTGATCACCGATCACTACGTGCCGCTGTCGGGCGGCCCGTGGCCCACGCTGCTGGTCCGCTCGCCGTACGGCCGCGGCTTCCCGTGGGACACCCTGCTCGGGGCGATGTTCGCGGGGCAGGGGTTCCACGTCGTCCTCCAGAGCTGCCGCGGGACGGCCGGCTCGGGCGGCGACTTCGAGCCCGCGCGCGCCGACGCCGCCGACGGCCATGCGACCGTGGCGTGGCTGCGCGAGCAGGACTGGTTCACCGGGGAGCTGGGCACCATCGGCATGAGCTACCTCGGCTGGGTGCAGTGGGCGCTGGCCGCCGACCCGCCGCCCGAGCTGCGGGCGATGGTGGTCCAGGTGGGGATCCATGACCTGCACGGGTTCCTGTACCAGGGCGGCGCGTTCAAGCTGGAGGACGCGCTGACCGGGAGCACGGCCGCGCTGGCGGCGGGGCGGGGCTTCGCCGGGTTCCTGCGGGCCGCGCTGCGCGCGCAGCGCCGGATGCGCCGCGCGGGCACGCGGCTGCCGCTGATCGATGCCTACCGGGAGGTGCTCGGCGGGCCTCGGGTCGGGTTCTTCGAGGACTGGCTGACGCATCCCGACGCGGCCGATCCGTACTGGCGCGGGCTGCGCGCCCCGGCCGCCGACGGCCTGGCGGTGCCGGTCAGCCTCGTCGGCGGCTGGTACGACGTCAACCTGGACCAGACCCTGGACCAGTACGCCCGGCTGCGCGCGAGCGGCCACCCGGCCCGCCTGCTCATCGGCCCGTGGACGCACACCTCGGCCTTCGACAGGGGCTGGCCGGTGGTCTTCGCGGACGCGCTGGCCATGCTGCGCGCGCACCTGGGCAGCGGGGACGCGGGGCCGGCCGGCGCCGTCGCGGGGAGCAAAGTGCGCGTGCACGTCGGCGGGACCGCGGGCCAGTGGCGCTCGTGGCCCGAATGGCCGCCGCCCGCCGCCGCGCAGGCCTGGTACCCCGGCGGCGACGGCGGCCTGGCCCAGGCCCCGCCCGCCGGGGACGCGGTCTCGGCCCTGCGCTACGACCCGTCCGCGCCCACGCCGTCGGCCGGCGGCCAGGTGGCCAACGGCCAGCGCGCGGGCCGGGCCCGGAACGACGCGGTGGAGCGCCGGCCCGACGTCCTGGTCTTCACCGGGCCGCCGCTGGCCGCGCCGGTGACGGTAGCCGGGCCGGTGAGCGCCCGCTTCCGGGCCCGCGGCAGCAGCGGGCACTTCGACGTGTTCGCGCGGCTGTGCGACGTCGACCCGCGCGGGCGGTCCTGGAATGTCTGCGACGGCCTGGTCCGGGTGGACGCGGACGGGTGGGCGGACGTGACGGTCCCGATGAGCTCGACGGCCTACGAGTTCGGGGCCGGGCACCGGCTGCGACTCCAGGTGGCCGGCGGCGCGCACCCGCGGTTCGCGCGCAACCCGGGCACGGGCGAGCCGCCCGCGACCGCGACGGCGCTGGTCCCCGGCACGACCGAGGTCGCGCACGGCCCGGCCAGCGTGCTGACCCTGCCGGTCATCCCACCAGGCGCCGGTACCTGACCCCGCTGACGCCGCCCAGGCGGGTCAGCGCGGCGCTCTCGCCGGTGCCGGCGAAGCCGGCCTGCTCGTAGAACCGGCGGCCGCGCTCGTTGCCCTCCAGCACCCACAGGCTGATGTCGGCGTAGCCGGCCTGGGCGGCTAAGGCCAGGGCGCGGTCGACCAGCGCGCGGCCCGCGCCGGAGGACCAGTGCCGGGGCAGCACGCAGAGCGCGTACAGCTCGGCCCGGTCCAGGTCGGACGGGCCGGGCACGGGCTGGCCGGGGCGGTCGTCCTCGCCGCGCTCGGGGCCGAACGACGCGAACCCGATGATCTCGGCGGCCTGGGTCCCGGCCTCGGGTGCTGCTGCCTCTCCCGCGACCGCCGGGGCCGCTTCGGCGGCCGCGCAGGGTTCCGCCTCGGCGATCAGGAAGCCGTCCATGGAGTGCTCGGCCCGCCACTGCGCCTCGCGGCGGACCATCTCGGGCGCGGTCAGGTCGGCGAGCGTCTGGTCCGGGATCACGCCGGCGTAGGCCGTCCGCCACGACTGCGCGCGGACCTGCGCCATGGCGTGCGCGTCGGCGGCCTCAGCCGGGCGAATGCGGATCATGTGGACAAGCATAGGTAGGAGTCACGGGGCAAGCGACGCATAGGCGATCGTGTTGCTCAGATAGTGACCTGTGGCCGGGTCGAACGTGCCGCCGCAGGTGATCAGGCGCAGCTGCGCGCTGGGGGTCGGCCCGTAGACCGCGCTCGTCGGGAAGCCGGTCTTCGGGTAGGAGGCCACCGACGTGATGGTGAACACGGCCAGGGTCCCGTCCGCCCGGCGGACGTAGGCCTTCTCCCCCGGCTTGAGCAGCCGGAGCAGGAAGAACACGCCGCGGCCCTGGAGCGAGTCCACGTGCCCGGCGATGACCGCCCCGCCGGGCTCGCCCGGCCGCGGGCTGCCGGTGTACCAGCCGGCGACCGTAGTCGTGCTGGGCACCTGCAGCGCCCCGGAGGAGGTGACGCCCAGCTGGATGAGCCTGGTGCTCACCCCGATGGCCGGGACGACCAGGCTGACCGGCTCGGCGACGGCCTGGATGGACGCGGGCGGGACCGCGGCCCACTTGCCCTTCGGGATCGGCGCGAAGGAGGCCCGGCTGACCGGCGTGACCGGTGTGGCCGGGTGGCCGGTCCGGCTCGCGACCGCGAACCCGGCCGCCCCGACCCCGGCCACCAGCAGGCCCGCGATCGCGGCCGCGACCGCGGCCGGCCGCCGCACCACCCGGATCGGGGAGGTGTGGCGGCCCGGCCGGGCCGGGGCCGGTAGGCCGGGACCGCGATCCTCAGCGCCCGGATCCCCGGCGTCAGTGCTCGTCGCGTCCGGGCGCACGATGCAGCCGGTTCAGCGCGCGTGCAGGGCGGGCCGCCGGCGGCGGCTCACCAGCATCGAGCCGGCGGCCGCGGCCAGCAGGCCGGCCAGGCCGACGCTCAGCCACGGCAGCAGCGCCGCGCCCGGCCGGGCCGCGGTGCCGCCGAAACCGGTCTGCACGCCGCCCGCGGGCTCGACCTTGCTGCCCTGCGCGTCGATGAGGGCATCGATGCCGAGCTCGGTCGAGTTGTCCTCGACCACGAGCGTGTAGATGGCGCCGGCCTTGAGGTTGACGGTGGCATTGGCCGATTCCGAGGAGCCGGCCGCGTGCACCGTGAACGCGCCCGGCGCGACGGCCACGTACGGGCTGATCTTGGAGAAGGCGAGCTGGCTGGCCAGGCTCTGGCCGTTCAGCCCGACCGACACCTTGGGCTGGCGCATCGACGCCTGGATGACCCGCACCAGCGCCTTGCCCGGCGGGGTGGTGAGCTTGTCCTGCACGACCTGCAGCCGCAGGCCGGCATAGGGGCCCATGCCCGCGACGGTGTAGGCGCCGCCCGGCTGCACGTCGACCGACGCCGACAGCACCGGCTTGGAGGCCGGCGCCGCGCCGGCGCCGCGCATGGCCACCGTGTACTCCCCGGCCGGCACCTGCTCGTACGGGGACACCGCCCCGTACGCCACGTGGTGCAGGACGATCTTGGCGTTGGGGTTGTCGAACGAGTACAGGTAGCAGTCGACGGCCGGCGTGTTGGGCGACAGGTGCGCCAGCCGGAGCCAGCCGACGCCCCCCGAGGCCGGCGCGGCCGAGGCCGCCGAGGCGGCCGGCACGGCGAGCCCGAGGGCGCCGACAACGAGGGCCGCGCCGGCGGCCAGCCGGGCCAGGCCGATTCGGCGCCGGGACCCCCCCGAGGCGAACTTAAGAGCAGACATTGGCTTCCCCACCTTTGTGATCTGTAGACGCGGCGCGTGTTCCGCCGGGCCGGCTTGCCGAGGTGCTCACGGACTCCGGGTCAAGGCGCCGCCGCGCCCAGCAGCCCGAGCGGGCTGGGTGCGGCGAACTCGACCTGGACGACGTTGTCGCCGCCCTGGCGCAGCACGGAGACGCTGGCCAGGAACGGAGACCGCTGGGCCTTCAGGAAGGCCAGGACCGCCTTGAGATAGGCGGCGTTCTGGCCCGGGTGCCCCGGCTCGACGAGCGTGCTGAGCTCGACCATGCGGAGCGGAACTCCCGCCGACGCCCCCGGACCGGAGTCGCCGACTGTGATGACGCTCACCCGGTGCACCTGCGCTGCCAGCGTGGCCAGCGTGATGAGGAGCCGGGCATCCAGGTTGCCCGCGGCGATCTCCTCCCCGGCCGCCGCGGACACGTGCAGGTTCTTGTTGGCCAGCAGCTGCTGGCCGGAGGCCTGGCGGGCGAGCTGGTCGGCCCGCTGCGTCACCAGGTAGGCCTGGCCGCCGTCGGGGGCCTCGACCCGGACGTCGACCCGCGCCGGGCCGGTGCCGAACGCGGCCAGGACGACGGGGGCGTAGACATCGGGCAGCCGGCTGCCGAACTGGTTGCGCAGGGCCGTCGTGGACACCACGACGGCGGAGCCGAGCGGGTCGTTGGCCGACGCGCTGAGTGACAGCAGGTCCCCGGCCGGGAAGCCGTCCGTCTGCAGGGCCGCGCACATCACCGGGTCACAGGAGACGACCACGCTGTGGCTCACCTGGGCCGCGACCCAGGTCGCCGCGGCCTGCCGGTTCGCCGCGGCGGCCGCGACGGCTCCCGGGCTGAGCTGCGCCGGCGCGGAGCTGCGCGCGGGCCGCGGCGCGGGCGCCGGCTGCCGCTGGGCCAGCGCGAAGGTCAGCCCGCCGGCCGCGAACACGATGATGACGGCGCCGAAGACGACGGCGCGGCGGCGCGCGCCCGGCCGGCCCGCGACGCGGCGCTGGAGCCAGAGCCGCAGCGTCGTGGCGATGACGTGCGGCCAGGACGGCTCTTTCGGCGCGGCGGCTTTCGGCGCGGCGGCTTTCGGCGCGGCGGCCTTCGGCGCGGCCGGCCTGGGTGCGGCCGGCGGCGGGGTGCTCGGCCTGGGTGCGCCGGGGCTGGGGGTGCTCGCGTCGGGGATGCCGGGCTCGGCGGGGCCGGCCGGCGGCGGGCTCTGGCTCGCGGGCTGGTCATCGGCAGCCGTGCTGTCACCGGCTCGGCGATCACCAGCCGGGCGGTCGCCGGCCGCCGGAGGCGGCTCCGCGGCCGGGCGGTCGCCGCTGTTCGGGGTGATCCGGGCGTCGTCAGCCGGCGCCCGGCCGGTTTCCGGGCGCGCGTCATCCATAGTGCTGCCCGCCTGGGACGACGGCGCAGAACTGGCTGGCTTGCGCATGCGCTCCCCCCGAGGCCGCCAGGCATGGTCGAAGAGGGACCTCAGTTGAGACAGCTCACCACATTAAGTACGGCCTGTTCAGGGGAAACTGCTGATTGTTACGAAAAACTTGACATGTGCCCGCGCCGGTGAGTCAGATCCTTCGCCGGCCGCTGGCCCGCCCGCGGCATGCGCCCGGGCAGGGCCGGGCCGGGCAGCGGGTCAGCGCCCGGGCCGGCAGGCGCGGTAGGCCGCCAGGATGGCGGCCACGGCGGCGTCCGGGCCGGGCAGGGCGGCGGCGCGGTCGCGGGCGGCGGCGGCCAGGCGGGCGGCGCGGCCGGGATCGTCCAGTACCGCGAGGACGGCCGCCGCGAGCTGCCCGGGGTCGCCGGGCGGCACCAGGATCGCCGCGTCCTCGCCGGTCAGCGCCGGGATGCCGCCGACCCGGGAGGCGACGATCGGCCGCCCGGCCCGCATCGCCTCCTGCACGACCAGCGAGCGGGCCTCCCACCGGCTGGGTACTGCGATCACGTCGGCCGCGGCCAGCAGGGCGGGCACGTCGTCGCGCTGGCCGAGCAGCGCCAGGTCCACTCCCGTGCGGCCGGCCACCGACGCCAGCCCGGCGGCCAGCGGTCCCTCGCCGGCGATGGCCAGGACGGGGACGGGCACCCGGTCCTGCCAGCACCGGGCGGCGGCCAGCAGCGTGTCCAGGCCCTTCTGCTCGGCCAGGCGGCCGACGGCCAGGACGGCCGGGCGGCCCGGCGGCCCGAGCGCGGCCCGCGCGCGGGTCACGGCCGCCGCGGTGGGCGGCGGGGCGGGCGGGGCGGGCACGTCGAACTCGGTCACCTGGCCGCGGGCCCGGCGCCGCAGCCCGGCGGCCAGGTCGGCCGATGCGCACAGGAGCAGGTCGGCGCGCCGGGCGCAGGCCAGCTCCAGCCCGCGGTAGACGGCGCGGGCCGCGCGGCCTTCGGGCGGGGCGTTGTGCACGGTCACCACGAGGGCCGGGCGGCGCGAGCGGCGGGACGGCAGCAGGGCCGCGGCGGCGAACGCGCCGGCCCGCAGGCCGTGCGCGTGCACGACATCAGGACCCGCCCGGCGCAGCAGTCCCCGCAGCGCGGCCAGGGCGGCGAGGTCGCGGACGGGCCGCGGGCGGGCGGTGATGTCCGCCCGGTGATAGGCGATGCGGCCGGCCGGCGCCCCGGCGGCGCCCGGCAGGCTGGCCGCCCCGGCGGCGAACGCGGCCCGGCTGGCGTCCGGCCCGGCGGCCAGCACGGCCAGCCCGGCCCGGCGGCAGCCCTCGGCCAGCAGGCCGGCGTGCCGGGCCGTCCCGCCGGACGCGGTCCCGAGCACGTAGGCGACCCGCAGCGCCGGGCTGCCGGTCACCGGGTCACCGCCCGGCGGGCTCGGCTGAGGGCGGCCCGGAACGCGCCGCCGTCCAGCAGGTACGCCACCAGGCCGAACACGGCCAGCGCGCAGGCCGCGGCCACGACGGCGCCGATGGCGTCCAGGGTCAGGCTCGGCGCGGGCAGCGCCCAGGCCGCTGCGGCGCCGGCGGCGGCGCCGGCCGCCGCGGCCGCGATCCCCGCGGCGGCGGCGCGGGCCGTGGCCTGCAGCGCGGCGCGCCCGCAGGCCCGGCGGACGGCCACCGTGAGGGCAATCCCGGCGGCGGTCAGGCCGATCGTGTTGCCCAGGCCCAGGGCGGCCACCACCCAGCGGGCCGGGACCACCTCGACCAGCGTGACGTCGGCCACGATGACGAGCAGCCAGCCGCCGCAGATGGCCGCCGCGGCGGCCCGGTTGCGCCGGGCGGCCAGCAGCACCCGGGACAGGCAGGCGGTCAGCCCGTAGCCGATCAGCCCGGGCGCGAACGCGGCGAAGCCGAGGGCCAGCTCCGGCGCCTGGCCGGGCCCGGTGAACACCCGCGCCACCGGCGCGGCGATCGCGGCCAGCAGCGCGGCGCCCAGGCACGACATGAGCAGCACGGCCCGGGTGGAGCCGGACGCGGTCTCGTCGAACTCGGGGCCGGCCGTCGCGGCCGACAGCACGGGAAAGGCGCTGATGGCGATCGGGATGGCGAGCACGGCGTAGATCGAGACGAAGACCTGCCAGCCGTAGCTGTACAGCACGAGCGCGCCCTGGGTGCCGTGGCCGTTGGCCAGGCCGATGACGACCAGCCCGGAAACGTCCTGGGCGATGAGCGCCGTGATCCCGAACGCGGCCAGCCCCCGGGCCTGGCGGCCGACGCCGGCCGGGAACCGCAGCGTGGGCCGCAGCCCCAGCCGCAGCCGCAGGGCCGGGATGAGCGCGGTGAGCGCCAGGGCCGCCACGCCGGCCGTGGTGCCCGCCGACAGCATGATCTCGGCCGGCCGCGGCAGCCCGATGAGGCGGGTCGGGTGCGCGCCGGCCAGCGGCACGAACGCCACGTAGGCGGCGATGACGACCAGGCTGGACAGCACTGGCGCGAGCGCGGGCGCGGTGAATCTCCGGTGGGCCTGCAGGATGCCGTAGAGCACCACCGCCAGGCCGTAGCAGAGCACCTGCGGGGCGAACACGGCGAGCATCCGGCCGGTGACCGCGACCATGTCGGCCTGGGCGCAGTGAGCGACCGGGTTCGCCGGGCTGAGCAGCCGGGCGATCGGGCCGGAGGCCAGCGCGATGCCGGCGCTGACTGGCACCAGCACGATGACCGTCCAGGTCAGCAGGGCCGAAGCGGTCTGCCGGACCTGGGCCGCGGCGCCGGGGTCGGCCGCCGCGCGGCGGGCGGGCCGGGCCAGGACAGGGACCATGATGCTGGTCAGGGCGCCGCCGAGGACGATGTCGTAGATGATGTTGGGCACCTGGTTGGCGGTCACGTAGGCCGTGCCCAGGCAGTGCGACTCGACGGTGTGCGCGAAGACCAGCTGCCGGCCGAGGCCCAGCAGCCGGGCCAGCACGGTCAGCCCCGCGATCAGGGCGGCGGCCCGGCCGATGCCCGCCGAGACAGAAGGCCGCGGGGTGCCCGGCTCCGGGGGCTGCTGGGTGACCGGCTCGACCGACTTGGTCACTTCAGCGGAGCGGCGGCCGGCGCCGCGGCGTCCCCGGCCGGCCCGGCGGTGCCCGGGCCGGCCCCGCTGCCCGCGGCCGCCCCGGTGCCCGCGGCGGGGCCGCTGCCCGCGGCGGGGCCGGTCGCGGCAGGGGGTCGCCGGCCGAGCATGTCCACCCAGTTCAGCGGCGGAGTGCGGGCGATGACCTTCGTGAAGCTGACCACCTCGCTGGCCGCGGTGAGGCCGACGACCGCGGCCAGCACCGCGATGCGGGCCGGCCGGGGCAGCGATACCGCGGCCGCGGTGCCGAGCATGGCGCCGAGGGCGTTGGCCCCGCCGTCGCCCAGCATGGCCCGCTCCCCCAGGTCCTCGGGCAGCAGCGCGGCCGCCGCGGCCACCGGCGCGGCCGCCGCCGGCGCGCCGCGGCCGGTCAGGGCCAGCAGCGCCCCGCCGGCCAGCGTCACCTTGATGGCCCGGCCGGGCCGCAGGTCGAACAGGTTGACCAGGTTCGCCCCGCCCGCGATCAGGCCCGCGTTGACGACCAGGTCGGCCGCCCCGCCCGCGCGCGAGACCGGAGCCCGGCGCGCGAGCGCGCTGGCGGCCAGGCCGGCCGCGCCGATGCCCGCGAGCTTGACCGCCCCGGTGGTCAGCTCGCCGCGGGCCAGCGCGCCCAGGTGACCGCGGAAGCCGCGGCTGGCGCCGGTGCCGGCCAGGTCGTCGTAGCCGCCGAGGGCGGCCGCGGCGGCCCCGGCCAGGACCAGGGCGGCGCGCTCCCGCCCGGCCAGGCCCGGCGCGAGCAGCGCGCCCGCGACCCCGCCGAGGGCGGCGGCCGGGCCCTCCAGCAGGGTGACCGGCTCCCCGCGGTGGTTGGTCCGGGACCAGGCCGCCGCGCCGCCGGGCGGCCGCCGCCGCAGGCCGGCGTAAGACAGTCGGGCGGCCGCCGCGGCCAGCGCCGCGGACCGGGTCGGGAGTCGGCTCATTTGTTTCTCACATGGGGGGCGTTCGTGGTCGTGGTCGAGGTCGGGGTGGCCGAGGGCGTGGGGGCGGGGCTGGGCGCGGCGCCCGGGTGCACACCGTAGCTGCCCGGCGGGTGCCCGGAAAGCAGGCTGCTGAGCGCCTGCACGGTCATGATCTGGCCGCTGGCCGAGTCGGCCTCGTCGACGGTGCTGACCTTGCCCGCGCCCGTCGCCTCGTCGATCGCGCTGCCCGGCCCCGAGCCGGCCAGCGAGCCCGCCAGCACCGCCCCGTGGCTGGCCGTCTGCAGCTGCTCGGCCACCGCGAGCAGGGCCAGGTTGGCCGGGCTGACATCGGTGGACGACGGCGGGGTGGCCGGGGCCACGACGATGGCCAGGCCGGCCGGCGGCAGGCTGGCGGCCGTCCCGCCCGGCCCGCTGACCTGCAGGTACCCGGCCGAGGCGAAGCCGCTGAGGATGGCCTGGCTCTGCGCGGGGCTGAGGGCGGCCGGGCCGGTCTTGGCCGCGATGGCCGCGGCGATGACCTGCGCCGCGGCCTCCTGGCCGGCCACGGCGTCGCCGTCGTGCTGGGCGGAGATGATCAGCCCGGCGGCACCGGCCAGCTGCTGGGACAGCTGGGTCAGCCGGGCCTCGGTGCTGTCGCTGTCGTCGAAGAACGCGGGCTGCATCGCCACGGTCCCGGTGACAGTGGCGTCGGCCACGTGCAGCGCGCTCGTCAGCCCGCTCACGACCTGGCCGTCCGGGCTCGGCGCGGTCACCATGACGACATCCTGGCCGGTGAGCAGGTGGCCGAGCAGGCGGCTCTCCGCCGCCTGGGCGAACGCCTGGTCGGCGGCGCGCCCCTGCGTCAGCGCCGTGTTGGACTGGGTGACCTGGTCGATCCGCCGGTGCAGCAGCCCCTCGGTAGCGCGCAGGCCGGACTCCACGGCCGGCTGCAGCGCCGTTGACCCGACGACGATCCCGATGGCCAGGGCCAGGAAGACCGCGATGATGGAGACCAGGTGATAGCGGAAATCGATCACTAGAAGAGTCCCGTTAGCCAGTGCCGCAGCTGGTTCAGCAGGACACCGAAGTAGTCGAGGAACGTCTGGCCGACCGGCGACGCGGCGATCGCGACCACGACGGTCACGAGAGCGGCCAGCGCCAGCAGGATCAGCGCCCGGGCCGAGATCCGGCTCTGGTAGAGCCGGCTCACTCCCTTGGCGTCGACGATCTTGTCGGCCACCCGGATCCGGGTCAGGACAGCGCTGGCCATGCCTGACCGGCCCTTGTCGAGGAACTCTACCAGCGAGAACCGCATCCCGACCGCGACGATCAGCGTCGCCCCGCCCCCGTCGGCGAGCAGCACGGCCACGTCCTCGCTGGTCCCCGCGGCCGGGCAGGTCACCGAGTGGAGGCCGAGGTCCTGGACCCGCGGCAGGCCCGGCGCGTGCCCGTTCAGGTAGGCGTGCACGACGATCTCCGCGCCGCAGCGCAGCGCCCGGTCGGAGACGGAGTCCATGTCACCGACGATCAGGTCGGGGCGGTAGCCGGCGTCCAGCAGCGCGTTCGCCCCGCCGTCCACGCCGATCATGACCGGCTTGAACTCGCGGATGTAGGCGCGGAGCGCCAGCAGGTCCTCGTGGTGCCGGTAGCCGCGCGCCACGACCAGGGCGTGCCGGCCCTCCAGCTTGGTGGCCAGCTCCGGCACCCGGACGCCGTCGGTGAGCAGCGTGGCGTCCCGGTCGAGGTACTCCATGGTGTTGGCCACGAACGCCCGCAGCTGCTCGGCCAGCCCCTCTCGGGCGCTGGCCATGTTCTCCGCGACTGTCTCTGCAGTCTGAACGGTGCCCTTCGCGACCAGCTCGGTCCCGACGTAGAGCGCGTCCCCGTCGAGCCGGACGGCCTGCCCGTCGCGGATCCGCTCGAAGACCTCGGGCCCGACGTCGTCGACCAGCGGGATGCCCGCCTCGACGAGCACCTCCGGGCCGAGGTTGGGATAGCGGCCGCTGATGCAGGGCGCCGCGTTGATCACGGCGGCGGCCTGGCCCACGATCATCGCCTCCGCGCTGACCCGGTCCAGGTC
The DNA here is from genome assembly GCA_036501025.1 of Streptosporangiaceae bacterium. GTDB lineage: Bacteria > Actinomycetota > Actinomycetes > Streptosporangiales > Streptosporangiaceae > DASUBV01. The sequence continues at coordinate 14,837 of DASYBB010000221.1, forward strand.
GGCGTGGTCGATGATGGCGATGTCGCCGGGTTCCAGGCGCCGGGCCAGGCTCTTGGTCCGGCGGTCCAGGCGAGCCGGTCCCGCCACGCCGGGCAGGATCGGGGGCCTGGACCGGCGCGCTCCGGACAGATTCCGATTCGGCGCCTTCATTGAGCAGCAAGTCTGCCAGATCCGGCGGTCCGCGCGGTCCCGCCCGGCGCCGGCCTTCCTGAGGATCAGCGCTGGTCGGCGTGCCCGGCGCGCTCGGCGGCGGCCGCCGCGAGCAGCTCGCCCGCATGCGCCCGGCCGTACTCGGAGTTCTCCAGGCCGGCCAGCATCCGGGACAGCTCGCGGACCCGGCCCTCGTCGTCCAGCCGGGTGATGCCGCTGCTGACCACCGCGCCGGTGTCCGATTTCTCCACGACCAGGTGGGTATCGGCGAACGCCGCCACCTGGGGCAGGTGGGTCACCACGATGACCTGGGCCAGCCGCGCGAGCCGGGCCAGCCGGCGCCCGATCTCGACCGCCGCCTTGCCGCCGACCCCGGCGTCCACCTCGTCGAACACGAAGGTCGGGACCGGGTCGGCGCCGGCGAATACCACCTCGATGGCCAGCATGACCCGCGACAGCTCGCCGCCCGAGGCGCCCTTGCTGAGCGGCAGGGCCGGGGAGCCGGGGTGGGCGGTCAGCCGGATCTCGACCTCGTCGCCGCCGTGCGGGCCGAACTCGGCCGCGGGCGTGACCGCCACCGTGAGCCGGGCGTGCGGCATGGCCAGCGCGGCCAGCTCGGCCGTGACCTCCTCCGCGAACCGCCCGGCCGTCTGCGTCCGGGCCGCGGTCAGCTGGCCGGCGCAGTCCGCGACCGCCTGCGCCAGCTCGGCCGCCTGGGCGGTCAGCGCGGCGATCTTGTCGTCGTCGCTGTCCAGGTCGCCGGCCCGGGCCGCGGCCGCCTTGGCCCACCGCAGCACGGCGGCCAGGTCGCCGCCCGGCAGCGCCGCTGCCGCCCCCGCCTGGTCCGGGTCAGCGCCGCCTGCCGCGGGCTCGCCCGCCTCCGGGTCGCCCGGGCCCGCGCCAGCCGGGCCGGGGCCGTCCCGGTCCGGGCCGGGCGCCGGGCCCGGGAGCGCGCCCGAGCCGTATGCGCGCACGAGCCGGGCCAGCTCGGCCCGGCGCTCCTGGACGGCCGCGAGCCGGGCCGGGTCCGCCTCGATCGACTCCGCGTACGAGGCCAGCTCGGTGGCGACGTCGGACAGCAGGTAGGCGGCCTCGGACACCCGAGTGCCGAGCGCGGCCAGCTGCGGGTCGTACTGGGCCGCTGCCTCCAGCGCCGACCGGGCCGCGCCCAGCAGGGAGATGGCGTCGGCCGCGTCGTAGCTGCCGCTGGAGGCGTCGCCGAGCAGCGCCTCGTGCGCGGCGGTCGCCGCCGAGTGCAGCGCGTCGGCGTTGGCCAGGCGCTCCTCGAGGGCCAGCAGCTCGATGTCCTCACCCTCGGCCGGCTCGGCCCGGGCCACCTCGTCCAGGCCGCGGCGCAGGTCCTCCGCCTCGCGGGCCCGCTCGCGGGCCTGGGTCACCAGCTCGGTGAGCTCGGCCTGCACCTGCTGGTGGCGCCGGTAGGCGCGCTGGTAGGCGGCCAGCAGGTCGGCCAGGGCGGGGCCGCCGAACCGGTCCAGCGACTCGCGCTGCCGGCCGGGCCGCAGCAGCTGCTGCTGGTCGGACTGGCCGTGCACCGCGACGAGGTCCTCGGACAGGTAGGTGAGCAGGGACACCGGGACCGAGCGGCCGCCGGCCGTCGCCCGGGACCGGCCCTCGGCGCTCACCGAGCGGCCGAGCAGCAGCGTGCTGCCCTGGTCGTCCAGGTCGCCGCCCGCCTCGTCCACCTGCCGGGCCACCGTCCCGTCCGGGTCGACCCGCAGCCGGCCCTCGACCGCGGCCCGGTCCGCGCCCGGCCGGACCCGGGCCGGGTCGGCCCGGCCGCCGAACAGCAGGCCGAGGCCCGTGACGACCATCGTCTTGCCCGCGCCGGTCTCCCCGGTGACCACGTTGAATCCGGCCGAGAACTCCAGGACGGCGTCGTCGATCACGCCGAGCCTGGTGATCCGCACTTCCTCAAGCATCGCCGCCCGGCTCCTCGTCTCCCCGGCCCACCGCGCTCCTGGCCACGCTGTCCAGGCTCGCGGCGCCGCGGCCCCGCCAGCCCGCCACCGGCAGCCCGAACTTCTCCACGAGCCGGTCGGTGAACGGCGCGCCGACCCGCCCCGTGCCCGCGCTCCCGGCCGAGGGCCGGAGCCGGGCCAGCAGCACCGGCCGGGTGCCGCGCCGCACCTCGACCCGGGCGCCGTGCGGTAGGTCGACCTTACGACGCCCATCGCACCACAGAACAGCACCCGATATCTCCGATTGGCCGCCCGCGCCGGCCAGCCCGGTGCCGCCCATCTCGGGCCGGGGCAGCTCGGTGCTCATCAGCTCCGTGGCGAGCACCGAGCGGGGCGACACGACCATCGGGCGGGCGAACAGGGCATGCGCGCAGATGGGCACCATCAGCACCGCCTCCACCTCTGGCCACACGACCGGGCCGCCCGCCGAGAACGCGTAGGCGGTCGAGCCGGTCGGGGTGGCGAAGACCACGCCGTCGCAGCCGAACCGGGACAGCGGCCGGCCGTCGACCTCGACCACCACGTCGATCATCCGCTCGCGGGCGGCCTTCTCGACGCTGGCCTCGTTCAGCGCCCAGGTCCGCGCCACGACCCGGCCGCCGACCCGGACGGCCACGTCCACGGTCATGCGCTCCTCGACCGAGTACTCGCCCGCCACGGCCTGCTCGACGGCGTGGGACAGGTCACCCGGCTCGGCCTCGGCCAGGAAGCCGACGTGCCCCAGGTTGACCCCGAGCAGCGGGACGCCGGCGCCGCGGGCCAGCTCGGCCGCCCGCAGCAGGGTGCCGTCACCGCCGATGACCACGACCATCTCCGTGCCGGCCGCCGCGGCCGGCGAGGCCGGCACGACCGTGGCGCGCGGGTTCCCGAGGTCGGCGGCCTCGGGCTCCAGGACGCGCAGCGCGATCCCGGCGGCCAGCAGCCGGGCGGCGACCGCCTGCCCGGTGCGCCGCGCCGCCGGCCGGCCGGTGTGCGCCACCAGCAGCATCGTCCGCTGCGCCGTCACTGCGGGCCCGCCGCGACGGCCCGGCGCAGGGCCTCGTCCTCCAGCGGCGGCGCGCCGGCCCGCAGCCACAGGAAGTACTCCACGTTGCCGGACGGGCCCGGCAGCGGGCTGGCCGTGACGCCGGCCACGCCGAGCCCGGCGACCGCCGCCGCCGCCGCGACCACCGTGACCGCCGCCTGGCGCAGCGCCGGATCGCGGACGACCCCGCCCGATCCGACCTTGCCCTTGCCCACCTCGAACTGGGGCTTCACCATCAGCACGAGATCCGCGCCGGGCACCGCGCAGGCGACCAGGGCCGGCAGCACGAGGGTCAGCGAGATGAACGACAGGTCGGCCGTGACCAGGCTGGGCGCCGGGGCCACCTGCTCGGGCTGCAGGGACCGCACGTTGACCCGGTCCAGGACGGTCACCCGCGGGTCGGTCCGCAGCGGCCAGGCCAGCTGGCCGTAGCCCACGTCGACCGCCACGACGTGCTCCGCCCCGGCGGCCAGCAGGACCTCGGTGAAGCCGCCGGTGGAGGCGCCCGCGTCGAGGCAGCGCCGTCCCGCGACCGGCGGCCCGCCGAGCGCGGCCAGCGCGCCGGCCAGCTTGTGGCCGCCGCGCGACACGTAGTCCGTCCCCTGGGGCGGCTCCCGGACGATGATGGCGGCGTCCAGCCCGACCTGAGTGGCGGCCTTCCCGGCCGGGGCGCCGGCGACCTCGACGCGGCCGGCCGCGATCAGCTCGGCCGCCTGGTCACGGGAACGGGCCAGGCCCCGCCGGACCAGCTCGGCGTCCAGCCGCAGTCTCCTCGTCATGTCGACGGCCCGCAGCCCGCTCAGCTGCCGTCCTGCCGCGGCGGCCCCGCCGGCCGGGGGGCCATCCGGGCGCCCAGCTCGTCGAGGACCTCACTGAGCTGCGCGTGCACCTGCTCGAACATGGCCGGGTGCTCGGTCACGGGCAGCTCGGTGAGCTCGTCCAGCAGGCTGAGGGCGGCATCGACCCGGCTCTCACCCGTTTCGGGTCGGGGGACGGTCAGCGGGCGCGCGGGCTCGTCGTCCGTGAGGTCCGGCGACGGCAGGCTCTCGCCCGGTTCGTCATCGGCCGGCCCGTAGGCGCCGGTGTCGTCGCGCATCAGTTCCTCTCCTCGCCCGGCCGCGGCGGCGGCCGGCCCGTGCTCCCCCGCTGAACGCTACCGCCCGATGGCGCCGGCGCGCGGCGCACCGCCCGCGACCGGCCGCGCGGCCCGGCCCGGCGAACGGGAAGCAGAATCAGGAATGGCACGGGAAGGTTCGATTTCCAAACACATTTGCGAGGTAATGGTACCGCAGCATTCCGGGGCAGAATGCAGTGTCATTCGGGGCGGGTACCCTCGCTGCCGTGGACCGGGAAATGCCCCGCGCAGTCCCCCGCCTGCCGCGGGAACCCGGCGCCTACCGGTTCCGGGACGCCGCCGGCGGGGTCCTGTACATCGGCTGGGCGACCGCGCTGCGCAGCCGCGTCGCGTCGTACTGGTCGGACCTGGGCGACCGCCACCTGGCCCCGATGGTCGCGCGGGTCGCCCGCGTCGAGGCGGTGGCCTGCGACTCGGCGCACGAGGCCGCCTGGCTGGAGCGCAACCTGCTGGCGCGGGCGCGGCCGCGCTGGCCGCCACGCCGCCCGGCTGGGCGGGCTTCGCGCGGCGCAGCGCCGAGCTGGCCGCGGTGCTCAGCGCGTAGCCGCACGGCGGAGGCGCTAGCGTCACGGTGACGCGGGCCCGCTGCGGCCCGCGCCGCCGGCCCCCCGCCGTCCCGGTCAGGTCCGGACGCCGGACAATGACCCTGAGAGCGAGGAACAGATGGCGACAGCGCAGGAGTGCCAGGCAGCCCTGGAGAGCCTCACGGCCCGGATCGCGCAGATGGACGCGAAGGACCGCGCGGCCAACCTGGCCGACCGGACGCTGAGCTGCCGCGTCACCGACCTCGGGGTGACCTTCATGACCAAGCTCAGCGCCGGCGGCGCCGCGGAGGTGCGCGAGGTTCCCGCCGGGGCGCCCGCGGCGCAGATCCGGTTCTCGGCGAGCAGCGACCAGGTGCTGGCCGTCGCGGCCGACCCGGGCACGTTCGCGCGCGCCTGGCTGACCGGCAAGCTCAAGGTCGAGGGCAACATGCTCGACCTCCTCCGCCTCCGCAAGCTGCTTTAGCTGCTCTAGCTGGCCGGCGGGCGGCAGCTTTACCCGGCGCCGGGACAGCTAGCTCGCCCGGCGGGTCCCGCCGGGCGTCAGGACCTGGGCACAGGAGACGGCCCGCACCGCGGGAAGGTCCCGGCCGCAGGCCGCCGCGAGAGCCGACCGGATCTCAGCCGCGACCTCGCGGCCCGCGGTGCGGATCCGGCTCGGCGGGAAGTGCAGGACAATGATCCCCCGCGCGCTCATCCGAGCGTGCCGGGCCATGGTGGCCTTCCAGCTGTCCGGTGACAAGTGCCACTCCCGCGAGTCGACCTCGGCCGCGACACCGGCCTGCGGCCACCAGGCATCCGGGATGGCGAGCAGCTCGTCACCGGCGAACAGCCGCGGATTCAGCATCGGGATCGGCAGCCGTGACCGCCGGATGAGCATCACCAGGTCAGCCTCGGCCCCCGACCGCACGCCCTGCGCGACCTCGGCTAGCGCCCGCCGCAGCCCGGCCGACTGCCGCCTGGGGCCGATCGCGAGTTCCTCGGCCAGCTGCCCAACGGTTACCCTGCCCTGCTGAACCCCGGCCGCGACGGCAGCCCGGACGTCAGCTGGATCGCGCAACAGCCGGACAGCATCGGCCAGGCCCCGCGCCGGCGGCGCGTAGCAGACCGGCCCGTCCCAGAAGGCCACGCTGGGCGTGACCGCCGTCGGGTGCAGGCGCGCGAACCCCGCGTCGCGTCGCCGGAAGCCCGCCGACACCAGGACATCAACCTGGTCAGCCGACGGGACGGCGACGCGGATGCGGTGCCAGGCGAGCGCGGCCGACCCAGTCACCGCGAGGGCCTGCCCCGCGAGCCGGCCCGCGTAGCAGAAAGCGGCCACAATCCGCTGGCGAGCCGTCATCGCCCCGCCGTGGCTGAGGTAAACGCCGGGCAGCACCACCTGCCACGGCCCGTCCGGCCGGATCCGGTGCCGGATCGCGGCCGCGGTCATCCCGCACGCCTCGGCCTGCGCCCGGCCGATGACGCCATCCTGCCGGCGCACGAGGCCCATCACCGCCGCCGCGTCATAACGCGCTAACTGGCTCACGACGCCATGCTGGCAGCCGCCCCCGACACTCCGGGCACATCCAGCGGCGGCCGGCGGGAGCACCCGGGCGGCAGCCGCTCCAGCGGAACAACATGACCGTAAGGACGCTGCTGCTCTAGCAGCAGTGACTGTACGGCCATGTCGTTCCGGCCCGCGGGGAAGGGCGGCAGCCGGCCGCGCGAGGCTGGGACGGCGAGGCTGGTGGTGCTGGCGAGACTGGCGGGATCTGGTCGCGGGTCCGGCGCCGCCCGGTGGTGAGGCCGGCGCGGGCCGGAGACTGTGACGGCGGGCGGAGGGCTGTGACGGCGGCGCGGGGATGGGATGGGGAAGCTCGCTGCCGACGGGGCGGGCGGGAGCCGGCCATACTGGCGGGGTGCCTGAGGGCGACACGGTGTGGCGCGCGGCCCGCCAGCTGCATGCGGCGCTGGCCGGGCGGATCCTGGCCGTCAGCGACTTCCGGGTGCCGCGGTACGCGACCACCAGCCTGACCGGCCGGGCCGTGACCGAGGCGGTGCCGCGGGGCAAGCACCTGCTGACGCGCGTCGAGGGCGGCGTGACCGTGCACACGCACCTGAAGATGGACGGCTCGTGGCGGATCGGGCCGGCCGGCCGCTACCCGTCCCGCGACCACCGGATCCGCCTGATCCTGGCCAACGCCGAGCAGCAGGCCGTCGGCTACCTGCTCGGGATCGTCGAGGTGCTCCCCACCGCCGCGGAGGACCGGGCCGTCGGCCACCTCGGCCCGGACCTGCTCGGGCCGGACTGGGACCCGGCCGAGGCCGTGTGCCGGCTGGCGGCCCAGCCCGCGCGGCCGGCCGCCGAGGCGCTGATGGACCAGAGCAATCTGGCGGGCATCGGGAACGTCTATAAATCCGAAACGCTGTTCCTCCGGGGAATCAGCCCGTGGCAGCCGGTCGGTGCCGTCCCTGACCTGCCCGCCGTGGTCGAGCTGGCCCGGCAGCTGCTGGAGGTGAACAAGGAGCGGGTCGACCGGGTCACCACCGGCAGCCGGGCGCGCGGGGAGCAGGCCTGGGTCTACGGCCGGGCCGGGCGCCCGTGCCGCCGGTGCGGCACGACAATCCGCCGGGCCAACCAGGGCCCGGCGGCGCAGGAGCGGATCACCTACTGGTGCCCGCGCTGCCAGCCGGCACCGGGCTGACCTGGGCTGCGGCGGCGCGCGGGGCCAGTGCAGCCAGGGAAGTCGGCCGGATGGCTCAGCATCTGGGCGCGGCGGGCGTCTTCGTTATATGCGGATAGTTATGCGGGCGGCAGAACCCGGACCTCGGCGGCCCTGGCCGGCTTGCGGGACGACGCGCGGCGGGAGCGGCCCGTGGGCGTCCTGAGCGTGACTGAACTGAAGATCGGGCCGCGCCGCCGGGGGTACCTGGCGGTAGAGATCGCAGGCGGCCTGGCGCTGGACGGCTCGGGACGGCACGCCCTGCTGTACGACTGGCAGCAGCAGTCGCACTACCTGAATCTGGAAACCGGGCAGGTCACCCTCGTCCCGCATGACGTATCCAGCGGCCGGATCCGGTCTGCGGCCTGGTAGGCGGCCGGCCACAGCGCGGGTCCGGCCGGCCGGACCCGCGCCAGGTCCCGCTTCAGCCGGGCAGGTCGAGGCCGCGCAGCGCGGCCTCGGCCGCGTCCGGGGTGACCGGGGCCGGGGCCGACCACGCAGCCCGGCACAGGGCGCGGAGGGCGTCCACGGGGTCGCCAGAGCCGGACAGATCGAGCTTGCCGCCGTCGGCGGCGAGCCGGGCCGTCCAGCCACCGCAGCGGAAGCCGCCGGAGCCGGGGCTGACCTCGGGGTGCGGGGTGAGCAGGCCGCCCAGGTCGCGGGCCAGGTACGTCGGACGGGCATCCGGCGGCGCGGTGATGGCGTCCGCCGGACGGCTGACCCCGGTCAGCACCAGGAGGCTGTCGGCGTGGCCGCGGACGGCGCCCTCGATGTCGGTGTCCAGCCGGTCGCCGACGACCAGGGGGTGCCGGGCGCCGGTCCGCCGGACGGACTCGGCGTGCAGCGGCGGCTCGGGCTTCCCGGCCACGACGGGCCGCACGCCGGTGGCGGTCACCAGGAGCTCGATGATCGACCCGTTGCCGGGCTGCGGGCCGCGCGGCGTGGGCAGCGTCCCGTCGGCGTTGGTCGCGACGTACCAGGCGCCGGCCCGGATGGCCAGGGCCGCCTCGGCCAGCAGGGCGTAGCTGAGATCGGGCGAGTAGCCCTGCACGACGGCCGCGGGCTGCTCCGCCGCGCTGGAGACCGGCCGCAGGTTCTGCTCGTGCAGCGCGATGCGCAGCCCGGTCCCGCCCGCGACCAGGACCCGGGCGCCGGCGGGCAGCCGCTCCGCGAGCAGCCGGGCCGCGGCCTGCGCGGAGGTGACGATGTCGGCCGCCGTGGCGGGGACGCCCAGGGCGACGAGCTGGGCGGCGATGCGGGACGGAGAGCGGGAGGCGTTGTTCGTCACGAACGCGGCGCGCATTCCGGCGCGAGCCGCCCCGGCCAGGGCGTCGGCCGCGCCGGGAATGGCCTTGCCGCCCAGGTAGACCACGCCGTCCAGGTCGAGCAGGGCCACGTCGTAGGCGGCGCAGAGCGGCCGGTCGCTGCCGCGCGGGCCGGGGCCGCCCGCCGGGCCGGGGGCGACGCCGGCGGCGGGGAGCGAGCCGGACGGGTGATCCTCGTTCGCAGTCAATCGGGGCTCTCTCCCTGGTGGCGGAGCTGGTTGCGGGCGCTCAGCGTGGCGCGGACGCTGCGCAGGGCCTCGGTGTAGTGCGCCAGGTCGGGCCGCATCGCGGCGGCCAGGGCGAGGTGCTCGGCGGCCGCGGCCGGGTCGCCGGTGCGGGCCAGGGCCAGGCCGAGGCCGAACTGCGCGTAGTCCTCGCTCGGGCTGGCCTCGACGATCCGCCGGAAGTTGTCGGCGGCCGCGGCGTGCCGCCCGGCGTCGAACTGGGCCCGGGCCAGGGCCTCCAGAACGCTGCGGGAGCGCGGCTCGGCGGCCGCCGCGCGCTCGAGCAGCTGGGCCGCCGCGGCGGCGCTGCCGCGCTCCAGGAGCTCGAGTCCGCGCTGGTAGAGGACGTAGGTGTTGCCGTCGTCGGCGGCCTGGCCCGCGGGCTCGGCGGCCTCCGCCGGCTGGCTATTTCGCCGGGTCTCGCCGCTTTCCTGATCATTTGCGGATGCGACATCCTGCCCCGGGCGGGAATCGCGGCCGCGATCTGATCCTTCAGACATACGTGCAGATCCTTCCGTCCGATCCAGGGCCGGCCTCGCCCGGCCTCGTCCTCGCGCCGTTCCGCGGCGTCCGCTACGCCCCCGACCGGGTCAGCGGGCTCGCAGAGGTCACTTCCCCACCGTACGACGTGATCGGCAGCGAAAACGAGGACCAGTTGCTGGCCGCCGACGCGCACAATATCGTGCGCATTATCCGGCCCCGGCATCAGCCGGGCCAGCCGGGCAGCGCCGGGGCCGACGCCGCGGCCGACCTGCGGGGCTGGCTGGCCGGCGCCATCCTGGTGCCCGACGCCGAGCCCGCGCTGTATGTGTACGAGCAGCTCACGGGCGGTGCCGGGGGTACCTCCGGCCACCTGCAGCGCGGGTTCATCGGCGCCGTCCGGCTGGCCCCGCGCGAGGCCGGGATCATCCTGCCGCACGAGGCCGTGGCGCCCGGGCCGGTCGCCGGGCGGCTGGCCCTGATGACGGCGACGCAGGCCAACCTGGAGCCGATCTTCCTGCTGTATGACGGCGCGGCCGGGTCCGGGCCGTCGGCCGCCCCGGGAGCGGCGACGCGGATCCTGGACGACGTCGCCTGCGGCCGCCCGCCGCTGGCCGAGGCGGTCACCCCGGACGGCATCCGGCACCGGCTGTGGGCGGTCACCGACGCCACCGAGCTGGCCGCGGTGGCGGCCGACCTCCGGGACCGGACCGCGCTCATCGCTGACGGCCATCACCGCTACGCCGCGTACCTGGAGCTGCAGGAACGCCAGCGTTCCGCCGGGGACGGCAGCGGGCCGTGGGACTACGGCCTGGCCCTGCTGGTCGACTCAGCCGCCTACCCGCCCGCTGTCGGGGGGATCCACCGGGTCATTCCAGGACTGCCGCTGGCCCGGGCGGCGGAGCTGGCCGGCGAAGCGTTCGCGGTGCGCGAGCTGCCGGGCGGCGCCGCCGACCTGCCCGCGGCGCTGGCCGAGCTGGACGCGGCCGGCCGGCGCGGAGTCGCGTTCGTGCTGGCCGGGGACGGGCGGGCCGTGCTGGTGGCCGACCCGGACCAGGGCCGGGTGGCGGCGGCGATGGCCGGCCGGCCGGCCGAGCCGTGGCGGCGGCTGCCGGCCGCGGTGCTGCAGGACCTGCTGATGCGGGAGCTGTGGCAGGTCAGCGACGATGAGGCCACGGTCCGCGCCATCCACGACCCGGCCACGGCGGTGCGGGCCGCCGCCGCGGAGCCGGGTTCGGTCGCCGTGCTGTGCGCGCCGATGTCGGCGGCCGACGTGTACGAGGTCGCGGCGCAGGGCGCGATCGTGCCGCGCAAGTCGACCTCATTCGGGCCCAAGCCGCGTACCGGCCTGGTGCTGCGGCTGTTCGATGTTCGCTGAGAGCTGAACGTCCTGGCAGCATCGGCGTGATCGTCCGGGATGGCGCGATTGCGCCCCCGCCGCTCAGGCCGGCGCGCGCCTGAGAGCATGTCCTCATGGAGCCAGCGTTCACCGTCACCGACGTCATCACCGACCTGGGCCATGACGTGTTCCAGATCGACACGCGGATGGCCGGGTACGACGGAATCACGGCCGGCTACCTGATCCGCGCCGACCGGCCGTGCCTGGTCGAGACAGGTGCCGCGCCCTCCGCGCCGCTCGTCCGGGACGCGCTGACGGCGCTCGGGATCGGGCCGGCCGACCTGGCCACCGTGGTCGTCACCCACATCCACCTGGACCACGCGGGCGGCGCAGGCGACATCGCGGAGATGTTCCCGGCCGCCGAGGTCGTCGTGCACGAGCTGGGCGCGCGGCACCTGGCCGACCCGTCCCGGCTGATGAGCAGTGCCCGGCGGGTCTACGGCGACGAGCTGGACAGCCTGTTCGGCACGCTCGCGCCGACGCCCGCGGGCCGGATCCGCGCGGTCGAGCAGCGGGGCGTAGTGGACCTCGGCGGCGGCCGGCGGCTGGACAGCCACTACTCCCCCGGCCACGCGCGCCATCATGTCGGCCTGGTCGACTCCGACAGCGGCGACCTCTACGTCGGGGACGCCGCGGGCGTCTACATCCAGGAGACCGGCGACATGCGGCCGGCCACGCCGCCGCCCGACTTCGACCTGGGCACGGCGCTGGCGTCACTGCGGCTGTTCACCGCGCTGCAGCCCGCCCGGCTGCTGTTCAGCCACTTCGGGCCGGTGACCGAGATCGAGGAGACCCTGGACCGGGCGGCCGCCGAGATCAACGTGTGGGTGTCCGAGACCCGGCGCGCGCGTGGCGCCGGGACGGACACCGACCATGCGGCGGCGATGGTCGCCGAGCGGACCCGGCAGCGGTATGCGGCGCTGGCGCCCGAGGCGGACCCGGAGCTCACGGCCAGGGTCGAGCGGGTGAGCGGGACGGCGGCGAACGTGGCCGGGATCATGCACTGGCTCGACCGGGGCTGAGGGGCAAGGAGCTGCGCGGGCGCTCGGCCGGGGAGCTTCATGATCACGCAGGGCTCGGGTAACCCGATGGACACATCCCCGCGTGATCATGAAGCGACGGCCGCTTAGGGGCGGCTAGGTGTCGTCTCCGCCGGCGGCGGCGCCGTCGGCACCGGAGGCCTCGGCGTCAGCCGGGCCGGCGATGTCCTCGGCCTCAGCCTCGCCGTCAACCGGGCCGGTGGTGTGGTCGGCCTCGGCCTCAGAAGCAGCCTCGGTGTCAGCGGCGCCCGCGGTGTCGAGCTCAGCTGGGCCGGCGGGCTCGGCGCCGGCCGCGTCGAGTTCGACCGGGCCAGCGGCGTTGCCGACCTCAGCCGGGCCGGCGCCCGGGTCGAGCTCGACGATGTCCTCGTCGTCGAGGAAGTCTTCTTCGTCGAGGACATCGTCGTCGTCGGTCTCGTCGTCGAGGAGAGCCTCGTCGACGTCCTCGTCGTCGTCAGTGGCCTCGTCGAGGAGATCCTCCTCATCGGCGCTCCCGTCGAGGTCCTCGTCGTCGTCCTCGTCGAGGTCCTCGTCGTCGAGGTCCTCGATGAGGACCTCGTCCAGCTCGTCGAGGCGCTCGGCAGCGTCGGTCTCGCCCGCGGCGTCCGCCGCCGCTGCCTTGCGGAACCAGTCGCGGGCCTCTTCCTCGCGGCCCGCGTCGAGCAGGGCATCGGCATAGGCGTAGAACAGCCGTGCCCGCCCCGCGCGGCTCCGCTTGTCGGTGAGCTCGGGAATCTGCAGGGCGACGACGCCCGCGTCGGCGAATCCCTGGTCGCGCCGGATGCCCGACTCGACGATGCGCAGCTCGACCTGCGTGGCCCGGTCAGCTGACCGGGCTTCCGGCCCGCTGACAATGTCCAGGGCGCGATCCAGCCGGCCGAGGGCCCGCTCGCAGTCGGCCATCAGCGGCAGGTAGCTGTCCCGCCCCGTCAGCCTTCGAGCCGCCCGGAACTCCGCCAGCGCGTCGGACCAGTGACCCGCCTGGTAGGCGGCGATGGCGCAGGTCTCCCGCACGATCCCGACCCTGGCCGCCAGGCCGCGTGCGGCCTTGGCGTACTCATAGGCCCGCTCGGGGTCCTCTTGCAGCCCGGTGGCCACCAGGTACCGGGCCACGGCGTCCGCCAGGTCGCCGGGCAGGGTCCGCAGCTCGGACAGGGCCTCGGGGTCGAGCTGGTCTGCTGTGATGTTGTCCGGCACCCTAAGGTGCGGTCGGTCACTGCCGCCCGGCTGGCCCGGCCCGCCGGGCCGGTCCCCGCTGCCGCGGTACGGCTGCGAGCCCGAGCGGAAGTCCGTGCGGGAGCCCGGCCGGGAATCCGTGCGGGAATCCGGGCGGCCGCCCCGGCTGCCGCGGTCCCGGTCCCCCGGCCCGCCCCGGGGGCCGGTCCGGGTCCCCGGGCGCTCGCGCCCTGACTCCTGGCCCGGCCGGCCGTAACCGCGGTCGCGGCCCTGCTCCGGTCCCCGGCTGTACCCGCCGCGGTCGGACGGCCGGCCGCGGTCGTAGGACCGCTGTTCCGGCTGGCGCTGGTCGCGCCCGCCCCGGTCATCGCCGGGCCGGCTGTAGCCACTGGAACCGCTGTATCCGCTGGAGCCGCCCCGTTCTGGCCGGCCAGGCGTTCCGCCATAGCTGCCCCGGCCGGCGCCGCTCGGGCCGCTCTGGCCGCGGTAGCCGCCCTCGCGGTGGCTGTCCCGGCCGTAGCCGCCCTCGCGGTGGCTGTCCCTCCGGTAACCGCCCTCACGGCTGTCGCCGCCGGGCCGGTAGCCTCCGCCGCCCTGACCGCCCTGACCGCCCCGGCTGTCGCGGCTATCGCGGCTATCGCGGCTGTCGCGGTTGTCGCCGCCCGGCCGGTAACCGCCCCGGCTGTCGCGGCTGCCCGCACCGGGCCGCGAGCCCCCGCGGTCCTGGCCGTAACTCCCCTGGCGGTAGCCGCCGCGATCCTGCCCGCTCCCGCTGCCGGCGTCCGGGCGGTACCCGCCCTGGCCCCGGCTGTCCCGGCCGCCCGGGCCCTGGCCATAGCCGCCGCGGTCCCGCCCGCCCCCGCCGCCTGCGTCCGCGCGGTAACCGCCGCGGTCGGGCCGGCCGCCGCCGGAATAGCGGTCACTACCTGAATAGCGGTCACTACCTGGAGAACGGTCACTACGTGGAGAACGGTCACTGCTGGAAGGGTCGCCTCGGTACCCCGCCGCCGAACGGTCCGAGCCGCCCCGCGACCAGGACGGCGGCCGCCCGCCGTCCTGCGGGCGCCCGGGTCCCGGTGGACGCGAGCCTGGTCCGCTGCCCCGGCCAGGACGGCCGGCGCCGCCCGGACCACCGGTGCGCGGGGAGCCGGCGAGGCCCTTGCCGCGCTGCCAGCCGGGCTCGCCGTCCCGGCCGCGCGGCGGGCTCCCGGCATCCCGGCCGCCGCGCCATCCGCCGCCGGGGCCATCCGCGCCCCGCGAGTAACCGCCGGCTGCGCCAGGACCGCCGCGCGGCCGCCCGGCGCCGCCTGACGGGCCGGCCGGCCGGTCTCCGCCGCCGTACCGGTTGCCGAAGCTGCCGCCGCGCGCGTCGTCACGGGGAGTACGGGGCGGGCCGTCATGGCGCGTCCGGCCGTAGCTGCCGTCCGCGGGACGCGACGGGCCGCGATAGCCGCCGGCGGAACCGCTGGGCCTGCTCCCCGGCGGGCCGCCACGCGGAGTGTCCCGGTAGCTCCTCCCCCGGTCACCATCGCCACCGCGGGAGCCCGAACCGCCCGGACCCGCCGGCCGCCCGGCCGTCCCCTGGCCGCGCGTCTCGCCGCCGGACCAGGAACCGCCTGACCTGAAGCCACCGCCCGGCGCACCGCCTGTGTCCCGGCTGCCACCGCGGCCTGCGTAGCCGCCGCCGGTGCCGCGCCCGCCCGAGCCGCCAGCGCCGCCAGGCCCTGCGGGACGCCCGTAGCGCCCGCCCGTCGCCGGCCGTCCGCCGCCAGCGCTGTCCCCGCGGGCGCCGTCAGGCCGGCCCGCGGCGCCGCGGCGCTGCCAGCCGCCCGCCTCGCCGTCGCGCGGAACACGCGGTCCGCGCGGTCCGCCGCGCCCGGCTGGCCCGCCGCGCCCGGCCGGCGCGGGCCTGCCGCCACTCGGGCCGCTGCCGCGGCTATCGGGCCTGCGTCCGCCTGCCCGGCCTGCGTCGTAGGGATTGCTGTCGCGTGGGCGGTCGTCCGGACGCCTCTCGGAATCCTCGGGCCGGCCCGCATTCCCCGCCATCGGGAATCCTCTCAACTGAAGTCATGAAGCACGTAGTGGAGCCTGGACATGCCAAAACACGCTGAGGGCCACTACCTCACGGTAACGGCCCTCAGCGGGAAGATGTCCGGCGGCGTCCTACTCTCCCACGCAGCTTCCCACGCAGTACCATCGGCGCTGAAGGGCTTAACTTCCGGGTTCGGAATGGGACCGGGTGTTTCCCCTTCGCCATGGCCACCG
>DASYBB010000222.1:0-3758 GCA_036501025.1 Streptosporangiaceae bacterium
ATCCCGGCTCGGCGAGGAGATCGTGCTCTGGTCCACCTCCGAGTTCGGCTGGGTGGAGATCGACGACGCCTACGCGACCGGGTCGTCGATCATGCCGCAGAAGAAGAACCCGGACGTCGCCGAGCTGGCCCGGGGCAAGGCCGGCCGCCTGATCGGAGGCCTGACCGGCCTGCTCGTCACGCTCAAGGGCCTGCCGATGACCTACAACCGGGACCTGCAGGAGGATAAGGAGCCGGTCTTCGACGCCGTCGACACCCTGCTGACGGTGCTTCCGGCGGTGGCCGGGATGATCGCCACGCTGCGGTTCAACACCGCGCTGCTGGCCCGCACCGCCCCGGCCGGCTACGCGCTGGCCACCGACCTGGCCGAGCTGCTGGTCCGCCGCGGCACCCCGTTCCGGCAGGCCCACGAGATCGTGGGGCACCTCGTGGTCTGGTGCCAGGTGCACGACTGCGAGCTGGAAGAGGTCGGCGATGAGGACCTGGCGAAGATCTCGCCGCTGCTCACGCCGGACGTCCGCGAGGTGCTGACGGTCGAGGGCGCGCTGGCCGCGCGCAGCAGCCGCGGCGGCACCGCCCCGGTGGCCGTGGCCGGGCAGCTCGGACGGCTGCGGGTCACGGTGGACGACCAGGCGGAGTGGGCCGCGGGCTGAGCCGGCCGCGCCCGGGTGACCGGGAGGCCGGAGATTCCGTGTTAGATGGCAAGGTGCCAGATGACACCCGGCCCGGGGACCACGCGGGCGCCGTGCTGCCGCGCGAGTTCTTCGACGGGCATGCGCCGGAGGTCGCGCCCCGGCTCCTGGGCTGCGTGCTGCGCCGGGACAGCCCGCAGGGCCCGGTCGCGGCGGTGATCACCGAGGTGGAGGCGTACGCCGGGCTGACCGACCCGGCCTCGCACGCCTACCGGGGGGAGACCGCGCGCAACGCCGTGATGTTCGGCCCGCCGGGCCACGCCTACGTGTACTTCACCTACGGCATGCACTTCTGCGTGAACCTGGTCTGCGAGCCGGCCGGCGCGGTGTCGGCCATCCTGCTGCGGGCCGGGCGGATCATCGAGGGTCCGGGCCTGGCCGCCGCCCGCCGCTGGCCCCCGGCCGACGGAGCGGCCGGGGCCGGAGCCAGGCCTTTGGCGCGCCGGCGCCCGGACCGGGATCTCGCGCGCGGGCCGGCCCGGCTGTGCCAGGCGCTCGGCATCGACATGGCGCTGAACGGCGCGGATGCCGTCGACCCGCAGTCACCGCTGCGCGTCAGCGCCGGGCCGGACGGGCCGGTCCCGGCGGACCGGGTCGGCGCCGGGCCGCGGATCGGGATCAGCCAGGCCGTCGACGTGCCCTGGCGGTTCTGGCTGGACGGGGACGACAACGTTTCGCAATATCGGACATTTACGCCACGGCGCAGCCGGTCGTAACCAGTTACCGGTCGCGCGCCCGGGAGTGGGACGATGCATCGGTGACCGACATCATCGACGAGCTGACCTGGCGCGGCCTGATCGCCGTGTCCACCGACCTGGACGACCTGCGCAAGGCGCTGGATTGCGGTCAGGTCACCCTGTACGGGGGCTTCGACCCGACTGCGCCGGGGCTGCACATCGGGAACCTGGTCCTGCTGCTCACCATGCGGCGGTTCCAGCTGGCCGGGCACCGGCCCATCGGGCTGGTCGGCGGCGCCACGGGGCTGATCGGCGACCCGAGCGGCAAGTCGACCGAGCGGGTGCTGAACCCGCGCGAGGTGGTGGCGGGCTGGGTGGACCGGATCCGGGGCGAGGTCGGCCGGTTCCTGGACTTCACGCCGGGGCCGGCCGGGGCACTGATGGTCAGCAACCTGGACTGGACCGGGGAGCTGTCGGCCCTGGACTTCCTGCGCGACATCGGCAAGCACTTCCCGGTCAACCAGATGCTGTCCCGCGAGGTGGTCCGCGCCCGCCTGGAGGCCGGCGGCATCACCTACACCGAGTTCAGCTACCAGGTGCTGCAGGCCAACGACTTCCTGGAGCTGCACCGGCGGCATGACTGCACGCTGCAGCTGGGCGGCAGCGACCAGTGGGGCAACCTCGTCTCCGGCGTGGACCTGATCCGCCGGGTGACGGGGGATTCCGTGCACGCCCTGGCCACGCCGCTGATCACGAAGCCGGACGGGACCAAGTACGGCAAGACCGAGGGCGGCGCGGTCTGGATCAGCCCCGACCTGATGAGTCCCTACGCCTTCTACCAGTTCTGGCTGAACCGGTCCGACGGGGAGGTGCCGGGGCTGCTGCGGGTGTTCACGTTCCGGACGAGAGCCGAGATCGAGGAGCTGGAGCAGGCCAGCGCCGAGCGGCCGGCCGAGCGCCGGGCGCAGCGGGTGCTGGCCGAGGACGTGACTGCGCTTGTGCACGGGCCGGCCGAGCTGGCCCGGGTCCAGGCCGCCAGCCGCGCCCTGTTCGGCCAGGGGGAGCTGCGCGATCTGGACGAGGGCACGCTGGCCGCGGCCATCGCGGAGGTTCCGCACATCTCGGTGCCCGCGGCGGGCGGGCTGCCGCCGGTCGCGGACCTGCTGACCGCGGCCGGGCTCGAGACGAGCAAGTCCGGCGCGCGCCGGGCCATCGCGCAGGGCGGGGCGTACCTGAACAACGTGAAGGTCGCGTCGGAGGACGCGGTGCCGGGCGCGGGCGACCTGCTGCACGGGCGGTTCCTGGTGCTGCGGCGCGGGAAGCGGACTGTGGGCGCGGTCGAGGTCGAGGTCACGGGGGAGTAGCGCGGCGACTGGCCGGCTGGGGTGCCGGCCGGCCGGCTGGTTGGTCGGCTGGCTGGTTGGTTGATCGCGCGGCTGGGGTTGGCCGTCGGTGGGCCGGAGGCTGCGGCTGGTCGGCCGCCTGGAGGGCTGGGCGTGTACGGGCCGATGGGGCGGGCAGGGGAGTGCGGCCGGCCGGGCCGGTCGGCGACACGTCGCCGGCGGGGGCGTGTGGACAGGCGCTGGGGCGTGGGAGGCGGCGGCGGACGGCGCAGCGCGCCGGGCCGGCGGAGGGCGTGTGGACAGCCGCTGGGGCGTGGGAGGCGGCGGCCGGGGCGTGGGGACGGCGGCGGACGGCGCAGCGCGCCGGGCCGGCTGACCTCTTATATAAGAGTGTCTCGGTCTGATCTCGGTCTGGAGTCGGAAGCGCCTCGCGCCCGGCGGGGGCATCTGGCCTCGGGTCTCCAGGGGCGAGATGTACGAGCCGCCGCGCCCGGAGGCCGGGCTTCAGCAGCCCGCATTGCTCCGAAACCAGAGTGATTAGGGTCACTTCCGGCGATCTTGTGGGCCTTCTGTGGTGGTCCGGAGTACTCCGCCAGGGATCTCAGCCGGGAGTTTCCGGTCGCTCTGGGCCCGATCTCCCGCGATCTTGAACCCGGCGGCCGGCCCTCGCACTGGGCCCGCCGGGGGGCAGCTGGCGCGTCCGCTGGAGGACCCCGGCGGGTCGCCCGGGGGTTCTCCAGATTTATTTTCCGCGTCGGGTTTGAGTCTCGGCCGTGGTGGGAACCGACCCCCACCTGCGTTATCCCGATCCGGGCACGACGCGGGGGCGGCGCCCGGAGCCCTCCGCGGAGCCGCCAAGGGGCCGACTTGATTTGACGGTTCCCCGGAAGCCTCCTAATGTTTCGTCTTGCCCGAGGGGAACGGGACGCCGGCAAGGCGGAACACCCCAAGGACCAGCGGATCTACCAGACCAGTCCACATAAACCCGGCAACGGGACGGACTGCGAGGCGGGAAGCTGAGAACACAGAACGTAGCGAGGCAGAGCA
>DASYBB010000223.1:0-49441 GCA_036501025.1 Streptosporangiaceae bacterium
GTCCTCCTCGACCAGCCCGATCGCGCCGCCCTCCGCCGCCTCCGGGGAGACGTGCCCGATCGAGAGCCCGGACGTGCCGCCGGAGAAGCGTCCGTCGGTGACGAGGGCGCAGGCCTTGCCGAGGCCGCGGGCCTTCAGATAGCTGGTCGGGTAGAGCATCTCCTGCATGCCCGGGCCGCCGCGCGGGCCCTCGTACCGGATGACCACCACGTCGCCCGGCTGGATGCGCTTGCCGAGGATGGCGTCGACCGCCGCCTCCTGGCTCTCGCTGACCTTGGCCGGGCCGCGGAAGGTCAGCCGGTCCGCGGCCACGCCGGCCGTCTTGACCACCGCGCCGTCGGGGGCCAGGTTGCCGCGCAGCACGGCCAGGCCGCCGTCGGCGCTGTAGGCCGCGGACGTGGCGCGAATGCAGCCCGCGGCCGCGTCGGTGTCCAGGCTGTCCCAGGTGGCCGAGGACGAGAACGCCTCGGTGGTGCGGACGCCGCCGGGCGCGGCCGAGAACAGCTCGGTGGCCTGAGGGCTGGCCGTGCCGCCGCGCACGTCCCACTCGCCCAGCCACTGGGCCAGGCCGCCCGCGTGCACGGCGTGCACGCTGTGGTCGAGCAGGCCGGCCCGGTCCAGCTCGCCGAGGATGGCCGGGATGCCGCCCGCCCGGTGCACGTCCTCCATGTGATAGCTCGAGCTCGGCGCGACCTTGCAGATGCAGGGCGTCGCCCGGCTGAGCTCGTCGATCGCGGCCAGGTCGAAGTCGACGCCGGCCTCCCGGGCCGCGGCCAGCAGGTGCAGCACCGTGTTGGTCGACCCGCCCATGGCGATGTCCAGGCGCATCGCGTTGCTGAACGCGGCCCGGCTGGCCACCCGGTGCGGCAGGACGGCCTCGTCGTCCTTGTCATACCAGCGGCGGCACAGGTCCACGATCAGCTCGCCGGCCCGGATGAACAGGTCCCGCCGGGCGGCGCTGGTGGCCAGCGTGCTGCCGTTGCCGGGCAGCGACAGGCCGAGCGCCTCGGTCAGGCAGTTCATCGAGTTGGCGGTGAACATGCCCGAGCACGACCCGCAGGTCGGGCAGGCCGACCGCTCGATCGAGGCCAGGTCGTCGTCGCTGACGCTCGGGTCGGCCGAGGCGGTCATCGCGTCGATCAGGTCGAGGCTCGTGCGGGCCACGCCGTCGGTGACGACGGCCTTGCCCGCCTCCATCGGCCCGCCGCTGACGAACACGGTCGGGATGTTGAGCCGCATCGCCGCGATCAGCATGCCGGGAGTGATCTTGTCGCAGTTGCTGATGCAGACCAGCGCGTCGGCCTGGTGGGCCTGGACCATGTACTCGACCGAGTCGGCGATCAGCTCGCGGCTGGGCAGGCTGTAGAGCATCCCGCCGTGCCCCATCGCGATGCCGTCGTCCACGGCGATGGTGTTGAACTCGCGGCCCACGCCGCCCGCCTCGGCCACCGCGCCCGCGACGAGGGCGCCCATGTCGCGCAGGTGCACGTGGCCGGGCACGAACTGGGTGAAGCTGTTGGCGATGGCGACGATCGGCTTGCCGAAGTCACTGTCGGTCATGCCGGTGGCCCGCCAGAGCGCGCGGGCGCCAGCCATGTTGCGGCCGTGCGTGGACGTCCGCGAGCGCAAAGCAGGCACGGTGGCCTCCAGGTCATCTCGTCTCAGGTGGGCCGCGTGCGTCCGCTGGCCCCGCTGGCCCATGCTAGCCCCGGCGCTCGCGCGCCGAGGGCGGGCTCAGGCGGCCAGGCCGGCGTAGCGCCCGTTGTCGGCGATCAGGCTGGCATGAGTGCCGGCCTCGATGATGTGGCCGTGGTCCAGGACCGCGATCTGGTCGGCATTGCGCACCGTGGACAGCCGGTGCGCGATGGTGATGGTGGTGCGGCCGCGGGCCAGCGAGTCGAACGCCTGCTGGACCGCGCGCTCGGTCTCGGTGTCCAGCGCGCTGGTGGCCTCGTCCAGGACCAGCACGCGCGGGTCGCGCAGCAGGGTCCGGGCGATGGCGATGCGCTGCTTCTCGCCGCCGGAGAAGCGGTGCCCGCGGGACCCGACCATGGTGTCGTAGCCGTCGGGCAGCCCGGCGATCAGGCCGTGGATCTGGGCCGCCCGCGCGGCCGCCTCGATCTCGGCGTCGGTCGCGTCGGGCCGCGCGTAGCGCAGGTTCTCCCGCACCGTGGTGTGCAGCAGGTACGTCTCCTGGCTGACCACGCCCACGATCGCGGCCAGGTCGGCCAGCCGCAGGTCGCGGAGGTCGACGCCGTCGATCCGGACGCTCCCGGCGGTGGGGTCGTACAGGCGGGCGATCAGCGACGCGAGGGTGGTCTTGCCCGATCCGGTCTCGCCGACCAGGGCCAGCGTGCGGCCGGCCGGCACGTCCAGGTCGATGCCGCTCACCGCGTCGCGGTCGGCGCCGGGATAGCCGAAGCTGACGTTCTCGAAGCTGACGTGCCCGCGGACGGCGGCCGGGTCGATGTCGACCGGATGGGCCGGGTCGGTGATGTCGACGGGCAGGTCCAGGTAGTCGAAGATCCGCGCGAACAGCGCCAGCGAGCTGATGACCGAGACGCTCGTGTTGAGCAGGCCGGTCAGCGGCCGGAACAGGCTGTTCTGCAGGGTGGTGAAGGCGATCAGGGTGCCGATGGTCATGACGCCCGCGGTGATCGGCAGGCCGGCCGCGAGGTAGATGACCGCCGGGATCGCGGCGAAGATGATGCTCATCGAGGCCATCCGCCAGCGCCCGGCGAGCTGCGACTGCAGCTCGAGGTCGATCAGCCGGGCCGAGGTGGCGGTGAACCGCCGGACCAGGGACGGGCCGGTGCCCATCGTCTTGGAGAGCTGGATGGCATTGATCGACAGCCCCTCCTCGATGGCGACGTTCAGGTTGGCCAGCTCGCGCTGCTGCTCGTTGGTGATGGCGCGGCGCATCTTGGCCACCCGGCGGGTCAGGTAGATGGCCGGCGGCATGACCACCAGCGAGATGAGGGTGAGCCGCCAGGACAGCGCGACCATGGCGACCGCGGTGGCGATGGCCGTGGTGAGGTTGGAGGCGATGGAGGTCGCGGTGGAGGTCACCACGGACTGCATGCCGCCGATGTCGTTGGTGATCCGGGACTGGACCTCGCCGGTCCGGGTCCGGGTGAAGAAGGCCACGGACTGCCGCTGCAGGTGGCCGAAGACGCTGGTCCGCAGGCCGTGCATGACCTGCTGGCCGACCCGGGTGCTGATCCAGGTCTGGATCACCCCGAACGCGGCGGAGATGGCGGCGACGCCGACCATGGCGGCCACCAGCCACACCAGCAGCCGCACGTTCTTGTCCGGCAGGGCCGTGTCGATCACGGCGCGGAGCAGGAACGGCGAGGCCAGCCCGACGACGGAGGAGGCCGCGATGATGCCGGTGACGATCGCCAGCGGCCAGCGGTAGGGGGTGAACAGCTGCCCGATGCGGCGCAGCGACACGCCGCGGGCCTGTTCCTTCTCCGCGGCGGTGACCGTCCGCGGCCCGCGCCCGCGGCCCGCGGCCGGGGTCTCTCGATTCTCGTGCGGCGATGCCAAGTTGGTGCTCGATTCTGTCGGGGGAGTCTATGTGCTGAGGCCCGGCCCGCTCGGGCCGGAACTGCTGAGGTTGCCTCAATGTGAGGCTACAACAGGAACGGCTGGTAGGCTATTCCCGTGACCACCGATCGCGACGCGGCTGGGCCTCGCGACACCGCCGACGAGACGCTGTCGGAGGCATTCTGGTCGGTCGCCCGCCAGCTGCGCGAGACCTCCCAGGAGACCCTGGCCCCGTGGGACATCACCCCGTCCCACCTGCGCGCGCTGCGGGTGCTGAAGCGGCACGGGCCGATGCGCCTGTCGGCGCTGTCGGACCACCTGCACATCGCGGCCCGCTCGGGCACGGAGGTCGTCGACGGCCTCGAGGCCCGGGGCCTGGCCGAGCGGCGCCCCGACCCCGGCGACCGGCGGGCCACCCTGGTCGAGGTGACCGAGCACGGCGCGGGCGTCCTGGACGCGATCCGCGCCGCCCGCGGCACCGAGGCGGAACGGGCCTTCGGCCGGCTCAGCCCGGCCGACCGCGACGACCTGGCCCGCATCCTCCGCAAGCTCCGGGACTGACCGCCGGGGCCGGCCGCGGGTGCTGCGGGGGCGGCGCGATGAAATCCATTACAAGGCGGCCGCCCGCGTGAGCTTCAGCGGGCTCATGATGCGCAGATCGGATGCCTTGACGCTCGGCGACGGCGCGATGGAGACTGCGGACGCGGGCCGATGAAATCAATTACATCGGCGGCCGGCCGGAGGGAACGCAGATGGCACGGAAGATCATCCTCGACGTCGACACGGGCAGCGACGACGCGGTCGCGCTGATGCTCGCGGGGCTGCACCCGGCGGTGGACCTCACGGCGGCCACCACGGTGTGGGGCAACCTGGACGTCGCCCGCACCACCGCGAACACGCTCAGCGTCCTGGAGCATGTCGGCCGGGGCGATGTCCCGGTCTACCGCGGCCTGGGCCAGCCGTACGCGCCGGTCCTCTACACCGCGGCGGACAACCCCGGTGACGAGCTCGAGATCATCCACGCCATCCACCTGCCGCCGCCGGCCGGCTCGGCCCGGGCCGCCGGCGCCGTGGAGTACCTGGTGGAGACGCTGCGGGCGGCGACCGAGCGGCTCACCCTGGTCCCCGTGGCCCCGCTCTCGAACATCGCCGCGGCCATCACCGCCGATCCCGGCATCGTGGCCGCCGTCGAGGAGATCGTCATCATGGGCGGCGGCCACGCCATCGGCAACGTGACGCCCAGCGCCGAGGCCAACATCTGGCACGACCCGGCCGCGGCCGACGTCGTCTTCTCGGCGGGCTTCGAGCGGCTGGTCATGGTGCCGCTGGACGCCACGCACGAGGCGGTGGTGAACCGGGCGCAGTGCGAGCGGCTGGCCGCCCACGGCACCCCCGCCGCGACCCTGGCCGCCCAGCTCATCACCCAGCGCCTGCACAGCGACGACGGCGGCGAGCCGGGCCTGGCGCACGACAGCGCGACGCTGCACGACGCGCTGTGCATCGCCTACCTCATCGACCCGGAGGTCGTCACCCTGACCCACTGCCACGCGGCCATCGAGACCTACGGCCGCTACACGGTGGGCCGGACCGTGCTCGACCTGTCCGGCCGCGCCGCGCCCAACGCGTGGGCGGCGCTGCGCGCCGACGCTGGCCGGTTCTTCGAGATCCTGGAGACCACGTTCTCCGGGGCCGCCGCATCCAGCGGAGCCTGACGAGCCGGGCCGCCGGCCGCCGGGCGGGCCGCGGCCGCCCGGCCGGCGCCGGCCTCTACACCGGCCTGGCCGGGCTGTTCTTCGGCGTGAACACCGCGCAGCTGCTGTTCCTGCCGACCGCGGCCCGGGCGGCCGGCCTGGGGTCCCTCGGCGTCGGGGTCATCATCGCCGTCTTCACCGGCATCGGGGTGCTGACCGACCTCCCGGCCAGCGAGCTGGCCAACCGGCACGGTGTCCCGGTCACCATGCTGGCCGGCTGCGCGCTGACGGTCGCGGGCACCGTCTTCTTCCTGGCCGGCCAGCGGGCCTGGTCGGTGCTGGCCGGGGCGCTGGTCCTCGGCGTCGGCACGTCGTTCCTGATGAACCCCATCCTGGGCGGCCTGTCCAACCTGGCCGGCGACAACCAGCTGGCCTGGCAGCTGGCCAACGTCTGCGTGCAGCGGGCCGGCGGCCTCATCGCGATCATCGCGCTGACCGCGGGCGGGGTATCCGGCCCGGTGAAGCAGGGGGCGTGGGCGTCGGTGGCGGGCACGGCCGTGATCGCGGTCATCGCGCTGCGGCTCCGCCCCGGTGACCGCGCCGCCCGCGCCGCCCGTGCCCCCGAGGGCACCGGCCCGCCGCCCGGCCGCCTGCTGCCGCGCGCCGTCGCCGTCGTCCGCGACTCGCGCGAGGCGGCCTCGGGCGTGGCCCTGGAGCTCGTCATCCCGGCCATGCTCGTGTTCGGCTTCTCCTTCCTCCCGCAGCTGCGCGCCGGGCTGCACGGCGCCCTGCCGGCCGGCACGATGCTGATCACCCGCGAGGCCGCCGGGCTGGCCGTGGTCGCCTTCGCCGTCCTGGTCCTGCGGCCCCGGCGCATCGGCGGCATCGTCGGCGCGGCCCTGGTCCTCGGCGCGGCCACCATGCCGCTGCTGGCCTACTCCGGCTCGCCCGCCGCCCGGCTGGTGGCCATGGGCGCCAACGGCGCCGTCATCACGGTGGGCATCGTCGCCGCCAACCTGCACGTCTACCTGGGGACCACGCCCGCCACCCGGATGTACGGGTTCGCGCTGTCGGGCATCGTCAGCCGCATCTCCGGCATCGTGTTCCCCATCCTGTACGGCTGGTCGGCGGGCTACTCGCCGCAGGCGCTGGTCTGGTGCGCGTGCGGAACCGTCGTCCTGGCCGGCGCCCTGTACGCTGGCCTGCAGTCCGGCCGGACCAGCAAAGTCCCGGCGCCGGGCGGCCGCGCGGGCCGCCCCGGTCCCGCGGCGCAGGCCGACATGAAGGCTGACCATGGATGAAGACCGGCCGGACGGCGCCGCCCCCGGCCGCGACGGCGCCCGCAAGCGGGCCACTGTCGAGCAGGTGGCGCGGCTGGCCGGGGTGTCGACGGCCACGGTGTCACGGGTGCTCAACGGCACGGCGGCGGTGGCGGGCGCGACCGAGCGCCGGGTCCGCGAGGCCATCGACCTGCTCGCCTTCCGGCCGACCCCGCAGGCCCGCAACCTGCGGATGGGGCGCACCGGCAACATCGCCCTGATCGTCCCCTCGATCACCAACCCGTTCTTCCCCGAGCTGATGGCCCACGTCAACCGCGAGGTCCGGGACCGCGATTACTCCCTGCTGCTGTTCGACGCGCCGCAGCCCGAGGACGAGGGCGTCCGCGTCGCCCGGTCGCGCCTGGCCGACGGCATCATCCTGGTCGGCTCGCCGTCCGCGGCCGCCGCCGACGCCTGGTCGCCCCTCGAGCTCAGCGACGTCCCGGTGGTCGTCTTCGACCGGCGGCCGCGGGCGCTGCGCGCGCCGGTCGTCCAGGTCGACAACTACCGCGGCGCCCGGGAGGTGGTGGCGCACCTCGCCGGGCACGGCCACCGCCGCATCGCGTTCATCGGCGGCCCGCGCGGGGTGAGCGTGTCCGCCGACCGCGCCCGGGGCTACCGGGCCGGGCTGCGCGCGGCGGGCCTGGCCGCCGACCCGGGCATCGTCACGGCGGGGGAGTTCGACGAGGACTCGGGCTACGCCGCCGCCGTCCGGCTGCTGCGCGGCGGCGGCGGGTTCACCGCGCTGTTCGCGGCCAACGACCTGATGGCCATCGGCGCGATGTCGGCCCTGCGGGACCAGGGAGTGGCGGTCCCCGGCCAGGTCGCCGTGGCCGGCTTCGACGGCATCCACCTCGGCCGGTACGTGGCGCCGTCCCTCACGACCTACGCCCAGCCGACCGCCGAGCTGGCCCGCCGGGCCGTGGAACTGCTCGCGGCCGCCATCGCGGGGCCGCCGCCGCTGCGCCCGCCGACCCTGAAACTGGCCGGGCAGCTCGTGGCCCGGGACTCGACCGGCCCGGCGCAGTAGCCGCCGGGTGCCCCGGGACAGGGCGTTTTCCCGCTATTGTCGAGGCGGCCGCCCTGGGCCGGCGCGGCCGCGTTTCCGCACGCCGGCAGCGCCGGGCCGGCCTTTCGCCACCGCCAGGGAAGGGCCTTCGACGTGCGACCGGACACCACTGGCCGCGGCCCGCGCGGCGGGCCCGCGGCGGCCCGCCGCTCGGCGTCCGCCGCGACCCTGCTGAACTGCGAGGAGTCTTATTTGACGCTTTGTCCGGCCGCTCCGTACAATGAAATCTACTCGTGTAGCCTCGTCGGCTTCTACCTGTCGCCGGGGGAGAGCGACGGAGGCGGCCGGGCGGGCTGCGAAGGGCCGGGGACACGGCGATGGTGACGCGGGATGACGTGGCACGCATGGCAGGGACATCCACCGCCGTGGTGAGCTATGTCGTCAATAACGGCCCGCGGCGCGTGTCCGAGAAGACCCGGGCCAAGGTCCTGGCGGCCATCGATGAGCTCGGCTACCGGCCCAACGGCTTCGCCCGCGCGCTGCGCTCCACCCGCAGCCGGCTGCTGGGCCTGGTCCTGCCGGACAACTCCAACCCGTTCTTCGCCGAGCTGGCCCGGGTCATCGAGGACGAGGCGTTCCGCCGCGGCTACCTGCTGCTGCTCGGGAACTCGACCGAGAACGACGAGCGGCAGGCCGCCTACGTCCGCGAGTTCCTGGAGCTCCGCGTCGAGGGGCTGCTGCTGATCAGCGCCGCGCACGGGCAGCGCGATGCCGAGCCGACGCTGAGCCTGGAGGAACTGCAGGGCGCCCGGATCCGGACCGTGGTGCTGGACCGCTCCATTTCCGGCCTGCACGCGGCCTACCTCACGGTGGACAACTTCGGGGGCGGCTACCTGGCCACCCGCCATCTGCTGGAGCACGGCCACCGCGAGGTGACCTGCCTGGCCGGGCCCGAGGGCGCGCATCCGGCCGAGTCCCGCACCCGCGGCTGGCGCCGGGCCCTGCGCGAAGCCGGGCTGGCCCCCCGCCCGGACCTGCTGCTGCGCAGCCCGTTCCGGCGGGAATCCGGGTACCAGGTGATGCGCGAGCGGCTGGCGGCGGCCCGCCCGCCGGCCGCGGTCTTCACTGAGAGCGATGAGCAGGCGATCGGCGTGCTGCGCGCGACCAGCGAACGCGGCATCCGGGTCCCCGAGGACCTGGCCCTGGTGTCGTTCGACGGCATTCCCGAGGCCACCTTCACCCGGCCGCAGCTGACCACGGTGGCCCAGCCGTTCGAGGAACTCGGGCGGCGGGCCGTCGAGCTCGCGCTCAGCGACACCGGGTCGCAGGGGCGGCTCCGGGTCCGGCTCCCGGTCCGGCTCGCCATCGGCGAGAGCTGTGGCTGCCCCGGCCACCCGACGACAACTTCCTAGCGAAACGGATGGCTCGGCGTGCGCCAGCAGCCCCGGCTGGCCGCCCGACCGGGCGAGGTGAGGAGGACAGCCGCCAGGGCCGGCCCGGCCCGGCGGGAACGCGAGCGGCGGGCAGCCCGCCCGCGGCCGGGCCCGGCCAGACAGCCAGCCGCAGCGCTGGCGGAAGGGGACGTGACGTGAGCAAGCCGATCATCCTGGACTGCGATCCCGGACACGACGACGCGATGGCCATCCTGCTGGCCCGTGGCTGCCCGGACATCGACCTGCTGGCCATCACCACGGTGGCGGGCAACCAGACGCTGGAGAAGACGACGCTGAACGCCCGCCGGGTCTGCACCGCGGCGCGCATCGACGACGTGCCGATCTACGCGGGCTGCGACCGCCCGCTGGTGCGCCCGCAGATCATCGCCGCGGACGTGCACGGCGAGTCCGGCCTCGACGGGCCGGTGTTCGGCGAGCCGACCGTCCCGGTGGCCGACGAGCACGCGGTCGACTTCCTGGTGCGCACCCTGATGGCCTCCGACGGGGACATCACGCTGGTGCCGGTCGGGCCGCTGACGAACATCGCGATGGCGCTGCGGCGCGAGCCCCGGATCGCGCAGCGGGCGGCCGGCGTCGTGCTCATGGGCGGCGCCTACACCCGCGGGAACCGGACGCCCGCCGCCGAGTTCAACATCCTGGCCGACCCGGAGGCGGCGGCCATCGTGTTCCAGGCGGGCTGGCCGCTGACCATGGTCGGCCTGGACCTGACCCACCAGGCCGGGGCGACGCAGCCGGTCATCGACATGATCGCGGCGATCGGGACCGAGCTCAGCGCCACCGTGGTCGAGCTGCTCAAGTTCTTCGGCTCCACCTACCGGAAGGTCGAGGGGTTCGCCGCCCCGCCGGTGCACGACCCGTGCGCGGTCGCCCGGGTCGCCCGCCCCGGGCTGCTCACGGTGGCGGATGCCTTCGTCGCGGTGGAGACGCACGGCGAGTGGACGGCCGGCATGACCGTGACCGACTTCGACCTGCGCCTCGGTCGCCCGGCGAACGCGCAGGTGGCCACGCAGCTGGACGCGGACGGGTTCTGGGCCCTGATGCTCGACGCGCTGCGGGTGCTGAACTAATCCGCGCCGCGGGTCGTTAGCTTTCCGGCCGCCGGCGCTCACCGCGGCGGCGCTGACCAGTGACGGAGGTTTACCTTGGGGCGAGTGGTGGTGGTCGGCTCGGTGAATGCCGACTACGTCGTCAAGATCAGCCACCTGCCGCAGCCGGGGGAGACGGTGGGCGCGGGCGTCCTGTCCGTCTACCCCGGCGGCAAGGGCGCCAACCAGGCGCACGCCGCCGCCCGGCTCGGGGCCGCGACCGTCCTGGTCGCCGCGGTCGGAGCGGACCAGGCGGCGGCCGACGAGCGGGCCGCCCTGAAACGGGACGGCGCCGACGTCAGCGAGCTGGTCGCGTGCGACGGGCCGACCGGGATGGCCGTCGTCCTGGTCGACGAGGCCGGCGAGAACATGATCGCGGTCGCGCCCGGCGCCAATGACCGGCTCAGCGCGGAGTACGTGGCGGGCCGGCTGCCGCCGCTGCTGGACGCGCGCAGCGTGGTGCTGGCCAGCCTGGAGATCCCGCTGGCCACGGTAGCGGCCGCGGCCCGGGCCGGCCGCGACGCCGGCGCCACGGTGGTGATCAACCCGGCACCGGGCCTGGCCCTGCCGCCGGAGGTGCTGGCGGGCGCCATCCTGACCCCCAACGAGGGCGAGATCCGGCTGGCCGCTCCGGGCACGGCCGACGAGGACGCAGCCATCGCCGCGGTGCTGGACGCCGGCGCCCGCGCCGTCGTGGTGACGCGCGGCAGCCGCGGCGCGACCCTGCACCAGGCCGGCCAGCCGGTCGTGGCCGTCCCGGCGCCCAAGGTCACCGTGGTCGACACGGTCGGGGCGGGCGACGCGTTCAACGGGGCGCTGGCCGCCTCGCTGGCGGACGGGATGCCGCTGCAGGCCGGGGTCGAGACGGCGGTGGCCGCCGGGGCCGCGGCCTGCACCGGGAACGGCGCCCGCGCGGCGCTGCCGACCCAGGCCGACCTGGCCGCCCTGCTGGCCGGCAACCACGATCCGCGGTAGCCGCCGGCCTGGCCCGGCGGCCGGATTGGCGCCTGGTCCGGCGGCCGAATTGGAATCCGGTTCGGTTGCCGAATTGGAATCCGGTTCGGTACCTGGTTGGGCGAACATCAAGTAACGGCGACGTCACAGTCCCATCACGGCCATCGGCCGCCCGCTCCAATCTGCTCAAACGTCCCACGCGCAACCGTTGACACGTCTATCTACTCGTGTAGAGTGTGCTGCACCGGGGTTATATCGGCGTATCACAGGTGTCCGGAGGATTAACTATGAAAATCCGCACATCGTTGCCTGCAGCCCGACGGCGCCGTTTCAAGACTCTGAGCGGTGCTTTCGTCTCCATGCTGGCCATTGGCGGTCTGGCCGCCTGCGGATCAAGCGGCGGCAACAGCGCGCAATCCAGTAACGGCAAGGTGACCCTGACGCTCTTCCAATGCCAGGAGTGCGTGCCGTTCCCGTGGCAGATCAGCGCCTTCGAGAAGGCTTACCCGAAGATTCACATCAATGTGCAGTCGGTGCCATTCGGGGAGTTCTACACAAAGACCGCCGTGCTCGCCGCCTCCAGTTCCCCGCCGGACCTCTACACCGTGGACCAGCCGACCATCGCGAACCTGGCCGCCGGCAAGGTGATCCAGCCCCTGGACAAGTACCTGTCGCCGTCGTACGTGCAGTCGATGACCACGGCGGCCCGGGCCGACTTCACCTATAACGGCAAGCTGTACTCGCCGGGCCCCATCGACACCTCGCTCGCGCTGTATTTCAACCAGACGCTGCTGAGCAAGGCCGGGGTGACGCCGCCGGACTCGCTGGCCACCGCGTGGACCTGGCCGCAGGCCGTCGCGGCCATGGAGAAGTGCCAGAAGGCCAACTCCACCTCGGGCGGCACCGTGTGGGGCCTCGCCCCGACCACGTTCGGCAACGGCACCCCCGGCTTCGACTACATCTCGATGCTGTTCGTCCGGTCCGAGGGCGCCAAGAGCGGTTCCGGCGCCGGGCTCAAGACCTTCGAGGGAATCGCGCCGAACGGCTCGTCGGTGGCCGGCTACATCAACTCCTCGCAGGCCGTCGCGGGCGCCACCTTCTACCAGGACATCTTCCAGAAGTACAAGATCAGCCCGACCACGGGCATCCCGAATGCGTTCCTGGACGGCAAGGCCTGCTTCGACATGAACACCAGCAACGACATTGACACCATCAATGCCGCCAAGGTGACCTTCAAGTGGGGCGTCACTCCCTGGCCGCACTTCCAGTCGCCCATCGTGCACAACGGCAGCACGGAGATCGCGATCGGGTCCAAGACCCAGCACCTGGCGCAGGCCGTGCAGTTCATCAAGTTCATCAGCACGCCGGCGCAGCAGGAGGAGATGGTGACCAAGACCGGTTACCTGCCGGTCATCTCCTCGCTGTACCAGAGCGACCAGATCCTGACCACGGCGCCGTGGAACATCTTCGCCACCCAGCTCGACCAGTGGGGCGAGCCGCGGCCGGTCACGCCGCACTACCTGCAGTACAGCCAGGTCGTCACGAACGCGCTGCGGGACATCGCCGACGGGTCCGCGCCCGCGGCCCGGCTGAACCAGGCGGTGCAGCAGCTTGACCAGCTGCTCGCCCAGCCGGCCGGCGCGCTCTAAGCGACATGGCCCAAGTAACCACCGCGGAAGCGGGCCAGCCGGCCGGGCGGCGACGCCGCCCGGCCGGTCCCGGCGGGCTGCGCGGGATGCTGAACAGCCGCCGCCGGGACACGACGGTGACCGCCATCGCGTGCCTGGTGCCGTTCCTGGTCCTGCTCGCGATCTTCCAGTACTTCGCGATCGGGCTGATGATCCGCAACAGCCTGTACAGCTACTCCCTGCTGAACTCGAGCTTCAGCAAGTTCGTGGGGCTGTCGAACTACACCGAGATCCTGCACGACCACCTCGCGCTGCAGTCGATCGCGGTCACGCTCCTGTTCGCCCTCGGGGTGGTCGTCACCCAGGTGCCGCTCGGCCTCGGCCTGGCCCTGCTGCTCAACATGCGCCGCCGCGGCGCCCCGCTGCTGCGCAGCATCGTGTTCGTGCCCGTGGTCACCTCGGTCGTCGTCGTGACCACGATGTGGACGTTCATCTACGCGCCGTCCAGCGGGCTGGCCAACAGCGTCCTGCACACGCTGCACCTGCCGGTGTTCAAGTTCCTGACCACGTCGCACCAGGCGCTGCCCGCGCTGGTCATCATGACCCTGTGGGAAGAGGTCGGGTTCAGCATGATGCTGTTCCTGGCCGGGCTGCAGTCCATCCCGACGGAGTTCGAGGAGGCCGCGGCCGTGGACGGCGCGGGCGCCTGGTCCCGGTTCTGGAAGATCATCCTGCCGCTGCTCAACCGGACGACGGTGCTCGTCGTCGTGGTCAGCACGATCTTCGCGCTGCAGGCCTTCACCCAGTCCTACATCATGACCCAGGGCGGCCCGGACGGGGCGACCAACTTCATGGTCTACAACATCTACACCGAGGCGTTCAACCTGGGTAATCCCGGCTACGCCTCCGCCCTGTCGGTCATCTTGCTGGTCATCATCATCATCGTGAGCGCGGTCCAGATGCGGGCGCTGCGAGGCCGCCGATGAGCCGGACGATCGTGACCATGACCGGGCGCGGCACGACCAGCCCGCCGGCCCGGGCCGGGGCGGCACTCGTCCGCCAGACCCGGCCCGCCCGGGCCGCCCGCACCGGCGCCTACTGGGCCATCTCCATCGTGCTGCTGGTCATCTTCCTGGCCCCGTTCCTGTGGATCCTGGCCTCGTCGTTCAAGTCCCAGGCCCACATCTTCTCCGACGTCACCCCGCTCAGCCCGCGCACCTTCGTGCCCACCTCGCCGACGCTGAGCAACTACAGCGCGGCCTTCACCGCCGAGCACGTCGGCCGGGCGCTGGTCAACTCCCTGATCGTGTCGGTCGTCCAGGTGGCGCTCACCGTGCTGCTGGCCGTGCCCGCCGCGTACGCGCTGACCCGGCTGAAGTTCCGGCTGCAGGGCCTGATGTTCGGCATCATCCTGGTCACCTTCATGATCCCGGCCGAGGCGGTCGTCATCCCGCTGTTCCAGATCGTCTCGGACCTCAAGCTCAGCAACACCCTGTACGGCGTGTTCCTGCCGTTCATCGCGAGCCCGTTCGCGCTGTTCCTGCTCCGGCAGGCGTTTCGCGACATCCCCCTCGACCTGGACGAGGCCGCGCTCATCGACGGGGCCAGCCACCTGAAGATCATGCTCCGGGTCATCATCCCCAACGTGCGGCCGGCCCTCGCCACCGCGGCCCTGATGACGTTCCTGTTCTCGTGGAACGCTTTCCTGTGGCCGCTGATCGTGATCCAGTCGCAGAATAACCAGCTCGTTCAGGTCGCCATTGCCATCAACACCGTTCCCGGCGAGCTGCCCAACTGGGGGCAGGTTTTCTCCGGCGCGGTCATCGCTACCCTGCCGGTTCTCATCCTGTTTATCTTCCTGCAGCGCTACTTCGTGCGGGGAATTGTGGCCAGCGGTATCAAGGGGTGACCCGCGGCCCTCGGGCACCCCTATCTCCCCGGCCCGCGAGGCGGTGACCCGGGACGTAACTCTCGCCTGGGCCATCCCTGCGCGCGCGGGGCCGAGAAAGGAGAACGGAAATGACCATCCGGCTGCTACTCGACGTTGACACGGGCACCGACGACGCGGTTGCAATCATGCTGGCGGCGCTCCATCCCGAACTGGACCTGGCCGCCATTACCACGGTAAACGGAAACGTCCCGGTAAAGAACTGCACGGACAATACGCTGCGGACCCTGGACTATATCGGGAAGCAGTCGATCCCCGTTTACGAGGGCGCCCCGGAGCCCATCTCGCGGCGCGACTTCCCCATTCCCCGGTCGCAGCGCGGCATCAGCGAGATCCACGGCGAGCACCTGGACATCCCCGAGGCCGTCACGGCCAAGGCCGACGGCATCGGCGCGCTCGCCATCCTGGACGAGTACCGCGCGGGCGGCCCGGGCGCCGACACCGTCCTGGTCGCGACCGGGCCGCTGACCAACGTGGCGCTGGCCCTCAAGCTGGATCCCACCCTGGCCGGGCGCATCCCGAAGCTGGTCATCATGGGCGGCGGCCATGAGGTCCCCAACGTCACCCCGTCGGCGGAGTTCAACATCTGGGCTGACCCCGAGGGGGCCGCCGTGGTCCTGGGCAGCGGCATCGCCGAGATCATCCTCGTCCCGCTCGACTCGACCCACCGCGCGCTGATCTCGCTGGAGGACTGCGCGGCGTTCCGGGCGCTCGGCACCCCGGCCGGCGAGGCCACGGCCCGGTTCGTCCAGCGGCGGATCGAGGGGTACGACGCGACCCAGCCGATGGCCCGGCTCGGCGCGGCCCCGGTGCACGACGCGCTGTGCGTCGCCTACCTCATCGACCCCGCCGTCATCCCGCTCGAGAAGTACTACGTGGACGTCGAGACCGACGGCCCCCTGACGGTCGGCCGCACCGTGGTGGACACCCACCGGCGCAGCGGCCGGGAGCCGAACGTCTGGGTATCGCTCGACGCCGACGAGAAGAAGTTCCGCGACATCATGCTGGCCGCCTTCGCGGCCAGCTAGCCGCGGGCCGGCGGCCCGGGCTGCCCGCCGGGTCCCCATCGGAAGGAGTGCGTGCCGCCATGCCCAGCCGCCAGCCCGTCGTGACCCGGCTGCTGGTGGGGCTCGGCTGCTACTTCTTCCTCAACGGGATCATGCAGTCACTGGTGTCCCTGCGCGGGGTGGCCGCCGGGCTGGGCGGCGTGCCGCTCGGCCTGACGCTCGGCCTGGCCAGCGGCGCCCTGGGCATCTTCGCCGACATGCCGGTCGCCGGCCGGGCCGACCGGCGCGGCAAGTACGCCGTGATCCAGGCGGGCATGGCCTGCGCCCTGGCCGCCTCGGTCACGCTGCTGGCCGGGGGCCGCGCGCCGCTGGTGATCGGCGCCTTCCTGGCCGGGATCGGCGCCTCGGCCGGCGGGAACTCCCTGCTCAGCTGGCTCGGCTCGGCCCGGCCCCCGGCCGGCCAGGCCCGGCTCCAGGGCCTCAACGGGAGCGTCCAGCGCGTCGGCGCGCTGCTCGCGGCCGGCGTCGTCGGCCTGGCCATCGCCGAGCGGCGCCCGATCGCGATGGCCGCCGGCGCGGCCGTCGTGTCGGCGGCCGGCCTGCTGGCCACCCGCGGGCGGGTCATGCGCACGGCCGGCACGACAGCCGCCACCACGGCCGGCGCCGCGACCGCCACCACGGCCGGCGCCGCGGCCGGCACGACGGCCGGCGCCGCGGCCGGCGGGCCGCCCGGCCTGATGGCCAGCTACCGGCGCGGCTTCGCGATGCTGGCTAACCGCGGGCTGCTGCTGGCGGCCAGCATCAACCTGGCCGTCAACGTGCTGTTCCTGGAGACGAACTCCTACGTCCCGCTGGCCCACGGCCCGGACCGGGCGGTGATCGTGACCGGCACCCTGGTCGCCCGCGACCTCGCCGCCGTCGCCATGGGGGCCGGGATCGCCATCCTGGGCATCAACGTCGCGTTCCCGGCCCTCGTCGCCGGCGCGCTGGCCGTCGCCGCGGCCTGCGCCTGGGCCGGCGGCCTGGCCACCGGCAGCCTCGCGCTCATCGGCCTCGGCGGCGTCCAGGGCGCAGTCATCGGCGTGTGCATCGCGGCCGCCAACCTGTTCACCATCGGCGCGATCCCGGCGCCCGAGCGCACCCTGGCCATGGCCGCCTCGGTCTTCCCGTCCCGGCTCATGTTCATCGTCCTGCCGATCGCCAGCTCGGTCG
This sequence comes from Streptosporangiaceae bacterium, assembly GCA_036501025.1. GTDB lineage: Bacteria > Actinomycetota > Actinomycetes > Streptosporangiales > Streptosporangiaceae > DASUBV01. The sequence goes on from DASYBB010000223.1 coordinate 16,857, forward strand.
TCCTGCGCTCGGCCGGCCTCCCCGACGTCTTCCGCCTCCTGTCCGTCCTCCTGCTGGCCCAGGCCGCCGCCGCCCTCATCCTCGGCCGCCGCGCCGCCCTCGCGCCCCCGCCAGCGCCCCCCAACCTCAGCCCCATCCCCCCGCCGTCGGCCCCGGGTCCATGATCGTGTGGACTTTCCCCCCCAATACGCCGGGAAAGTCCACACGATCATGTGCGCAACCCGGCGGGGACGGGCGGGATGGGGCGGCGGGACGGGCGGGATGGGGCGGCGGCCCTTGAGCTGTGAGGGTCCCAGGGGCGGCTGAGGCCGGGGCGACTGTAGTGACTGAGGTGCCAGCGGGCGGCGGCGGGACGGGGCGGGGGGCGGCCGCGGGTTTCCCGGTCGCGCTAGTCGCCCGTCTGGGCGAGGGTGGCGGCGATGCGATCGCGGCCGGCGCCGTCGGCCAGCAGGAGGCTCAGCAGCACGCGGGCCTTGAGCCCGTCCAGGGCGCCGGCCGGAATCAGCCCCCCGTCGATCAGGTCCCGCTCGGAGCCGGGGTACCCGGCCGTCGAGGTGTACAGCCCGCCGGCCCCGGTCCGGGACGCGAACACGACCGGCATCCGCGCGGCCAGCCGCTTAAGCGCGGCCGCGTTCCGCCGGGCCGCGTGCCCCGCGCCGAACACCTCCACCACCGCCCCGCCGAAGCCGCCCGCCCCGCCGACGGCGCCCGCCCCGCCGACGACTGGCGACCCCCCGATGGCGGTTGCCCCGTCGGCCGCCGCCCCGGCGACCGCGTCGACCAGTTCCGGCCCGTCGCCGAGCGCATGCCGGAGGAGCGCAACCGGCGGGATGACCGCCCCCGGCGCGAGCCGGATGCGCGGCGCCCGGTGCCGCGGGACGAGCGGGATCGACACCCGCCCCTCGGTCAGCGTGCCCAGCGGCCCGGCCGCGGGGGAGCGGAACGCCGCCGGCGACGTGCTGTGCGTCTTGCGCGCGAACCGGGCCGCGTGGATCTCGTCGTTCATGACGACGAGCACGCCGAGCCCGGCGGCCAGCGGGCTGACCGCGACCCGGAGCGCGGCGCCCAGGTTGGCCGGGCCGTCCGCGCCCAGCTGGCCGGCGTTGCGCATCGCCCCGGTGACCACGACCGGCGCCTCCGCCGTCACCAGGCAGTCCAGCGCGTAGGCCGCTTCCTCCAGCGTGTCCGTGCCCTGGGTGACCACGGCCCCGGCCGCCCCGGCGGCGACGGCCGCGTCGATCGCGCGGGCCAGCTCGGCCAGGTCGGCGAAGTCGAGGTCGGCCGACGGGACGCTGCGGAACGTCACCGGCCGCGCGGCCAGCTCCGGGGCGAGGCCCGGCACGCCGGCGACGAGATCGGCGGCGTCCAGGCTGAGCTGCGCCGTGCCGCCGGGGCCGGCCGCGAACCCGATCGTCCCGCCCAGCGCGAACACCACCACCTCGGGCCGGGCCGGCGCCGCGGCCGTCACGGGTAGTCCTGGTCGAACGGGTACCCGCGGTGCGTCTCGAACGGGTACCGCGCCCGGAAGTCGCGGGCCACGTTCTCGCAGCTGTCGAAGCTGACGCCGGGGTGCCCGGCCATGTACTCGATCAGCCGCTCCAGCATGAGCAGGACCTGCGGCCGCCCGGCCACGTCCGGGTGGATGCAGATCGGGAACACCGCGTAGTCGTACTCCCGGTAGGCCCAGTCGAACTGGTCGCGCCACAGCTGCTCGATGTCGCGGGGGTTCACGAAGCCGTGGCTGTTCGCGCTGGCCTTGATGAACATCATCGGCGGCAGGTCGTCCAGGTACCAGTTGAACGCCAGCACCACGAGGTCGATCTCCGTGCCCCGGACCAGCGGCGACATCCACGTCTCGGCCGGCTGCGAGTAGTCGATCTTCGTCCAGGTGTCGCCGGTCCGGGCGTAGAACGGCTGGAAGTCGTGGAAGACCTGGGTCCGGTCGTACTCGAACCCGTTCTTGAGCAGCAGGTCGGTCGAGACCATCGACAGCTCGCCCCACGGCGCGATATAGCCGCGCGGGCGCTTTCCGGTGAACCGCTCGATCAGCTCGATCGAGCGGTTCAGGACGGCCTCCTCCTGCTCCGGCGACATGTCCTTGGGGTTCTCGTGCGAGTACCCGTGCGCGCCCACCTCGTGCCCGGCCGCGACGACCTGCTCCATCCGCCGCGGGAACGTCTCGATCGAGTGGCCCGGCGCGAAGAACGTGGCCCGGATCGAGTACCGGTCCAGCAGCCGCAGCAGGCGCGGGATGCCGACCTCCCCGGCGAACATGCCGCGCTGGATGTCCTGCGGGCAGTCCTCGCCGCCGTAGGAGCCGAGCCAGCCCGACACGGCGTCGACGTCCACCCCGATGCTGACCTTGATGTCCTTCACAGCTGTCCCTCCTGAGTCTCCCCGGCGAATCGGAGCGTGTCCGTCAGGGCCTGGCGGCTGGCCTGCACGTGCTCGCGCATCTTCCGCTCGGCCGTGGTGCCGTCCTTGGCCGCGATCATGTCGAGCACGCTCCGGTGCTCGGCGGCGCTGCGGGCCAGCCGCCCGGGCAGCTGGAGCGAGGTCTGGACGATGCGCGGATAGGCCAGCTGGTTCATCAGCAGCCCGTAGTGGTGGATCAGCTTCTGGTTGCCCGCGCCGTCCACGATCAGCGCGTGGAACTCCGCCACCAGGAGCGCGAACGCCTCGACATCGCCGCCGGCGACGGCCTGCTCGGACCGGGCCACGTTGCGCCGCAGCGCGGCCAGCTCGGGCACCTCGCCGCGCTGGGCCAGCAGCCGGGCCGCCGCCCCCTCGAGAATCTCCTTCAGCTCGAACAGCTCGACCACCGCCAGCCGCGTCGGGGCGGTGACGAACGTCCCCACCCGCGGCCGGATCTCGACCAGGCCCTCCGTCTCGAGCTGCTTGAGCGCCTCCCGGACCGGGGTGCGGCTGACGCCGAACTCCCCGGCGATGGTCCCCTCCGACAGCGGCGCGCCGGACCCCAGGCGGCCGGTCGTGATCCGGTCCCGCAGCCGGGTGGCCACGCTGGCCTGGATGTTCTCCCGGCGCTTCGCGTCTTGCATGCCAGTGAACGTAAGAGCGTCCGCCCGCGCCTGTCAACCATCCAAGTACTGATCAGCCTAAATACGTCAACGCCATGATGAAAGCAATGCATTGACACACAGAACGCTGGTGCCGAGGATGACAACTGCCATGCAAGAGCACTCCACCACCGGGCCGGCCCCGGCCATTGCCTACCTCGACGGCGGCGGCTCCGGCGGGCCGGCCGTCTTCGTGCACGGCGTCGGCAGCTCGTCCGCCACGTGGCGCGAGCTGTTCGGCGCCATGCCGCCCGGTTACCGGCTCATCGCCGCCGACCTGCGCGGGCACGGGCGGTCCGCGGTGGTGCCCGGCCCGGCCGCATTGGCCGACTTCGTGGCCGACCACATCCGCCTGCTCGATGAGCTGCGCCTGGGCGCCGTGCCGGTCATCGGCTTCTCGCTCGGCGCCCTCATCGGCCAGGCCATCGCGCTGGCCCACCCGGACCGGACGTCCGCGCTGGTGCTGCTGAACGCCGTCGCCGCCCGCACCCCGGCCGAGCAGGCCCGGGCACGCGAGCGGCTGGCGGTCATCCGGGCGTCGCCGCCGCCGGAGGTGGCCCGGGCCAGCGCGAGCCGGTGGTTCACGCCGGCGTTCGCGGCCGCCTGCCCGGCGGTGGTGGCCAGCGAGGTGGCCATCGTTTCGGCCGTCGACCCGGCCAGCTATGCGGCGGCCTACGCGGTGCTGGCCGACGGTGACCTCATCGGCGAGGTGGCCGCGATCACCTGCCCGGTCCTGGTCGTGACGGGAGCGGGCGACGTCGGGTCGACCCCCCGGATGGCGGCCGAGCTGCATGCCCGGATACCGCGGTCGCGGCTGGTCATCGTGCCCGACCGGAAGCACTACCTGCACCGCGAGGTGCCTGCCGAGATCGCCGGCCTGATCGGCGGGTTCCTGGCCGGCGCCTGACGAAGGAAGGAGCACCCGCGATGGCCGCACTGGAGATCCGCAAGTGGGTCAGCCACGTCGAGGAGATCCGGCACGACGGCGGCCCGCCCGCGGCACCGCTGGTCAAGGCGGCGGTCGGCCTGGTGATCGGGAACCCGTTCGCCGGCCGCCACGAGCCCGACCTGGGCGCGCTCACCGAGCCCAGCGCGCGGTGGGGGCGCGAGCTGGGCGAGCGCGCCGTGGCCCTGCTCGGCGGGCGGCCCGCGCAGAGCTACGGCAAGGGCGGGATCGCCGGCGTCGCCGGGGAGCAGGAGCACGTGGTCGCGTGCGTCACCACGGTGTTCGGCGACGCGCTGCGGGCCGCGGTCGGCGGCGGTCAGGCGTGGATCTCGTCCGCCACCAAGGTCGGCGCGGCCGGAGCCGCGCTCGACATCCCGCTCGCCCACAAGGACGCCCTGTACGTGCGGTCGCACTATGACGCCATCACGATTTCCTGCCCGGACGGGCCGCGCCCGGACGAGCTGTTCGTCGTCGTCGCGGTGGCCACGGGCGGGCGCGTCCACCACCGCGTGGGCGGCCTGGCTGCGGCCGACATCCAGGGCGGGGGACTGCGGTGAGGCTGGCCGGCCGCACCGCGCTGGTCACCGGGGCCGGGTCGGGCATCGGCCGGGCCATCGCGATCCGCTTCGCGGCCGAGGGCGCCCACGTCGTCGCCGGCGACCTGCACCCGGCGCCGGCCTGGGACCCCGACAGCCTGGACCCCACGGTCGAGGTGATCGAGCGGGCCGGGGGCAGCGCGGAGTTCGTCGCCGCCGACGTGACCAGCCGGGCCGACGTCGAGCGGCTGGCCGCGGCGGCCGCGCGCTCGGGCCGCGTCGACATCCTGGTCAACGGGGCCGGGATCTTCGGGTCGTCCGCGCTGCTGGCCACCACCGACGCGGAGTGGGACCAGTTCATGGACGTCAACCTGCGCAGCCAGTTCCTGGCCTGCCGGGCCGTCGTCGCGCTCATGGTCGGCCAGGAGCCCGACGCCGCCGGCGTCCGCGGCCGGGTCGTCAACATCTCCTCCCAGCTCGGCGTCACCGGACCGCCCGGTCACCTCGCCTACGCGGTCAGCAAGGCCGGCGTCGCCCACCTGACCCGGCAGCTGGCCGTCGAGTACGCCGGGCAGGGCGTGCTGGTCAACGCCGTGGCGCCGGGCCGGATCATCACCGGCACCCACCCCGGCGAGCGCGCCTACCTGGAGGACGGCACGGTGGACGCGGCCACCGCGTACTCGCTGCGCCGCACGCCGTTCCCGCGGCTCGGCCGGCCGGCCGACGTGGCCGGCGCCGCGCTGTTCCTGGCCTCCGACGACTGCACGTTCGTGTCGGGGCACAACCTGATGGTCGACGGCGGCTGGACGGCATACTGACGACGGCCTGCGGGTGAGGGGAGAGCTCATGTTCCGGCTGGACGGGCGGGTCGCCATCGTGACCGGCGGCGCGTCGGGGATCGGCGCGGCCACCGCACGGGTGCTGGCCCGGGCCGGCGCCGACGTCGCCATCGCCGACTATGCCCCGGACGGGCACGACGCGGCGTCCGTCCGCGACGACATCGAGGCCCTCGGCCGGCGGGCGCTGATCGTGGCCACCGACGTCCGGGACACCGCGCAGGTCGACGCGCTCATCGCGCAGGCCGTGGCCACCCTCGGCCGGGTCGACATCGTCATCGCCAACGCCGCCATCGCCCGCCTCGTCCCGGCGCCCGACCTGGACGATGCCGCCTGGGGCGACCTGCTGAACGTCGACCTCACCGGCGTCTGGCGGACCTTCCGGGCCGCGATCCCGCACCTGCTGGCCCAGGGCTCCGGGCGGCTCCTGGCCACGGCGTCCACGATCGGCACGGTCGAGGCGTGGCCCGCCCACGTTCACTACTCGGCCGCCAAGGGCGGCATCGCCGGGCTGGTCCGGTCGCTGGCCGCCGAGCTGGGTCCCGGCGGGATCACCGTCAACGCCATCGCGCCCGGCATCATCGAGACGCCCCAGACGCTCGACGCGGTGAACTCCCTCGGCGCCGACGGCATCGCGCAGACGGCGGCCCGCATCCCGGTGCGCCGGTCCGGGCGTCCCGACGACATCGCGCACGCCTACCTGTACCTGGCCAGCGACGAGGCCGCGTTCGTCACCGGGCAGGTCCTGGTCGTCGATGGCGGCCGCACCCTGCTCCCCGGCTAGCGCCGGATGAGTGCTACGGTCGACAATCGCCCGTTTCGGGAGGCTCGCGCCTCCGGGCGCGAGCCAGCCCAGCCGAGGGGAGCAGCGGATGCCGATCACGCACGAGGTCCGGTGGGGGATCGTCGGGCCGGCCAATATCGCCCGGGCGCAGTTCCTGCCCGGCCTGCGGGAGGCCGGGGGCGGCCGCGCTGCCCTGGTCGCCAGCCGTGACCTGGCCCGGGCGGAGGCCTTCGCGGCCGAGAACGGCGTCGAGCGGGGCGTGGCCGAGTACGCCGCGCTGGTCGAGTCGCCCGACGTCGACGCCGTGTACGTGGCCCTGCCCAACTCGCTGCACGCCGAGTGGGCGATCCGCGCGCTGCGGGCCGGCAAGGCCGTGCTGTGCGAGAAGCCGCTGTGCGTCGGCGCCGCCCAGACGGCTGAGGTGCTCGCCGCGGCCGCGGCCCTGCCCGGCGCGCTGCTGTGGGAGGCCTTCGTCTTCCCGTTCCAGGCCCAGCACCGGCGCCTGGTCAGCCTGCTGGCCGACGGCGCGATCGGGGACCTGGCCGAGATCATCAGCGCCTTCCACTTCCGGCTGACCGGGCCCGGCGACAACATCCGTCTCTCAGCCGCGCTGGGCGGCGGGGCGCTGGCCGACGTCGGCTGCTACCCGATCCGCCTCGGCCACGAGCTGCTCGGCCCGGACCCGGCCCAGGTCGCGGTCGGGTCCGCGGTCGTGCCGGCCGGCAGCGAGGTCGAGACCGACGCCGCCGCCATCGTCACCTCCGGCACCCGCCGCCTGGTGCTGACCTGCGGCTTCCGCCGCAGCTACGACACCCTCACCCGGGTCCTCGGCGACGCGGGGCAGGTGCACCTGGCCAACCCGTTCCACCCCGGGCCCGCCGACCCGCTGACCCTGCTCCGGCCCCGGGCCGAGCCGGTCGTCGAGTACCCGACCACCGACGAGCGGTCGTTCACCGCGGCCCTGCGCCATATTCACGCCGTCCTGCGCGGCGAGGCCGAGCCCGAGCACACGGCAGCGGGATCGGCCCTGGCCACGGCCGCGACCCTGGAGGCCGTCCAGGCCGCCTGCGGGCTGGCGTGAGCGCCGCCCGCCCCACCATCGTGATCGGCTCCTTCCTGGAGGAGGAGCAGGTCGCCCGCATCGCCGCCGCCCCGGCCGCGGGCCGGGTCATCTACGAGCCCGCCCTGCTGCCCGTGCCGCGCTACCCCTGCGACCACACCGGGCCGAAGCGCGACCTGGGCGCCGCCGACACCGACCGCTGGCGGGCGCTGTCGGCGCAGGCCGAGGTGTACTTCGACTTCGACTGGCTCGACCCGGCCGGCATGGCCGGCCACAGCCCCGGCCTGCGCTGGATCCAGGCCACCAGCGCCGGGATCGGCGGCTTCATGCAGCGCACCGGCCTGGATGCCAGCGTCTCGGGTGCCAGCGTCTCGGCCCAGGGCAGCCTGACCGTGACCACCGCGGGCGGCATCCACGCCGTGCCGCTGGCCGAGTTCGCCGTCACGGGCGCGCTGCACTTCATCAAGGGCGTGCCCCAGCTCCAGCAGCGCCAGCGCGCCCGGCACTGGGAGCGGTACACGACCCGGCAGCTGGCCGGGCAGCGGGCGCTGGTCGTCGGCCTCGGCGGCATGGGCCGCCAGGTGGCCGCCTCGTTCGCCGCCCTGGGCGTGGAGGTCTGGGGCCTCGGCCGGGCCGGGGCCCGCTACGACGTCCCCGCCCTCAGCCGGGTCATCACCCGCGACGGCCTGGACGCGGCCCTGCCCGGCATCGGCGTCCTCGTCCTGTGCTGCCCGCTCACCGACGAGACCGAGGGCCTGATCGGCGCCCGGCAGCTGAGCCTGCTGCCGCCCGGCGCCGTCCTGGTCAACATCTCCCGCGGCCAGGTCGTGGACCAGGCCGCCCTGACCGCCGCGCTCCGCGACGGCCACCTGGGCGGCGCCTGCCTGGACGTGTTCACCACCGAGCCGCTGCCGCCCGAGGACCCGCTGTGGGGCCTCGACAACGTCCTCGTCTCGCCGCACTCGGCGTCCACCGTGGCCACCGAGAACGTGGCGCTCACCGACCTGTTCCTCGACAACCTCGCCCGCCGCGCGACGGGCGACCCGCTCCGCAACCGCTACGACCCCGCCCGCGGCTACTAGGCCGCACCCGCCCGGCCCGGGCGCGAGCATGCCCGGGTAACGCCCGCCCCCAGGTCAGCACGCCCGCGGCGTTCCCATTTCGTGACGTCCGGGATCTTGACGACGAACCACCGCACACGGTTCACTGCCAACAGTCGACAATCGACAAATCCGCCAAGGAGGTCCGGTGCGACCGATGTCAAGATGTCTGCGATGGGCGGCCCCGGCCGCTGTCATCGCCCTGGCGCTCGCCGCGTGCGGCTCGTCCGGCGGCGGCTCGGGCTCCAGCCCGGCGGCCGCCAGCAATGCCCCGGTGCACGGCGGCACCATGCAGGTCGCGTTCCAGTCCGACCCGGACACGTTCGACCCGCAGGTCTGCTACGACGCGACGTGCTGGGACAACATGCAGATGATGTTCGACCGGCTGTATGACTACAAGACCCACACGACCGACCTCCAGCCCGAGGCGGCTGCGAGCATGCCCCAGGTGTCGGCCAACGGCGAGGTCTACACCATCGCCATCCGGCCGGGCATGACGTTCTCCAACGGCAAGCCGGTCACCGCCGCGGACTTCGTGTACACGTTCTCCCGGATCTGCAACCCGGCCACCAAGTCGCCCGTGGTCGGCTTCTGGACCATCGTCGCGGGCTGCACCGCCTTCGCCAAGCACCCCGTCGGCAGCGTCTCGGGCATCAAGGCGCTGTCCGCCGACTCGCTGCAGATCACGCTGACCCAGCCGGACGCGGCGTTCAAGTACGTGATGGCGATGCCGCACGCCTCGGTCATCCCGGCCGGAACCGGGCCCCAGCAGGCCCAGCACCCCGTGGGCTCGGGCCCGTTCGAGCTGGCCAGCTTCTCGCCCGGCCAGTCGATCGTCCTCAAGCGCAACCCGCACTACTGGAACAAGGCGCTGCCCTACGTCGCGGGCGTCAACGAGAAGCTCGGCGTCACCCCGACCGTGCAGCTGCTGGAGCTGGAGAAGGGCCAGATCAACCTGATGGGCGACCCGCTGCCCAACTCCGACTACCTCACGGTGGTCAAGAACAAGGCGCTGGCCAGCCAGGTCCTGCACCGCAACTCGCTGGACACGTACTACCTGACCCTGAACACCCACATCAAGCCGTTCAACAACCCGCTGGTCCGCGAGGCCATCTCCTACGCGATCAACCGGCAGTTCCTGCTCAAGACGGTCAACGGCCAGGGCACCCCGGCGACCGGGTTCATCCCGCCCGGCGTCATCGGCTACACGCCGCAGAACCTGGTCCACCCGCTGAACGTGGCCAAGGCCAAGGCGCTGCTGGCCCAGGCCGGCTACCCGCACGGCTTCACCACCACGATGTACAACTGGAACACCCAGCCCTGGACCAACCTGGACGCGCCGATCCAGCAGCAGCTGGCCGCGATCGGGATCACGCTCAAGGTCGACCCGATCCAGGAGAGCACGTTCTTCACGCTGGCGGCGACGCCCGGCAAGGCCCCGATGACGCTGACCTTCTGGGTGGCTGACTACCCCGACGGCAGCGACTTCTTCCAGGCGCTGGTGTCCTGCGCGGCCGACATCCCCGGCGGCCAGAACTACTCCTTCTACTGCAACAAGAAGGTCGACTCCTCGGTCAACGCGGGCCTGGCTGACCCGAGCTCGGCGCAGTCGGACTACGTCCAGGCCAGCAAGACCCTGCTGGCCGACAACCCGATCGTGCCGCTGTACTACGGCACCACGACCGAGGTCCGCGGGGCCGGGGTCGGCGGCTTCTTCGCCAACCCGATCTGGGACTGGGAGATGGACTACTACTGGCTCAAGCCCGGCTCGGGCAAGAGCTCCGCAGGTGGCGGGCTGGGTGGCTAGCCAGCAGCAGCCAGCGACGTCCCGCCCGGACGGCCAGGCCGGCCTCACCGCCGGCCCGGCCGCCCCGGGCGGGGCGGCCGCCGTCATCGAGGTCGACCACCTGACCGTGGCCTTCCCGGCCCGCGATGGCGGGACCGCCGAGGTCGTCCGGGACGTCTCCCTCGCGATCCGGCCCGGCGAGCGGGTCGGCCTGGTCGGCGAGTCCGGGTCCGGCAAGTCGCTCACCGCGCGGGCGATCATGCAGCTCATCCCGCCGCCGGGCCGGATCGCCGGCGGCGTGATCCGGCTCAACGGCAGCGAGCTCGACGCCAGCGTGCCGCCCAGCCGCTGGCGCGGGACCTCGGTGGCGATGATCACCCAGGACCCGCTGTCCAGCCTCAACCCGCTGGTCCGGATCGGCGTCCAGGCGACCGAGATGCTCCGCTTCCACCGCGGCCTGTCCCGGTCCGCGGCCCGGGCCAAGGCCGCCGAGCTGCTCGCCGCGGTCGGCATCCCCGACCCGGCCCGCGCCCTGACCCAGTTCCCGGCCGTGCTGTCGGGCGGCATGCGCCAGCGGGTCGCGCTGGCCATCGCGATCAGCTGCGAGCCGCGGCTGCTCATCGCCGACGAGCCCACCACGGCCCTGGACGTCACCATCCAGGCCCAGGTCCTGGACCTGCTGGAGCGCACCTGCGCCGAGCACGGCAGCGCCGTCCTGCTGATCAGCCACGACCTCGGCGTGGTGGCCAACTTCTGTGACCGCCTGCTGGTCATGTACGGCGGCCGGATCGTCGAGTCCGGCCCCACCGCCCAGATCGTCGAGCAGCCCGCGCACCCCTACACCCGGGCGCTGATGTCGTCGGTGCCGAGCATGACCGGCGAGCTGCCCGAGCGCCTGGTCTCCATCCCCGGCAGCCCGCCCGCGGGCGGCACCTGGGCCGCGGGCTGCGCGTTCGCGCCCCGCTGCCCGATCGCCCGCGACATCTGCCGGAGCGCCGATCCCGAGCTCGCCCCGCTGGACGACCTTCCATCCGAAACGGGGCCGCACGCCGCAGCGTGCCACGCCAGCCGCGACGAGTCCTGGGGGCGGGCCGCATGACCCCCGAGCCCATCGTCGAGGTCGCCGACCTCCAGGTGCACTTCAAGATCCGGCGCGGCCTGGGCGGCGCCCAGACGGTCAGGGCCGTGGACGGCGTGTCGTTCGCCCTCGCGGCCGGCGAGACCCTGGGCCTGGCCGGCGAGTCCGGCTCGGGCAAGAGCACCGTGGCCCGGGCCCTGGTCCGGGTCCACCAGCCGACCGCCGGCTCGATCCGGGTCGCCGGCGTGCCGGCCGGCCGGCTGCACGGCTCCGACCTGCGCGCCTACCGGCGCCGGATGCAGATGGTGTACCAGGACCCGTACGACTCGCTGGACCCCCGGATGACGGTGCTGGACGCCATCGGCGAGGGCCTGGCCGTGCGCGGCGTGGCCCGTGCCCGGCGGAAGGCCGACACCGAGGACCTGCTGCGCCGGGTCAACCTGCCCGCCGCGCTGACCGCGCGCTACCCCGGCCAGCTGTCGGGCGGCCAGCGGCAGCGGGTGTCGATCGCGCGCGCCCTGGCCGTCAGCCCCGAGGTCATCGTGTGCGACGAGGCCGTCGCCGCCCTCGACGTGTCGATCCGGGCCCAGGTCCTCAACCTGCTCAAGGACATCCAGGCCGACGCCGGGGTGAGCTACCTGTTCATCTCCCACGACCTGTCGACCCTGCGGTTCATGGCCGACCGGATCGCGATCATGTACGTCGGCCGGCTCGTCGAGTACGGCACCAGCCGCGAGGTCTTCAGCCAGCCCGCCCACCCCTACACCCAGGCCCTGATGGCCGCGGTGCCGGACATGGCCAACCTGGGCCGGTCCCGGCGGGCGGGCCTGACCGGCGAGCCGCCCAACCCGGCCAGCCCGCCGCCGGGCTGCCCGTTCCACCCGCGGTGCCCGGCCGCGATCGACCTGTGCCGGACCGTGCGCCCCGAGCTCCGCCGCAAGGCCGGCGGCCAGCTGGCCGCCTGCCACGTGGCCCCCGACGACCCGGCCGGCCCGGCCGCGTCCGACTCCGCGTCCTCCCTGGGGGTGACCGCATGACCGCCCCGCCCACCCTGGCCGACGTCGACGCCGCCGCCGAGCCGACCGCCGTGACCGAGCCGCGGCTGGCCCGCCGCGCATTGACCAGCCTGCGGCACGATCCGGTCGCGCTGATCTCGGTGCTGGTCGTCATCGCGCTGGCGGTGGTGGCCATCCTGGCCCCGGTGCTGGCGCCCGACAACCCGCTGCACGCCTTCACCAACGGGCTGTCCAACGACGGCGCGCCGGTCCACCCGGGCTCGACGTTCCTGCTCGGGACCGACCCCAACGGGCGCGACGTGCTGTCCCGGATGATCTTCGGGGCGCGGGTCTCGCTGCTGGTCGGCGTGGTCGCCACCGGCCTGGCCTCGATCATCGGCATCATCGTCGGCGGGCTGGCCGGGTACGTCGGCGGCGTCCTGGAGTCCGTGCTCATGCGGCTCACCGACGTCGTGCTGTCGTTCCCGATCCTGCTGTTCTGCATCGCCCTGATCGCGATCACCGGGCCGAGCACTCGCAACGTGGTGCTGGTCATCGCGTTCGCGTACTGGACCTACCTGGCCCGCATCGTCCGGGGCCTCGTCCTGTCGCTGAAGGAGCGGGAGTTCGTCACCGCGGCCCGGACGCTGGGGGTGAGCCACGCCAAGATCCTGTGGCGGCACATCCTGCCCCACCTCACGCCGGCCATCATCGTCTACTCGACCCTCGGCGTGGCCTCCTCGATCCTGATCGAGGCCTCGCTGTCCTACCTCGGGATCGGCGTCCCGCTGCCGCAGGCGTCCTGGGGCCAGATGATCTCGCAGGGCCAGGAGTACTTCCAGACGGCGCCCTGGCTGCTGATCGCTCCCGGCGTGGCGCTGGTCATCACCGTGCTGGCCTTCAACCTGGCCGGGGACTGGCTCACCGACCTGCTCGACCCGGCGACCGCGGGGACGGGCCGATGACCGCGTGGCTGGCCCGCCGCCTGGCCCAGATGATCGTCGTCGTGCTGGGCGTGGTGACGCTGGCCTTCCTGCTCGCCTACATCGTGCCCGGCGACCCGGCGCGCCTGGTCGCGGGCCCGAACGCCAGCCCGCAGGCGGTCGCGTCCATCGCCCGCCAGCTCGGCCTGGACAACTCGCTGTGGTCGCAGTACCTGACCTTCCTCGGGCGGCTGCTGCACGGCAACCTGGGCACCTCGTTCGCGCTCGAGGGCCGGTCGGTGAGCAGCGAGATCGTCCGGGCGCTGCCGGTCACCGTCGTGCTGGCCATCGGCGGGGTGCTGTGGGAGATCGTGCTCGGCATCCCGATCGGGATCGCGGCCGCCTACCGGCCGCGCGGGATCCTGGACCGGGTCTCGACCCTGGGCGCGCTCGTCGGCCTGTCCGCGCCGCCGTTCTGGCTCGGCCTGATGCTGCTGTACTTCCTGGCCTACAAGCTCAGCCTGTTCCCGCTGAGCGGGACCGGGCACCCGTTCATCTGGTACCTGATCCTGCCCAGCTTCACCCTGGGCGTCGGCGGCGCGGCGTGGTACTCGCGCATGGTGCGCACGACCATGCTCGCCGTGCTGCGCTCGCCCTACATCGAGTTCGCCCGGCTCAAGGGCATGCCCGAGCGGACCATCCTGCTCCGGCACGCCCTGCGGCACGTGCTCACCCCGGTCATCACGATGCTCGGCATGGACCTGGGCTACTTCCTGGGCGGCGTCCTGATCATCGAGTCGGTCTTCGGGCTGCCCGGCGTCGGCCAGCTGGCCTACAACGCCATCGGCACCCTCGACATCCCGATGATCACCGGGACGGTCCTGCTCGCGGCCCTGTTCATGGTCGTCATGAGCTTCGTCGTCGACGTCACCTACACGGTCGTCGACCCCCGGGTGCGGCTGAGCCGGAGATGAGCCCGTTTCGCCGGGAATCTGGTTTCCCGCCCATCACGGCGTCCGCCACGGCCGCCGGCCAAGAGAGGATGACCCCCCATCATGAGCAGTAAAGAGCTTCGGGTAGCCGTCGTCGGCGCGGGCCGCTGGGCCGAGCGCGCGCACATCCCCGGCTGGCAGCGCGACCCGCGGGTCGAGGTGGCCGCGCTGGTCGACACCGACGCTGAGGTGCTCGGCCGGGTGGCCGCGGAGTTCGGCATCGAGCGCACCGCGACCGACTACCGCGAGATCCTGGACGACCCGTCCATCCACGTGGTCGACGTGGCCACCGGCAACGAGGCGCACTTCCAGGCGTCGTGGGACGCGCTCTCGGCCGGCAAGCACGTGCTGTGCGAGAAGCCGGTGCACCGCGACGCGCGGCAGACCAAGCGCGCCGCCGAGCTGGCCGCGTCCAAGGGGCTGAAGACCAAGCTGGGCTTCACCTTCCGGTTCGCGCCGGCCGTCATGTACGCCAAGGACCTGATCGACGCCGGGTTCGTCGGCGACCCGTACGTGTTCAACGGCTACGAGCAGAACAGCCAGTGGATCGACCCGGCCACGCCGCTGCGCCAGGCCGAGGGGGCCGAGCCGGACGGCCAGGAGATCACGGTGTCGTCCATCGAGGGCTACGGCGCCCCGGTCATCGACATCATGCACTGGTGGGTGGGCCGCCCGCTGGCCAGCGTGGTGGGCACGATGCGCAACTTCGTGCCGGTCCGCATGGTCCGGTCGACGGGCCAGATGCAGCGGATGAACATCGACGACGGCGACATGTGGATCTGCGAGTTCGACACCGACGTCATGGCCTCCATCCAGTCCTCCTACGTCACCGTCGGCAACTACCCCGGCATCGAGGCGCGCATCTACGGCTCGGAGGGCGCGATCATCGTCCGGCTGGTCGAGGAGGCCGGCATCTGCCAGACGATCAAGACCGCGACCAAGGACGAGGTCGAGTTCGTCGAGCGGGAGATCCCGCAGAAGTACTTCCCGGCGGGCGGGACCAGCCGCGAGCCGTGGCCGTTCCTGTTCTACTCCAACCTGGTCCGCAACTTCGCCGACGAGGTCCTGTCGGGCACCCCGGAGAACCAGGGCGACTTCGCCCAGGGCGCCATCGTGCAGCGGACCATCAACGCGTTCGAGCGCTCCGCCCGCGAGCGCCGCTGGGTCGCGTTTGACGAGGTCGAGGGTGTCTGACGAGCTCGCGGCCGCGCACCGGTGGGGTGAGCTGGCGGGCGGCCTGGCCGGCCCGGCCGGGCCGCTGCTGGAGGCCGCCGTCGGGCGGGCCGCCGAGGGCGGCGCCAGCTACGCCGACGTCCGGCTCAGCGAGACGCAGGAGCTGCGGCTGTACGCGGTGTCGGGCCGGGCGCCGGACGAGCGGGTCGAGGGCAGCCTCGGCCTCGGCGTCCGGGTGCTGGTCGACGGCGTGTGGGGGTTCGCGTCGCTGCCGCTGCGCGAGGCCGGCGACGCGGTCGTCGCCGCCGACCTGGCCCTGCGCAACGCCCGGGCGGCGGCGGCCGGGTCCCGCGAGCGGGTCGTGCTGCCGCCCCGGCCGGCCCAGTCGGGCCGGTACCAGACCGAGGCGCTGATCGACCCGTTCGCCGTGCCCGCCGCCGACCGCGAGCGGGTCGTGCAGGACGCGCTGGCCGCGGCGCTGGAGAGCGCCGGGGTGCTGCGGGCGCAGGCCGGGGTGAACGCCAAGCGGACCCACCGGTACTTCGCGAGCACCGAGGGCTCGCGCCAGGAGCAGCACTTCGTCGAGTCCGGGGGCATGGTGCTGGCCCTGGCCGGCGGCGAGCAGCTGGTCCAGCGGCGGAGCTACCCCAACTCGTTCCACGGCAACACGGCCGCGGCGGGCTGGGAGTACGTCACCGGCCTGCGGCTGCCGCAGGAGGCGGCCCGGGTCGGCGCGGAGGCGGTCCAGCTGCTGACCGCCCCGGTGGCCGAGCCGGGCACCGCGTCGATCGTCATCGGGCCGGCCCAGCTGGCCCTGCAGATCCACGAGTCGACCGGGCACGCGCTCGAGCTGGACCGGATCCTGGGCGACGAGGCCAACTTCGCCGGGCGCTCGTTCATCGGGCCCGACGCGGCCGGCACGCTGCAGTACGGCTCGCCCGCGGTCAACGTGGTGGCCGACGCGACCGTGCCCGGCACCCGCGGCAGCTTCGCGTTCGACGACGAGGGGACGCCGACCCGGCGCACCATGCTGATCACGCAGGGCCTGGTCACCAACTTCCTGTCCAGCCGCGACAGCGCGGCCCGGATCGGGGCGGCGTCGACGGCCGCGGCCCGCTCGGACGGCTGGGGCTTCCTGCCGCTGTGCTTCGCGACCAACGTGTTCCTGGAGCCGGCCTCCGGCAGCCTGGACGAGCTGCTCGACCGGATGGGCGACGGCTACTACCTGGACGACAACAAGAGCTGGTCGATCGACAGCCAGCGGCTCAACTTCCAGTTCGGCACCGAGGTCGCCTGGGAGGTCCGGCGCGGGAAGCGGGCCCGGCTGCTCCGCGACTTCTCCTACGGCGGGATTACCCCGCAGTTCTGGGGCTCGATGGAGGCCACGGCCGGGCCGGCCGAGTTCCGCACGTTCGGCATGCCGTGCGGCAAGGGCGAGCCGAAGGAGTGGGGCTTCTTGTCCCACGGAGCCGCGCCGTCCCTGTTCCGCAACGTCGCGATCGGGGTGGCCTGATGGAGGGTGATGTGACGCAGCAGGTGGGCCTGCGGCCGTGGGCCGGCCGGGACCAGGCGCTCGGCGCGCTGGAGGAGGCGCTGGCCGGGTCCGCCGCCGACCACGTGGAGATCTTCCTGGCCAGCCGGGTCGGGCATCACACCCGGTTCGCCGCCGAGCGGGTCCACCAGCCGCAGACGATCATCGAGTGCCAGGTCATGGTGCGGGCCGTGGCCGGCACCGGGAGCGCCCGGGTCGCGGTCAGCGACCTGCGCGGCGTCGCGGGAGCGGTCGCCGCGGCGACCGAGGCGGCCCGCCGCGCTGACGGCCGCCCCGGCGCGCCGCAGCCGCACCGGGTGGCCCCGGCCGCCGCGGCCCCGCCGGGCGAGGACCTGTGGCAGCACGCCACCATCGCCTGGGATGAGGGCGCGCGGTCGGACCGGGCCGGCGCGATCATGGAGCTGGCCCGCAGCGCGGGCGGCACCGCGGCCGGCGTGCTGACCGCGGCCATCACCGAGCTGGCGGTGGTCACCAGCGGGGGCCAGCGCGCCTACGCGGCCGCCACCGAGGCGGGCTTCTCGCTCACCGCCCGGGTCGGCGCGGCGTCGTCGTATGCCGCCGACCTCGGCCGGGACGCCGCGCTGCTGGACGTCGAGGAGCGCGCCGCGGCGGCCGTGGAGCAGGCGGCCCGGGCCGGGACCCCGGTCCCGGTGCCGGACGGGGTCCACGACGTGGTCTTCGGCGGCCTGGCCGCCGGCGAGCTGGTCGGCTTCGTGCCCGACTTCGGCTTCACCGCCCCGGCCGTCGAGGCCGGGATCGGCCTGGTCGCCACCCGGCCCGGCGCCGTGCTGGCCCCGGCCGCGATCACCGTCGCCGACGACGCCGGGGCCGGCGCCGGCCTGCCGTTCCCGTTCGACCAGGAGGGCACGCCGAAGCGGCGGGTCGAGCTGATCACCGCCGGCCGGGTCGGCGGCGCGGTCAGCGACCGGGCCAGCGCGGCCGCCACCGGCCGGGCCTCGACCGGGCACGCCCACATCGCCCGCGAGTCCTCGCCCGCCCCCGAGGCGGCCAACCTGGTCATGGCCCCCGGCCCGGACAGCGAGGCCGAGCTCATCGCCGGGGTCGAGCGCGGCCTGTACATCCAGCGGCTCTGGTACAACCGGCTGGTCGACGCCGAGGCCGGCACCGTCGTCGGGACCAGCCGGGACGGCTGCTTCCTGATCGAGGACGGGCGGCTGACCGCCTACCTGGCCGCGGGCCGCTTCACCGAGAGCGTGCTCCGCGCGCTGGCCCGCACCGACGGCATCGGCTCGCGCCTGATCACCCAGGCCGTGCCCAACGTCTGGAACGGGTGCGTGTCCGCCCCGGCCATCCGGGTCCGCGGATTCCGGTTCGGCCGCCGACCGGAGGGTCGCTCATGAACGTCACCACCAACTCCGCACGCCTCGTCACCCAGGTCCTGGCGGGCGAGGTCTGGCCGCCGCTGGGCGACCGGCACGGCTTCCGGGTCGATCCCGACGGGCGCCCGTTCGTGCTGCCGGGCATGGGCGGGGTCACCCTCGGCGTCCACTGCGGCGACCCGGCCACCGGGTACGCCGGCGACCACGTGGAGCCGGGACTGTCGGTCCGGCACCGCGACCCGGCCGCCAACTACGCGCTCCAGTACCTGTCGTGCATCGGCAACACCGTCACGGTCACGTCCGGGCCCGGCGCGCCGGCCTCCGGGTTCGTCATCGGCCAGCACGCCTACGTCCTGGTCGACATGGCCGAGGCCGCGCTGAGCCAGGTCACGTCCGGCGACCAGGTCACGGTCGTGGCCGTGGGCCAGGGCCTGGCCCTGGCCGACCACCCGGCCATCGTGGTCAAGAACTGCTCGCCCCGGCTGCTGGCCGCGCTGGCCGGCGGCACCGGGGCGGGCGGCCGGCTGGAGGTCCACGTCGCGGCGCGGGTGCCGGCCGCGGCCATCGGCGCGGGCGCCGGGATGGCGTCGGAGTACGCCAACACCGACCTGATGGGGGCGTACGCGGGGCTGGGCGCCGACCTGTCCCTCGGCCTGGAGGGCCTGCGGATCGGCGACGTGGTGGCCATGGCCGACCAGGACCACCGGTTCGGGCGCGGCTACCGGGAGGGGTGGACCAGCATCGGCGTGATCTCGACCGGCAGCTGCCAGCTGTACGGTCACGGGCCGGGCCCGTCCACCATCATGAGCGGGCCGTCCGAGGCGTTCACCCTGATCGATGACGCCGGTGCCAACATCGGCGTGCTGGCGACGCAGAGTGCGGGGGAGCGGGCATGAGCGACAGCACGGGCAGCCTCGTGGCAGTCAATCTCGCGGCGGTGGTCGAGCAGGCCAGCGTCGGCTCCGACCCGTATCGCATCGACGCCGACGGCGCGCCGTACGTGCCGGTCGGCGACGGCGGCGTGGTCCTCGGCGTCCGCCTCGGCGACGGGGCCTGGGCGCACGCCGGCGACCATGCCGCGCCCGGCGCATGCCTGGTCCACGCCGACCCCGCAGCCGGCTACGCCCTCGCCGCCCAGGCGTGCGTCGGCAACGTGGTCACGGTCCGGACGGGCGCGGCGGCCGGCGCGGTCGGCGCGGTCCTCGGCAAGCGGGGCGAGGGCGGGCGGATCATCGCCAGCTTCGCCCAGGATGTCCTGGCCCGGCTGCGGCCCGGCGACCAGGTCGCGGTGCGCAGCCGCGGGCAGGGCGCAGCCGACCCGGCACCGGGCGTCACGCTGCGCAACATCGACCCGGACCTGCTCGGCGCGCTGCCCGTCTCCGTCTCCGGGGTCCTGGAGGTCGGCGTCCGCGCCGTGCTGCCGAGCCTGATCGTCGGCAACGGGATCGGCCGGCCCACGCCCATGTGGGACCTCGACCTGCAGCTCACGCCGGCCAGCGCGGGCCGGTACGAGGCGGCCGGCCTGTGCCTGGGGGACCTGGTCGCCATCACCGACCTCGACGCCCGGTTCAACGCCGGGTACCGCCGGGGCTGGCTGAGCGTCGGGCTGATCGGCCACGGCGGCAGCCCGCAGCCCGGCCACGGGCCCGGCGTCACCGTGATCGCCACCGGCCCGGCCGCCGCCTTCGCGGTCCGCGCCGACGCCGCCGGGCACCGCGGGCTGACCGAGGCGGCGCTGGCCGCCGCGGTAACGGCGCCCGCGCCCGATAAGCTCGGCAGTCCGCGGGGCGAAATGTCCCCTGTGGCGCGCAGGGAGCTGCCATGATCTCGCATCCGTCGCTGCCCGAGGTCGTCCGGAACACGCTGCGCCGGCGCATCCTCAACAACGAGATCGCCGCCGGCGAGCGGCTCATCGAGGCCAGCCTGGCCGCGGAGTTCGGCGTCAGCCGGACCACGCTGCGGGCCGCCTTGATGGAGCTGAAGAACGACCGGCTGGTGGAGTTCCTGCCCCGCCGCGGCTGCTCGGTGGCGCGGATGTCGCGGGCCGAGGTCGAGGACGCCTGCTTCGCCCGCTTCCTGCTGGAGTCCGGCGCGGCGTGCGAGGACCGGGCCGTCATCGACGACGACCTGGTGGTCTCCCTCGACAAGGAGTTGGAGGCCATGTCGGACGCGGCCGCCGCGGGCGACCTGGCCGCGATCGTGGAGAGCGACACGCGCCTGCACGGCCTGCTGGTCGAGGCCGGCGGCCGGGCGCGGCTGTCCGAGCTGTGGCACTCGCTCGACGGCCAGATGGGCGCCCTGATGCGGTCCTCGCTCGAGTTCCAGGGCAGCGACCTGTCCGAGGTCGTCGACCGGCACAAGACCCTCGTCGACGCCGTCCGCGGCCGGGACCGGGCCGTGCTGGCCGGCGCCATCAAGGAGCACTACCTCAGCCCGCGGTCCTTCCACGATCACGATCGCGAGGGCCGAGAGGCCGGGGACCACCGTGACGGCCGGGACTGAGGCGGAAGCCGCGCTGCGGACGCCGCCGTCGCTAGCCGCCGCCGCCCTGCCCGAGTACGCCGCCGCCTACGGGCGCTCGGTGCTCGAGCTGGACCAGGCGCTGGCCGCGGCGCCCGCCCCGGACGGCCTGATCGACCTCACCCACGGAGACACCCGGGCCTTCGTCCCGCCCCTGGCGGCGGCCGAGGACTTCCGGGCCGGCCTGGCCGAGGACACCGAGGCCTACACGCCCTACCGGGGCAGCAGCGGCCTGCGCTGGGTCCTCGCCCCGCGCCTGGCCGCGCTGCTCGGCCACCCGGTCGACGCGGGCCGCGAGCTCATCATCACGCCCGGCACCCAGGGCGGCCTGTTCGCCGCCCTGTCCGCGCTGGTCTCGCCGGGCGATGTCGTCGCGCTGCCCGACCCCGAGTACTTCATGAGCGAGCGGATCCTGCACTACCTCGGCGCGGCCGTGCACCGCATTCCGGTCGAGCAGGACGCGGCCGGCCGGCTCTCGTTCGCGCCGGGCGCCCTGACCGCCGCGGCCCGGGCCGGCGCCCGGCTGCTGGTGCTGTCGCACCCCAACAACCCCACCGGGGGCGTCTACACCGCGGCCGCCGCGGTGGCCCTGGCCGACCTGGTGACCAGCACGGACATGCTGGCCGTGGTGGACCAGCTGTACTGCCGGCTGGTCTTCGCCGGGACCGGGTACGTGCACCTGGGCGCCCAGCCGGGCATGGCGTCGCGGACCGTGACCCTGGTCGGGCCGTCCAAGACCGAGTCGATGAGCGGCTACCGGGTCGGCGTGGCGGTCGGTCCCGCCGCCGCCGTCGACGCCATGGAACGGGTCGTCTCCCTCACCGCCCTGCGCACCTCCGGCTACGCCCAGCAGGCCCTCCGCCACTGGATGGCCGGCGACGAGGACTGGCTGGCCGACCGCACCGCCGCCCACCAGGCCCTGCGCGACGACCTGGTCGCGCGGCTGGCCGCCATCGAGGGCGTCGCCGTGGCCACGCCCGCGGGCAGCTCGTACGTGTTCCCGGACGCATCGCGGGCACCCGGCGGCGGCCCCGACGACCACGCCACCGCACTCGCCCTCAAGGCGGCCGGCGTGCTGGTCAGCCCCGGCTACCAGTTCGGCCCGGCCGGCCGGGGCCGGTTCCGGATCAACTTCTCCCAGGACGCCGGGCGCCTCGCGCTGGCCTGCGACCGGATCGCGGCCGTCCTGGGCTGAGGATCGCGAGCGGGCCGCCTGCTCCAGGGCAGGCGGCCCGCTCGCTCACGCTGATCCCGGCGGGTCAGCCGTCCCCGTCGCCGCCGTGGCCGCCGCCGCCGTTCGGGTCGTGGTCGCGGTCGTGCCCGCGGTCGCCCCGGCCGCCGCGGCCGCCGTTGTTCCCGCCGCCCGGCCCGGGGCCGCCGCCGTTGCCGCCGCCGCCACCGTGATCGCTCGGCCGGGCCGAGCTGGTCCCGGCGCCCGCCGCCTGGGGATGCCCGCCGGTGGACGCGACCGCTACGCCCGCGCCCATGACTAACGTCCGCCTAAGGTCGTTAGCACCTGTATGTGGCATATGCCGGAAACTACATCCACTCCCGGAGCTGGCCGAGCAGGCGCTGGGGGTCCGGATCGGGTCCCGCGGGCCGGACCGTCAGCAGCGTGACGCCCGCCTCGCGGTAGGCGGCCAGCCGCTCCCGCACGTAACCGGCCGGCCCGATCAGCGTCGTCCCCTCGATGAGCTCGTCCGGGACCGCCCGCGCCGCCTCGTCCCTGTGCCCGGCCAGGTACAGGTCCTGGATCTTGGCCGCCGGCCCCTCCAGCCCGTACCGGCGGGCCAGGTCGTTGTAGAAGTTCCGGCTCCGGGCGCCCATGCCGCCGATGTAGAGGGCCAGCTGGGGCCGGGCCTTCTCGCGCAGGTGCTCGACGTCATCGCCGATGGCGACCGTGACGCTGGCCGACACCTCCAGCGGGGCCAGGGCCGGGTCGCGCTGGGCGAGCCCGGCGGCCAGCGGCGCGTTCCAGACCTGAGCGGCTCGCTCGGGCCAGAAGAAGATCGGTATCCAGCCATCGGCGATGCGCGCGGCGTTCTCCACGTTGCGGGGACCGGTGCCGGCCACGAAGATCGGGATCCGGTCGCGGACCGGGTGGTCGATCATCTTGAGCGGCTTGCCCAGCCCCGTGCCGCGGCCCTCGGGCAGCGGGATCTGGTAGCTGCGGCCCTCGTGGACCAGCGGCTCCCGGCGCCACACGGTCCGGCAGATGTCGATGATCTCGGTGACCCGTCCGACCGGCGCGTCGAACGGGACGCCGTGGAAGCCCTCGATCACCTGCGGCCCGGACGAGCCGAGGCCGAGGATGCAGCGGCCGCCCGACAGGGCATCGATGCCGGCCGCCGACATGGCCAGCAGCGCGGGGGTGCGCGAGTAGAACGGCAGGATCGACGAGCCGATCTGCGCCCGGCTGGTCACCGCGGCCAGGAAGCCCATCATGCTCACCGCGTCGAAGCTGTACAGCTCCGCCGCCCAGAGCACGTCCACGCCCGCGTCCTCGTAGGCCCGGGCCCGGCGGCGCACGGCCTCCGGGTCGTCGGCCCGGCCGATCCCGGCCCCTAGTCGCATGCCCGCCCCCTCAGCTCGCGGCCGCGTCGCGGTAGTGCGGCGAGGACGCCTTGAGCTGGCGCAGGTACATCCGCATGTCCGCGACCGGCGTGCCCGTGTCGTCGGTGGCGTGGCTGTCGTACCACAGGCCCTCGGTCTTGGGGGAGTCGGCCAGCGCGACGACCTCGCCGGTGACCCGGTAGGCCTGGTCGGCGAGCACGGGGCCGGACCGGAACCGGATCTCGATCGCGCCGAACAGGCCCACGTGCGGCCCCATGGCCTGCTTGGGCTTGGCCAGCAGGTCGCGGTAGAGCAGCTGGACGACGCGGCTGGGCGACGCGATCGGCCCGCCCCACGGCGACGGCCCGGAGTACCAGTCCAGCGGCTCGGTGATGCCGCCCTGGCTGATGACGGTCCGCTGGTCGGCGCCGTTGACGGAGGCGTGCAGGTCGCCGAGCGAGTCACCGGGGCGCAGCGCGCTCAGGATCCGCAGCTGGGCCGGGTCGGCCGGGCGCAGGTCCCGGCGCAGCAGCGCCGTGGCCTCGGCGGGCTGGCCGACCGACGCGGTGCCCTCGGCCACCAGCGTGCCGTCGGGCGTGGTCATCCAGGCCCGGACCTGGGCGTCGGTCGCGCCCGCCGCGGGCCGCTCGACGAAGGCCTGGACCGGCTCGCCGTCGGTGGTGGCGAACTTGAAGTACAGGGACAGGCTGCCGGTCTCGAACCAGGCCGGCCCGAAGGCCTCCACGAGCAGCGGCGGGAACTGGTCCATGTGCACGCTGCCGGCCACCGTGCCGCCGCGGAACCCGAGCTTGGACGCGGTCGCGTCGTCATGAATGGAGCCGGTGACGTGGGCCGCGCGGTTGCGGGGCTCGCGGACCGGCCCGGTGATGGTCTGGCTCGGGTCAGGCGTGGACACGTGCGCACCTCCTCGGGCGACGCCGGCTAGCCGCCGGGCGCGGTCACGGCGCGGCCCGCCTCAGCCGCAAATGTAGGCAGGCCGCCGCGCCGGGGTCAATGGCTAAGTGATCTTGAGTTCGTTAGGCGGGCTAAATGGATGCCGCGCGGCGGCAGCTCAGCGGCGATCAGGCCGGTCGCGTCAGGCCCGGCCGGCCAGACTCCGGCTAGCGCTCCTGCTCGGTCGGGCGGATCAGCATCTCGTTGACCGCGACGTGCCGGGGCCGGGTGACGATGTACGCGATCGCGTCGGCGATGTCCTCGGCTTCCATCCGCTGCCCGAACTGGCTCTTGATGGCCTCCAGCACCTCGGGCCGGTTGTGGGTGGCCAGCTCGGTCGCGGTCGCGCCCGGCTCGACCAGCGAGACGCGCACGTAGCGCTTGGTCATCTCCTGGCGCAGCGACTCGCTGAACGCACCGACGCCGAACTTGGTCAGGCTGTAGACGCCGTTGCCGGTGCGCGCCGACCGCCCCGCCACCGAGCTGATGTTCACCATGTCGGCCACCTGCCGCGGGCCGCCCTCGGCCGCGCTGACCAGGTGCGGCAGCGCCGCGTGCGCGCAGTACAGCAGCCCCAGCACGTTGAGGTCGACCATCCGCTGCCATTCGGTCAGCGGCGCCCCGTGGGCCGGCCCGAGCAGCATGACCCCGGCGTTGTTGATCAGCGTGTCGAGCCGGCCCAGCTCCGCCACCGTCTGCTGCACGACCGCCGTCGCCTGCGCCTCGTCGGTGACGTCGGACTCCAGCACCAGCGCGGTGCCGCCCTGCCCCCGGATGTCGCCGGCCACGCTCTCCAGCCGGTCCCGGCGCCGCGCCGCCAGCGCCACCGCCGCGCCCCGCCCGGCCAGCGCCAGCGCCGTGGCCGCGCCGATCCCGCTCGACGCCCCGGTCACCAGCGCGACGGTGCCCTCCAGTACCGGCTTCATCGGACTCCGCCCTTCCTGCTTGATCACCTACCGAGGCAGCGTAGGGGAAGCGAGCCACCCGCCCGAATGTGCCCCCACCGGCAGCTGGCGGAAGGCGGCGATCTCGGCCGGGTCGCCGGCGCTACCCTGGCGATGTCCAGTTCCTTCTATTTCGCGCGATCGGCGGTCGGCCTGTTACGGGCCGCCGGGCCGGACGACCGGCGGGAAAGACAGAGCATGGCCGACAGCGAGGCCGACCGGTCGTCCGCGAGCGAGCCCGACGCGGCGCCGGGCGGGATCGACACCAGCACGGCGCACATTGCCCGGGTCTACAACTACTGGCTGGGCGGCACGGACAACTACGCGCCCGACCGGGCCGCGGCGGCGCAGGTCATCGAGGCCTACCCGCCGATCCGGGCGAGTGTCCGGGCGCAGCGGGCGTTCCTGCGGCGGGCGGTCGGCTACCTGGCGGCCGAAGTCGGCCTGCGGCAGTTCCTGGACATCGGCACCGGTCTGCCCTCCGCCGACAACACCCACGAGGTCGCGCAGCGGGCCGCGCCCAGCGCGCGGATCGTGTACGTGGACAACGACCCGATCGTGCTCGCTCACGCCCGCGCCCTGCTGACCAGCAGCCGGCAGGGCGCGACGGCCTACCTCGACGCGGACCTGCGGGACACCGGGAAGATCCTGCAGGCGGCGGCCGGGATCCTGGACTTCGACGAGCCGGTCGCGGTCATGCTGGTCGGCGTCCTGCACTGCATCCCGGACGCCGACGACCCGGCCGGGCTCGTCCGGCAGCTGACGGCCGGGCTCGCTCCGGGCAGCCACCTGGTCATCGCCCACCCGGCCAGCGACGTCCACGCCGAGCAGATAGGCGACGCGGCCGCGCGGTTCAACCGGATGATGGACGACGGGGTCACCCTGCGCACCCACGCCCAGGTCGGCCGGTTCCTGGCCGGCCTGGAGCTGGCCGAGCCCGGCCTGGTCCAGCTGCACCGCTGGCGCCCGGACTCCGAGGAACCGGACCCAGACGGCGAGCTGGCCAACTACGGGGCGGTCGCCCGCAAGCCGTAGCCCGCCCGGCCCGGCCGCCGGCGGCCGCCGCCCGTGCCCGGCGGGCTAGATTCGGGGCGGACGAGACCACGAACGCGGCGAGGGGCGAGGTTCCGGTGGACGTGCTGATCTCGGTGGACCTGGAAGGCGTCGCCGGCATCGACCTGCTCGGCGAGCAGCTCGACGAGCGCGCTGACTACGTGATCGGGGACCCCCGGCCGCTGGACATGGTGCAGGAAGTGACACCGCAGACCGGGGTCGTGCTGTTCGTGGGCTACCACGCCGGGGCCACGGACCCGGCGGGCGTGCTGGCCCACACCTACAGCGGCAGCGGGTTCGCCGACGTGCGGCTGAACGGCCGCGCCGTCAGCGAGGCCGAGCTGAACGCGCTGATGGCCGCCGCCGAGGGCGTCCCGGTGGGGCTGGTAACTGGCGACGACGTGATCTGCGCGGTGGCCGAGCGGGCATTCCCCGGCGTGGTCACCGTCCCGGTGAAGACCGCTCTGGGGCGCACGGCCGCCCGCAGCAGGCACCCGTCCGCCGCCCGGGCGGCCATCACCGCCGGGGCCGCTCGCGCCGTGGCCGCCGCCGCCGCCGGGGCGATCCGCCCGGTGGCCATCCCGCCCGAGCTGGTCATCGAGGCCGAGCTGCGGCCCAACGGCGCCGCGGAGATGGCTGCCTGGGTGCCGGGCACCGTGCGGACCGGGCCGCGGACCGTCCGCTACCAGGCCGCCAGCCCGCGCGCGGCCATGGACGTCCTTAACGTGTGGTCCGCGCTGACCAGCTATTACGTCAGCCGCTGAGCGCCGGGGTCAGACCGCCGAGATAGCCGTGTCCGCGCTGTTGATGTCGGAGTGGAAGCGCTTGTGGATGTAGATCCGCTCGCCCAGGGTCTCGGACTTGTACCACAGGCCGCTGGCCGGCCCGATCCGCGTGCTGCGCGGCAGCTCGCGCATGACGCCCTTGATCGTGGTCTGGCTCATCCGCCCGGCCTGGCAGACCAGGATCCGGCGGTCGGTGACCACGATGGCGCGGTAGGAGTCCGACAGGATGATGATCCAGAAGGAAATAATGGCGAAGTAGGCGCTGGTCGTCTGGCCCGCGAAGACGGCCTGGATCGTCTCGCCGGGCTGCAGGAAGGGCGCCGCGTTTGCCGCCATCTTGTCGCGGATAGCCATGTTCGTGGACCCTTCTCGCAGGTAGAAAGTGGAATCGGGTAAGCGAAACCACACTCTAGCGATGCGGGGCACGACGGATCAATGGCCGGAAGGTCGTACATCCTACTTATCGGCCCAGGCCGGCCGGGCGAATAAGTGAACCGGGATAAAAGGCGTCAGGCGCGCTCGCGCCCCGTGCCCCAGCGGTCCCAGTGCACGACCTCCGGCAGCGGCCGGCGGCTGGGCTCCTTCCACCGGCCGCGGACCGGATAGCCGAGCGGGATCAGGGCCATGGTCAGCGCGTCGTCAGGCAGCCCGAGCAGCTGGCGTACCTCGGCTTCGTGCCCGGCATACAGCGTCGTCAGCGTCGCCCCGACGCCGTAGGCCCGGGCCGCCAGCATGAGCTGCTGCACCGCGCCGTAGATCGACGAGCCGAGCCGCGGGTTCTGGGACGTGGCCGCCTGGCGCAGCACCGGGAAGACCCAGGCCGGCGCCTCGGCGAGGTGCTGGGCCAGGTGCTCGGCGGCCAGGAACGACGCCCGGCTCAGCCGCGCCGAGCCCGGCGGCGCGGCCAGGATCTCCTCCCGGCGGCTGCCGTAGGCCGCGTCCCAGCCCTCCAGGTACCAGGCCGCGATCTGCGCCTTGATGGCGGGATCGGTCACCACGACCCAGCCCCAGCCCTGCTGGTTGCCGCCCGACGGCCCGCGCACGGCCGCGTCCAGGATGGCCCACATCACCTCGTCGGGGATCGGCTCGGCCGACAGGTACCGGCGGGCCGGGGTCGAGTGCAGGGCCTCCAGAATCGGCAGCGGCTCAGCGTCAGGCACGGACACCACGAAACCTCCCAGGCAGGATGAACGGGGCCGTCCTGGCCCACGCCCATTATCAGCTGGCCGCCGCGCCGCGTGATCACCAGCCCGCCTGTCCCATCACAGGTGGTGGAAGCTGCCGGACTCCTCCTCGGACTGGGGCACCAGCACCGGGTGCCGGCTACCGATGCTGA
The DNA here is from genome assembly GCA_036501025.1 of Streptosporangiaceae bacterium. Lineage (GTDB taxonomy): Bacteria > Actinomycetota > Actinomycetes > Streptosporangiales > Streptosporangiaceae > DASUBV01. The sequence goes on from DASYBB010000223.1 coordinate 45,180, forward strand.
GCGAGGCGGCCCACCTGCCCCTGGCCGGCGGCTTTCGGGCAGATGAACCATGGATGACGCGCGCCCGCGGCGCATCCGGCCGGCTCGACGGGGTCACCGCGGCCGCCCGACGACGTAGCCTGCGCTCAGGGCCGGACGGCCCGGCGGAGGGGGTGGCGTGGACATCGGCGACGTGGATGTCGAGGAGCTCAGCGTCACCTGGATGTCGGCCAAGCGCGCCTGGGACCGGGCCCGGCGCCAGCAGCGGCGCCGGCACGCCGCCGCGGAGCCGCTGACCGACGCCGAGGCGGCCGCCTTGCAGCGGGCGCAGGCCGATTTCCAGACCGCCGAGCGGCGGTGGGACCAGGCCTACCGGGCGGGCATCACCATCGTCACCGACGAGCGGGAGGACGGCGCGCTGGCCGGGCTCTACCAGCGCGTCGTCGCGGCGCCGCTGGACGACACGCCGCGCCTGGCCTACGCCGAGGCGGTGCAGGACGCCGACCCCGAGCGCACCGAGTTCATCTGGATGCAGATCGAGCACCGGCGGCTGCGCCGGGACCGCAGCAACGAGGAGCGCCAGCGGGAGCTCTCCCTGCGCACCGGCTACCTCAGGTCCGATCGCAGCAGCGAGTGGGCGCGCGAGGTCCGCACGCTGGTCGCGGGGTACCAGTTCTTCCGCGGCTTCGTCGAGGCCGTCTGGCTGGACGCGGCCACGTTCCTGGCCCGCGCGGGCGAGCTGTACGAGCGCGCGCCGGTGCTGCAGCTGTACCTGTCGGGGGCGGCGCCCGTGGCGCGGGAGCTGTTCGCCTCGCCCCACCTGCGCCGCATCCGCGGGCTCAGCCTGCTGCGCTGCGAGCTCGGCGACGCCGAGGCCGGGCTGATCGCGAGCTCGCCGCACCTGTCCGAGCTGGAGTGGCTCGACCTCGGCCTCAATCACGTCGGAACCACGGGCGTGACCGCGCTGGCCGGGTCAGCCGGCCTGCCCCGGCTGGCGTACGTCGGGCTGCTCGGCAACGCCGTCGACGACCCGACGCCCCAGCACGCCGATGACTACGACGCCGACTCGCTGCTCGCGACCGAGCTGCAGGCCCGGTACGGCCGCCGCGAGTGGCTGAGCGCCCACTCGCGGGCCGTCTGGCCGCCCGACCGCGACCTGGTCCACCCGGACGACCCCGACCCGCGGCGGCCGCTGTGAGCCGGCCCGCGAAAAGGGGCCGGCCCAGATTGGCCCGGAATGAGTAAACCTGGCAAAGCTGGCTATCTACAGGCCCGACCGCGCAGTACGGTCGACCTAATATCTCGCCGCGGGAGGATCAATTGGCAATTCTGGTGACGGTCCTCATTGTCGTCGTGGGGGGCGCCGCCGGCCTTGGCTACTGGCTGGTCCACGAGGAGAATCGTCCCGGCGACCGGCCGGTCCCGATCATCATGCGCCGCGGGCGCAAGGTGGTGCGGAAGACCATGGTCGGCGATTCCTGCGCCTGCGGCGGCACGCTCGAGGACTCGGGGGTCGTGTCGGCCCGGTTCGGGGAGCTCCTGCGGTGCAACCGCTGCCGGCGCCGGTGGACGGTCGACGGCCGCCGGGTCCTGGCCCGCCGCCGCCCGCGCCGCAGTCGCCCCGGCGAGGTGCCGGCTCCCCTGGACGAGATGCCCGGCCCGGCGGAGCCGTGACGCCGGAACGTGACCGGCCCTAGGCGCCGACCGCGGCGGCGGCGGCGAGGATGGCCGCAATCGCCGCCTCGGGATGGGACACCAGTGACACGTGCGATCCCGCGACCTCGCTGATCGTCGCGCCCGCCCGCTCCGCCATGCTGCGCTGCGTCGCCGGGGGGATGACCCGGTCCTCGGTGCCGACCATGGCCCAGCTCGGGATCGTCTTCCAGGCCGCCGTCGTCGTCGCCGCCGTGTTCGCGCCGAGCGTGATCGGGCGCTGGCTCGCGGCGATCAGCCGCCGGTCGGCCTCGGGCAGGTCCTGCGCGAAGGCATCGTGGACGGTCGAGGGCTTGAGGAACGCCTCCGCGTCTCCCTCGGGAGCGCCGGGATAGCCGACGAGGTCCAGCACCGCCGTCGGGTCGGGGACGTCCAGCGCGGATCCTGACCCGCCGAGAATCTGGAAGACCGTCTCGCCCACCTCAGGGATGAACGCGTCGACGTAGACGAGCGCCCGGACGTCGCCGCCGGCCGTCCCGGCGTTGGTGATGACCACGCCCCCGTAGGAATGGCCGACCAGGACGACAGGACCGGTCGTGCGCTGCTTGAGGAACGACGCCACGTACCCGGCATCGCCCGCCACCCCGTGCAGCAGGTTCGGCGGGGTGAAGACGGTGAACCCCTGGCCCTGCAGCTCGGTCGAGACGGCGTTCCAGCTTCCTCCGTCGGCCCACGCTCCGTGAACCAGGACGATGGTCGGCTTCGGCATGTCGCTCCCCCCTGCGGCCGGCGGGCGCCGGCTCCTCGCGGGCCCAGGATACGGGCGCGGCGGAGGCGCCTCCGGGGCGCCCGGCCCTAGCATGGGCCCATGAGCCTGCCCCCGGCGCGGACGCTGGGCCGCGCGGCGCTGATCGGCGCGGCCACCGGATCGCGGTCGGTCACGGGACTGGCCGCGCTGGCGCTGGCCACCCCGGCCGCCCCGGCCCCCGCGGCCCGCCAGCCGGACCGCGCGCTGGGGCCGAGCTGGGTAAAGGCCCTGGTCACGGCCGGGGCGCTGGGAGAGCTGGTGAGGGACAAGCTGCCTCGCACGCCGGACCGCCTCTCGCCCCGCGGGCTCGTCGGGCGCGTCCTGCTCGCGGCGCTCGCCGGCCAGGTCGTGGCCCGCCGCGCGTGGCCGTCCCGGCCCGGCGATCCGGACCCGGGCGCCCTGGATCCGGCGGAGCCGGATCCGGCCGGGGAGGCGGCCGCCACGGCCGTCGCGGTGGGGACGGCGCTGGCCGCCGCGTGGCTGGGCTCGCACTGGCGCCGGGTCGCCGCCCGGCACCTCGGCCGCGACTGGCCCGGCGCGGTCCTCGAGGACGGGGCGGCCGTGTCGCTGGCCGCGGCCGCGGTCGTGTCCTGAGCTCGCGGAAATCCGGTTGCCGGGCGCAACCCGGGCGTGACACTGTCGCAGGCGCACGATGTGGTCGCTGGCGATGCCGGCCGAGTGGAAGGAGGGCGCTGATGATGTCCGTCTCGCGTTACCCGCTGCCTTCTTTCACCGCTCGCCTGAGGAGCACCGCCTGTGCCCGATCCTGCCTGCCGGCGCCGCAAGTGGCGCCTTGACGACGAAGAGCCGGTCTTTGCCAAGCGCGACCGGCACCGCCGGTCGCTGCCCGCCCCGGATGCCCATGACGCCGTAGACGGGCTGCCCGCGGGGGAGCGCTGGTCCACCTGGGACCAGCCCGCCGCCGGGGAGCGCGGCCCGGAGCCCTACCCGCGCTGGCTGGTCACCGAGCTGGCCGCGGTCGACGTCGAGCTGGGCGTGCTGAAGACCGGCAAGGAGGCCGACGTCTTCCTGGTCCGCCGGGGCGTGCCGGGGACCGGCCGGTCCTGCCTGCTGGCGGCCAAGCGGTACCGCGATCCCGAGCACCGGATGTTCCACCGCGACAGCGACTACCGGGAGGGCCGCCGGGTCCGCGAGTCCCGGGCCAACCGGGCGATGGCCGCCGGGAGCGCGGCCGGGCGGGAGATGATCGCGCGGGAGTGGGCCAGCGCCGAGTTCGCCGCGCTGTGCCAGCTGCACCGGGCCGGCGTCCCGGTGCCGTACCCGGTCCAGGTGCTCGGCACCGAGCTCATGCTGGAGTTCATCGGCGAGCCCGACGGCACCGCCGCGCCCCGCCTGGCCGAGACCCGGCCCGCCGCCGATGAACTGGTCCGCCTGTGGGACCAGCTGGTGCAGGGCCTGGTCACCCTGGCCGGCCTCGGCCTGGCCCACGGAGACCTGTCCGCGTACAACCTGCTGGTCCGGCGCGGCCGACTGTTCATGATCGACCTGCCGCAGGTCGTGGACGTCATCGCCCACCCGCGCGGCACGGAGTTCCTGGACCGGGACGCGGCCAACGTGGCCCGGTGGTTCACGGCCCGCGGCCTGTCCGGCGCCACGCCCGCCCCCGAGGACCTGGCCCCGCTCCTGCGCCAGGAGGCGCGCCTGCAGTAGCGCCGTTTATCGGCCAGCCAGAAAGAGCCCGTACGTCGCTCCGCGATGCGCTTTTCAATTAGCGCGCAGGGTCTGGCGCCGCGGGCGACGTAAAAGCCTGCGCCATCATGAAGGAACCCGGCCCTTCCGCCTCGCGGCGGGCCGGCCCAGC
>DASYBB010000224.1:0-15034 GCA_036501025.1 Streptosporangiaceae bacterium
CACGCGCGTCAGGCCGGCCGCAAGCTCGCGCTCAGGCCAGTTCCGAAGAGGCTCACCTGCCCGCCGGATCCTGATCCGCCGGGCAGCGCGCTTCCACTGCTCCTCCAGCGTGCGGGCCAGCGACGGGCAAGCGGAGGGCGCCAGCAGGAGGACGGGGCCGACGGCGGTGGTCCAGCGCCCGACGGCGCAGGCGACCGCCGCCACGCGCTGCCGGGCCTGCGTCCCCGGCCTGGGCGAGCGTCGGCGACCTGGGCCAGGGCGCCCGCGGCCGCGTCCGGGCGGAGGATGGAGCGGGCGATGGCCTCGGCCTGGCGGTGCTGCCCGGCCGTGGCCAGCGCCGGCCAGGGCGCTCGTCTGCGTCATCGGGCCGGTGACGGACCGGGCTTGCTGGCGCTGCCCGGCCCCGGCCAGTGCCCTCGAAATCATTGCCGCGCTGCTCGCCCGCGACATCGGATAGGCGATGGAGCCCGCGACGGCCAGGGCCTGCTCGTCGTGGCCGGCCCCGGCCATCGCCCCCGCGACCTCGGCCAGAGCGCTCCCCGCCAGACCGGAGAGCTGATGGAGCCCGCGATGGCCACGGCCTGCTCGTGCTGGCCGGCCCTGGCCATCGCTCCGGCGATCGCGACCGGAGTCCGCATCACCGCTGGGCAGTTCCTGTGAGCCAGGCAAGCGCTCCGCCATCGTGGCCGGTCACGGATATGTCTGACCTCGTCCGGGCAGGCTAGTGGCCATGACCGAGAAGGCCGTGATCCGCACGCCCGATCAGCGGGTGCGGGTCTTCGTGAGCTCCACCCTCCGCGAGGTGGCCCCCGAGCGCCAGGCCGTGCGGGACGCGGTGACCGCGCTGCGGCTGGTCCCGGTGATGTTCGAGCACGGCGCCCGGCCGCACCCGCCCGGCTCGGTATACCGGGCGTACCTGGCGCAGAGCCAGATCTTCGTGGGGATCTACTGGCAGAGCTACGGCTGGGTCGGGCCCGGCCAGCAGGTGTCCGGGCTCGAGGACGAGTACCGGTCGGCGGGCGCGCTGCCCCGGCTCGTCTACGTGAAGTCGCCGGCGCCGGACCGCGATCCGCGGCTGGCTCAGCTGCTGGCCCAGGTCAAGGGCGAGGGTGAGGTCTCCTACCAGTACTTCGCTGACCCCGCCGAGCTGCAGCAGATGGTCGAGAATGACCTGGCGGTGCTGCTGAGCGAGCGGTTCGAGACGGCCCGCTCTGAGGCGGACGCCGCGGGCGAGGGGCCGCCGGCCGCAGCGGTTCCGATGCCGGCGACTCCGCTGCTGGGCCGCGAGCAGGAGAGCGCCGCTGTCGAGGACCTGGTCACCGGGAAGGGCGCACGGCTGGTCACCCTGACCGGCCCGGGCGGCGTGGGAAAGAGCCGGCTCATGGTGGAGGCGGCCCGCCGGCTCGGCCCGGGCTTCGCGGACGGCACGCGCTTCGTGGAGCTGGCCTCGGTTTCCGAGGCTGACCTGGTGGCGGCCGCGATCGCCGCCGGGCTGGGCCTGAACACCTCCGCAGGCGCGCTGATTACCGACCTGGAGTCGTACCTGCGGCCGCGGCGGATGCTGCTGGCGCTGGACAACTTCGAGCAGGTCATAGGCGCCGCACCGCTGCTGGCGAGGATGCTGGAGGCGGCGGCCGGCGTGGTCATGCTGGTCACCAGCCGGGCGGTGCTGCGGCTCAGCGGCGAGCACGAGTTCCCCGTGCCCCCGCTCCCGGTTCCGCCCGCCGGGGCGGCCCGCGACGCCGCCGGCCTGCAGCAGTACGCCTCGGTGAGCCTGTTCGCGGAGCGGGCGCAGGCGGTTGCCCCAGGCTTCGAGCTGACCGACGGCAACGCCGGGGCGGTCGCGGAGATCTGCCGCCGGCTGGACGGGCTGCCCCTGGCCATCGAGCTGGCCGCGGCCCGGACCAGGCTGCTGCCGCCGCAGGCGCTGGCCGCACGGCTGGACCAGAGATTCAGCATGCTGACCGGCGGGGCCCGCGACCTGCCCGAACGGCAGCGGACCCTGAAGAACACCCTCGACTGGAGCTTCGACCTGCTGTCGGCTGGCGAGCAGGCGCTGTTCGCCCGGCTGGGCGTCTTCGCCGGGCCGTTCAGCCTGCCAGCGGCAGAAGCCGTGTGGGCCCTCGATGAGGGCCAGGCCAGCGGGCCGGAGCCGGTACTGGAAACGCTCGGCTCGCTGATGGACAGCAGCCTGGTCCGCGCCGAGACCAGGGGCGGCGAGCCGCGGTTCTCGCTGCTGGAGACGATCCGGGACGACGCGCTGGAACGGCTCAGGGACCGCGGCGACTGGGTGCCGGCCCATGACCGGCACGCCGCCTACTTCCAGGCCCTGGCCGAGCCGGCCCCGGCCGAGCTCGCCGGTCCCGGCCAGCGGACCTGGCTGGGCCGGCTGGAGGCCGAGCACGGCAACCTGGTGGCCGCGATGGCCTGGCTGGTGGACCGGGGTCACCTCGACCAGGCAACCCACCTGTTCCTGCTGACCTGGAGGTTCTGGTGGCTGCATGGCCACCTCGCGGAGTTCGCCCGTCCGGGCGGCGAGCTGGTCGCCCGCGGCGAAAGCCTGCCGACCATTCACGGCGCGATGGCGCTGACCGGAGCCGGCTTCATATTCCTCGCCAACGGAGACCTGAGCCGGGCGCAGGACGCCTTCGAGAGGAGCCTGCCGCTGTACCGGAAGACGGGCGAGCAGCGGGGGGTGGTGCTCAATGCGACAGTCCTGGCCGTCCTGGGCCACCTCGCGGCGGGCCGCCGCGAGTACGCCCGCGCGAGCAGGCTGCTCGACGAGGGCCAGGCCCTGGCGCAGCAGGTCCGCGAGGATGACCTCACCGGGTACGACCGCCTTCAGCAGCTGCTGACCGTGGCCTTCGTGGATAACTTCCTCGGGCAGGTCCGGCTCAGGCAGGCCGACAACGACGCCGCGGCGCGGCTGTTCGCCAGCGGCCTGGCGGTGGCCCGCCGTGCCCGCGACGGGATCCCCATCCTCGTCTCGCTGTATGACCTGGGCCTCAGCAGCCGGGCGCAGGGCGACCTGGCCGGGGCGGCCGGGCACCTGAAGGAGGGACTGTCCGTTGCGGACGAGGTTGGAGACGAGACAAGCGCCGCGTACTACCTCGAGGCCCTGGCGGCCGTCGCGGGCCAGGACAATCCGCAGCGTGCCGTGCGGCTGCTGGCCGCCGCGCGCTCGCAGCTGGACGCCAGCGGCAGCGGCTGGCTGCACGCGTACATACCGCGCGCCCCGCACGGTGACGCGGTCCTGGCCGCGCTGCGCGCCCGCCTGGGCGACGCGGCCTACGAGGAGGCCCGGGCCTGGGGCGGGTCCATCGGGAGCCGGCGCGCCCGGCAGTACGCGCTGGAGTAACGATGACCCCGGCCGACGGCCGCGCCCGCGAGGCCGCCGGCCGGACTCGTGGCCAGCTCAGCCGCGCGCGTCAGTAAACCGCGGTCGCGTCGACCTCGATCAGGTAGTCCGGCCTGGACAGCGCCGCGACCCCGACCAGCGTGCCGGCCGTTGCGCACGTAGCCGGCCTGCGTGCCGTGCGCTGCCACCAGCCAGAAGGTGTCGCCGTCCAGGCTGTTCCCGACCGGGGTGTGCCGCCGGGAACCGGTGCGCCGGCCGGTGGTCTCCGGCAGCGCGAAGGCGGCCGGCGCGCGGCCATGGAGCAGCAGGTACCGCCACAGCCGGTTGCCGGGCCACTCCATCGCCGTGACCATCCGGTACTTCCGTGACCGCACTCCCCTGTTCTATCCCGCCAGCCGGGGCCGGCGAAGTCTATGCCTGCTAATTACCATTTCTTGACATTTGGGCGTGAACCGTACCCCTTGGGGGTCCGTGCCCCGCAGTAGGGATACGCGTGAGTAAAGCGCTTCCCGGAGGCTCGCGGCGGAGGGACGCCGCTGACGAGATGGGTGCTGAGCGCGCAATGGAACGGACGACGGCACATGACTCGCCCGCCCGCCCCGACCCGGCCGCCGAGAAGCGCGAGTCGCGGGCGCTGCTGGCGTGGATGGCGAGCGAGCCCGCGCAGATGATCCTGCTGGAGGGCCGCCAGCAGGAATCGGTCACGCCCGCCATGCAGGCCGAGCTGGCCCGCGTCCGGGCCGCGCTCCAGGACCGGACGGCGGACGTCGACCAGTCCGGCCTGATCCGGCCGATGCCCGCCGACATGCACGCCTACGTCGCCCGCCTGGAGAAGAGCCCGCAGGCCCAGCCGTACTTCGCCGAGGGCTGGCGGCCGGCGCTGGTCGACCTGCCGCGGGTCTGCGCCTACCAGCCCAGCGTGTTCGTCGATCACGCCCGGGAACGGGTGGCGGACACCCGGATCGACGACATCCGGTCGTTAGCGGAGCTCACGCTGCCCCTGGACGCCGGCGCCCCGGTCACCTTCCAGTACGACCGTGCCCGGCAGATGTTCATCACCAGCATCGCCAACCAGAACCTGCAGGTCGTCGGCGCGTTCGGCGGGATCGCGCCGGGGATGCCGCCCGGCACGGTCCACATGGGGTTCCAGGTCCGCATGATCACCTCGTTCCTCCAGGTCGGCAGCATGCAGGGCCGCTACTTCCTGCGGGACGGGTACCACCGGGGCCTCGGCCTGGTGCAGTGCGGCGCGCGCTACGTGCCCGCGCTGGTACTCGAGGACATGCTCATGGCGGACCTGGTCGCGCCGGGCAGCCTCAGCGTCGAGTCGATCCTCGACCCCAAGCCGCCGACCCTGTCCGACTACTGGGACGACGCCGTCTCGGTCACCGCCCGGCTGCCCGCGCCGCGGCGGATCATCTCGGTCGCGGCCTCGGAGCTGTCGGTATACGGCTAGTGGCTCCGCTCACGCAGGCGGCCTGATCAGCCCGTGCCGGGCGGCCGCTGCGCTAGGGCCCGCTCGATCGCCGGCCGCAGGAAGGTGCGGGTCAGCTCCGCCCGGCGGGCGATCCACTGCGGTGACGCGGGACCGGGGTCGCCATACCGGCGCTGCCTGATGTCGTCGACGACCTCGGCCGGGGCACCGAGCTCGGTGAGCACGCACAGGGCCTGGGCCTTGGTGATCAGCCGGCCGTCCCGCAAGGTCACCGTTGCCCTGGCCAGGGTCAGCAGGCCGAGGTCGACCCAGATGTCACGATCCCAGCGCGGCGGGTGATCCAGGGACGGCAGCCAGAAGCCTTCCAGGTCCTGGGCCACGAACGCGGCGAGCTGCCCGCCGGTCACCGGCGGGAGCAGGGCCGCTGGCTCCTCGCCATGCACGACGAGCCCGAAGTCGTGCAGCTCCCGCCTGGTCACCGGGGTGACCGGCCGGCGCATGAACTCCCCGTGCGCCCAGGTGAGGTGCGAGCGCGCCGGATCATCCAGCTCCCCTGCGGCGCAGTAGCTGCAATGCAGCGCCGACGCGAGCGCGATCGCGCTGCCCAGGCTTTCATGCACCTCCCCGAGCCGTTGTTCCTCCGCTGCCGTGCACGGCCGGCTCAGGATGGCGATCAGGTCGAGGTCGCTGCGTCCGGGCTGGTAGTCGCCACCGGCCAGTGACCCGTGCGCCCACACCGAGACCAGCGGCAGGACCGGCTGGACGGCACTGACGAAACGGCCGAGCAGCCGGCCGGTGGCCTCATCCGCCATGGGGACCAGTCTGCACCACGCCGCCGGGCCGGTCAGGCCCGTCAGCCGAGGCTGGTGAGTGCCGGACTACGGGGACGACAGCGTCTCGGTCACCGCCCGGCTGCCCGCGCCGCGGCGGATCATCCCGGCGGCGGCCTCAGAGCTGCCGGCGTCCGGCTGAGCGGCGGCCGGGTAGCCTGCCCGGCGCTGGTCCTCGAGGAACCTGCCGAAGTCCGCGAATGTTTCCGGCGCGTCCTTCAGCCGCAGGAAGTCGGGATCATGCGAGATCCAGTCGTATGCCCGCTCCATCTCCGAGTCGCGATTGTTGACCGCCCGCTCCAGGCTGCTGACGACCAGCTTGTCGGGTGCCCCCCGCTCCTGGGCCAGCACGGCGTACAGGCACGCGGTGTTGTACGCCGCCTGCCAGGACGCCGTCCGGCGCTGCCCCGGCAGCCACCGGATCCGGTCCGTCCCCGGGGCCGGCCCGGGGCCGGGCGGCGGCGGTCCGGGCGCGGGCCGGGCGGCGGGCACCGGCCAGGCCGTCGCGGGGTCGCCCGCGATGGCCGCCGCCATGCGGGCCGCCGACCTCAGGTGACCCCGCCGTCCGCCGCCGGCCGGAGACGGGCCGGGGTTCAGCTCCTCCCGGACGGCGACCAGCAGCTCGGCGACGCGCACGGCGTCGCGGAAGCCCTGGCGCGCCCGCAGCCGCCAGTAGGGACGGCGCGCGGCGCGCTCGTCCCGGTGCACGAGGGCGGCCCGGATGACGTGCCGGAGCGTCAGCTCCCGCCGGATCGTGCCCAGCTCGGCCCGCGCGGCGGCCAGCAGGTGCATGCTCAGCCCGGGCGACAGCCGCCAGGTCACGCCGCCGCCCGGCACGCGCTCGAGGTCGCCCGCCAGCCGGGTGACGCCCGGCGTGAGGCCGCACCGGCTGAGGATGCCGAGAACGTCATCGAGCATGCGCTCGGTTTCCGGCACGTCAGTGATCGTGAACCCGGGATTGGCGATCATCTCCAGGGACATGCCGAGCCGGTAGCGCCCGCGGTAGAAGCGGGGATACTGCTCCCGGTTGGCCGCGTGCAGCCGCAGCGCCGCCAGGTGATCGAGGCCGAGATCGTGCAGCTGGGCCAGCTCGTAGCTGACGACGCCCGCGCACTGCCTGATCTGCGTCGCCCTCGCCAGGATCTCGATCTGCCGCTGGCGGGAGCGCTCGGCGTCGCCGGGCGTCGCGGCGTCGGCGCGCTCCTGCCGGGCCAGGAGCATGGCGCCCAGGTCACGCCCGTCGGGCGTGCCGACGCACCAGGGCGGCGTGGCGCGATCCGCAACGAACACCTGCCGGCCGACGTAGCCGGCCACCATGGACGCGAGCTCGCCCGGGCTGCCCGCCGCCACGGTCTTGGTCACGATGGTCGCCCCGGTCCGGGGGTCCTCGAGGTCCACGGTCACCTTCGTGCCCGCCGCGTCCGGCGCGGCCTCCACCCACAGCCGGAGCTGGAACCGGCGCGGACCCGGCCACAGCATCCCGAAGAACCGGATGATCGCGCCGGCCAGGCCGCTGCCCGTGACCCCGCTCGCCTCGGCGATGGAGGCGAGCCCGTTCGACCGGCTGCCGCCGGGCAGGATCGACGGCGACCGCACCTCCATGGCGGCCAGCCGGAACCTGAGCTCGGCGGCGAGCTGAGCGTGCTGCGCGTGCTGGCCGTCGCCCAGCTTCGACGTGTCCAGGACCGGGGCCTGCCAGCGCAGCGCCCAGGCCTCGAGCATCCGGTACCCGGACAGCAGCGCCACCAGGATGACCACCCAGCCCGCGAGCCCCGGCGCCGGAACCTGGTGGCCCAGGCGCAGCACCCGGAACAGGGCGGCGCTGAGCTCATCGGCTCCGCGCGTGAACGAGCTCGCGAGATCAGCGGGCGCGCTGGCCGGGTGCGCCAGCCCGTACCCGGTGATGAACACGGCCACGGCCGCCGCGGCCAGGGCCGTCGTGATCCGCAGCGTGCGCACGGTGAAGTGGTAGCCGATGAAGACCAGCACCGCGGCCGCCACTACTAATACGGCCCAGGCCACCCACGACGTCATCCTGTCCCCCAAGCCGCGCCCGAACGACGTGCTTGCGCTGAAGATACCGTTACGGCCGGTAGTTCTTCCAGCTCAGGTTTCCGGGAGAGCGGTCAGCCGCGGCCGGCGACGCGGTCGAGCTGGCGCTCGTGCCAGTCGCGCAGCCAGCCGCCGGCCGCCCGCGGGTCATCGAACGGCTGCCCGGCGGCCAGCAGGTCCAGGTAGCGCAGGTCGGCCTCGACCCGCCGCCGGAGCTCCGCGGCGTCGCCGACGTGGCCGTGACCCGGCACCAGCACGCCGACCCCGGTCACTGCCGCCAGCCGCTCCAGCCCGGCCCGGTAGTCCCCGAGCGGGTCGGCGGCATCGATGTCCAGCAGCGGCATCTCGATGTCGGACAGCATGTCGCCCGCGACCAGGACGCCGGCGTCCGGCAGGAACACCGCCCCGTGGCCGGGTGCGTGAGCATCGTGCACGATGACCCGCGCCACCGGGCCGTCCCACGGGATGACGGCGGGGTCGGCGGGCAGCGCCACCAGCTGGCCGAACAGGGCCAGGTCGTGCCCCGGCGCCGCGGCCTCCACGTGCTCGACGTTCGCCGCCCGGACCTCCGGCAGGATCGCCACGCCCTTCGGCGCCCCGTACCGGGGCACGTCGCCGAGGTCAGCGCTCCACAGCACGTGATCCCAGTGCGGATGGGTCGCGAAGCCGGCCTGGGGCCGCAGCCCGGCGCCCGCCAGGTCGGCGGCCAGCCCGGCCAGGTCGTCCACCGAGACGGCCGGGTCGATGACCAGGCAGGCGCCGTCCGGCGCGGTCACCACCGTGCTGGTCGTCATCGCGAACTCGGCGGTCGCGACCAGCACGCCCGGGGCTACTTCGGCAAGACGCTGCATGCCGACCTTTCTACCGGGCCCCGGGCCGGCGACGCTCGCGTGATTGCGTCACGGGCTGCGACAATCGCCGGGCGGACGGATGGAGGGACGATGCATCTCCCGGAGACTCCAGCCCGGGTCACGCAGCACATCGCGGCCTTCAACGCCGCCGTGCGGTCGGGCGGGTGGGACGCCTTCGCGGACCGGTTCACCCCCGGCGCCACGATGGCCTTCACCGCGGTGCCGGCCGGCCCGTTCGCCGGCCGCGCGGCGATCGCCCGGGCCTACGCGGGCCAGCCGCCCTCCGACACGATGGCCGTCCGGGCGGTCAGCTCCGCCGGGCCGGTCGACACGGTCAGCTTCGCCTGGACCGCGGGCGGCACCGGGACCATGCAGCTCACCTGGGAGTCCGGCCTGGTCGCCCGCCTGGAAGTCAGCTTCGACGGCTAGCCATCCTCAGTTTCGAGGGCGGCCTCCCACGGCGCCACGTCCAGCCGCTGTGCGTAAAGGCGGTCGTAGAACGGCCGGTGGTGGGCGGCGAGCCGGGCCAGGCCGGCGGAGTCCTCGACGGTGTGCGGGTACGCGCGCTCGCGCCGCTCGAAGCCGGAGCTGGCGCTGACGTCGGCGTGCCAGCGGGCGGACCGGCGCCACTCGGGCCGCTCGCCGGGCTCCCAGGTGAGCGCGCGCGGGATGAAGGGCAGCCCGACGGCGCCGCAGTACGCCGCCATCGTCGCCTTGGGTCGGGCCACGAGGTCATCCGAGTCGATGACGACGGAGGCGTTCCCCCCGGCATCGCGGACCGCGGCCTGCACCTCGCACAGCCTCTCCAGCCCGATCGCGTCGATGTTCATGCCGGGGTCCAGCGCGTAGCTGGAAGCTGCGATCTCCTCGGGACGGCGGATGAGGAATGCGTGCCGGGCCTCGGCGAGGAAGCGCCTTTCGGCAAGCACGTCCCGGACGAAGGCGGTCGGGGGGTGGTCCTTCAGGAACACCCTCATGTCATGCGTCTCATCGCGCAGCCAGGCGAGCAGCGACTGAGGCGAATCGAAGGTCCGCGCTCCCGCTTCGGTCTCGCCATAGTCCCTGAGGTTGCAGAACGGCTCGTGCAGCACGGTCATATCGCCGCGCTCAGCCATCGACCGGAAGAACGCCGTCGATCGTGCTCGTGGCGCGCTCCACAATGCGAACACTGCCATGGGCGTAACCTACCTCCGCAGGCAGCCCAGGGCGTTTGCGCAGGACGCAGCCTGGAGCAATGGCGGACCACGTTCTCAGCGCCGGTCCTGCGGGCTAGAGCACGGAGCGCGCCGCGGCCACGGCCGCGGACACCACGCTGCGCTCACGCTCACCCAGCCGCTCCCCGGCCACGCCCGCCGCCAGGGCGTACATCTCCAGCGCGCCGCGGCAGCTGTCCGCCAGCGACTCCCCCTCCAGGCCGAGCGCCCGGTCCTGCGCCGCTCGCCACGGCTCCCCGGCGCGGCGGGCGATCGCGTCCCAGACCTCGTTCTCGCTGGCGTGCAGGGTCTCGAAGTGCACCGCCAGGACGAACGGCAGGTGCAGCGCGAGCAGGCTGCGCTGCGCGGCCGCCAGCCGCGGCCGGCCCGTGCGCAGCGCGCTGGCCAGCTTGTGCACTTCCTCGGCGTAACCGGTCAGCTCGGCCGCCACCCACGCGCGGGCCGGCCCGGCGACCTGCTCCCAGGACCAGTCGAGGGCCGAGCGCTGGAGCCCGGCCGCGATCCCGCCGGGGTCGGTGATGATCACCGCTGACCGCCAGCCGGGGACCTCGGTGAGCGCCGGCCCCGGCGACCGGAAGCGCGAGCGCTGCTCGTCCGGGGTGCGCCACGACAGCGACACCAGCCTGCCCTCCCGGCGGCTGAGCTGGTAGCCGGGGCCGGCGCCGAGAGCCACCAGGTCCACGTCCGACTCCGCGGTGGCCGTGCCCCGCGCGTGCGACCCGACCAGCACCACCGCCAGGGCATCGAGGTCCGCGGCGATCCGGCGGCACAGCGGCAGCACGCCTGACTCCACGCCAGCGATTCTCGCCGAACCCTACGGCTGGCGGAACGGGGCCGCGGGCAGCCGGAGCTTGAGCGGCGTGGCGCCGAGCGTGACGTACGCGGACCGCTGCCCGCCGTAGGCCTCCCCGAAGACCGCGCCGCTCGCCGAGCCCGACCGGGTGCCGGGCGGCACCGTGACCGGGACCATCGTGCCGGGCGGCCCGCTGACCGTCACCGTCCGGCCGTTCACCCAGGCCGTGACCGACCGCTTCGCCAGCGCGGCCGTCCACAGCTGCTGGGCGCGCAGCCCGACGCCGTCGCCGGCCATCGAGCGGTTCACGACCGGGGTGCCCGGGGCGTACACGGCCCGGTAGGCGGACAGGACGCCGTCCATGACGTCGTAGCCGAGGCGGTCGCCGGTCAGGTTGGACTGGTGCATGAAGAACGGCCGCGGGTCGTTGTCCAGGGCGTCCAGGAACACGTTCTGGACCTGCTGGGGCAGGATGAGCGAGGTCCAGCCGGACTTCGGGCTGAGCGGCTTGATGCAGGCCGTCACCTTGCTGTGCTCGCACAGCCCGCTGCCGCCGTCCTTCTTCGAGGTGTAGAACCAGTTGTACTCATTGACCTCCTCGCCGACGTCGTCCACGTCGTAGCCCACGTCGATCGGGTGGCGCGGGATGCCCAGGGCGGCGCCGACCGGCCGCATATCCGGCTCGCGCGAGGCATCCAGCGGAATCCACTTCAGGTGGTTCGCGAAGGTCGCGGCGATCAGGTTCGGGTTGTCGACCGGCTGCTGGGGCAGGATCTTCAGGCCCGAGTACTCGCCCGTGGCCACCACCCCGGAAACGTTGGGGATGCCGTGCCGCCGGGCCCAGGTCAGGTTGTCCTGGATCTGGCTGGTGATCAGGGCCTCGCTGGCCCAGACGATGCGGCCGCCGGACCGCGCGCACTTCCAGGGGTCCACGCTGAAGTCCTGCTTGCAGCCCAGGTTGGCGTGCGTGTAGGTGTGGTTGATCCAGTAGAACTCGTCCGCCACCGGCTTGAACGCCGCCAGCAGCGGGTCGGTCCCGTGCACCTGGAACCGGACCGAGCTGCCGCCGTTGTACAGGAACTCCATCTCGAAGTGGTGCTGGCGCTGCCACTTCACGGCGAAGGTCACGTCGGCCGGCTTCATCCGGATCGCGGCCGTGTTCTTCGTGCCCTTCGGGCAGATGCCGGCGCCCGGCGTGCAGTGGCCCTGCTCGCTCCACTGCGCGTCCGCGTTGATGACGTCGTCGTAGTCGATGGTGAGGAAGTTGCGCCAGTAGCCCAGCTGGACCCCGCTGGTGACCCAGCTCACGATGCCGTGCGCCAGGTAGCGGAACTGGGCCATGAACTGGCTGGCCCCGAACCCGATGCCCAGCTGCTCGGTGCCCTGGCGGGTGAACTGCCAGACCAGCGTGGCGCTGCCGCCCGTGTGCGGAATCGCCGCGTCGAGCAGCGGCGTGACGGCGGTCGCGCCGCTGCCGGCCGCCGGCTCGGCCAGGTACCCGAACGGCGCCTTGCCCGCGGCGCGGCCGCTGAACGGGAACGACCCGTTGAGGTAGCCGAACCCGGCCTGCGCGCCCGCCGCCGTGACCGTCACCGCGCCCGACAGCGAGCCGCTGTACACCGGCGCGCTCATCCCGATGGCGGGCTGGGGCGGGGAGTAGGCGTTGACCTGGCGGACGCCGAACTGGCGCTCGTACCGCGCCAGCGCCGACCGCTCGGCATTAGTCAGGCCTTTCGGGGTCGTCCCTGGCAGAACGATGCCGTCGAAGTTCCCGCCCTTCACCCCGCCCGCCCCGGGCCGGGTGAGGAAGCCGCGCGTGATGGCGGGCCGGCTCGCCGCGCGCAGGTTCACGACGTCATCCGGGACGCCCTCCCCCGCCAGCTCATCGCGGATCGCCTCGACGCCCGGCGTGCCGTCCGTGAGGACCAGCACCCGGAGGCTGACCCCGGCGTGCGGCGGGACCGGCGGCGCCGGTCGACTGGGGACCGGCGCCGCCGGGCTGGTGGAGGTCCCGGTCGGTGCTCCCGAGGAGCAGGCCGCGACGAGCACGGCGGCCAGGGCGGCCGCGAGCGCGCCGGGCCCGGCGCCGCGGGCTAGGCCGGGGCGCCGGGGGTGACCGTGAACGGGTACCGCCGCGCGTAGGCGGACAGGGAGTCGCTGCGGATCGCCGACCACAGCTGCCGGGCGAACGGCTGCTTCAGGAAGACCGACCCGGTGCCGGCCGTGACGCTGGTCGGCGTGGTGATGAAGATCCCGGACCGGGCGGAGAGCCCGCCCAGGCGCAGGCCCAGCGACACGAGCTGGCGGTCGCTGAAGTTGCTGTCCACGCTGAGGACCCGCGCCATCGCGTCCAGGACCCGGAAGTCCGTGCGGACGTGACTGAACAAGTGCTTGTCGGCGATCTTGTCGAGAATCGCGCGGACGAGGTTACTCTGCAGTTCGGTTCGACCGACCTCGCTCACTCCGGCCTGGCGCACATAAGCCAGGACGTCAGCCGAGTTGAGATTGTCAATCCCGGCCGGGAAGGTGAATCCCTCGCTGGTCACGGTGAAGGGTACATCAACCTTCACGCCGTTCAGTGCCTTGACGACCGTGACGACACGGGGAAAGTCGAGGACCGAATAATGATCGATGCGGACATTCGTGAGGCTTTCCACTGTCCGGATAAGTAGTGATGGCCCGCCCAGGGCGAGCGTCGCCCAGATCTTCATGGACCCGTGCCCCGGAATGTGGACGACGGTGTCGGCCGGTATGGAGACGACGCCGCCGCCGCGGCCGCTCGCGTTCAGGTGGACGAGCGCGATGAGGCCGCTCAGCGCCTCCGGCCGCGGTGACGCGCCGTCGACCCCGCCGCCGTTCGAGGCCGGCTCTGCCCCCGAGGACGTGAGCAGGACAGTCATGCTCTTGCGGGTCGCCGCGGGCATGAGTGGCTGGTCAGCGGCGTCGAGGGCCGTGATTCCGTTCAGCCGCTGCACGCTGCCGGTCAGGTGGCGCACCGTGAAGAAGGCGCCCCCGGCCCCGAGGCCCGCGACGAGGGCCAGGCAGATCCCGGCCGTGAGCGCCAGGCGCCGTAAGCGGCGGAGCCGGCGGCGCGCCGGGGACCGAAGGTCCTTCTGCGCCGATTCCGGACCCCGCGCCTCGTGTGCCTGGCGACGAAAGAAATCGTCCGGTGACATTTCAGACATTGGTCTCCTCTTCCTTTCGCCTGACGCCGGGCTACTGCCGGACCGGCATTGTCGTGATCTAGCTCGCTTGCAATTCAAGTCCCGCGCGTGCGTCACTCAGAGTAACCTAACCGAGTCAGTACCGCAGGCTAGCTGTGTTGCGCGCCGCGGTCCAAGTTTACGAACAAGACTCATCCGGACCCCCGTGAGTCGGAGGCTTCGTGAATACCTCAACGCTGCCCGATGCAGTATCGCCGATTCGGCCGCGCATACGGCGGCTGGCATTACGCAGGGGCCTCGAGGCGGGCTACGACCTGACGTCGTGGACCGCCGGGCTCCTCGTGGCCGGCTGGGCGATCCGCGACCTCACCGGGACGGCGCTGACGACGATGATGTTCGCCCGGGCGTTCCCGGCGGCCTGCATCCTCGCGGTGGGCTGCGGGCTCGCCGCCGGACTGTACCGGGGCCGCCATCAGCGGGGCAGCTTCGACGAGGTCGTGGCCGTCAGCGCCGCGACGTTCGGCACCGGCGCGGTGCTGATCCTCCTGACGGAGTTACTGCTGCCCGGCCAGCGCGAGCCCCTGCGCACGGTCGCGGGCGGGACGGTCCTGGCCATGCTGGCCATGCTCGGCGGCCGCCACGTCCTCTATGCGCTGCGCCAGCGTGCCCGCGCCGCCGCCCCCGCGCCGGCCGCGGTCAAGGTCATCGTGTTCGGGGCCGGCGTGGCCGGCGGCCGACTCGTGCAGAACATGCACCGCCAGCCTGGTTGCGGCTACCAGCCGGTGGCGTTCCTGGACGATGACCCGGCCAAGCGGCGGCTCCGGGCACACGGCGTCGCGGTGCTCGGTGACCGGTCCCGGATGCGGGAGGTCGCGGCCGAGACCGGCGCCACGGTCCTGGTCATCGCCATCGCGCGGCCCAGCGGCTCGGCGCTCGCGGAGCTGACCGCCGCGGCCGAGGCCTGCGGGCTGGTCCCGAAGGTCATCCCGACCATCGGCGAGCTGCTCAGCGGCACGACCCTCATCGAGGGCGTGCGCGACCCCCGGATCAGCGACCTGCTCGGCCGCTCCCAGGTGAAGACCGACATCGGCGCGGTCAAGGAGTACCTGTCCGGGAAGCGGATCATGGTGACCGGCGCGGGGGGGTCGATCGGCTCGGAGCTGTGCCGCCAGCTGCACCAGCTGCACCCGGGCCGCCTGATCCTGCTGGACCGGGACGAGTCCGCCCTGCACGCCATCGAGCTGGACCTGCACGGCCGGGCGCTGCTGGACTCCGACGACACCGTGCTGGCCGACATCCGCGACCCGCGGCGCATCCGCCAGGTCTTCGCGGACTAC
>DASYBB010000225.1:0-11655 GCA_036501025.1 Streptosporangiaceae bacterium
ACCAGCAGGCTCCACCGGTCGCCCACGCGCTCCAGGGCGCGGGCCATCAGGCAGAAGTGGTCGTAGGTGCGGACGTTCCTGGTCACGGCCCCCACAATACTAGTTGACAGATACTATCTCCAGTCTACTATCTTGTAGATATTAATACCGCCGGAGGAGGAGCCAGCCATGCAGCTGGTGATGGACGCGCTCAAGAAGGCGGCGGCCTGGCCCGGCGCTGGCCGGCGCACCCAGGTCGTGCTCGCGGGCCAGCTCATGGCGGCCGGGCTCGATCAGGACGGCTTCGACTACTTCGCGGCCCGCTCGGGCCGCGCGCCCGCCGACGGGCTCGTGCTGGCCCTGGCCGGAGCGTTCGAGTCCCGCCTGGGCGGCCGGGCCGAGGCGGCGATCGCCAAGCTGGACGCGGCCGCCGGCCTGGACGTGGGGCTGACCCACTATTTCCGGGGCACCTCGCTGGCCCGGCTCCCGGACTGCGCGGGCCGCGCCGAGACGGTCGTCGCCGACCTCGAGTTCGTGCTCGCCGTCAAGGACCAGTTCCCGCCCGGCCTGCTGCGGGCCGCCTACGAGGGACTGTCGCGCGCCTACGACCTCCTCGGCCGGGCGGCGGAGGCCGACGCGGCCCGGGCCAGGTCCGGGCGGCTGATCGCCGACTACTGGGTGAGTGCCGAGGACGGGTTCCGGTTCGTGCCGCGGAAGCTCGCCGAGCTCGCGCCGGACGTGCACGTCGCCCAGGGATATGACTTCGCCGACTTCGCCTTCGTCGTCACCCCCGCCGGGATCGTCGCCATCGACGCCGCCAGCACGCCCGAGCACGCCGCCGCGGGGCTGCGTGACCTGCGCGAGATCACCGACCTGCCGGTCACGCACGTCATCCTGACCCACGCGCACTTCGACCATGTCGGCGGGCTCGGCGCCCTCACGGCGGACGGCGCCACCGTGATCGCCCAGGCGAGCTTCCCGGACGAGCTGCGCCGCCAGAATTCCGAGCCGGCGCCGTTCCGGTACTTCCTGCCGAGCGGCCGGAGCCACCGCGCCCGGGTCGCGCCGGACCGCCTGGTCAGCGAGCCAGAGCGGCTGACCGTCGGCGGCGTCGAGTTCGTGCTCATCCCGGTCCGCGGCGGCGAGACGCACGACGGCCTGATCATCCACCTCCCCGGCCGGGAGGTCGTGTTCACCGGCGACATGAGCATGCCGTACCTCGGCGCCCCGTTCTTCGCCGAGGGCTCCGCGCCGGGACTGTTCGAGGCGATGGAGACCGTGCTGGCCCTGCACCCGTCGCGGCTGATCCACGGACACGCCGGGCTGACCGCCACCTACACCGTCGAGGCCTTCCCCGGGCTGCTGGCGGCCCTGCGCGACCTGGACCGCGCCGTGGCGGCCGGCCTCGCCCGGGGGCTGACGCTGAGACCGCGGCCGCATTCCACGCGGCGGGCGCCGAGCTCGCCCGGCGCGGCGACCCCGCGCTGGCCCTGCGGATCCTCGACCTGGGCCTGCTCCGGTACCCCGGCGCCGCCGAGCTCAGCGGCCTGCGGCAGCGCGTCCTGCTGCGGCTGGTCGAGATCCACCAGCTCCTCAACCCGTTCAAGTTCGTGTACTACGCGGGCCTCGCGGATCTCGAGCTGGCGCCGCCAGGCTGACCCCGGCGACCGCCCGGCGTTTATCCGGTGGCCCGGCCGCCACCCCGCCCGTACCGTGGCCGGATGCTGACACCGCCCGACGACCTGCCCGACGCCGCGCTGCCGCCGATGCTGGAGCGCTGGTGGGGCGTCGCCGCCGCCACGGTGAAGTACCTGGCCGTCGGCTGGGGCAGCCACCACTGGGAGGTCACCGACACGGCCGGGCAGCGCTGGTTCCTTACCGCCGACGAGCTCGAGCACAAGCGGCTCTCGGCGCGCGAGCCGCTGGCGGCCGGGTTCGGCCGGCTGCGCGCGGCCCTGGCCGCGGCCCGGGACCTGCGCGACTGCGGCCGCGAGTTCGTGGTGGCGCCGGTGCCTGCCGCTGACGGCGAGCCCGTGGCCCGGGTCGCCGCCGGCGGCTTCGGCGTCGCGCTGTACCCGTTCATCGACGGCCAGCGTTTCGACTTCGACCGGTTCTCCTCCCCCGGGCACCGGCTCGCCGTGCTCTCCCTGCTCGCCGCCGTGCACACCGCGCCCGCCGCCGCCCGCCGCCACGCCCTGCGCGACGACTATGCCGTGCCGCGCCGAGACGACCTGGAGGCCGCGTGCGCCGGGCGCGATGCCGCCGACTGCGGGCCCTACGCGCGGCCCGCGGCCGTGCTCCTGAAGCAGCACGAGGCCCCGGTCCGGCGCCTGCTCGAGCGCTACGACGGCCTGGCCGGTCAGGCCCGGTCCGGGGCCGGAGCGGTCCTCACCCACGGCGAGCCCCATCCGGGCAACACGATGCTCACCGCCGACGGCTGGCTGCTCATCGACTGGGACACCGCCCTGGTCGCCCCGCCGGAGCGGGACCTGTGGAGCCTGGATCCCGGCGACGGCAGCATCCTGGCCGCCTACGCCAGCGCGACCGGCGTCCGCCCGCAGCCGCACCTGCTGGACCTCTACCGGCTGCGGTGGGACATCGCCGACCTGGCCGCGGAGGTGAGCCGGTTCCGCCGGCCCCACGCGGGCAGCGCCGACGACGACAAGGGCTGGGACCTGCTGCGCTCGCTGGTCGAGCACATCAGCGGCTGAGAACGGCGGGCCCTCATCCCCACTGGCCGGGCTGGTAGTCGCCGGCCGGCTGCGCGGCGATGACGTTCATCCGGTTGTACGTGTTGATGAGGGCGATCAGGCAGACCAGCGCGGCGAGCTGGTCCTCGTCGAAGTGCTTGGCCGCGCTCGCCCACGCCCCGTCCGTGACGCCGCCCGCGGCATCGGCGATGCGGGTGCCCTGCTCGGCGAGCTCCAGCGCGGCCCGCTCGGCCTCGGTGAAGACCGTCGCGTCCCGCCACACCGCGACCAGGCTGAGCCGGACCGGGGTCTCGCCGGCCTGCGCGGCATCCTTGGTGTGCATGTCGGTGCAGGCGGCGCAGCCGTTGATCTGGCTGGCCCGGATCTTGACCAGCTCCTGGGTCACGGCCGGCAGCGCCGACTGGGTCAGGGCGGCCCCGGCCGAGTTGATGTACTTCGCGAACTTCGCCGCGGCGGTGTTGCCGTAGAAGTTGAGACGGGCGTCCATTCTGGTCTCCTTTTTTGCTGCCCGGCGGGCTATACCGCTGTGACCCGGCGGCTGGGCAGGATGTGACAGGAGCAGGACCGTGACGCGCCTTACCCGCCCCGGCGGGGCCGGCGGAGAGGCAGCTGATGCTGGTGGCGGACCCGGAGCTGAGTTCCGCCGCCCTGCTGCGGGGCGATGCCCGGCTGACGCAGGAGGAGCTGGCCGAGGCGGCCGCCCTCAGCCCCCGGTCGGTCAGCGACCTGGAGCGCGGCGTCAACCGGACGGCGCGCTAGGACACCGCGATCCTGCTGGCCGGCGCGCTGGACCTCGCCGGGCCGGCGCACGCGGCGTTCGTCGCGGCGGCCCGCGGGCGGGCACCCGCCGCGGAGGTCCTGGCGGCCCGGGACGAGGCCGCCGCCGCCGGGCCGGCCGCGTCCGCGGTCCGGACCCTGCCGCGCGATATCAGCAGCTTCACCGGCCGCGCGGCCGACCTGGCCCGGCTGCTGGAAGCGCTGGGCGGCGGCGGCAGGCGCTGGCGATCTACGGGCGCATCGGATCCCCGGAGGCTGATTCAGCTGGCTCCACCCTCGTCAGCGACGTCCGGACGGGCCACACGTGCCGGCCCACAGGAGCGCCCACAGGATGGCCAGGACCGGCGACCCCGGCGCCGGCGGGGCGGCCGGGAAAATAGTCTGGCCGGAGGCCGTAGTGGAGCGGCCGGCCCGTTCGTCATACCGGTGACCGACCCGACAACTCTTATTAGGAGCACCACCATGAAGTACCTGATGCTGGTATGCACGGACCCGGACTACACGCCCGGCCAGGACGACGGCGCCCCCGATGTCGAGGACTGGGTCGCGCAGACGGACGGCAAGGGGATCCGGCTGATGGGCAGCCGCACCCGGCCGGCCAGCGACGCCACCACCGTCCGGGTCCGCAACCGGGAGGTCCTGCTGACCGACGGCCCGTACGCCGAGACCAAGGACCAGATCGCCGGGTTCGACGTCCTCGAGTGCGCGGACCTCGACGAGGCCATCGAGGTCGCGTCCCGGCACCCGATGGCCTGGGCCGGGATGATCGAGCTGCGGCCGTTCTGGCCGGACGGCGAGGACTGACCGCAAACTTCTTACGACGAGGAACGGTGGCTGCTCAGCTAAGCGAGCGCATAGCCGGGATCTACGCCGACGGCTGGAGCCGGATCATGGCCGCCATGATCCGGTTCACCGGCGGCAACTGGGACCTGGCCGAAGAGTGTGCCCAGGACGCGTTCGCTCAGGCCCTCCAGAAGTGGCCGCAGTCCGGCATACCGGACCAGCCGCTGGCCTGGCTCACCACCACGGCGCGCAACCGCGCCGTCGACCGGATGCGCCGCGCGACGACCGAGGCGGCGAAGCTGCGGGAGGTGGCGGCGATGCACCCGGAGCCCGGGCCGCCCGCCGCGCGGGACAGCGAGATCCCGGACGAGCGCCTGGAGCTCATGTTCACCTGCTGCCACCCGTCGCTGAACCTCGACGCGCAGGTCGCGCTGACCCTGCGGAGCCTGGCCGGGATGTCCACCGCCGAGATCGCGCGGGCGTTCGTGGTGCCGGAGCCGACCATGGGCCAGCGCCTGTTCCGGGCCAAGCAGAAGGTCGCGCACGCGCGCATCCCGTTCCGCGTGCCGCCCGGGCACCTGCTGCCCGAGCGCCTCCCGGCCGTGCTGCATGTCCTGTATCTCCTGTTCAACCAGGGATACGGAGACCCCGGCCGGGCCCGGCTGGCGCAGGAGGCCATCCGGCTGGCGCGCGTGCTGGCGGCGCTGATGCCCGACGAACCCGAGGCCCACGGCATGCTCGCGCTCATGCTCCTGCACGACGCCCGCCGGGCATCCCGCACCGACGCGAACGGCGACCTCGTCACCCTGGCGGAACAGGATCGCTCGCGCTGGGATCAGGCCCAGATCGCCGAGGGCACCGCCATCCTGGAGCGGGCCCTGCGCCGCCGCCGGGCCGGGCCGTTCCAGATCCAGGCGGCCATCGCGGCGTGCCACGCCACCGCGCCGGCCGCGGACGGGACCGACTGGCCGCAGATCGCCGGGCTGTACGGGCAGCTCGCGCGGGTGGCCCCGAGCGCGGTCGTGGACCTGAACCGGGCCGTCGCGATCGGCATGGCGCAGGGTCCCGAGGCCGCCCTGCCGCTGGTCGAGGCGATCGCCGGGACCGGGCAGCTGGACGCGTACTACCTGCTCCACGCGACGCGCGCCGACCTGCTGCGCCGCGCCGGGCGCGGCGCCGAGGCGAGCGCGAGCTACCGCGCCGCCCTCGACCTCGCCCCCACCGAGGCCGAGCGCCGCTTTCTCCGGGGCCGGCTGCGCCTGCTCGGCGGCACAGCCTAGCTCCGGAGGCCGTGTTTACGGCCTTTGGCGGCCTATGCCCGGCGCGCCGACCTGAACTCCACCTCCTCTCCATGACCTGCGCACCCTCAGTGCGCCGCCCTGGCCTGGGCTGGCAGTCCCGGGCCGGCAGTGCCCGGGATGACGATCATGGAGGGGGAACGATCATGACGCAGCTGGTCAGCGGGGGCATCGACGAGCTCCGGGCGGCGATGAGCGGCCCGGTTATCGTGCCCGGCGACCCGGACTTCGATGACCGGCGCCGGGTGTGGAACGCGCAGATCGACCGGCACCCGGCGGTGATCGCCCGGTGCGCGTCGGCGGCCGACGTGGCCGCCGCGATCGGCTTCGCCCGCGAGCACCAGCTGGAGATCGCCGTCCGCGGCGGCGCGCACAACACCGCGGGCTCCGCCACCTGCGAGGGCGGCATGATGATCGACCTGAGCCTGCTGAACGGCGTCCGGGTCGACCCGCAGGCCCGGCGGGCGCACGCCGGCGGCGGCGCGCTGCTGGCCGACCTCGACGCGGCCACCCAGGCCCACGGCCTGGCCGTGCCTGCCGGGCTGGTCAGCCATACCGGCATCGGCGGGCTGACCCTGGGCGGCGGCATGGGCTGGCTGACCCGCAAGTTCGGCCTGAGCATCGACAACCTGGTCTCGGCCGAGATCGTGACCGCCGACGGCCGGGTCCAGCGCGCGTCGGCCGGCGAGAACCCGGACCTGTTCTGGGCCCTGCGCGGCGGCGGCGGCAACTTCGGCGTCGTCACCTCCTTCGAGTTCCAGCTGCACGACGTCGATCCGACGGTGCAGTTCGCCATGTTCTTCTGGGACACCGACCAGGGCCCGGCGGCGCTGGCGCTGGCCCGCGAGATCGTGGCGACCCTGCCGCCGGAGGTCAACGCCGTGGTCGGGGCGGTGAACGCGCCGCCGGCGCCGTTCGTCCCCGAGCAGCACCACTTCCAGCCCGGCTACGTGCTGCTGCTGACCGGGTTCGGGGCACCGGCGGAGCACGCGAGCATCGCGGACCGGGTCCGCCGGAGCCTGCCGCCGCTGTTCGACCTCGTCACGCCGATGCCCTACCTCGCGCTGCAGCAGCTGCTGGACGAGGCCAATGCCTGGGGCGTGCACGCCTACGAGAAGGGCGCCTACCTGGCCGACCTGTCCGACGAGGTGATCAAGCTGGTCACCGAGCGCGTGGCGGCCAAGGCCTCGCCGATGTCGGCCATGCTGCTGTACCGGCTCGACGGCGCCTACAGCGCGATCGGCGACGCCGACACCGCCTTCAGCGGCGGGCGCTCGCCGCGCTACGCCGCGTTCATTCTCGGCGTCGCGCCGGACGCCGAGAGGCTGCCCGCCGAGCGGAGCTGGGCGCAGAGCTTCTGGGACGGGCTGCGCCCCTACGCCATCGGCGGCGGGAACGGCTACATCAACGGCACGGCCGACCAGGCCGCCGACCGGGTCCGGGCCAGCTACGGCTCGGCCAAGTACGAGCGGCTGGCCCGGATCAAGGCCGATTTCGACCCCGACAACGTCTTCCACGTCAACGCCAACATCGGGCCGGCCTGACCCCGGCCCCGGTTACCGGCCCCCGGTTACCGGCCGCGGTTAACGGCCGCGGTTACCGGCCGGTTACCGGCCGCGGTTACCGGCCGGGCCGGGTGAGCTCGGCGGCGAGGGCGCGGGCCGCGCCCCGGTCGAGCGGCGCATGGCCGACCAGGAGCCGGTAGTAGAGCACGCCGTAGGCCATGTCGACCAGCATGTCGAGGTCAGCGCCGGGGGCAAGCTCGCCGGCGGCCCGGCCGCGCTCCAGCAGCGCGCGCAGCGCGGCCCGGCGGGCCGCGGTGAAGTCGGCCAGCACGCGGGCGACGTGCTCGTCCTCCTGCGCGGCCGAGACGATCTGCCGGAGCCGCGCGGCGAAGTTCGGGTCGGCCAGGCCGGCGAAGCTGTCGGCCAGGAATGCCTCCAGGTCCCCGGCGAACGAGCCGGTGTCCCGCCCGGGGACGACCGCCTGCGCGTGACTGGCCAGGGCGTCGGCGATCACGGCGAACTTGGACGGCCACCAGCGGTAGATCGTCTGCCGGCCCACGCGCGCCTCGGCGGCGATCGCGTCGATCGTCACGCCGTCGGTGTCCGGGCTGCTGAGCAGCCGGAACGTCGCGTCCAGAATCGCCCCGCGGGCGGCGTCGTTGCGCCGCCGGCCGCTGTGCGGGCGGGGGCGGGCGGGGGTGCTCATGCCGGCAGCCTATCAATTTGACGAGACTGCCAGTACTGGTAAAGACTTGCTGAGACTTGCAGTCTCGACAAATCGGAGGACCGGACCATGTCATTCCACAGGCAGCGAGTGGTGATCATCGGCGCGAGCGCCGGCATCGGCGAGGCGACGGCCCGGGCGTTCGCGGCCCAGGGCGCGGAAGTGATCATCACCGGGCGGTCCAAGGAGCGCCTGGACCAGGCGGCGCAGCGCATCGGCGTCCCGGTCCGGGTGGCCGAGCTGGACGCGACGAGCCGCGCGGAGCTGGACGCCTGCTTCGCCGCCGCCGGCCCGGTCGATCACCTGGTCCTGGCGGCCAGCCCCGGCGCCGTGGGGGCGGGACCGATCGCCGCGCTGGGCGAGGCCGCCCTGCGCCAGGCGTTCGACGGCAAGTTCTTCGCGCACGTGAACGCGATCCAGGCCGCGCTCCCGCACCTGCGCGCCGACGGCTCGGTGACCATCATCTCGGCGGCCTCCGCCCGGGCCGCCTTCGCGGGCACCGCCGGGCTGGCCGCCGCCAACGGGGCGCTGGAGGCGATGGTCGCGCCGCTCGCGGTGGAACTGGCCCCGCTCCGGGTGAACGCCGTCTCGCCGGGCGTGATCGACACCCAGTGGTGGGACGGCATGCCCGCTGACCAGCGCCGGGCCTATTTCGAGGCGGTGGCCGCGGTCACCCCGGTGCGCCGGGTCGGGCAGCCCGAGGATGTCGCCGGCGCCGTCGTCTACCTGGCCGGCGCCGGGTTCGTCACCGGCGCCGTGCTGGAGTGCACCGGCGGGTCGCACCTGACTGCCGCGGCGCTGGCCAGCTGACCGGCCCGGCCCGGCGGCGGGCGGAATGATCGCCCGCCGCCGGGAGTTGGCCAGTGACATGGCGACTATCGGGTTCATCGGGAGCGGGAACATCGGCGGGTCGGTGGCCCGGCTGGCGTCCGCGGCGGGGTACTCGGTGGTGCTGAGCAACTCCCGCGGCCCGCAGACGCTGCAGGATCTCGTCGGCGAGATCGGGCCGCTGGCCACCGCCGGGACGACGGAGCAGGCGGCGGACCAGGGCGACATCGTGATCGTGGCCATCCCGCTGGGGTCCTACCGGGACGTGCCGGCCGGCCCGCTGGCGGGCAAGCCGGTCATCGACGCCAATAACTACTATCCCCAGCGTGACGGGCATATCAGCGAGCTCGACACGGGCGCCGTGACCAGCAGCGAGCTGCTGCAGCGGCGGCTGCCGGAAGCCCGGGTGGTGAAGGGCTTCAACAACATCTACTTCCGCCACCTGCTCGGGCTGGCCCGGCCGCATGGCGCGCCGGACCGCTCGGCGCTGCTGATCGCCGGGGACGACCCGGCGGCGGTGACGGCCGTGACCGAGTTCCTGGACGCGATCGGCTATGACGCGGTCGTGTCCGGCACGCTGGCCCAGAGCTGGCGGCAGGAGCCGGGCTCGGCGGCCTACGGCGGCGTGTACGGGCCGTTCGAGAACGAGGCCGGCACCCGCGTCAGCGCTGAGGAACTGCGCGGCCGGATCGCCGAGACCCGCCCGCCGGGCGACGCCGGCGCCGCCCGGTGACGATGCCCGTCAGCTGCTGACCGCGGCAAAGTCCGCGAAGCCGCTGGGGTCGTGCCGGCCGATGCTGGCGTGCTCGAGCATCCCCCACCCGGTCTCGCCGCCGAGCCGCGCCCGGGCCAGATGGTCGGATACGCCGAACGGTATCCGGCCGGCCACCGCGGGGTCGGCCAGGTCGTAGACGCTGGAGCTGGCCCACTCCCGGCCCATCCACCGGCCGTGCGACCAGTCCGGGTCGCCGCCGTACCCCGCGCCCACGTGCAGCGGGACCGAGGTGAGCGTCTCCACCTGGACGGTCAGCGGCCGGCCGGCCGGGTCGGTCAGGTGCAGCCGGGCGGACTCCGGGTGGCGGGTGCCCGCGCGGTAGCTGATCTCCGCCCGCGGCCAGCCGAGCTGCTCCACCCGCCCGTCCGGCCATACCCGCCGGGCGTCGTTCACCGTCCGGTAGCCGTCCGGGTTCTCCTGCAGGATCACGACCACCGCGCAGGACTCGAACCGCAGGGGCGCGTACAGCCACCAGAACCCCTGCGCGGCCTCGTCGGCCGCTCCCGGCGGCTCGGGCTCGCCGACCGGCCGGATGCCCCAGGACCGGTCGCGGGCGCCCGCCCACCGGTCGGCGGAGACCGCGAACTCGCGGTCCCCGACCCGCAGCCGCCCTGACCAGCTGCCGAGCTGCGAGAAGCGGCACGCGTCCAGGACCGGCCGGCGCCCGGCCAGCATCAGGTGGTGCTCCTCCTGGACCGCGGGGAACGCCGCCGTCCAGCGCAGGTCGAAGTCCACGCCGCCGCCGGGCGCCGCGCAGGTCAGCCGCAGGCGCCTGAGCGGCTCGAGGACCTCGACCCGGTAGCCGCCGACCCGCTGCTCCAGGCTCCGCTCGCCGAGGGCGTCGGAGAACCGGACGCTCCACTGGCGGTCGCCGCAGCGCGCCGTCGCGTAGGCGTCGATGACGCCCCGGTTCGGGTACACGCCCAGGCCGGTGACCAGGAAGACCTCCCCGGTCCGGTCGTGGGCGTTGAAGTAGCACCGGTCGTAGAAATTGCGGTCGCTGGTGGCCACGCGGTCCATCGGCAGCGGCGCCTGGTGGACGGGGTACTCGTCGAGCGGAGTCGGCACGCGCCTTCAGTCCCATCGGTAGGTGCCGGCGAGCAACTGCTCCAGGCTCGCCCGGTGCAGGACGTAGTCGTCGGGATCAGCGGGGACCTCGTCCTCGCCGAAGTGGATCATCCGCCGCTTGATCCGCGCCATCACGATCGCGTGCCGCACCGCGGCGTACACCAGGTAGAAATCCAGGTCCCGCAGCGGCTGGCCGCTCAGCTCCCGGTAGCACCGCTCCACGTTCGAGCGCCGCAGGAAGCCGGGCAGCCCCTCGGCCCCGAAGAACTCGGCGATGTCCTGGAAGAACCGGTGCAGGAAGATGAACCAGCCCACGTCCAGCTCGCGCGGGCCGAGGGCGGCCATCTCCCAGTCGAGCACGGCGGCGGGCTCGAAGCCCTGGTAGATGATGTTGCCGATCCGGGCGTCGCCCCAGCTCAGGACGTCGGGACCGGGATCGGGCGGCCAGTGCTCAGCGAGCCATTCCAGGCCCCGCTCGATGATCGGCACCACGATGCCGTCGCCGGCCAGCGCCCAGCGGTAGTAGGCCCGCTGCTGGTCGACGTGGTGGCGCAGCGCGTCGGTCCCGTCCGGCGGGCGCAGCCCGGGGAACGCGGCGGCCGGCTCGGGGATGGCGTGCAGCCGGGCCAGGATCGCCACGCTGGCCCGCTCCAGCCGCGCGCGATCCGCCGCCCCGGCCTCCAGCAGCCAGCCCGTGAACACATACGGCGGGTTGTCCAGCGGGACCCGGCCGTCCACCTGGTCCATGACGAAGAACGGCGTCCCGAGCGGGCCGCCGGCCGGCTCGTTCCAGCGCAGGGCCGGCAGCGGGACGTCGCAGGACGCGGCCACGCGGCTGATCACCTCGAACTGGGCGGACAGGTCATAGCGGGCGAACACCGGCACCGCGCTCGCCTCCGGCGCCATCCGCGCGACATAGAACCCGGTGCCCGCCCCGGCCCAGCTCGCCTCGAACAGCACCGACGTGCTGGACAGCCCGCCGCTCTCGGGCAGGCGGACGCCGCTCACCACCGGCCGTCCCGGCCCCGCGACCCGGCCGGCCAGCCACTCCTGCAGCGCCGCGGTCAGCGCCGGCACGGTCCGCTCGCTGACCGTCATCTTGCGCTTCTCGCCGTGCGACCGGTCCGCCGCCGACGCCGCCATGGCGGCCTCCTCGCTAGAACACGTTCTAGCGAACGCTAACGAGCCCGGCCGCAGCGGTCAACGC
>DASYBB010000226.1:0-51667 GCA_036501025.1 Streptosporangiaceae bacterium
GATCCCGTCGCCGATGGACAGCGGCAGCGCGCCCGGCTTCGCCCCGATGGTGCCCGACTCGTAGATCAGGACCAGGCCGGGGGCGTGAGTGGCGCGAGCCAGGTTGGCCGCCGCGCTGGGCAGCCCGATCCCGACGAAGCAGGTCATGCCCGCCCGCAGGGTGCGGGCCGCGGTGACGGTCATCATCTCGTCGGGGGTGTAGTCCGCGGCGCTCACCGGGCCGCCACCGTCCCGCGCACCTCCGTGTCGACCCACCGGGTGAAGGCCGCGCGGTCCCGGCTGATGGCGTCCCAGCCGACGTAGAAGTCGTTGTCGCGGGCCGAGTAGTCCAGCGCGTAGGAGGGGTGGGCGCCGCCCGGCGCCGCCGCCACGTAGCTCACCGTCCAGGAGGGCAGCACGACCGCGCCCGGCCGCGGCGCCAGCTCGTCGACGATCTCCTCGACCGTGGCCACCGACCGCCGCGCGGCCAGGACGGCCTCCTTCTGCACCCCGGTGATGCCCCACAGCTGGACGTTGCCGGCCCGGTCGGCCTGCTGGGCGTGGATCACGGCCACGTCCGGGCGCAGGGCGGCCACGGCGGTGAGCACCTCGCCGGTGAACGGGCAGGTGATGGTGGTCACGTTCGGGGCGCTGGCCAGCCCGGTGCCGCGGTAGCCGCGCAGCACGGCGAACGGCAGCCCGGACGCGCCGGCCACGTACCGGTTGGCCATCCCCGCGTGGCTGTGCTCCTCGATCTCCAGCGGCCCGGGCCAGCCGTTCTCGTAGGCGTCCCGGAACCGGTGCAGCGACCCCACGCCGGGGTTGCCACCCCAGGAGAACACCAGCTTGCGGGCGCAGCCCGCGCCGATCATCTGGTCGTAGACGATGTCGGGCGTCATCCGGACCAGGGTCAGGCCGCGGCGCCGCTGCCGCATCACCTCGCGGCCGGCCGCATGCGGGATCAGGTGCGTGAAGCCCTCCATCGCGACGGTGTCGCCATCATGAATCGCGGCCTCGATCGCCGCGGCCAGTGACACGATCTCCGCCACGAGTCACCCATGCCCTCTCGCCGGTTCTTTACCGAAACGATATCCGTTTCTGGCCGCTGAGTGCACACTTGTACGCACTACGGCTGAGTCAGGTTTCCCTCCTCGGCCATGGTGACCAGGACGTCCTGGGCCACGGCGAAGGCCCGGTTGGCGGCCGGCACGCCGGCGTAGATGGCCACCTGGAGCAGGACCTCGGTGATCTGCTCGCGGGTCAGCCCGTTGCGCACGGCCGCCCGCACGTGCATGGCCAGCTCCTCCTCCTGGCGCAGCGCGGCCAGCGCGGTCAGGGTGATCATGCTGCGCTCGGCCCGGCTCAGGCCGGGCCGGGACCAGACCTCGCCCCAGGCGTACCGGGTGATCAGGTCCTGGAACGGCGCGGTGAAGTCCGTGGTGCGCGCGACGGCCCGGTCGACGTGCGCGTCGCCGAGCACCTCGCGGCGCACCGCCATCCCGCGCTCCGCGGCATCGCTCATCGGCTCTCTCCTTGCTGGTGGTGGGCGGCCAGGGCGGCCGCCACGAGGGCCACGGCCGACCCGAGGTAGGCCGACGGCTCCAGGGCGTCGGCGACCTGAAGCTCGGTCAGCCCGGCGGCGCGGATCGGCCCGGCGAACTCCGGCGCCTGAAGCAGCACGTCGGCCAGCGCCCGGTCGGCCTCGACGGCCCGGCGGCTGGCCCGCGCGATCAGGTCGTGGGCGGCCAGCCGCCCGAGCGCCGGGGCGAGCACCGCGGTGAGGTGCTCGGCCATCGGCAGCCCGCGCGCGGCAGCCAGGTTGGCCGCCATCCGGGCCGCGTCGACGTGCAGGCCGGCCAGCAGCGACGCCGACCAGGACGCCGCCGACCCGGTCAGCCGGAGCAGGTCGGCCAGCGGCTCCCACTCCGCGTGCCAGGCGCCGGCCGCCCGCTGGTGCTCGTGCTCGGCCGCGGCGGCCAGCGTGGCCAGCAGGCCGGGCGCCCGCCGCGCGCAGCCGAGGATCACGACGGCCGCCACCGGGTTGCGCTTGTGCGGCATGGCCGACGACCCGCCCGCGTGACCGGAGCCCGCCGGCCCGTCCGGCGGGTCACCCTCGCGCAGCTCGCCGACCTCGGACTGGGCCAGCAGGGTGACGTCGCGCGCCACCTTGCCCAGGGCCGCGCACACGCCGGCCAGGGCGGCGGCCAGCTCGATGACCCGGAGCCGGTCGGTGTGCCAGGGCAGCACCGGCGCCGGAAGGCCCAGTTCTGCCGCGAAGGACCTGGCCACCTCGGGGCCGGCCGGGCCGAGCGACGCCAGCGTCCCGGCCGCCCCGCCCAGCTGAGCAGCGAGCCGGCCGGTGCGGACGCCCGCCAGCCGGGCGCGCGCCTCGTCGACCGCGGTCAGCCAGCCCGCCGCGACCAGGCCGAAGGTGACCGGGACGGCCTGCTGCAGGAGCGTCCGGCCGGCCATCACGGTGCCCGAGTGCTCGGCGGCCAGCCGGGCCGCCGCGGCCGCGGCAGCGGCCAGGTCGGCCTCGATGACCCCGGCGGCCCGGCGGGCCAGCAGCATGGCCGCGGTGTCGAGGATGTCCTGGCTGGTCGCGCCCTGGTGCACGGCGGGCCGGGCGAAGCCGGGAACCTGCGCGGTCAGCGCGCGGACCAGCGCGGGCACCGGGTTGCCCGTCAGCGCCGCCTGCGCGCCGATCTGCGCGGCGTCGAACCGGTCCGCGCGGGCCGCCTGCGTCACCGCCGCGCCGGCCCCGGCCGGGGCCAGGCCGGCCCGCTCCAGCGCCCGGGCCAGGGCCGCCTCGGCGTCGAGCATGGCCTGCAGCCAGGCCGCGTCGCCGGCCGCCACGCCGCCGCGGCCGAAAAGGGCGGAAAACAGGCCGCCGGGCTCGGAGTCACTCATCCGGCTTATGATCCCGCCGCCCCGCGCGGCGCCCGCCGCCGGCCCGCCGGGAGCGACGCCGGGTTGCGCCGCGTTGGCCCCTATCCGCCGGGTTTCCGCAGGCAGATTGGCCGGCGCGGCGACATCAAAGTCACCCCGGGGGGTCACCGGGCCGGGCATAGTCGGTCCCTGTCGTCGACACACCTCGCAAGGCACCTTCCACCACTGCCTGGCCTTTGGGCCAGCTCGAGGAGGACTGTCATGTCGGATGCATGCGGCACTGGGAAAGGCTCTTTACCTAGGCGCGCCACACCCCGCCTGCGGCGGGCGGCCGCCGGGATAGCCACCATCACGGCGCTCACGGGCGGCACCCTGGTCCTCAACGGGGCCGGCCCGGCGCTGGCCCAGGCCGGGCCGGACACCGCGGCGGCCAGCACGGTCCTGTGCGCGGGCTGGGCGGCGTGCGACGCCAAGGGCGACCCGAGCCACGGGTACGGGGCGCACGAGGGCGCCATGTTCTGGCGGATGTACGCCGGCAACAACTGCACGAACTACGCGGCCTACGCGGAGTCGACCGCGTTCGGCGCGCCGGCGCCGTCCTACCTGCTCGGCAACGCCGGCCAGTGGGCCGCCTCGGCCGCCGCGCACGGCGTCCCGGTCAACGGCACCCCGGCCGTCGGCGCGGTCGCGGAGTGGGACGGCGGCGCGCCGGGCATGGGCGCGGCCGGCCACGTCGCCGTGGTCGAGCGGGTCGGGCCCGGCGGCAGCTACATCGTCATCTCCCAGCAGGCCATCGGCTCCGACCCGGACGGCTACGACTGGACCCGGATCAACGCCGGCGCCGCGGCCGGCCAGTGGCAGGAGTGGCCCAGCCACTTCATCCACTTCGCCGGCAACGGCGGCGGGGGCAACGGCGGCGGGGGCGGCGCGGGGAGCGGCGGCGGGCCCGCCGCGGGCACCTCGGTCGGCTACTACGACCCGCAGGACAGCTCCTACCGGCTGCAGGCCGCGCCGGGCCAGGCCGCGGCCCCGATCACGGTGCACCACGGCTGGGCGGGCGCCGTCCCGCTGGCGGGCGACTGGACGGGCTCGGGCACCGACAGCATCGGGTGGTACATCCCGGCCCGCGGCCGGTTCTTCCTGCGCGACCAGATCACCGGCGGGCCGGCCGCGCGGTCGTTCACGTTCGGGCCGCCCGGCATGGTCCCGCTGGCCGGGAACTGGGACGGCCGGGCCGGGACCTCGGTCGGCTACTACGACCCGGCCACCGGGACGTTCCACCTGCGCAACACGCTGAGCAGCGGGCGCGCCAGCGACACGTTCCGGTTCGGGCCGCCGCACATGATCCCGCTGGCCGGCGACTGGGCCGGCGCGGGCCACGCCGGCGTCGGGTACTACGACCCGTCAACCGGAGCCTTCCACCTGCGCAACGGCGTGAGCGGCGGGCGCGCCACCGACACGTTCCGGTTCGGGCCGCCGCACATGATCCCGCTGGCCGGCGACTGGGCCGGGGCCAGGACGGCCGGGGTCGGCTACTACAACCCGTCCGACGGCTGGTTCCACCTGCGCGACCGCCTGTCGGCGGGACCGGCCAGCCAGCAGTTCAAGTTCGGGCCGGGCGGCATGGTGCCGCTGGCGGGCGACTGGGCCGCCGCGTAGCGACGCGGCGGCCCAGCCGCGGTCACCCGGCTGACCCGCCGGAACGCCGGCGAGTGCCCGTACTCGCGCCGGGTCTGCTCGCCGCCGATGACCCGGAACCGCGCGGCTAGTAGCCCTGGCGGCAGCTGCCGAGCTCGCGGCGCCACGACCACCGGGCGTCACAGCGCGGCGGCCGGCGGGCCGGGCGCCGGGCGCAGGCATCGTCACGGGTGACGAGCAGGGCGGGGCGGTCCTCCGGGCCGGAGGGCCGCCACGCGGCGGCGGGCAGCGAGTGCGCCGGCCGGGCGCCGCCCGCCGCCGCCTCCACGCTGGGATGCACGGCGAACACGTCGATCAGGCCGGTGACCACGAGGATCTTGCGGACCTGCGGCTGCGGGGCGGCCAGGGCCAGGTCCCCGCCGCCCGCCCGGAGCCACTTGCCGATCCGGACCAGCACGCCGAGGCCCGAGTAGCCGATGTACTCCAGGCCGGCCAGGTCGACGATGACGGACGGGCCGCAGGCCGCGGCGGCCGTCAGGTGGGAGGCCAGGGCGGGGGTGCTGGCCAGGTCGAGCTCCCCGCGCAGGGTGACGACCGCTTGACCGCCGGCATGCCGGACGGTCACGTCCACGCTGAGCATGAGCTACCTCTCCTGATTCCGAGGGCGGTTACCCGTCGCTTAGGAACCCCCGGTCCTGCCGCGCCCCCGCAATCGGCTGCGGGCGTGCCTGCCATCAGGACTCAGAGTGACGACGCCCACGCTACGCCACTCCAGGCGCCCAGCGACAGGGCGGGCCGGGCCCGGACGGCGCGAGTGGGCCCGGCACCCCCTGCCGCACCGCGCTAACCAGGGATATTGTCTGGCGTATGAGCATGAGTCCCAGCGCCCCCGGCGGCCCGTCATTGCCGCAGCAGCGTCGAATCGTCACAGAAATTCCCGGCCCCGCCTCGCGCGCGCTGCTGGAGCGCCGCCACCGGAGCGTCGCCCGCGGGCTGGGTCACGTGCTCCCGGTCTTCGTCACCGCCGCGGGCGGCGGGATAATCGTGGACGCGGACGGGAACTCTCTCATCGACTTCGGTTCCGGGATCGCGGTCACCAGCGTCGGCAACAGCGCCGAGCTCGTCGTCAGCCGCGTGGTCGAGCAGGTCTCCCAGTTCACCCACACCTGCTTCATGGTCGCCCCGTACGAGGGCTACGTGATGGTGTGCGAGGAGCTGAACCGGCTGACCCCCGGCGACCACGACAAGCGGTCGGCCCTGTTCAACTCTGGGGCCGAGGCGGTCGAGAACGCGGTCAAGATCGCCCGCCACGCCACCGGCCGCGACGCCGTCGTGGTGTTCGACCACGCCTACCACGGCCGGACCAACCTGACGATGGCCATGACAGCCAAGAACATGCCCTACAAGCAGGGCTTCGGCCCGTTCGCCGGCGACGTCTACCGGGTGCCGATGGCCTACCCGTTCCGCTGGCCCGGCGGCCCGGCCGCCTGCGCCGCCGACGCCCTGAACGTCATCACCGACCTGATCCACGCCCAGGTCGGCGAGCAGAACGTGGCCGCGGTGGTGATCGAGCCGATCCAGGGCGAGGGCGGCTTCATCGTCCCGCCCGACGGCTTCCTGACCGGACTGTCGGTGTTCTGCGCCGAGAACGGCATCGTGTTCGTGGCCGACGAGGTCCAGTCGGGGTTCTGCCGGACCGGTGACTGGTTCGCCGTCGATCACGAGGGCGTCGTGCCCGACCTGGTCCTCACGGCCAAGGGCATCGCGGGCGGGCTGCCGCTGGCCGGCGTCACCGGCCGGGCCGAGCTGATGGACGCCGTGCACGTGGGCGGCCTCGGCGGCACCTTCGGCGGCAATCCCGTGGCCTGCGCCGCCGCGCTCGGCTCCATCGAGACGATGACCAAGGAGGACCTGCCCGCCGCCGCCCGCCGGGTCGGCGACATCATGCTGCCCCGGCTGCGCAAGCTGGCCGAGGCCTACCCCGTGATCGGCGACGTGCGCGGCCGCGGCGCGATGATCGCCATCGAGCTGGTCCGGCCCGGCACCCTGGAGCCCGCCGCCGACGCCGCGGCGGCGGTCGCCCGCGCCTGCCACGCGGCCGGCCTGCTCGTCCTCACCTGCGGGACCTACAGCAACGTGCTGCGCTTCCTGCCCCCGCTGGTCATGAGCGAGGCCCTGCTGACCGAGGGCCTGTCGGTCCTGGAAGACGCCTTCGCGGGCCTGCCCGCCGCCGCCCGGTGACGGGGGCGGTCGCCAGCTGGCCGGGCGCCGGGGCCGGCCGGCAGCCGGCCCAGCTGCCCGTGCCCGGGCTGGAGCTGGGCGAGGGACCGTGCTGGGACGCCGCGACCGGCGCGCTGTACTGGATCGACGGGCCGCCCGGGATCGTGCACCGGCTGGACGTGCACGGCCTGCACGCCAGCTGGGAGGTCGGGCAGCCGGTCGGCGCGGTGTTCCCGCGCGCGGGCGGCGGGCTGCTGGTCGCGGCCGGCGACGGGTTCCTCGCCCTGGACACCGAGACCGGCGACGCGAAGCTGCTGGTCCCCGTCGAGGCGGACCGGCCCGGGAACAAGCTGAACGACGGCGCCTGCGACCGGGCGGGCCGGCTGTTCGCCGGCACCATGGCCGCCGACGAGACGCCCGGCGCCGGCGCGCTGTACCGGCTCGACGCCGACCTGACCCTGACCGAGCTGGTGACCGGGGTGGGCATCTCCAACGGCATCGGCTGGAGCCCCGATGACCGGCTCATGTACTACTCGGACTCGCTCGCCTACCGGGTGGACGTCTTCGACTACGACCCGGCCACCGGCGCGATCAGCGGCCGGCGGCCGTTCGCGCCGGTCGGCGGCGGCGAGGTGATGCCCGACGGCCTGGCCGTCGACGCCGAGGGCGGGGTGTGGGTGGCCCAGTGGGGCGGCTCGGTGCTGACCCGGTTCGACGCCGGCGGCCGGCCGGCCGCGACCGTGCGGTTCCCGCACGCCAACGTCACCAGCTGCGCGTTCGGCGGCCCCGGCCTGGACCGGCTGTACGTCACCACCGCGGCCGGCGCGGGCAGCCCGGCGGGCGGGCTGTTCATGCTCAGCCCCGGCGTGGCCGGCCTGCCCAGCTTCCCCTTCGGCGGCTAGCCCGGCTGCTGCCTCCCCGGGCATTGACCGGCCGGGGCGGCAATGTTACTTGTGGGTAGAACGAATCGCGTGCTGCCCGCAGGAGTCGCTGTGCTGCCTCGGAAAGTAGTACTGTCCGCCGCTTTCTCGGTGGTCCTGGCCGCCGCCGGGCTGATCGCCGCCGCGGCGCCGGCCAGCGCGGCGGGCGGGGTCAATTACGTGGCCCTCGGGGATTCCTATGCGGCCGGCGTGGGCGCCGGGGGCACGATCAGCTCAAGCGGCCCGTGCGACCGGAGCGCGAACGCGTTCGCCCCGCTGTGGGCCCGGGCGCATGCCCCGGCCAGCTTCGTGTCGGTGGCCTGCTCGGGCGCCACGACCGGCACCGTGATCGCCACCCAGCTGTCGGCGCTCAGCGCGGCGACCACGCTGGTGTCGGTCGTCATCGGCGGCAACGACGTCGGGTTCAGCGCCACCATGGAGACCTGCGTGCTGCACTCGACCAGCACCTGCGTGGCCGCCATCCAGGCCGACGAGGCGCAGGTCAGCTCGGCGCTGCCGGGCGAGCTGAACAACGTGCTGGGCGACATCACCGGGGCCGCGCCGCACGCCCGGGTGATCGTGCTCGGCTACCCCGACCTGTATGACCTGTCCCGGTCGCCGGGGTGCATCGGGCTGAGCACGACCGACCGCGCCGACCTCAACCAGGCCGCCGGCCAGCTCGACGCCGCGATCCAGGCGGCTGCCGCCGCGCACGGCGATGCGTTCGTCGACGTGCGGCCGGCCTTCGCCGGCCACGACATCTGCGACGCCAGCCCGTGGCTGCACGCGGTGAACATCCTGCACGTCAGCGAGTCCTACCACCCGACGGCGGCCGGCCAGGCCGACGGCTACCTGCCCGCGTTCACCGCGGCGGCGGCCGGCTAGCTGCCGCGCCCGCCCAGTTCCGGCTGCCGGGCGCGGCCGCGCCAGGCCTGGACCGACCGGACGGACAGGCCCGACAGGACCGAGCCGACGCTGGCGAAGGACAGGATGCTGCCCGCGGAGACGGCGGACAGGATGCTGGCCACCGAGCCCGACGACCCGATGGACAGGATCGAGCCGGATGATCCGATGGACAGGATCGAGCCGGCGGAGCCGATGGACAGGATGGAGCCGGTCGACCCGATGGACCACAGGGAGCGCGACGACCCGTCCTGCCGGTCACCGGTAACGGTCATGCCTCCATGTTCGCAGGCCCGCCCGGGCGGCGGCGGGCCGGCGCGGATATCTTGAGCTGTGTTCCGGACGCGTTGGGAGTCGCCATGATGGGCGGGATAGGGCACCTCGTGGACTCGGGGCCGCTGCTGCTGGCCATGCCCGTGGCGCTGGCCGCGGGCGCCGTCACGTTCCTGTCGCCGTGCTGCCTGCCGCTGGTGCCGGGCTACCTGTCGTATCTCACCGGCATGTCGGGCACCGCGGCCCGCGCGCCGGAGGCCGCCGCGGCCGGCGCCGCCGCGACGCCCGTCGCCGCCCAGGCGGCCGGCGCCGGGGGCGCCACCCTGACCGTGCCGGTCGCGTCCGCCCCGGCCGCGGCGCACGCGGCCGCGTCCGCCGCGGCGGGCTCCGGGCTCGCGGTGCCGGCCAAGGGGCGGGCCGTCCTCGGCACGCTGCTGTTCGTGCTCGGCTTCTCCGTCGTGTTCGCCATCGAGGCGCTGGCCCTGAGCACGGCCGCGCTGACCCTGCGCCACGACGAGCAGGTCCTGACCCGGATCCTCGGTGCGGTGATCATCGCGCTCGGCCTGATGTTCGTCGGGGCGTTCGACCGGTTCTCCTTCAGCGGGCGGATCTTCCGGCCGCAGTTCCGGCCGCGGGCCGGCCTGGCCGGCGCGCCGCTGCTGGGCGTCGTGTTCGGCCTGGGCTGGACCCCCTGCATCGGTCCCACGCTCGCGGCCGTGCTCACGCTCGGGGTGACCACCGGCAGCTCCGGCCGGGCCGTGGTCCTCGCGTTCGTGTACGCACTCGGCCTGGGCATCCCGTTCCTGCTCGTCGCGGCCGCGTTCCAGCGCGGGGTCGCCGTGTTCGGCTTCTTCCGCCGGCACGGCCGGCTGATTACCCAGATCGGCGGCGCCCTGCTGATCGCGGTCGGCGTCCTGGAGGTCACCGGCGCCTGGGGCAGCGCCGTGGTCTGGCTGCAGGCCCACTGGCTGGCCGGGTACAACGCGCCGATCTAGCCCGCCTGCTTTTTCCTCGGACCGCCGCTCCCCCGGACGGCCACCCCAGATTGTCAGTACCTCGGCGGATGATGGTTATCGAACACCTTTCCGACCGGGCAGGGGCTAGTGATGGCAGCAGATGACACCCAGCTGACGATCGTGGGCAACCTCGTCGACGATCCTCAGCTCCGCTACACCACGACCGGGAACGCGGTGGCGAGCTTCCGCGTAGCGTCCACGCCCCGGTACCTGGACAAGGCCACCAACGAGTGGCGGGACGCCGATTCGCTGTTCCTGACCTGCAACGTCTGGCGCCAGGCGGCGGAGAACGTGACCGAGTCGCTGCAGCGCGGGATGCGGGTGATCGTCTCGGGGCGGCTGCGGCAGCGGTCGTATGAGACCCGCGAGGGCGAGAAGCGCACGGTCTACGAGATCGAGGTCGACGAGGTCGGGCCGTCACTGCGGAACGCCTCGGCCAAGGTCACCAAGGCCGCGCGGCGCAGCGGGCCGCCCGCCGGGGCCGGGGCCGGGGCCGGCGATGACCCGTGGGCGGCCGGGGCGGACGGCGGTCCGGCCGACCCGCCGTTCTGAGCCGGGCCGCCGTTATCCCGCTGGCTGCGGCGGGCCGCCGGGTGGCAGGCTGGCTCGCATGCGGATGACGCAGGGCTGGGACCGGGAGGCCGGGAACTGGGCGCGCTTCGCGCGGACGCCGGGGCTTGACCGGGCGCACGAGAACATCAACCTGCCGGTGCTGCGCGAGCTGCTGCCGGCGCCGGGGGCGCGGACGCTGGACTTCGGCTGCGGGGAGGGCCGGCTCAGCCGCCTGCTCGCGTCGCTGGGCCACCGGGTGACCGGCATCGACGCCTCGCCCGCCATGGTGGCCCTGGCCCGCGGCCACGCCGATCCGGCGTCGGCCCTGCTCGCGGACGGGTCGGCGCTGCCATTCCCCGACGAGACCTTCGACCTGGTCGTGGCCTACATGTGCCTGCACGACGTCGACGACCTGCCCGGCGCGACGGCGGAGATCGGCCGGGTGCTGACCCGCGGCGGCCGGCTGTGCGCGGCCATCGTCCACCCCCTGAACTCGGCCGGCCGCTTTGAGGGCCGCGAGCCGGATGCCCCGTTCGTGATCGCGGGCTCGTACGCCGATCCGGCCCCGGTCGCCGACACGGTCGAGCGTGACGGGTACCGGCTGACGTTCCACAGCGAGCACCGGCCGCTGGAGGCCTACAGCCGCGCGCTGGAGGGGGCCGGCCTGCTCACCGAGGCCATCCGCGAGGCCCGGGTCAGCGCGGCGGCGGCCGCCAGCGACCCGGCGCAGCGCCGCTGGGCCCGCGTCCCGCTGTTCCTGCACCTGCGGGCGGTCCGCCCGTAGGCTTGGCCGTCATGCGCGCGATTCGGCAGGAGACGTTCGGCGGTCCGGAGGTGCTGCGGCTGGCGGAGGTCGACCGTCCCGAGCCGCAGGGCACGGAGGTCCTGGTCCAGGTGCGGGCCGCCGGGGTGAACCCGGTCGACTGGTACACCCGCATGGGCGAGGGTTACCTGGAATCGCTGCCGATGACCGTCGGCTGGGATGTCGCGGGCATCGTGGCCGAGGTCGGGCTGGGCGTGACGCGCTTCGCGCCCGGCGACGCGGTGTTCGGCATGCCGTGGTTCCCCCGCGAGGCGGGCGCGTACGCGGAGTACGTGACCGCGCCGTCGCGCCAGTTCGCGCGCAAGCCGGCCGAGCTGAGCTACGTCGAGGCGGCGGGCCTGCCGCTGGCCGGCCTCACCGCGTGGCAGGTGCTGGTCGACGCGGCCGGCGTCCGGGCCGGCCAGCGGGTGCTGATCGCCGGGGCGGCCGGCGGCGTCGGCCACCTGGCCGTCCAGATCGCCAAGGCGCGCGGCGCGTACGTCATCGCCACCGCCCGCGCGCAGCGGCACGACTTCGTCCGCGGCCTGGGCGCCGACGAGGTGATCGACTACACGCAGGTCGCGGTGCCGGACGTCGTGTCGGACCTCGACGTGGTGTTCGACCCGGTCGGCGGCTCGCCGGCGGCCTGGCTGCCGGCGATCAAGCCCGGCGGGACGCTGCTGCCGTTCGGCGGGGACGACGATCCCGCGCTGGAGGCGGCGGCGGACCGCGGCATCGCGGTCAGGCTGGTCCTGGTCGAGCCCGACGGTCACGCCCTCGAGGCGCTGGCCGCCCTGGCCCGGGCCGGGCGCCTGCACGTGCACATCGGCGCCACGCTGCCCCTGGCCGACGCGGCCCGCGCCCATGAGCTGGGCGAGCAGCGCCGCGCGCCGGGCAAGATCGTCCTCGAGGTCTGAGCGCCAGGCGCGGCTCGCGGCCCGCCGGTCGCTAGCTCCCCGAGCGCGGGGGCAGCGGCGGGCGGCGGCGCGAGGGACGGTCGCCGGTCGTGGGCGGCGCGGCGGCCGGGGCGGCGGCCAGGGCCTCAGTCGCCAGGCGGATCGCCGTCTCCAGCTGGGGGTCGGTGCCCGCGGCCCAGTCGGCGGGGGTGATCAGGACCTCGACATCGGGATCGACGCCGTGGTTCTCCACGCCCCAGCCGGCCCCTTCCATCCAGAACGCGAAGCGCGGCACGGTGATGTGCGTCCCGTCGACGAGCTCGAACCCGCCGCTGATCCCGATGACGCCGCCCCAGGTCCGGGCGCCGACCACCGGACCGAGGGCCAGCGTGCGGATGGCCTGGGTCACGATGTCGCCGTCGGAGCCCGCGAACTCGTCGGCCAGGGCGACGACCGGCCCGCGCGGCGCCTCCTGGGGGTAGGAGATGGGCTGCATGTTCCGCGGCATGTCCCAGGCGATCACGCGGCGGGCCAGCTTCTCGACGATGAGCTGCGAGGTGTGGCCGCCGCGGTTGTTGCGGGCGTCCAGGATCAGCGCCTCCCTGGTCATCTCGGCCCGCAGGTCCCGGTGGAAGTCAGCCCAGCCCTCGCTGGCCATGTCGGGCACGTGCAGGTAGCCGATCCGGCCGCCGCTGCGCTCGCGGACCAGCGCGCGGCGGCCCGCCACCCAGTCCTGGTAGCGCAGCCGGGTCTCGTCGGCCAGCGGCACCACGACGTACCGCCGGGCGCCGCCGTCGCCCGGGCCGGCCACGGTGAGCTCGACCGGCTTGCCCGCCACGCCCGCCAGCAGCGGGCCGGGGCCGTCGTCGGTCACCGGGCGGCCGTCGATGGCTACCAGCCGGTCGCCCGCGCGGACCTGGACGCCCGGCGCGGACAGCGGCGAGCGCGCCCGCGGGTCGGACGACTCCCCCGGCACGACCCGCCGGATCAGCCAGCTGCCGTCCGGGCCGCGCTCCAGGTCGGCGCCGAGCAGGCCGGTCGAGTAGCTGCCGGTGCCGTTCCCGCCGGCCCCGCCCGGGCTGACGTAGGCGTGCGAGGTGCCGAGCTCGCCGAGCGTCTCCCACATCACGTCGGCGAACTCCGACGGCGTCGCGACCAGGTCCAGCAGCGGCCGGTACTGGGCCAGGACGCCGTCCCAGTCGACCTCGGCCAGGTCGGCGACCCAGAAGTCATGCCGCACGATCCGGCCGGCCTCCTCCAGCGCGTGCCGCCACAGGGCGGCCGGGTCGGCCAGGTACCGGGCGCGGGACCCGTCGA
The DNA here is from genome assembly GCA_036501025.1 of Streptosporangiaceae bacterium. Classification (GTDB taxonomy): domain Bacteria; phylum Actinomycetota; class Actinomycetes; order Streptosporangiales; family Streptosporangiaceae; genus DASUBV01. Next base: position 13,406 of record DASYBB010000226.1, read on the forward strand.
TCTCGATCCGGTCCTCCGGGCTCTCGGAGTCCCCCTTGCGGTCGCCCGGGATCACGGTCAGGTCGCCGTGATCGCTGACCACCAGCCGGGTCCCGTCGCCGCTGGCCACGAACCAGTCCACGTCGTGCTCCAGCACCGTGACGGCGTGGCGGCGCAGGTCGAAGCGCTGCAGCGCGGGCCGCGGCCGGGAGTCCCCGGGCCGCGCGCCGCCCTCGCCCAGCTCCCCGGCGACCGGGTTCTGCAGCCAGGCCAGGCCGCCCTTGACCGCCTGCAGCGAGGAGTACCGGGACTCCGGCACCGGCAGTGCGACGATCCGCTCCGCGATGCCCGCGGTGTCCACGGTGACCGGCGGCACTTTCGGCTTGGCGGCCGCCTCCGCCTTCGGCTCGTCACCCGAGCCCGAGTCCGAATCACCCGAGCCCGAGCCCGCATCCCCCGAGTCCGAGTCCGAGTCCCCCGCGTCCTCCCCCGCGGGCCGCCCGCCGGGCTGCGGCCCGAACGGCGACAGCGTCGCGGCGGCCAGCGGCACCAGGTACGGCCGGGCGCCGAACAGGAACGCGAGGTCGAAGACGTGCTCGTCGTGGATCGGGTCGAAGTTGCGCTTGGACAGGAAGGCCAGGTACTTGCCGTCGGTCGTGAAGGCCGGCTCGGTGTCGGTGAACCGGCCGTCGGTGACATCGGTGACCTCGCCGTCGCCGGCGCGGGCCAGCCGCAGGCGGCTGAGCGGCCCGGACGCCGGCTGGGACCAGGCCAGCCAGGCCGAGTCCGGCGACCAGGCCAGGCCGGTCACCTCCCCGTTGTCGGAATGGGCCAGCTCGGTGACCTCGCCCGCGGCGACGTCGACGATGCGCAGGCGCCCGTCGAGCGCCGCCACCGCGACCTTGCTCCCGTCCGGGGCGGCGGCCAGCTCGCCCACCCGGCCGACCAGGCCGCCCGCCAGGCGGCGCGGCGGCGCCGGGTCGCCGCCGGGCGCGGCGGTGCCGATCTCCAGGGCATCGGGCCCGTCGGCGTCGGTCACCCACACGACGTCCCCGCCGGCCCCGAGCACCGTGGGCAGCCGGGCCCGGCCGCCGGGGGTGACCGACAGGGCCAGCGCCGGGCCGTCACGGTGGCTCAGCCAGTGCACCGTCCCGCGCACGTCGACCGCGCTGGCCCGGCCGGTCGCGTCGCACGACAGCGAGCCCACGTGGTCGTCGGCGGAGATGAGCCGGGGCGCGCGGCCGGGCGGGACCGAGCCGAGGGTGATCTCGAGCGGCCGGGGCGCGTCGGCGTCCAGCCCGTCGAGCAGCCAGATCGCGCCCGCGCAGGCGTAGCTGACCCGCTGGCCGTCGGTGCTGGCCTGCCGTGCGTAGCTGCCGTCGTGGTCGGAGTGCCGCCGCAGGTCGGTGCCGTCCAGCGCGCACGAGTAGAGGTTGCCGGTGCCCTCGTGGTCGGACAGGAAGGCCAGCCGGCCGCCGACCAGCATCGGGCTGGCGAACTGGCCGCGGACCTCGGGCAGCAGCCGGGCGAAGGCCGGGTCCGGGCCCGCGTCCCGGTAGGGCCCGGGCCGGAACCACAGCCGGCCGCTGGTGCCGCCCCGGTAGCGCTTCCACCAGGCCGGGTCCCGCCCCCAGCAGCCGGTCAGCAGGGCCACGCCGTCCGGCGTCACGTTCAGGTCGGCGACCTGGCCGTAGGGCAGCGCGGTGTCCCGGACCGGCTCCGCGCCGGGGGCCAGGCCGAGGGCGTGGGCCCAGGTGAGGGTGCCGAACGGCTGGCCCGCGTCGGTGACCGCGAGCACCTCGCCGGCCGGCGTCCAGCCGCACGTCCGGGTCGCGCCCGCGCCCCAGTAGGTCAGCCGGCGGGCGGCCCCGCCGTCGGCCGCGGCCACGTAGACCTCGGCCGCGTCGTCGCGGCTCCCGGTCCAGGCCACCTGCGTGCCGTCGGGCGAGAAGCGGGGCCGTGAGGCCAGGGCCTGATCGGCCGAGAGCCGCCAGCCGCGCCCGCCGGCGGCCGGCGCGAGCCACACGTCGTCTTCCGCCACGAACGTGATCAGATCGCCATGCGCGTGCGGGAACCTGAGGTATCCGGAGGAAGTCACCGGCTTATCCTAGGGCGCGGGCCGCCGCCGCGGCAGACGGCCGCCGCAACGGCCGTCACTATCCGTAGCGACCCGTTTTGCGTCACGCACGTGCGTGACGACGCTATCGGACGCCGTACCGCTTTTGGACCTCCCCGGAGCCCTTTCGCGCCGTTCCCCGGAGCATAACCATTGCATTGTCCATGTGCAGCGGAACGGAATTCAGCTACGCTGCGTATTGCTCACGCTGGTTTGGCTCGTAAAGGTTGTATGCGCTACATCAGAGTGCGAGAATCCCTAGGTGGCAATAGCGCTTGACGGGGGGGTTCCCGACTACGGCGCGGAGCGAGTGGCCGGGCAGCCGCGTCTGGGGATCTTCAGGCGCCAGCGCGACAGCGCGGCACCGTCCGCGCCAGCATCGCCTGCGTCAGCATCAGCGTCACCGGCGCCAGTATCGCCCGCGTCAGCATCAGCCGCACCACGCCCGCTGCCACCCGCCCAGCCCGCCGCCCGGCCGGAATCACCAGTACCCGCGGCCCGGTCCCGCGGCGGATCCCACCGCGCGCCGAGACGCCGGTCCGGCGGCGCGGCCCGGCCAGCGCCCGGCCCGGCCGGCTACCCGCCGGCCCCGCCGGAACCCGAGCCGCACGGCCCTGCCGCGCGCCCGGGCCGCCCGGCCGCCCCCGCCCGCCCGCTGCTGCCGGTGAGCAGCCTGGCCCTGGCCCGGATTGCCCAGGCCGATACCACGGCCGACCCCGAGCCCGCCGCGCCCCGCGGCGCCGAAGCGGCGCAATTTAACGCGCGCGTTGTCCAAGAATCGTTTGCCGACCTGATCGCCAATGCGCCGCTGGCAATGGAGCACTTCTACTCGCACCTATTCATCTCCAGCCCGGAAACGCGGGCGATGTTCCCGATGGAGATGAGCCAGATGCGCGAGCGGGTCTTCGCCGCGCTGTCCCGGCTCGTCCGGAGTTTGGACAGCCCGGACCAGTCGGCGGCGTATCTGGCCGAACTGGGCCGCGATCATCGCAAATACGGCGTCAAGGACACGCACTTTGAGGCGTTCTTCAGCGCCCTGGTGGACACCGTCGCCTACTTCACCGGCAGCGGCTGGAGCGCCGATACCGAGAGCGCGTGGCGCGGTGCCATGGAGTATGCAGCGCGCACGATGCGATCGGCAGCGCAGGCCGACGCCAGGGATCACCCTGCGTGGTGGGTGGGCGAGATCGTCGAGCACGACCGCCGCAGCGAGGACGTCGCCGTCCTGACCATCGCGCCCGACCGGCCGCTGCCCTACCGGGCCGGCCAGTACGTGCCCGTGCAGGTGCCCAGGTGGCCGCGGGTGTGGCGGCCCTACTCCATCGCCAGCGCGCCCCGGGCCGACGGCCGGATCACCCTGCACGTCCGGGCCGTGCCCGGCGGCCTGGTCAGCGCCGACCTGGTCCGGCACGCCACCGCCGGGGACACGGTCCTGCTCGGGCCGGCCAGCGGCGAGATGACCGCGCCGCCGCCGGGCAGCGACGGCGACCTGCGGTGCATCGCCGGCGGCACCGGCCTGGCGCCGATCAAGGCGATCGTCGAGACCGCGATGGGCAGCCGCCGCGGCGACCGGCCGCGCCGGATCACCCTGTTCGTCGGCGCCCGCCGGGCGGACCACGTGTACGACCTGGCCGACCTGCAGGCCATGCAGTCGGCCTACCCCGGCCTGCAGGTCATCCTGGTCCTGTCGGACGAGTCGGTGCTGTCGGACCGGCCCCTGCTGTCACCGCAGCAGGCCGCCGCCGGGCTCATCGCGGTCGCGGGCCTGCTGCCCGGCGTGGTCGTCGGCCGCGGCCGCGTGCTCGAGCCGGTGCACACCTACGTCTGCGGGCCCGCCACGATGGTCACGCAGACCGCGCGGGCCCTGGCCGGCCAGCTGCCGGCCGGGCTCATCCACTACGACCCGCTGCCGGCCGGCCCGGCCTTCGCCGCGCCGCCGTCCGAGCCGGCCAGCCCCGGCCAGCCGGCCGACTTCCGGCGGTCCCCGCTCTTCGCCAAGTTCGCCCGCCCCGGCTTCGCCCCGGAGAACGCCGCGCCGCGCGCCGCCCCGCCCCGCCGTTAGCTCAGGTGCCGGCCGAAGAACGCGTAGATCCGGTCCCACGCGTCGGCCGCGTCGTGCCACTGGTAGCTCATCCCGGTGACCTTCATCAGGACCGCCTGCGCCCCGGCCGCCTCGGTCATGAACCGGTGCCCCGACCCCGGGTAGACCTTCACGTCGTGCGGGACCTCCAGCACCGTGAGCGCCCGCTCCAGCGTCTCGGGCGTCCCCTGCTTCATGCTCCGGTCCCGGCCGCCGAAGCTGGCCACGACCGGGCAGGCGCCGGCCAGCGCCTGCTCGGCGTCGGCGGGGACCTCGCCGTAGTTCGCCGCGGCCGCCCCGAAGCCGGCCCGCGGGGCGCACAGCAGCGCGAAGCCGCCGCCCATGCAGAACCCGATCACGCCGGTCTTCCCGGTGCACTCGGGCCGCCCGGCGAGGTACCCGCGGGCCGCGTCGAGCACGCCGAAGGCCGGCCCGGCGCCGCGGCGCAGCTGGCCGAACGCGCCCTTGATGCAGCGGATCCACGACCGCCCGCCGTACAGGTCGGGGGCCAGCGCCAGGTAGCCCCGCGCGGCCAGCTCGTCGGCCTTGCGGCGGATGTCGTCGTTGAGGCCGAACGCCTCGTGGATGACGACCACGCCCGGCCACGGCCCGGCGCCGCCCGCCGGGGTGGCCAGGTAGCCGCGCACGGCGCCCGCCGGGGCCGGATAGCTCATGTCGGGCATGCTGGCCCACTCCTTCGCTGGCCCCAGCCGGTACACCGGACACCCTAGCCGCTGGGGCCGGCGCGAGCACAGATCACGCCATTCCCGGAGGTGCCGCCGCGCCCGCCGCGCTTTCGGCCGCCACTACGCACTAACTACCATTCGCCGCCGAGTGATTACGTTAAGTTACTGACGCACCCCGCTGCACTGCACGAGGACGTTCCACGGAAGGGGACATGATGTTCAGTAATGGCAGGCTCGCCGTCCGCAGCACCCTCGCCGCCGGCCTGGCCGGACTGGCCATGCTGGCCGCCGCCCCGGCACTCGCCGCGACCGGCCCGGCCGCCGGGGCGGCCGCCGCCCCGGCCGGCAGCACCACGCCGGCCGGGGCGGGCTCGTTCAAGACCTGGGCCGCCGCGCAGAAGGCGGCCGGGTTCACCCTCTACGTCCCGAAGCGGACCAACGGCCTCAAGCGCACCCACAACATCCTGGTCACCCGGTGCACGGCCACCAGCAAGGTCCGCTACGACGTCTACGCCCAGTGGGGCACCAAGACGTTCATGGCCCTGGACCAGAACAACTCCGGCGCGGCGTGCAGCAACTTCGGGGCGGCCACGTTCATCCACACCTACAGGATCTCCGGGGTCAGCTACCGGCTGGTCGGCTTCTGCGGGCGGCGCGGCCAGCCGTCCTGCTCCAGCAAGTCGGCCTCGCTGGCGCTGACCTGGAAGATCGGGTCCCGCTTCTACGCGGCGTTCTCCAAGGGCGTGTTCCGCGCCACGCTCGTCTCCTTCGCCACCAGCATCAAGAAGGTCTAGCTGACGCCGGTGCCGGGCCCGCGCCCGCGCGGGCCCGGCACAGGCGCAGCACGTTCGCGAGCACCTGATAGCCGGCCCGGCCCGACGAGGTGAGGATGGACTCGGGGTGGAACTGCACCCCCCAGCGGCCCCGCTGCGGGTCCTCGATGGCCATCACCACCCCGTCCGCCGTCACCGCCGTCACCGTGAACCCGCCGGTCACCTGCTCGGGCCGGGCGTGCAGCGAGTGGTAGCGGCCGGCTGCGAACTCGGCCGGGAGGCCGGCCAGCAGCTCGCCGCCCAGCACCTGGACCTGGCCCGGCTTGCCGTGCACGGGCGTGGCCAGCAGCCCGAGCGAGCCGCCCGCGTGCTCGACCATGGCCTGCAGGCCCAGGCACACGCCGAAGGCCGGCAGCCCGCGCTCGTCGAGGGCGTCGAGCAGCTTGTCGCAGCCGAAGTCGGCCGGCCGCCCCGGCCCCGGTGACAGCACGACCAGGTCGGGCGCGTACTCGTCCAGCAGCGCCGGGTCGAACCCGGCCCGCAGCGTGGTCACCGCGGCGCCGAGCTCGCGCAGGTAGCCGGCCAGCGTGTGCACGAACGAGTCCTGGCAGTCCACGATCAGCACCGACATGCCGTCGCCGGGACGCTCCGCGACGGCCTCAGCAGCGGCCGGCGGCTGCCCCGCCTCGGCCAGCGTCTCCAGCAGCGCGCGCGCCTTGAGCCGGGTCTCCTGCTCCTCGGAGTCCGGATCGGAGTCGAACAGCAGCGTGGCCCCGGCCCGCACTGCCGCCTGGCCGCCGGTGATGTGCGCGGTCCGCAGGGTCAGCCCGGTGTTCATCCCGCCGTCGAAGCCGATCATGCCGACGGCGCCGCCGTACCAGCGCCGCGAGTCGCTCTCGTGGTCCTCGATGAACTGCATGGCCCAGGCCTTCGGCGCGCCGGTGACCGTGACCGCCCACATGTGGGTGAGGAACGCGTCGAGGGCGTCGTAGCCCGGCCGCAGCCGCCCCTCGATGTGGTCGACGGTGTGGATCAGCCGGCTGTAGAGCTCGATCTGGCGGCGGCCGATGACCTTGATGCTGCCCGGCACGCAGATCCGCGACTTGTCGTTGCGGTCCACGTCGGTGCACATGGTCAGCTCCGACTCCTCCTTGGGCGAGGCGAGCAGCTGCCGGATGGCCTCGGCGTCGCCGATGGGGTCGGCGCCGCGGGCAATCGTTCCGGCGATCGGGCAGGTTTCCACGCGGTCGCCGGTGACCCGGACGTACATCTCCGGTGACGCGCCGACCAGGTACTCGGCCGCGCCGAGGTTGAAGATGAACTCGTACGGGGCCGGGTTGCGCTGCCGCAGCCGCTCGAAGAACGCGGCCGGCGACCCGCACCGGGCGTGGAACACGTGGCTCGGCGTCACCTCGAACAGGTCGCCCGCCGCGAACCGCTCCCGGGCCTCGCGGACCACGCCCGCATACGTCCCCGGCACCGGATCGGGTGGCAGCACATCAGCCGAAACGGGCTCTGCCGCCCCGCCGCCCGGCTCCGGGACGGCGGCCGGCCGGGGCAGCGGCCGGGTCGACCCGGCCGCCGTGTCGAACTCGTAGGAGTAGCAGACCGCCGTCTCCCGCTTGCGGTCCAGCACCCAGACCCGGTCGGGCAGGTGCAGGACCAGGTCGCGCTGCCCGGCCGGGCGCTTGTCGCGCAGCCGCAGCGGCTCGAACTGGAAGGCCAGGTCGTACCCGAACGCCCCGTACAGGCCGAGGTTCGGGTCGTCGCCGGCCAGGTCGGCGATGATCTCGCGCAGCGCGGTGAACACCGACGGGCGGCGGCTGCGCTCCTCCTCGGTGAACACCCCGCCGGGGTCCTCGACGGTGACGCTGGCCTCCCGGTCGCCGACCGTGACCTCGCCGGCCCGGCCCAGCGCGGCGGCCAGCACCGGCAGCAGGACCAGGCCGCGGTCGCTGCGCGCCCGGACGGTGATGGTCCGGCCGCTGGCGGTGAGCTCGACCGGCGGGTCGACGTAGGCCACGTGCCACCGGCTGTACCGGCCCGGGTACTCCATGCCCGAGCTGAGCACGCCGCCCGGCACGGCCTCGACCCGGCGGGTCAGGTCGGCCAGCACGGCCGGGTCGAACGGCGCGGCGGTGCGGTGCACCGTGACGCCGCCGGGGGTCTGGTAGGTCGTCTCGCCGAACTCGGTGGTCATGTGTCGCCTCACGGGTCTTCTGGCCGGGCTGACGGCACGAAAAAGCGGCCGCCGGGGTACCGGGCGGCCGCCTTCGGGAGCTGCTGGAGCGCGCGAATCAGGGGCACCGCCTACCGGCGGCGCCACCAGCCAGAGGTCAGCTTCGCGCGCATGGCAGCGATGATACGCCATCCGGCGCGCGGGCGCGGGGCCGCTTACCAGGCGGCGGCCAGGGTCAGGTTGCCCGGATCGGGCAGCGCCGTGATCCGGCCGCGGTCGATCCGGTGCAGGAAAGTCCGCTCGACCGGGTCCTTGACCACGCCGCCCGCCGTCACCCGGCCGCTCCGGGCGTTGCCTTCGGCCAGCAGGTGCTCGCCGGAGGGATCCGCCGACCAGACCTCGACGTAGCTCTCGAACGCACCGCGGCTCGGGAAGGTATCGAGCACCCGCAGGCGCCGGCCCGTCAGCGCGGAGAACTCGGCCAGGACGGCGTCGCCCACCTGGTCGGCTCCCGGCCCGGGCGCCCGGGTCCAGGCCACCACAATGTGCCCGTCGCCGGTCACCAGCGCTGACAGCAGCGCCCCGCCTGCCACGCTGAGCCGGACCGGCCGGCTGGTGCCCGTCAGGCGATGGCCTGCCGACCGCGCGGTGTCCAGGAAGCGCAGCTGGTATCCGCCGGAAGCGATCTGCGACTCCGAGGCCAGGAACGCGAGGGTACCGCCGCGCACCCACGACAGGCTCCCGAGGTCTGTCCAGCCGGGGGCCGTCCAGGTCCGCGTCGTGCCCGTGCGCAGCGACACGACCTCGATCCGGGCACTGGGGCCGCCGACTGGCGAGACGGTGGTCGCCACGACCGACACGGCCAGGGTGGCGCCGTCGGCGGACAGGGCCATGGAGTTGCCCACGTATCCGGACGGGCCTGACGGAATCGTCAGCGGCAGCTTCGCCAGCGGCTCCGGCCGGCCGCTGGCCGACAGGGTAAGCCGGTAGAACTCGGTGCTGCCGTACCTGCTCCCGTCAGTGCCGGTCGGCCGGCGGTAGGCCGCCAGGACGAAGGTGCGATCATCGGCCGCGGCCGCCACGTAGCCGAAGTGCGTGCCCGGCACTGACACGCGGCCGAGAGTGACGCCGGTGGCCGTGGCGCGGACGGTCGCGTCGGGATGCCCCGAGTTGCCGGTGTCCGGCACCGTCACGTAGAACCGCGGCGGCCCGCTCCCGGCGGCCGCCGGGGGCGGCTGGTGGCCGGAGGTGCCCCGCACGCCCGCGAGCACGCCGACGACCGCCGCCACGGCCAGGGCCGCCGCGGCCGGGGCCAGCCACCAGCGCCCGCGCCGCCGCGCGGGCGCCGTCGGCCGCGACGGCACCCGCAGGTCGCGCAGGTCCTCGGCCTGGGTGCGCTGCGACTGAGCCCACAGCTCAGCCCGCAGCCGGTCCTCGATGTCGCTCATCGCTGCTCCCCCTCCAGCACCCGGGCCAGGGCGCCCAGCCCGCGGGATATCGTCGAGCGGACGGTGCTGGCCCCGATCCGCAGCGTCGCGGCGATCTCGGCCACGTCCAGGTCGGCGTAGTAGCGCAGAACCAGGACCTCGCGCTGGCGGCGCGGCAGCGACCGGAGCGCGGCCATCATCTCGCTCTCGTCGGCCATCGCCGCCGCCGCATCCGGGCTGGTCACCGCGGGCCCGGCCAGCCGCGGCGCGTAGCGGCGGGCCACCGCGGAGCGCCGGTGCGCCATCCGGCAGCCGTTCACCACGCTGGTCCGGGCGTAGGCCAGCCCGCTGCCCGGCTCGCGCAGCCGGTGCCAGCGCCGGTGCAGGTGCTCGAAGGCGTCCTGGACCACGTCCTCGGCCGTGCCCAGGTCCCCGGTCATCAGCACGGCGAGCCGGACCAGCTCCAGGTGATGCTCCCGGAACAGGGCGGTCACGGCCCAGTGCCCCGCGGACCGGGGCGGGCCGGGCTCGCTTCGCGCATGCGCGGTTTCTGCGTCCACGTAACCAAGATGCGCGGCTGGCCCGGATCGTTGCGCCCGCTCAGAAGTCCGCGTGCTGGCCCGCGCCGGCCGCGGCCGCGAGCTCGCAGGCGCGCAGCGCGGCGGCCAGGTCCTGGACGGCCAGCCCGAGCGACTCGAACACCGTGATCTCCCCGGCCCCGGCCCGGCCCGGCACGGTCCCGGCCAGCACCTCGCCCAGCTCGCCGCGGATGACCTCCGGCCCGGCCGACCCGTCAGCGACGGCCAGCAGGTAGTCGCCGGACTCGCTGGTCAGCCCGGCGCGGCTGTCACAGAACAGCGCGGCCGCGGCGACCGTGTCGCTGTCCAGCTCGCGCGCCGCCGGGAAGCACGCCCCGACCGCGTTGACGTGCGCGCCCGCCGAGATCCAGGCCCGCCGCAGCACCGGCTCCGCCGAGCTGGTCGCGGTCACGATGATGTCCGCCCCGTGCACGGCCTCCGCCACGGACGCGCACGCCGCCAGCGGCACCGGGATCTCCGGCTGCAGCTCAGCGACGAACTGAGCCGCCCGGGCCGCGTCCCGCCCCGCGACCCGGATCCGGTGCAGCGGCCGGGTCGCGCTGAACGCCCGGACGTGCGCCCGGGCCTGGACGCCCGTGCCGATCACGGCCAGGTCGCCCGCGCCGGGCACGGCCAGCAGGTCGGTGGCCAGGACAGACATCGCGGCGGTGCGGATCTCGGTCAGGGCCGAGGCGTTGAGGATGGCGCGCGGCACGCCGGTCGGACCGTCGCACACGATCATCACGCCCTGATGGGCGTCCAGCCCGGCCGCCGGGTTCCCGGCCGTGATCGTCAGCGCCTTGATCCCGTAGCCGCCGCCCGGCCCGCCCAGGTAGGCGGGCATGACGCCCGTCAGGCCCGGCGCCACGCCGGGCCTGACGATCATGCGCAGCGGCTGGTCGGCCTGCCCGGCGGCCAGCGCGGCCAGTCCCGACCGCAGCGCGGCGACGCAGTCGGCGTAGCCCAGCAGCCGGTGCACCTCAGGGGCGGACAGGACCAGGAGCGGCAAGCGTTCCTCCGGAATCGAGCCGACCGCGGCCGGGCCACCTTACTGGTCGCGGTGCGACCCGTCGGAAGCCGAGGTGACCACGAGGTGCGGGGCCACGGTGAGCTCGTCCGCGGACCGGCCGACGGGCACCGGCCGGCCGGCGATCCGGTAGACCTCCGAGCCGTCCACGGTCTCCCGCTCCAGCAGCAGGGTGACCAGCTGGCCGAGCTGATCGCGGTGGCCCCGGATCTTGCCGATCGCGTTCTCCTCGGCCTCGCGCAGCAGCCGGGCCACCTCGCGGTCGATGACGGCCTGGGTGGCCTCGGCGAACGGCCGGCTGGACAGCCCGCCGCCGCCGCTGCCCAGGAAGACCGACCCGCCCTCGGGGTAGCCGACCGGGCCGAGCTCGGGCGACAGCCCGAACTCGCGCACCATCTTGGTCGCCAGGTCGGTGGCGCTGGACAGGTCGTTGGCCGCGCCGGTCGATCCCTGGCCCAGCTCGACCAGCTCCGCGGCCCGGCCGCCCAGGCGCACGGCCAGCGAGTCGGTCAGGTAGTCCTCGCCGTACAGGTGCCGCTCGACCAGCGGCAGCTGCTGGGTGACGCCGAGCGCCTGGCCGGCGGGCAGGATGGTGACCTTGGACACCGGGTCGGCGTGGTCGGACAGCGCGGCGACCAGGGCGTGCCCGGCCTCGTGGATGGCCACGGCGTGCTTCTCCTCGGGCAGCAGCACGTTGGAGCCCTCGCGGCGGCCGATCAGCAGCCGGTCCCGCGCGTCCTCGAAGTCCTGGGCGGTCAGCACGTCGCGGTTGCCCCGGACGGCGTTGATGGCCGCCTCGTTGGCCAGGTTGGCCAGGTCGGCGCCGGAGAAGCCGGGGGTACCGCGGGCGACCACGTTCAGGTCGACGTCGGGGCCGAGCTTCTTGCCGCGGCAGTGCACGACCAGGATGGCGGCGCGCTCGCGCAGCGTGGGCAGCGGGATCGTGACCTGGCGGTCGAACCGGCCCGGCCGCAGCAGGGCGGGGTCGAGCACCTCGGGCCGGTTGGTCGCGCCGAGCACGACCAGGCCCTGGGTCATGTCGAAGCCGTCCATCTCGGACAGCAGCTGGTTCAGCGTCTGCTCGCGCTCGTCGTTGGACACCGCCGCGCCCGAGCCGGACCGGCGCTGGCCGATGGCGTCGATCTCGTCGACGAAGATGATCGCGGGCGCCCGCTTGCGGGCCTCGGCGAACAGGTCGCGGACCCGGGCGGCACCGACGCCGACGAACATCTCCACGAAGCTGGAGCCGGCCACGGAGAAGAACGGCACCCCGGCCTCGCCGGCCACGGCCCGGGCCAGCAGCGTCTTGCCGGTGCCGGGCGGGCCGATCATCAGCACGCCGCGCGGCGCCATGGCGCCGGCCCGAGCGTAGCGCTGCGGGTTGCGCAGGAAGTCGACGACCTCGCCGATCTCCGCCTTGGCGCCCTCGTACCCGGCCACGTCGGAGAACTTGGTGTGCGGCTGCTCGGCGTCGAAGATCTTGGCCCTCGACCGGCCCACGCCGAGTACGCCCTGCAGGCCGCCGGCCGCGCCGCTGTTCTTGGCCATCCGCCGGAACAGGTAGAAGATGAAGATCAGCGGCAGCAGGAGGATCAGCCAGGACAGCACCTCCGAGCCGATGCCGGAGCTCGGCGGGTCGGCGGTGACCTTCACGCCGTCGGCGGTGAGCTGCTGGCTGAACGCCGTGGTCGGCCCGCCGGGGATGACCGTCTCGTAGGTCTTCCCGTTGGTCAGGTTCCCCGAGGCGCTCGTGTTCGACCCGCTCGCGCCGCTGGCGAAGGTCACCGTCTTGACCTTGTGCGCGCTGACCTGGGAGCTGAACTGCGAGTAGTTCAGGTTGACCGGCGTCTGGCCGTGCACGGCCGGCAGGAAGAAGTACAGCAGCACGGTCACCAGGAGCGCGGCTGGCCACAGCCAGTACCGCCATCCCGGCGGCGGGGGCGGGGCGGTCCGGACACTGCGGTCACCCGGCGGCGGCGGAACCGGCTTCTTGGTCATACCCATCAGTACGCCCCGACGGCCTGCTTTATGCCGCCGTCCGCTCAGAGCTAACAGATTTCAAACGGTTTGTAGGGTTTAGGCATGAGCATCACGATCATCGTCAACGGGACCAGCCGCGAGGTCGCCGGCGCGGACGCGACCCTGCTCTCGGCGCTGCGGGACGAGCTGGGCGTGACCGGGCCCAAGCCCGGCTGCGGGGAGGGCGAGTGCGGCGCGTGCACCGTGCTCATCGGCCGCCGGGCGGTGCCGTCCTGCCAGGTCCCGGCCCGCGAGGCTGACGGGCAGCGGGTGACCACGGCCGAGGGACTCGCGCAGGACGGGCTGCTCCACCCCGTGCAGCAGGCCTGGCTGGAGGCCGGCGCGATGCAGTGCGGGTACTGCACGGCGGGCTGGCTCACTGCGACGGCGGCGCTGCTGGCCCGGGTGCCGCGGCCCACCGACGAGCGGATGGCCGCGGAGCTGACCAATATCTGCCGGTGCGGGACCTACCCGCGGATCCAGCGCGCGGTGCACCGCGCCGCGGAGCTCATGGAGGACCCCGACCAGCTGGTGCCGGTACCCGCTGTCACCGGCGCGCCGGGCCTGGCCGCCCCGCCCGTGCCCTGGGACCTGGCCCGGACCGACCCGGAGGCGTTCACCGCGGCCATGCCCGAGGGGCTGATGACGGTCGCGGCCAGTGACGCGGCCGGGGCCGGGCAGGACGGCTACCTCGGGCCGAACGACGCCTGGGTGCACGTCGGCGCGGACGGCACGGTGACCGCCTTCAGCGGCAAGGTCGAGGGCGGCCAGGGGACCCGGACCGCGCTGGCCATGCTGGTGGCCGAGGAGCTGGGGGTTCCGGTCGGCGCGGTCGCGGTCGTGATGGGCGACACCGGCGTCGTGCCCTATGACGCGGGCACGTTCGGCAGCCGGTCCATGCCGCTGGCCACCCCGGCGCTGCGCGCCGCCGCGGCGGCCGCACGGCGGCTCCTGATCGAGGCGGCCGCCGAGAAGTTCGGGCTGGACCCGGCCGCGCTGCGCGCCGCCGGCGGCGTCATCGCCGGGCCCGACGGGGCGCCGAGCATCAGCTACGGCGAGCTGGTCGCGGGCCAGCGGCGGTGCGAGCGGGTCCCCGCCGACGCCGGCGTCACGCCCGCCGACCGGTGGCAGGTGGCCGGGCACGACGCCGCGGCCAGCGGGGCGGCCGACGTGGTGGCCGGGGTCAAGCGGTTCCCGGCCGACCTGCGGGTGGCCGGCATGCGGCACGGCGCCGTGCTGCGGCCGCCGTCCCACGGGGCCACGCTGATCAGCGCCGACACGGCCGCGGCGGCCGCGCAGCCGGGCATCACGGTCGTGGCGGACGGCGCGTTCGTCGGGGTCGTGGCGCCGACTGCGGCCGCGGCCCGGGCGGCCCTGGCCCTGGTCGACGCCCAGTGGGCGCCCGCGGCATGGGACGCGCCCGAGCCGGTGACCCCCGCCACCCTGGAGGCCTGGCTGCGGGCGCATCCCGCCGGGGATGCCATTGCGCAGGAGCACGGCGACGTCGACGCCGCACTAGCCGCCGCGCCGTTTACCCTCGCCGCCCGCTACGGCGCCGCCTACATCGCGCACGTCCCGATGGAGCCCCGGTCGGCGCTCGCGCACTGGCTGCGCGACGGCCGCCTGGTCGTGCTCACCGGCACCTCGACCCCGTTCCGGGCGCGCGGCGAGCTGGCCGCCGCGCTCGGCGTGCCGCGCGAGTCCGTGCAGGTCACCGTGCCGGACTACGGCGGCGGCTTCGGCGGCAAGCACGGCAGCGCGGTCGCCCTGGAGGCGGCCCGGCTGGCCCGGGCGGCGGCCGCGCCGGTGCACGTGCAGTGGACCCGGCAGGAGGAGTTCCAGGGCTCCTACCTGCGGCCCGCCGCGGTCATCGACGTCGCGGCGGCGGCCGGGCCCGGCGGCGAGCTGACCGCCTGGTCGTTCACCAACCTGAACTCCGGCGCGGTGGGCCTCCGGCCGCCGTACCGGATCCCCCACCAGCGGCTGCGCTACCAGCCGGCCACCGCGCCGCTGCCCCAGGGCTCCTACCGGGCGCTGGCCGCCACCGCCAACAGCTTCGCCCGCGAGTCGCACCTGGACGAACTGGCCCGGGCGGCCGGCGCCGATCCCGTCGAGTTCCGGCTCCGCCACCTGGACGACGAGCGCCTGGCCGCCGTGCTGCGCGCCGCCGCGGCCGAGATCGGCTGGGGCGGCGCCGAGCCCGAGGGCACCGGCACCGGGATCGCGCTGGGCCGGGAGAAAGACGGCCGGGTGGCCACCGCCGCGCGGGTGCACGTCGCCGCCGACGGCACGCTGCGGGTGCTGACGCTGGTCACGGCCGTCGACGTCGGCGCCGTGGTCTACCCCGACGGCCTGGTCAACCAGGTCGAGGGCGCGGTCATGATGGGCCTCGGCGGGGCGCTGTTCGAGGCCATCGACTTCCGCGGCGGCCAGATCCTCAACCCCGCCCTGTCGGCCTACCGCGTGCCGCGGCTGGCCGACCTGCCCGACCTGCGGGTGGTGCTGCTGGACCGGCCCGACCTGCCGCCGGCCGGCGGCGGCGAGACGCCCATCATCGCGGTCGCCCCGGCCATCGGCAACGCCATCTACCGGGCCTGCGGCGTCCGGCTCCGCGCGATGCCGATGGCCCCCGCCGGCCGGGTCCCCGGTGTTTGACCCGCGCGCGCCGGGGCACCCGGTGTGCTGGCCCGCGCGGTCTGCAGGCGCGGCTCCGGAAAGGACGTCGGATGTCCGCGCATCTTCAGGCTCACGGCCGGCGCTTCCGCGCCCATGACCGGGTAGCCCGCCCCCGCCCCGCCGCCGGCTGGAAGGCCGTGACCCTGCGGCTGGCCGGCGGCGCCGCCATGCTGTGGGGCGTGCTCGCCCTGATCGGCCTGGCCGTGACGCACCTGCTGCTGCATGCCGCGTGGTTCCGCGGCGACGACCTGACCGTCGACAGGTGGTTCGCCGCGCACCGGACCGGCGCGCTCAACGTCGTCACCTACATCGGCACCACCATGGCCCAGACCACCACGGCCGTCGGCGTCACCGTCGTGGTCGTGCTGGCGCTGCGCTGGCGGCTCGGCCGGTGGCACGAGTCCGGGATCTTCGTCGCGGTCATGGCCGGGGAGCTGCTGATCTTCCTGGGCGTCACCGCCGCCATCCACGAGGCCCGCCCGCCAGTGCCCCGGCTGGACGCGGCCCCGCCGACCTCGAGCTTCCCGTCCGGCCACACCGCCGCGGCGCTGGCCCTGTACGGCGGCATCGCGGTGATGGCCTTCTGGGTGTACGGGCGGCGACGGGCGACGGCGATCGCGGCTGTCGTCCTGTTCCTCGTTCCGGTGTATGTGGGCCTGTCCCGGCTGTACCGGGGGATGCACTACCCGAGCGACGTGCTGGCCGGCGCGCTGCTCGGCGGACTGTGGCTACTGTGGGTGACCAAGACGCTGCTGCAGACCGCGGCGACGGCCGGCGCGGCCCGGCCCCGCGCGGCCCGCCGCCGCGCGGCCGCCCTCCCGCCGAGAGCGAGGCGATCCTGACGGCCGACAAAGAGGTCCGCCAGGCTGACCAGCCGCACGGTTCGGGCTCTGGCGCGGAGCCGGACCCGCCCGCCGAGAACGCCGGCCAGGCCGACCTGGCGCCCGGCTCGGCCACGCAGACCGCCGGCCTGGCTGACCTCCCCCGGCTCACGCCGGCGCACGCGCCGGTCCCGCCCGCGGTGGCCGCCGCCCTCGCGGTCGCCGCCGGCGTCGCGTTCGCCGTGCTCGCCGTGTGGGTGGCCAGCCGGGGTACGTCGGTCCCGGCGCTGGACGAGGAGGTTCACCGGTGGGCGCTGGCCCGCCGCGGCCCCGCCACCATCGCCGTCGCCCGGGCCGCCCGCTGGGGCGGGACCACCTACGTCGTGCTGCCCGCGCTGATCGTGATCGGCGCCGCGGCCGCCCCGCGCGGCCGGGGCCTGGCCCGCCGCCTCGGGTCCGGGCTGCTGCCCGCCCTGGTGGCCAGCACCGGGGTCTACGCCGAGATCTGGGTCAACCACGTCATCGGCCGCGCCCGGCCGCCCGTCGCGGACTGGGCCGGCGCCGCCGGCGGCGCGTCGTTCCCGTCCGGCCACACCACCGCGGCCACGCTGTTCGCGCTGGGCTGCGCCTGGGCCATCGCCGGCCGGGTCCGGCCCGGCTGGCCGCGGGGGACGGTATGGGCGGGCGCGGGCGCCTACGCGCTCGTGGTGGGCTGGTCCCGGGTCTGGCTCGGCGTGCACTGGCCCACCGACGTGACCGCGGCCTGGCTGTTCAGCGCGGCCTGGACCGCGGGCTGCATCGCCGCCATCACGTGGCCCGCCCGCCGGTCCGCGGTGCGCACCGGTCAGAGCCGGCCGCGCAGCTTGTCCCGCCAGGGCCGCCCGTCCGGGTCGTAGACCAGCCGGTACAGCGGCGCGGACCAGAGCCGCTGCGCGGTCGTCGGCCGGTGCGGCTGATGCGGCCGGACCCGCCCCGCGGGCCGCTCCCCCCGCTGCCCGCCCGCGTGCCAGGCCTCGAGGGCCAGCGCCTGCCGCCGGAAGGCCGCGAACGCCTCGGCCGGGTCGAGCAGGTTCGCGACGTCCGCGGCGGCGTCGCCCCGGTCCAGGTGCTCGCGCCACAGCCGCAGCCGCAGGTCCCGGGCGAACGTCCGCGCCCCGTCCCCCAGGCCCGCCGGGTCCAGGGGCGGCCGGTCATCCCGCCCGGCGTCCAGCACCGCGACCGACAGCTCGCTGTCGTGGCTCCACGACCGCCGGTTGAGGTTGTCCGAGCCGACCATCGCCCACACGTCGTCGGCCACCACCACCTTGGCGTGCACGTAGACCGGCGTGCCCGCCCGGTTCTCCAGGTCGTACACCGCGAACCGGTCGCCGCCCGCGGCCGCGCACGCCCGCATCAGCTCGTGCCGGGCGACCAGGCCCGGCATGGCGGTGACCGTGCCGTCATGATCGGGAAACCGGGGCACGACCGCGATGACATGCAGGCCCGGCTGCCGCCGCAGCGCCGAGGCGATGATCCGCGCCACCGGCCGCGACCACAGGTACTGGTCCTCCAGGTAGACCAGCCGCCGGGCCCGCGCGAACGCCTTGCGGTAGGCGTGCGCGATGCTCCGCTCCCCGTGCGGCGCGAACGGGTAGCGGCGCAGCCGGGCCGGGTAGGTGCGGAGCACCTGGACGGCGTGCGGGCCGCGCGGGTCCCGGTTGTCGGGCGCCGGCTCGGGCAGCGGGCGGCTGGTCATCGCCCCGATGTGGTAGGCCCGGTCGTAGAGCTGGCGGACCGGGCTGGGCAGGTCCAGGACGCTGCTGCCGTACCAGCGCTCCCGGAAGGTGTGCTCGAGGTCATGCACCGCCGGCCCGCGCACCGCGGCCTGGATGTCGTGCCACGGCGGCCGCGCGCCGTAGCGGTCGGGAAAGTCCATCACCTGCGGGTCGCCGCCGTGCTCGGAATCATCGTTGCGGCTGAAGCCCAGGTCGATGCCGCCCACGAAGGCCGCGTCGCGCTCAGGTGCCGCCGGGTGGCGGACGATGACCAGCTTCTGGTGGTGGCTGCCCGTCCGCCGGGTCCGCCCGTCGAGCAGGACCTGGCCGCCCGCGTCATCCAGCTCGCGGACGAACTCCGCGTTGGTCTCCTCCGACTGCTTCAGCAGCTTGGGCTGGGAGCGCCACAGCATGCCGAAGACCAGGACCTTCCGCTGCGCGGCCGCGCTCAGCACCGCGCCGACCTCCGACCCGGGCCCGTCGAGGCGCTCGTCCAGGTCTCCGCGGAAGTCCAGGAAGTACACCTGGTCGCCCGGCCCGGTCGCGCCCAGCTCCGCGCCCAGGCGGGCGAAGTACCGGCGGCCGTCAATGAGCGGCTCGACCAGGTTGCCGGTGGTGAACGCGCGCAGGTCGGTCGCCGCGTTGGCCCGGTCGCCCTCCCCCAGGAACCACGCCGCGACGGCCGGGTCGCTCGAGACCTGATCGGGAGCATCCTGCTCCATCGGGTTGTCGGGCGAATCAACCGAATCCGGGAGCATGACCGGATTGTGCCCTATCCGCGGGCGCGGCGGGCTGCTGCTCAGCCGGGTTCCGGCACGCAGATGGTGACGGACCCCGGCGCGACCTTGACCGCCAGCCTGGTCACGGCCCCGCGCGCGCCGCCGTCCAGCTCGTACGGCAGCGGCCGGCTGAACCTGACCTTGATCCGCTTGCCCCGCGTGACCTCGACGAACGGCGAGTTCTCGGTCCGCCCGAGCGCGACCCGGCCGAGCGTCCGCGCCCACTCCACCGGGCTGCCCGCGGTGACCACGCCCAGCTCGAGGAGCCCGTCATCGGGCCGCGCGCCGGAGAAGGCCGATATGCCGCCGAGGATCTTGCCCACGTTCCCGATCAGGACACACGAAACTCGGCCCGTGAAGAACTGTTGCCCGTCGACCTTGACGGTCGCCTTCACCCGGCGGGCCCGCAGGTTGCGGGCGCCGGTGTAGAGGTAGGCGGCCCGGCCCAGGCTGTCTTTCATCCCGCGGTCGGCCTCGGCGATCATGCGGGCGTCCAGGCCGGCCCCCGCCATCACCGCGAAATGCTCGCCGTTCACCGAGCCGGTGTCGAGCGGGCGGCGCTCCCCGGCCAGCCCGACCCGCACCGCGGCGGCCAGGTCGCCGGGGATCCCGAGGTTGGCGGCCAGCAGGTTCGCCGTCCCGGCGGGCAGGATGGCCAGCACCGCCTTCGTCCCGGCCACGGCGTCGATGACGCGCTGGACCGTCCCGTCACCGCCCCACACGAAGATCACGTCGGCCCCCTCGGCCAGCGCCCGGCGCGCGTACTTGGGCGCCTTGCGACTCTTGGGCACCTCGTACCACAGCGGGTCGGCGAATCCGCTGCGGGCCAGTTCCGCGCGCAGTTCGGGCAGGCCGCCGCCCAGCGTCTTCTTCGCGTGCGCGACCACGGCCACCGTTGCCATCGGCGCTATACCTTCCGCCAGCGGGCCTCGCACAGCCCGTAGATCCCGAACACGATCAGGCCGGCCGCGGCGAGCCCCAGCAGGAACTCGCCGAACGGCTGCGCCCGCAGCGTGAGCAGCGCCTTGTCGATGCCGCCCGACTGGCCGGCGTTATGCGTGGCGGCCGCGTCGACGACGAGGATGCCGGCGATCCCGAACACCACGCCCCGGGCGATGGTCCCGACGACGCCGAGGATCTCCACGACCTTGCGCGTCCGGCGGCTCATCTGCGCGGTGTTCAGGTACTTCATGAACTTGCGCCGGATGCCCTCCAGGACGAGGACCAGGCCGCAGATGACCACGATCAGCCCGGCGATGCCGACCAGCCACCGCCCGCCCGCGTGCTGCATGACCGTCGCGGTGATGTCCTGCTGCTTCTGCGTCTGGCTGCCGGTCGCCCGGCCGGCGATCACCTCGAACGTCAGGAAGGCGAAGAAGGCGTAGATCACCGCGCGGGCCAGCGACTTCAGCCGCGGCCCGGCGCCGCGGCGGTCGCCGGTCACGCCGAACGCGGCCTCGCTGAGCCGCCACAGGGCGTAGCCCGCGAAGCCGATGCCGAGCAGCACGAGCGCGACCAGGCCGTACGGCTTGCCCGCGAGCAGCTGCAGGGCGCCTTGCTGGTCGGCCTGCTGGCTGCTGCGGCCGAGGGCGACCAGGACCGCCACCAGGCCGATCAGCAGGTAGATGATGCCGCGGGCGACCAGGCCGGCCCGGGCCAGCCCGCGCATAACCGGGCTGTCAGCTGCGCGCCGTGCCCGGGCCGGGGTGTGCCGGGCACGGGCGGGGGTCCGCCGGGTCCGTCCGGCCACGCGCGCGGAGGTCGTTGATCGCATGCTTGGTCCTGCCTTTCGGGCGGCAACGCTCGATCGCAGGTGCCCGGCCGCGACCCGGGCAAACTCGCGCCGCCCGCCCCGTGCCCGGTGCCGCCCGGGCGGGCGGCACCGGGCGCCGGCTCAGGACGAGGCGAGCACCGCGTTGCCGGACGCGATGTCCATCGACACCGGCGCGTCGGTGGCGCCGTGCGTGGCGGCGCAGTCGATCGCCAGCTGCGATGCGCCGCCGAGCTTCAGGTGCAGCGGAACCGGGTTGTCCAGCGCGGGTCAGCCGGCCAGCGCCAGCGCGCCCAGGTAGCCGGCCAGCATCGCCCGGGCCACCGCCCCCACCATCTCATCGGGCGGCAGGAACTTCGGGTGATGCAGCGTCAGCGTGCCGGGCGTCCCGGTGAACAGCATCAGCGCGGGCGCGCACTGCGAGTAGTAGGAGAAGTCATCGGCGCCGCACGACCGGAAGTCGTCCGCCACCGCGAACCCGGCCCGGCTCAGCCACGGCCAGCTCGCGGTGGTCAGCGCCGGGTCGTTGACCAGCGGCGGCTCGCCGAGAGTGATCTTCAGCTCGCCGCGGCAGCCATAGCCGCCGCAGGTGCTGGCCACGATCTCCGCCAGCGCCAGGTGCAGCCGGGACCGGTCGGCCTCGTCGAACGTCCGCAGGGAGCCCAGCGCCGTCGCCGTCTCCGGGATCACGTTGGCCGCGCGGCCCGCCGTCACCGCGCCGACCGACAGCGCCACGGTATGCGTCGGGTCGGTGAGGCGGCTGGCCGCCTGCTGCAGCGCGAGCACCGCGGCGCACAGCGCCGGAACCGGGTTGACGGCCAGGTGCGGGTAGCCCGCGTGCCCGGCGGTGCCGGTCACGGTGATCTCCAGCTCGTCCGACGCCGCGTTGACCGGCCCGGTGGCAGCCCCGATCGTGCCCGACGGCAGCGCGTGCTGCAGGTGCACGCCGATGACGGCGCGGACCCGGTGGTCCTGGAGCACGCCCGACCCGACGATGTCCAGCGCTCCGGAGGGGAAGGTCTCCTCCCGGGGCTGGAGCACGGCCAGCAGGGCAAGCGGCAGCTCGACTGCCCGTGCCGCGCGGCCGAGCGCGGTCAGCGCGGCCAGGTGCACGTCATGGCCGCAGGCGTGCATGGTCCCGGCCGGCGCCGCCCAGGCCACGCCGGTCTGCTCGGTCACCGGGAGCGCGTCCAGCTCGCCGCGGACGGCCACCGACGGCCCCGTGGCCGGCCCGATCCGCAGCACCCGTCCCGTGCCCGCGACCTGCGGCGCGTCCGGATCGCCGAGCGCTGCCGCCACCGCCGCGGCCGTGGGTCCCTCGGCCCCGGACAGGTCCGGCGCCGCGTGCAGCTCGTGCCGGAGGCGGACCGCGGCGTCCAGCTCGGCGGCCAGCCCCGCGTCGAGCTTCCCGCGCAGCGCCTCGATCTCCGCGGCGGTCAGCGCCCGATCGCTCATGCCCCGGCCAGCCCGTAGACCCGGCGCGCGTTCTCGGCGCCGATGAGCCGGGCCACCCGCTCGCCGTCGCCCCGCGACCAGGCGCCGTCCGCGACGAATCCGCCGATCACCCGGTCCAGGTCCCGCCGGAACCCGGCCGCCCCGAGGTAATGCAGCTCGGCCAGGCCGTAGGCATCGGAGGAGTACAGCTGCTTGTGGAACGGCGCGACCTCCAGCGCCTCGGCCAGCACCGCGGCCGAGCTGGCCCCGACGTGGTTGAGCGCCTCGCCGACGTCCAGGTACACGTGCGGGAACACGTTGGCCAGGCAGGCCGCCTGCCGGTGGTACGGGTAGCAGTGCAGGAGCATGACCGGCGTCCCGATCCCCTGCGTGGCGATCAGGAACTCGTGCAGGTGGCTGGGGTCGGCACGGTGCAGCCGGGCGTCCGGGTCGCCGAGGCCCACGTGGAACTGGAGCGGCCGCCCGGTCCGCATGCCCGCCCAGATGACGTGGCGCAGCAGCACCGGATCCGACAGCCGGATGGCCGCCGGATCGGCGTCGATCGCGGCCAGCCAGCGCCCGGCGGCACCCGTGACCTGAGCGTCGGTCGGCTCGGCGGGGTCGAAGTCCAGGCCGTACCGGTAGGCGACGATGGACTTGAGCCCGACCGCTCCGCCCGCGAAGGCCGCGTCCAGCGCCGCGGCGAAGGCGTCCCCGAACCCGGCCGCGCCGCCGCCCGCCACCACGACCCGCTCGGCCAGCGCCTCCAGCCGCACGATCTCCAGCGCCGTGGCGCCGCTCGCCGTGGCCAGCTGCCCCGGCGTCATCACCTGATCGGTGAGGTAACCCGTGTCGACCAGCCAGGCGTCCACCCGCGCCGCCATCAGGAACCGGCGGTTCACCTCGTCCGGCCCGAGCTCCGCGCGGCGCGCCACGTACTGCGCGGCGGGCACGGATGCCTCCAGGTCGAGCAGCGGCGCGCACCAGCGGCGGATCGCGAAGCCCAGCGGCGTGTCCCACATCGTCGTGCCGGGCGGCGCCGGCGCGGCCGCCTCCGTCAGCATCCACTCGATGGCCGGCCCGTCGAGCGGCCCGGCCGCGGCGCCGTGAACATGATGATCCACGAGGGCCAGCGACTCGTTTGTCATGGTCAGACCCTAACGATCATCAGTCCGGCGGGCCAGGCCAGTGATCATCTGGCGTACTAGGCGGGGTACTCGTCCGGGTAGGTGATATAGGTGCGCCCGGCCGGAGTCGTGAGACGGAAGGTCCCCGGCTGGGGCTGGGTGAGTTTCCAGCCGGGCTCCTGCTTGATCTGATGGTGGGTCCGGCACCTGGGCCCGGTGTTGCACGTGCAGGTCAGGCCACCCTGGTCGTAGGGGATCGTGTGGTCGATGTCCGCATGGTGCGCCGGCTGCCGGCAGGTGGGCTGGCGGCAGGTCTGGTCACGGGCCGCGACGTGCTCGCGGATGCGGGGCGGCGGGCGGTAGCCCGGCGCGGCGGCGGCATGGGCGCAGCCACCCGCCGCGGCGTCGGCGGCCCGCGTCGCTTCGGCCTTGGCCGCGGCGCGGCTGGCAGCGCGCCAGGTGGCCATCAGGATGCCGCTGCCCGGGCAGCCCGGCGCGGTGCCGCCGCTGGTTGTCGGCGGTGCCTGGCCGAGGGCGCCGACGGGAAAGGTAACGGTGACGCGGCCGGTCACGCCGGGCGCCCGCGCCTCCGGGCCTGTACCGCGAGGCCGGCGGACGCGCTCGACGGCCAGGGCACGGCCGTCGGGGCCGGTGAGGATGACACGCCAGGCGGCGCGCGGGTCGCCGGCCGCCGTGACGGCGAGCGGCAAGCCCTGGGCCGCGGTGATGGCACCGATCCGACCGAGGGTCACGCCGGTATCGGACTGCCCGGTCAGGGCAAGCCAGCTCATAGTGAGATCGAGCCGGCCGGGCGGCGGCCGACCGCCATCGGGCACCGGGCCGGGCGGCGCCAGCGGCCAGGCGCCCGGCGGGCCGATGCCGACCGGCCCGGCGCCCGGCGGCCCCGTCCCAGGTGGCCCGGCGCGCGGCGGCCGGGCTCCAGGCGGCGGCGTGCCGTAGAGCGGCGGGATCTGGGTCACCGTGGTGGGGAGCGGGGGCCACGCCGGAGCCGGGTCCTCCGCGAGCCTGTCGATGTCATAGGGGTCGTACTCCGGCGCGACCCACGGATCCGCGGCCGGCTCGCCGCCCGGCGGCGGCATGTCCGCATCGCCGGGCGGCGGGACATCCCGCCACGACCCATCCGGATCAGCCAGCTCGCCAGGCTCATCATGCTGAGCCCGGTCGCGCTGCCCCTCGGGCTCCGCTGAGCCGCCGCGTCCTGCGGCCTTGTCATGGTCGGGACTGGACTTTGATGACCCTCCCGGCCTGGCCGGGCCCGGTCGCGGGGTGCGCTGCCCGCCCCCCGGCGGCCGCGGCGGCCCGCTGCCGGGCATGCCCGGCGGGGCACCAGGCCCGGGATCGGGCGGATCGTCGGGACCCGGATCGGCCGGCGCCCCCGGGCCGGGCGGGATCAGCGGCATCGTCCCCAGGACCAGCCCGGTCAGCGCGTACGCCTTGAGCAGGCCCAGCGGCCCGCCGGCACCGCCCGCCCGCAGTCCTCGCGCCAGCGCGGTCAGCCGCGCCATCATCGCCGCCCCGTGCACCGACGGGAGCCCCGTCGCGGCCAGCGTCGACGTCCTTGACTCGTCGGGGTACAGCCGCACATCCGCCTGGAGCTCCGCGTCGCGCCGCCGGTCATCGGCCCCTCGCGGATCCACGGCGATCACGGCCCGACGCAGCGCCGCCCGCAGCTGGCCCGTCGTCTGGTCCCCCGCGTCCGGCAGCACCCTGGCTTCGACCTCCTGCGCCAGCTCATCTGACAGCACCGCCGTGGCCTCGCTGATCAGCCGCGCCCGCGAGACGTCAATGGTCCCGGCCGCCAGCGCCGCCCCTGTCGCGGCCAGCCGCCACTGCAGGGTGACCCCGAGGCTCGCCCACCACGACGCCCCGACGTGCGACATCGAGAGCGCCAGCGACACCTCGGCCACCGCCGACGGCGCCAGGCCTGCCGGGCGCCCGTCCTCGCCCGTGCCCATCTTCGGGTCCCGCTCGGCCGTGCGCGACGCGATCGCTGCCACCGCCGCGAGCTCCCCCGCCTGCGCCCACGACGCCACCCGGCGGAACGCCGCCGCCACTCCCGGAAGGTCCCAGTCGCTCCACTCCCCCGCCGGCCCGGCCGCCAGCCACGCCGCGAGCCCCGGCCCGGCGGGCAGGTGCTCGGCCAGCTGCCCCGTGAGGTCCCGGCCCCGCTCCCGGCCGCCCGCAGCCTCGATCAGCTCCTGCTCCGCCGCCAGGGACGCATCCTGATCG
Source organism: Streptosporangiaceae bacterium (assembly GCA_036501025.1). GTDB lineage: Bacteria > Actinomycetota > Actinomycetes > Streptosporangiales > Streptosporangiaceae > DASUBV01. Next base: position 38,882 of record DASYBB010000226.1, read on the forward strand.
ACATCATCCAGCTCACCCGGCGCCCCGGCCTGCACTAACCCGGCCGCTGACAGCAGCTCCCCGAGATCCAGCTCCCACGACCACCGCATCCCGTCCCGCGGCGCGTCCACATCCTCCGAGCCGTCGATCCACTGAATGCCAGCGGACTCTCCGGCCCTGGCCGGACCGGGCTCCGGCCCGCCGCCCGGGACGGCGGGACCATCACACCGATCCGGCTCTGGCTCGCCATCGGGGACTGACGGGCTAGCTTCGGCTGCCATCGGTGCACCTCCTGCCCAGACGTCAGATGTCGGCCAACCCGTGAAGGATTGCTTGCTCAAGCCTTTCGATAAGCATAGCTACCCCCACTGACATTCTTTGCCGTCATCCGAATACATGATCGAATTCAGGATCAATCCGCACCGCCATTCGCGACGCCCGCCCACGCCCGCCCACGGCCACGCGGGGGCGCGCTCGGGCGCGGTGCGAGCAGCCCAGGCGGATCCCCTCGCCCACGGCCGCCGGGCCTCCGTCGGTCGTGGCCGGCCAGCACGGCCGGGCCGGCCGGGACGCGGTCGATCCGGGCCAGCCGCCGCGCGAACGGGCCGGCCCGGTCCGCCCACAGGCGGCCCACCTGCTCGGCCAGCGACGCATCGGCGACCAGGCGGACGTCGGCCGCGGGCTCGCCGCCGTCCGGGTCCCCGACGCTGACGACCAGCCCAGCCAGGTCAGAGCCGGCGCCGGTGCGCACATCCAGCAGCCCCCGCTCGTCGGCTGCGCTCAGCAGCCGCGCCGCCCGGTCCGCGCCCGCCCGGTCCGCGCCGACACCGTCCGCGCCCCGGCCCGGCGTGACGCTCACCCGCAGCCACGGGCCGCCCGCCCTGCCGCCGGCCGCCCGTTCGCTGCCCGGTCACGGGTTCCGGTAGTAATGGTCAGGAGCGCCGAGCCACCCCCGACAGTGCTGGAGCCGCGAGCGACGTGCCGCCTTTCCGCCGGATCCTGCTCGTCCAGGCGTGCGCCGTCCTCGTCACGATCCTGGCCGGTTCCGCCGCCGGCCTGATCGCGGGCAGCTGGATCTGGGCCATCGCCAGCGCCGTCGTGATCTATGTCGCGTCCCAGGCCGCCGTCATGGTCTGGGCCGCCTGGTGGATGATCACCCGGCGGCGCCGCCTCGAGCTCGACGACCCGCCTGGGTGAACAGCACGCGATCTCCAAGCCGCCGTCATACCCCCCTGTTACGCTCGCCTCCTTGCCAGACGCTCACCCTCAGTAGCGTCCTGCGCACGGCCGAAGGAGGAACCGGAATCATGAGCTCGCAGCTGAACCCCTACCTCAACTTCAACGGCAACGCCCGCCAGGCCCTCGAGTTCTACGCCACCGTGTTCGGCGGCAGCCTCGACCTGAACACGTTCGCGAGCTTCGGGAGCACCGGGCCGGACGCCGACCGGATCATGCACGGCATGCTGCAGACCGACGCGGGCTACACGATCATGGCCGCCGACGTCACCAGCGACATGGAGTACCACGCCCCGTCGGGCTTCTCCAACAGCCTGAGCGGCGACGCCGGCTCCGCGGCTGACCTGCGGAGCTACTTCGAGAAGCTGGCCGCCAGCGGGTCGACCACGATGCCGCTGTCCAAGCAGTCCTGGGGCGACGAGTTCGGCATGTGCGTCGACGGCTTCGGCGTCCCCTGGCTGGTCAACATCGGCCAGGCCTAAGCGCGCCCGGCGGGGGGCAGCACCGGCAGCCGGACGCACGCCGGGTGGGCGGCGTCGTGGTGGATGTCGAAACGGCCCCGCAGTCCCCTGGTCGCGGAGGCCATCGGCTCCGCCGTCCCCAGATTACGAGCAAATCGGGGGAACGCTCCGCCGCTCACCTGAACGCGGACCCGGTGGCCGGCCCGGATCCGGTACGCGGTCGGGAACAGCTCCACCTCGACGGCCAGGATCCCGTCGTCGCCGACCCGCACGTCGTCGGCCGGGACGGTCTGCGGGCTGAGCCGGCGGATGCCGTCGACGATGTTCCGGGACACGCCCTGGTCGTCGACGTCGCAGACCCGGACGAAGACGTCGGCGTGCCGGCGGCCGGCCCGGACGAACACCCGCGCGCTCACCGGCCCGGCCAGGTCCAGGTCGGCGGGCAGTGGCTCGCTGGTGAAGACGAGCACGTCGGGCCGGGCCTCGAGCGGCGCGTTGTCGACCTGCTTGCCGGGCGGCTGCAGGAGCGGTCCGCCGAGTGACGGCGTCGGGTCCCGCGGGTCGTAGACGAAGGTGCCGGGCGCCGCTGCGCCCGGCTCCGGGTCACGGCTCAGGCCGCCCCCGGCCCGCAGGTAGAACGGCGTGCTCACCGCGGCGGGGGGCGGCCAGTCCGGGAACTCCAGCCAGGTGCCGGCCGCCGGGAGGCCGGCCTCCTGGAGGCTGCCATTCTGGAGATAGGCGCGCACGGGCGCGCCGGACGGCGCCGGGCCGCCGCGCAGGTGGTGGTCGAGCCAGGCGATGTCCTGCTGGGTGGCTTCCCTCAGCTCGGCGGGCTCGCCGTGCAGCCACGGCCCGATCGTGATGCGGGCCGGAACGCCCGCGGCGCGGATCGCCCTGAAATCGCGCAGCTGCCCGGTCAGGAACAGGTCCCACCATCCGGTCACCATGCTGACCGGCGGCAGCCGCGTCAGGTCGCCGCCGTCGTGGTCGATGGCGGCCCAGAACTTGTCGCCCGGCGCCTCGTGCTGCACGAAGTCGCGCCAGAACGCGACCGGCGCGCCCGCCACCCCGACGTCGGCGGCCTGGAGCGGGACCCGCCGGGCGGCCCGCAGCATCCGGGCCTGCTGGCCGGGCGCGGGCAGGAAGCCGAGCCGCCGCTGCTCCTGCCTGCCGATGAGCGCGGTCCAGTTCAGCGTGTTGGCCAGGCTCGGCGCGCCGTGCGCGTAGAACATCGAGCTGAAGTTGGCCGAGGTGACGTTGAGCGAGACAGAGCTGAGCGGCGGGTCGACGTACGGCGCGACGGCCCACTGGGTGTGCCCGAGGTAGCTGGCGCCGACCATGGCCACCCGGCCGTCGCACCAGGGCTGGTCGCGCAGCCAGGCGACCGTGGCCAGGCCGTCCTCGCGTTCGGGCAGGAACGGCCGGAACTGGCCGCCGGAGCCGAACGTCCCGCGCGTGCTCTGGATGAACACCTGGAACCCGCGGCGCGCCAGCGGGGCGGCGAACACCAGGCCGGTCAGGCCGGCCCGGCCGTAGGGCGAGCGGATCAGCACGACCGGCAGCGGGCCGGCCGGCCGCAGCGGCCGGTAGTGATCCCCGAGCAGGACCACCCCGTCCGGCATCGGGACCGGCACGTCGGGCCGCAGCTCATACGGCGTCGCCCGCAGGGGCAGGCCGAGGGCGCGGTCAGCCGCGAGGGCCGCGATGCGGGAGACGGGGTTCATCAGCACGCCCCCACCCTAATTCCGGACAGATTGGATATAGCCGCCCGGCCGCCACCCGGTTACGGTGAGCGCGTGCGGGTCGTGGAACTGTCAGACCATCCCGGGGACATGCTCCGGGACGAGCGGCAACTCCGCACGGCGGGCTCGGGCCCGGAGCGCCAGCGGCACGAGGCCGCGCTGGCCCGGCACGCCGGGCGCGTCGCCGCCGCCCGCCGGGCCCGCGACACCGCCCGGGCCCAGCACCGCTGGGGTGCGTGGCTGCGCGGCGTGCTCGCGGTGCGCCGGGCGCGGCGGCAGGCCCCGGCGGCCCCGCGGGCCGCGGGCGGTCCCGTGAGCGACCGGGAAGCCAGCCTGGCGGCGGGCGTGCACGGCGAGCGGCTGGCCGCCGCCGGGCTCGGCCGGGCGCTCGGCGACGAGTGGACGCTGCTGCGCGGCTACCGCAACCGGCGCGGCGAGATCGACCTGGTGCTGATCGGTCCGCGGGGGCTGTTCGCGATCGAGGTCAAGTACTACAACGGGACGGTCGGCTGCGACGGCGACCGGTGGTGGGTGGACCGCTACGACCGGTCCGGCCAGCGCCGCGGGCGGGAGGACATGACGGACGCGCGCGGGCGGTCGCCGAGCACGCAGCTCACCGAGCCGGCCGGCCTGCTCGAGCAGTTCCTGCGCTCCCGCGGCCATCAGGTGCCGGTGCGGCCCGTGGTCCTGCTCACGCACCCCAGCGCGCGCTTCGGGCGCTGCGACCGCCCGGACGTCGGCCTCGCCGCCTCGGTCCCGGAGCTGCTCGCCCTGGTCCGCGCCGCGCCCGCGGACGTCCCGGCGGCCGAGGTCACCCGGCTCGCCGAGCGGGTCCGCCACGACCACGCGCACTACCAGGACCGCCGCCGCTAGCCGGGCGGCGGCTCAGGCGTTCTCGGAGATCAGGACGGCCCGCGTGCCGGACTCCAGCGCCCGGAAGATGTGCCGGACGTCGGCCGGGTAGGCGGTGTAGTCGCCCGGCCCCACCTCCAGCGGCTCGCTCTCGACGCCGACCATCGCCCGGCCCGCGCTGACGATGACGTGCTCGATCACGCCGCGCAGGTGCGGCTCCGAGGTGCGCTGGCTGCCCGGCTCGGCGGCGATGCCGTAGATGTCGCGGCGGGCGCCGGGCGGGCAGGCGGCCAGCAGCGTGGCCCGGTAGTCGGCGTCGGCCGCCGCGACCTCCGGGCCGTCCCCGGCCCGGATCAGCTGGGGCCGGGGCCGGGGCGGGTCGACCAGCCGCGAGAACGGGACGTCGAGGGTCACGGCCAGCGCCCACAGCGTCTCCAGGCTCGGGTTGCCGGCCCCCGATTCGAGCTGCGACAGCGTGGACTTGGAGACCCCCGCGCGGCGGGCCACCTCGCTCAGGCTCAGCCCGGTCCGGCGCCGCTCCCGGCGCAGCGAGTCCGCGATCACGTCCATGGATGCCTTGGCCAGGGGCACGGCGTCGTCGGTCATGACCCCATTCCAGCACGGGTTCTTTTCAATGACCTTCCGTTCGGCTTGACGAACGACCGCGGGCGTGTTCAATATAACCTTCATGCGTTCGATATGGAGAACCCTTGACCGGGACCTGGTCCGCGGCATCACGGTGATCTGCCTGTCCGTCGGGGTCGTCGGCGTCTCCTACGGCGCGGTCGCGGTGAGCGCCGGCTTCCCGCTGTGGGTGCCGGTGCTGACCGCCGCGCTGGTGCTGGCGGCGTCGTCGGAGTTCCTGTTCATCGGCATCATCGCCGCGGGCGGCAGCCCGATCGCGGCCGTCGCCGCCGGGCTGCTGGTCAACGCCCGGCACCTGACCTACGGCCTGGCCATCCCCGACGTCATCCAGCCGGGCTGGCGCCGCCTCGCCGGGACCCACCTGATGAACGACGAGTCCGTCGTGCTGGCCCTGGCCCAGCCCGACCTGGCCCGCAAGCGGGCCGCGTACTGGGCGGCGGGCGCCGGGATCGCGGTCTGCTGGCCGGGCGGCGCCCTGGCCGGGGCGCTCATCGGCCAGGCCGCGCACGGCACCGGCGCGCTCGGGCTGGACGCGGTGTTCCCGGCCGCGACGCTGGCCCTGATCTGGCCGGCGCTGCGGGACGGCGGGCTGCGGCGGGCGGCGCTGGCCGGCGCGGCCATCGCGCTGGCGACGGCGCCGTTCCTGCCCGCCGGGCTGCCGGTGCTGCTGGCCCTGGCCGGGGTGGCCCTGCGCCGACGCTCCGCCCCGCGGCGGGCGGCGTGATGGGCCATCAGCTGGCCCTGGCCGGCGCGGCGCTGGCCCTGGCGGCGGGCACGTTCGCGTTCCGGCTGGCCGGGCCGCTGCTGCGCGCCCGGGTCAGTGTCTCGGCGGAGACGCAGGAACTGCTGGAGACCGCAGCCGTCGTGCTGCTCGCCGCGCTCGTCACCACGACCGCGCTGACCTCCGGGCCGCACCTGGCGGGCGCGGCCCGCCCGCTGGGCGTGCTGGCGGGCGGAACGGCGGCGTGGCGCAAGGCCCCGTTCTTCCTGGTGGTCCTGATCGCGGCGGGGACGACCGCAGTGCTGCGGCTGGCCGGGGTCTAGGCTCGTCTGGTGTCCAGGCTGCTGGTCGTCCATCACACGCCGTCGCCCGCCCTGCAGGAGATGTTCGAGGCGGCGGTCAGCGGCGCGCGGACCGACGAGATCGAGGGCGTCGAGGTCGTCGTCCGGCCCGCCCTGACCTGCGGTGCGGCCGACGTGCTGGAAGCCGACGGGTACCTGCTCGGCACCCCGGCCAACATCGGGTACATGTCGGGCGCGCTCAAGCACTTCTTCGACGGGATCTACTACCCGTGCCTGGAGGCCACCCGGCGGCGGCCGTTCGCGCTGTACGTGCACGGGAACCTGGACACGACCGGCGCCGTGCGGGCGGTGGAGTCGATCACCACCGGCCTGCAGTGGCGCGCGGTCCGGCCGCCGGCCGTGGTCACCGGGCCGCCCGGCAAGCCCGACCTCGAGGCGTGCTGGGAACTCGGCGCGCTGCTGGCCGCGGAGATTAGCCCGTCTGCGTGACGTGGGCCGCGACGATCTTGCCGCCGGAGACGGTGTCGGTGCCGCTGAAGTGCTGCACCGCGCCGGTGCAGCGGTCGGCGGCGGCCAGCGCGAAGCTGACCTGGTCGCCGGATGTGCCCTGCTCGGTGAGCTGCTGGCGGCCGGTGCAGGAGAACCCGGCGACGAACTGCTGGTAGGTCTGGCCGGTGACCGCGCCCGAGCTGAGCAGGGCCCACGCCTGCGGGTACGCGCCCGACTCGATATCGCCGTAATAGGCCGACACGACCGCCCACGGGTCGGTGACGTTCGGATCGGACTGCGGGGCCGAGGTCGCCGGGCTCCCTGACGGGGCCGGCGTACTCGGGGCCGGCGTACTCGGGGGCGGGGTCGCCGTCCTGGTCACGGTCGGGGCGGCCGGGGCCTGGGCCACCGTCGTGCCGCACGCCGCGAGCCCCAGCGTTCCCGCTGCCAGGGCGATGATGACTAGTCTCATCGCGCACCTGCCTCGCCTGGACGTCTCCCTTCTTAGCGTAATCACTTGATTACTTAAGGTGCACGGCGGGGCCAACTGTCGGTGGGCTCGCCGAAGATGGAGTCATGCCCCTGCAGAACCGAGTGCTGCCGACCGGCGAGATCGTGGCCGACCCCGGCCGCGGCCTGATGATGGGCAACCGCGGCTGCCTGCACGGCCAGGGCCGGGAGCTGGGCGTCACCCGGTGGCGGTCCCAGCTGTGGATCTGCTGCGTGCTGGACTGGCGCGGCCGCCGCCGCGACCCGATGCCGCCGGGGCGGTGGACGGCCCTGTTCTTCCTCGACGAGGCCACCGCGCTGGCCGCGGGGCACCGGCCGTGCGCGTACTGCCGGCGCGCGGACTACACCGACTTCACCGCGGCGTGGCAGGCCGCGGCGGGCCTCGGCGGGCCGCCGCTGGCCCGGCAGATGGACCCGGCCCTGCACGCCGAGCGGGTCGACCGGCAGCGCCGCCAGCGCACCCGCCGGATGCGGGCCGGCGGGCTGCCCGGCGGCGTCATGATCCGGGCCGGCGGCCGGATCGGGCTCTGGCTCGGCGGGGCGGTGCGGCCCTGGTCGTGGGACGGCTACGGGCCTCCCGAACCGGCCGGCGCGGGCACCGAGGTGGAGGTCCTGACGCCGCCGTCGATCATCGCGGCCATCGCGGCCGGGTACCGGCCGCGGGTGCACCCGACGGCGCTGGCCGGCGCGGGCGGGTCAGGCCGAGAAGTCCGGCATGTTTGACCGGACCGACGCACTGCGCCCCGTGGGCTCCTCCCACTCCTCCTGGCGGCCGAGGGCGGTGAGGTCGAGGAAGTAATACGAGCCGCCCGTGCACTCCAGGCCCCTCGCGTACTGCGAGTAGGTGTGGAACACCCGGCCGTCGGCCTGGAGGAAGCAGCTCTGGCCGGGCATCTCGAACGGCTGGGCCGAGCTGAAGAAGTCCTCGCCCTTCGCCTCGAACTCGGCCCTGGACCGGTAGTTGTACTCGGCTGAGCCGCGGGACTCATCCAGCGTGACCCCGAAGTGGGCAGGTTTTATGCGCTGGCCAGGATCTGCGAAGACTGCGACACGGACATCACCGCGCGGCCCAGGAATGCCCCCGCTGCCCCGACTGCCAGGTGGTCCACCGAAGTAAGCGCGACCGCGTCGGGAGAGTCCAGGAAGCCCAGGAATCCGCCTCACCGCCCTTGCGGGTGCGGGGCGGACCGCAACCAGTCCCCGCCCAGCTGGTCCTGCGGCCCGCTCAGCGATACGTCGGAGCCGCCGCTGCCTGTCCCAGGTCGCGGCGGTAGTGGTCCCGGCGATGTATACAGCGCCGTATCCGAGAAGGAAGGACAGTTTGAGACGACCGATAGCCCACAGGCTGATGCAACCTACGATCACAAAGCCCGCGCCGAGAGCGCTAGCCCAGACGAGGGCGAACTGCCAGATCGAAAGCCGATCCATCCACCGGTTCACACAGCTCATCGTCTCGCTGTAGCGCCCCTCGACATGAACTGGCGGGCATCGGTCGTTGCTGGCCATCTGGGCGTGCCGCACTGCCCTGGCGGCTGGGCAGCGTGACTCGCGGACTACCGTCTTAGCTGTGCCCGATTGCTGTGTGGCTTCGATGGCCGACATACGGGTCGGTGAGCTGACGCTGGTTGTTCGGCGGCATGATTGCTCGGCTACTGCCGAGCAGCGGTATGGAGGAGCGGGCTGATGGCAGATGCTCCCGCTGGGCGTTCTCGCTCTTTGTTCGCTCGGTACTGGACGGCTGCCACGATCAGTTCCTTCGGGACAGCGGTGACCGCGGTCGCGATGCCCATCCTGGTGGTCAATCTGCTCCACGCGAAACCATTCGAAGTCGGTGTCGTGAACGCCGCTCAGTTCGTGCCCTATGCGGTGCTCGGGCTCATCGCCGGGGTGTACACCGACCGGTGGCGCCGCCGACCCATACTGGTATGGGCGAGCGTGGGCCGTGCTCTCTCCCTGGGTGCCATCCCGGTCCTGTGGCTGACCGGCGTGCTGCAGATCTGGATGCTGGTCATCGCCCTGCTGCTGTTCGGCGCATTCTCCGTCTTCGGGTTCGCTGCGACCCAGTCGCTGCTTCCGCGCCTGGTGCCCCGAGCGAAACTGGTTTCGGCCAACGCGCGGCTCGATCAGAGCGACGCCGCTGCTCAGACACTTGGACCGGCCATCGGAGGCGGACTCGTCGGGCTGCTGGGAGCCCCGGTGGCGATCAGCGTCGACGCGATCAGCTACCTCGTCGACGCCGCCCTCAACGCGAGCCTCCGGGTGGACGAGCCCCGGCCTGACCCCCGCACCCGCAATCTTCGCGCCGAGATCCGCGACGGCCTGCACCGCACGTACCGCCACCGCACGCTCGGCCCGCTGGCGGCGTCGACGCACGTCTGGTTCCTCGCCAATGGCGCCGCGATGACCGTCCTCTCCCTGTTCGCCCTGCGGTTCCTCGGGTTCACCGCCTACACCTACGGGCTGCTGCTGGCGGTCTTCGGTGTCGCCAGCCTGGTGGGCGCGTCGGTCGCGCCCCGGATCGGCGCCCGGCTCGGGTCAGGGCGGGCGATCATCCTGGTGCGCGTGGCGTACCCGGTCGTCTGGCTGCTGGTGGCTGTCGCCCCTCGAACTGCCGTCGGTGATGCGCTCCTGTTCGTTGCCCTGCCCCTTCAGGGACTCGCCGCTGGCATCGAGAACTCAAATGAGATGGGCTACTGGCAGGCACTGACGCCCGATGAGCTGCTCGGCCGGGTGAACGCCACCAGGCGCTCGGTCAATCGGACGATGGCCGCGCTGGGAGCTCTCGTGGCCGGCTTCGTCGTGGGGCTGATCGGTGATCGCGGCACGCTCATCGGAGTGATCATCGTTTTCGCGGCGGCCGCGCTTACCGCAGCACTATCGCCGCTGCGCGAACCACCCGAGAAAGACAGCTCAGAGGCTGAGGTATCTTCTCCTTCCCCTGCGGATGCATCTCCGGCCGGCGTTCTGCCCGCAGACCTCATCCGTGGGGACGGTCATCCACGGCCAGGCCTGATGCTCTGAAACTCTCCGCTCTGGAGGTAAGTCGCGACAGTAACTCGCGCGCCGGGAAGGACGAGGCCGCGACACAGCTCTTTCGCATCGCTAACGCCGGAAAGTGCAGCGCGCAGTACGTAGCGGTACATCACCGATCGGCGGGGCCGTCCGGTGCGCGCCGTCGGGCTGAGCGACGGCCGGTAGGGCCTGCTTGGCGGTGCGAGCGGCCCGGCGGCCCGCGTCGACAATTAGAAATTGTCATGAAGATCCCGGCGGCCCGGCAATTCAGTAATGCATGACCCGTAGCCGCTCGCCGCTCGGGCGACTTCTCGTATACGGCCGTCCTCATGAGGGCTGTGGGCGTTATCAGGTTATCGGAGCTGACCGCCCCAACCACGAGCCCCGCCCGCCAGCGGGAGATCATCACCGCATCGGCGTTCAGGCGCGGCGACGAGATCGCGGGCTGGGCTGAGGATCTGAACGTGTCGGCCACGGTCTATGCGCAACGACCCGCGACCCGAGCTGCGCAAGTGGCTGGCGGCGCCCGAGAGCTGGGATGAGCTGGTGTTCTGGTGCATAGGCCGCTTCGTGCACAAGCCTGGCGATCTCGCAGACATGATCAAGTGGGCGCAGGTGCACGGCAAGAACCTGCGGTCGGTCACGGAGGACTCCAACCTGGCAACCCCGGCCGGGTTCAGCCGACCGCTTCCTCATCAGGTCGTTTCGCCGGCCGTTCGTTCCTGCCCCGCTGCGAGCGATCAGCCAACGCAGCGAGCCGCGACTAAACCGTTAGTACCCGTGACCGCGCCCCTGATCGGGCACGCCCCTGGAAAGCGACTGTCCTAGAGGACTGTTCTGGATCGCACCGTCACCTGTCACCGCCCTGTCAAGTGGCATAACCAACGCACCCGTGGCCACTTGATCCCCAGCCACGTATGGGAGGTCGGGGCAGGTCCGGCGGAGTCCGGCAGGGAGCCGCTCACCTGCGCAAATATCCGGTGGGGTGGCGGACGGTCCGGGGCAGTCTGCGCGCATTGGCTCCCCCGAGCATGTGGCGATCCTGCGCTGGCCGCTGCGAAAGTCTGGCTGCGCGCCTGGCGTAGCTCTCGGCCTGACTGTCAGCCGGCCATGTGAGCCTGGCTTCGGGGCCGAAGAGAGCGGGGGCAGGTCTGTGGGCGAGATGGATAGCTGGGACGGCGCGGCCACCCTCCCCGACGTGATCGAGCTCGACGACGGCACGTTCATCAAGACGGGGGCCAATGTAGGGCCACTTGTAGGGCCAGTGCGGCGAGCCCGGTTCGGGGCGGCCCCCTGGACCGACTGCCCCTGCACCCGGATGGCGCGGCCAAGCCAGCGATGGTTGGTGCAGACTGTCCGACGTGCGACTTCGACGTCAAGCCTCAATGTTCAAGGACACCGCTGTCGAGTCTCTGACACTTAGCATCGAACTTGTTCAACCGGCCGTCACCCCTCGCTCGCGACCACGCAGTGATCATGATGCTCGCACACAGTTTCGAGATGCTTCTGAAGGCGATCATCTTTCAAAAGCGCGGGACTGTGCGGGACAAGGGCGAGCCGTTGTCGCATAGCCTGAACAGGTGCATCGTGAATCGCCCCGGCGAGTCCGGAGACTCAGCTTTGATGATGATTACGCTACTTCATTACTGTCACAATTGCAATAGTAGACTTGCTCCAATCTCGCCGGCGGAATGTCGCCGCAGTATTCGTAGAGGCGCTTGTTGTTGAACCAGTCGACGTAGCTGGCGGTCTCGGCCGATACGTGCGCTGCGTTCCGCCATGGCCGCCGCGGCTTGATCAGTTCCGTCTTATAGAGGCCATTGATGGACTCGGCCAGAGAATTGTCGTGCGCATCACCGACCGTGCCGATCGACGGGTCGATCCCTTCCTCAAGGAGGCGGTCTGTGAACCGCACCGACGTATACTGACTACCCGCATCGTTGTGATGAATGAGGCCGGCCAGATCCTTGACACCCTCGCGTTTCCGGGTGAAGATTGCCTGATTGATCGAAGCCAGGACCAGGTCGGTGGTCATGGATGTCGATACTTTCCAGCCGAGAATGCGCCGGGCATAGGCGTCAATGACGAATGCGACATATACCCAGCCGGCCTGCGTCGAGACGTACGTGAAGTCCGCGACCCACAGCCGGTTCGGCGCCAGCGGGGCGAAGTCGCGGCTGACCAGGTCCTTCGCCCGGGCCGCGGCCGGGTCGGCGATGGTCGTGCGCTTGACCTTGCCGCGCCGGGCGCCCGCCAGCCCGAGCACCTTCATCAGCCGCTCGACCGTGCACCGGGCCACCTCATGGCCGGCCTGGCGCAGGTGCAGCCACATCTTCCGCGCCCCGTAGCACCGGTAGTTCTCGTCATACCCGGCCACGATGAGCTCCTTGAGCTGCTCGTCGCGGACAGCCCGCGCCGACGGTTTCCGGTCGCGCGCCTCGTAATAGGCGGACGGGGCGAATTTGCAGCCCAGCTCGGCGAGCTGGGCGCAGATCGGCTCGACCCCGAACCTCTCGCGGTACATGTCGATAAACTCGACGATCAGCGCTGCGGGCGGTCGAGCTCCGCCGCGAAGAAAATCGATGCCGCTTTCAGTATTTCGTTAGCCCGCCGCAATTCACGATTCTCCGCCCGCAGTTTCCGCAGATCCGCCGATTCCTGGCTGGTCACGCCTGGCCGGCCGCCCCCATCGATCTCCGCCTGCCGTACCCACTTCCGCAGCGTCTCCGCCGAGCCTATTGCGAGTTTCCTGGCCACCGCCCCGATCGCGGCCCACTCGGACGGGTACTCCGCCCGGACCTCCGCCACCATCAACACGGCCCGCTCCCGCAGCTCAC